>NZ_CP115159.1:2565000-3302809 GCF_027594425.1 Zunongwangia sp. HGR-M22
CGCGATAGACGTATAAACAATCTATGCTTCCCACTGCAAACCATGAAGATTATCTTTCAAATCTCCAAGCATTGCCTGGTGGAGAATATCGGAGTCGAACCGATGACCTCCTGCGTGCAAGGCAGGCGCTCTAGCCAGCTGAGCTAATCCCCCGTTTTTAGTGATCAGTTAACCAGTTATCAGTTAACAGTACTTATAACGGCTACTCAACCTCTAAAATTTCCTTTCAATAAATCTGTAAGAACATATACTTTTAAACTCTCGCCCTCCAAGTACTTCTTTAAAGTAGTCTCAGGCAGACTCGAACTGCCGACCTCTACATTATCAGTGTAGCGCTCTAACCAGCTGAGCTATGAGACTGTCCATATAATCAAATTGACAAATTAAGAATCAAGACCAAAAGGACTTGCTTTTGAACTTCCCTAAATCTAATTGCCAGTTCCTTATTCTAAAATAAGGTTCTGCTCTAGAAAGGAGGTGTTCCAGCCGCACCTTCCGGTACGGCTACCTTGTTACGACTTAGCCCCAGTTACTAGTTTTACCCTAGGCCGCTCCTTGCGGTAACGGACTTCAGGTACCCCCAGCTTCCATGGCTTGACGGGCGGTGTGTACAAGGCCCGGGAACGTATTCACCGCATCATGGCTGATATGCGATTACTAGCGATTCCAGCTTCACGTAGTCGAGTTGCAGACTACGATCCGAACTGTGATAGGGTTTATAGATTCGCTCCTTCTCGCGAAGTGGCTGCTCTCTGTCCCTACCATTGTAGCACGTGTGTGGCCCAGGACGTAAGGGCCGTGATGATTTGACGTCATCCCCACCTTCCTCACGGTTTGCACCGGCAGTCTGGCTAGAGTTCCCACCATTACGTGCTGGCAACTAACCACAGGGGTTGCGCTCGTTATAGGACTTAACCTGACACCTCACGGCACGAGCTGACGACAACCATGCAGCACCTTGCAATCTGTCCGAAGAAATATCTGTTTCCAAATACGTCAGACTGCATTTAAGCCCTGGTAAGGTTCCTCGCGTATCATCGAATTAAACCACATGCTCCACCGCTTGTGCGGGCCCCCGTCAATTCCTTTGAGTTTCATTCTTGCGAACGTACTCCCCAGGTGGGTTACTTATCACTTTCGCTTAACCACCCAGCCCTCAATTGGGCCGGACAGCTAGTAACCATCGTTTACGGCGTAGACTACCAGGGTATCTAATCCTGTTCGCTACCTACGCTTTCGTCCATCAGCGTCAATATATTATTAGTGATCTGCCTTCGCAATCGGTATTCTGTGTAATATCTATGCATTTCACCGCTACACTACACATTCTAACCACTTCATAATAATTCAAGATCTACAGTATCAATGGCAGTTCTCCCGTTAAGCGGAAGACTTTCACCACTGACTTATAAATCCGCCTACGGACCCTTTAAACCCAATGATTCCGGATAACGCTTGGATCCTCCGTATTACCGCGGCTGCTGGCACGGAGTTAGCCGATCCTTATTCGCAGAGTACCGTCAGCCCTTTACACGTAAAGGGGTTTCTTCCTCTGTAAAAGCAGTTTACAACCCATAGGGCAGTCTTCCTGCACGCGGCATGGCTGGATCAGGCTCTCGCCCATTGTCCAATATTCCTCACTGCTGCCTCCCGTAGGAGTCTGGTCCGTGTCTCAGTACCAGTGTGGGGGATCTCCCTCTCAGGACCCCTACCTATCGTTGCCATGGTAAGCCGTTACCTTACCATCTAGCTAATAGGACGCATGCTCATCTCTTACCGTAACCTTTAATTATAAATCAATGCTAATTCATAATACTATGAGGTATTAATCCACGTTTCCATGGGCTATCCCTCAGTAAGAGGTAGATTGCATACGCGTTACGCACCCGTGCGCCGGTCGTCAGCAGAAAAGCAAGCTTTCCCCTGTTACCCCTCGACTTGCATGTGTTAAGCCTGCCGCTAGCGTTCATCCTGAGCCAGGATCAAACTCTTCATCGTTGTTTCATTAATATGTAACAATCAAATCTTAAGTTTGCGTTCTTATATAAATAAGAAGTTTAAAGCTCAAAAGACGACTCTCTAGTCTTAATTCTTAATTCTACACTTCCATTTTTTTTATAATACCATACAGTACTATTAAAAAATGTCGTTTGTCAATTCAATATGTCAATGAACTCATTTAAAAGTCCGGGAATTACTTCCCTTCGATAGAAATTAAGGACTCGAACCTTAACCAAACCCCAATCGGTATTTCTTAGTTATTCAGCGTGTTAAGAACCGTGTCGCTTTCTCTGAAAGCGGTTGCAAATCTACAACTAATTTTTAAACTCACAAGAAAAAATAAAAATTATTTTTCTGTATTTTTAAACGCTACCTCCAAAGAACCTCGCCGTTAAAGCGGCTGCAAATATACAACCCTTTTTCTTTAAACACCAAAACTTTTTTAAGTTTTTTTTAAGCTCCTTTTTCAGTATCCCCTCAATGAACATCCACCCTCGCAGCCAACAAATCCGGCGCTAAGCGGGTGCAAATATAATCTCTTTTTTTCGACCAAAACAAACTTCCAAATCAATTTTTTTATCGATTTGAAAAAGTATTTTATAACTACCTGATTTAATTTATGTTGAGACCTACTAAATTAGAGAAAAAAATATTATTGACAAAATTAATTGATCAAATTAAAGAACATTCCATTTATCTGTAAGCTCAAGAAAGTCGAAATCGAGTGCTGAGCTTTGAGGTTCTAAAATATTTCTCTGAAAAGATCTTTGCAAAATGTCTTCAATAATATAATCTTCTTCATTATTAACAGGATCATATTCTTCTTTTAAAGAAATTTCAAAAAGACTGGCTGTCGTATTATACCAAAAAGCTCTCCACCCACTTTTCAGTTCTTTAATTAATTCAAATGTAGTAACACCTGTTTGTCGATGGATTAGTTTCACCAAGATTTGACCTTCAGTATGCGTCATTTTCTTTAGCTCTTCTGCAAATTGATCTTCAATATAATTTTGTACAATTTTTGTATACTTCTTTCGATCCCTTTTCGACTTTATACTTTCTAATCTTTCATTAAGAGCAATAAGACGCTCTGCCGCTAATTTTGCATAAGGATAAACCTTTCTTGTCTTTCTCCTCAATATAAGGTATCGTCTTCTATCTGCATTATTTTTAAAATGAAGACGTTTTAGAATTAAAACTTCATCTAAATCTATACTCTCACGCACTATAGAATCTCCAGCGATAATCATATACTTTTTATCCTGCTCTTCAGAATTCTGTAATGTATCATCCTGCGCACTAACTTCAACTAAAGCGGTAAAGCAAAAAAGAATTAATAAATATGTTTTCACCTGCGAATTATTCAGCATAAATCAAACTAAAAATATCCAAAATCATTCCAAAATTAAACATTATACAATTGTCTTCAATTTTATTCTTATTAAATTCGCTACAAATCACAGATAAATATGAGTAAAGAAAGTATTTTAGATAAAGAATCCATAGATTTCTTAGAAAAGTATTTGAATAATGCGGCACCTACGGGTTACGAGTCTGAAGGACAAAAACTTTGGATGGACTATCTTAAACCTTATGTAGATGAGTTTATTACCGACACTTACGGCACTGCTGTTGGCGTTATAAATCCTGAAGCCGACTTTAAAGTAGTTATAGAAGGACATGCTGATGAAATTTCCTGGTATGTAAATTATATTAGTGATGAGGGCTTTATATATGTAATTAGAAATGGTGGTAGTGATCACCAAATTGCAGCTTCCAAACGTGTAAACATTCATACTAAAAAAGGAATTGTAAAAGGAGTTTTTGGATGGCCGGCAATTCACACCAGAAATAAAGATAAAGAACAATCACCAAAATTATCGAATATCTGTATTGATGTTGGCTGTACCACTAAAGAAGAAGTGGAGCAACTTGGGGTGCACATTGGATGTGTTATTACTTATCCCGATGAATTTTTTATTCTGAATGAAAACAAATTTGTTTGTCGCGCTCTTGATAATAGAATCGGCGGATTTATGGTTGCGCAAGTTGCTAAACTCCTAAAAGAAAACGGCAAAAAATTACCTTTTGGTCTTTATATCACTAATTCGGTACAAGAAGAAATTGGTTTAAGAGGTGCTGAAATGATTACGCAACGAATAAAACCCAACGTAGCTATTGTAACCGATGTTACTCACGACACCACTACACCAATGATTGATAAAAAGTCTAATGGTTTAGCGAAAATTGGAGACGGCCCGGTAATTACTTATGCTCCTGCAGTACAAAACAATTTAAGAGAACTCTTGATTGACACTGCTGAAGAAAAAAAGATTCCATTTCAGCGAAATGCCTCTTCCCGATTAACCGGAACCGACACTGATGCTTTTGCTTATAGTAACGGCGGGGTTCCTTCAGCTCTAATAAGTTTACCTCTTCGATATATGCATACTACGGTAGAAATGGTACATAGAGAAGATGTCGAAAACGTAATAAAATTAATTTACGAGAGTATTTTAAAAATAAAAGACGGTGAAACTTTTAGTTATTTCGACTAAGATCTAGTTATAATTGTTTCAGAAATTATTAAAAAGCTCCTTTTTAGGAGCTTTTTTATTTTCCTTAAGTATGGTTTCACAATTATTTATTAATCGTACATCGCTTGCTCCACTATATTTACAAAAAAAGAGGAATGACACTTTCTGGTGAAGATATTAATGTAATTTTAGAGGAACCTAAGGAGGCAGCCAAATTGGCTAATCTAATATACGTTTCTGAACATCACCTTTCTATTTCCCGAAAAAAAGCAGGTAGAGGATTCTCATATCTAAAGGACGACGCAAAAATAAAAGATAAGCGAACTATAAAAAGAATTAAAGAACTGGTAATCCCTCCTGCATGGACCAACGTGAGAATCTCCAAATTCGATAATGGTCATCTACAAGCCGTAGGAAGAGACGAGAAAAATCGCAAACAGTATATTTATCACCAGATGTGGTCTAAGATAAAAAACGAATCTAAGTTTTTTAAAATGACAGCTTTTGGTAAAAAATTACCTAAGATTAGAAAAAAAGTCAATCAAGATCTTGAGCTTCCTGGGATGTGCAAGCAGAAAGTTCTTGCTCTTATCATTAGATTGATGGAAGAAACACACATAAGAATTGGTAACGATTACTACGCACAAAAAAATAAAACGTATGGACTTTCAACTTTTAGAACAAAGCATTTAAAGACATATGATGATGAAGTCAAATTTGAATTTGTAGGTAAAAAAGGCAAAGAACATTCTATAAGTGTTGAAAATCCAAAGCTTATCAATCTAATTAATCAATGCGAAGAAATACCGGGCTGGGAACTTTTTAAATTTATAGATGAAAATAACGAAAAGCATACGATCGACAGCGGAATGATTAACGATTATATTCACGAAGTTACTAGTGATTTATTTTCAGCCAAAGATTTTAGAACCTGGTCGGCTTCAAAAATATTTTTCGAAACTATCCACGAATTGGGATATATTGAGGACGAAAAAGAGAATAAAAAGACAATCCTAACTTCTTATGATGCTGCCGCAAGTGGTTTAGGCAACACCAGAGCCGTTTGTAGAAGCTATTATGTACATCCTAAAATTGTAGAATCTTACAAGAACGGTAGTATTGTGCCCTATTTCAAAAAAATAAAAAACGACGATTCGAAAAATTACACCACCTTATCTGAGACCGAAAAAGTAATGCTAAAGCTTATTGAAGATTATGAAATAAGTGTATAATTAACCCAAAATGGAGTTAATTTCATACACTTATTATCATGTTAGATTATTCACTATAAAATTTCAACATCTTCACGACGTCTTCTTCATTTTTAATTTTATTTCTCTTAAAATAATCGATCATCTTCTTTTTATCAGAAAGAATTTTCTTGAAATCTTTCTCTTTAAGACGTACTTCTTCTAATCTACCCCCATCTTTTTTAATATAATAAACCATGTCCACTTTTAGATGAGCCGGTTTATCCTTATCATAACCCGTTCTTGCAGGTTGTGCTGGAACAACATCCGGTTCTGGTCGAGCTAAAAAGCGAACACCTTGATTGGAAAAATAATCTAACATATATCCATTGACAGTCTCTCCATCAGAGTCTGTAAATTGATCAATAAATATTTGATAATCCTTCAATTTATATTTAATTTTCTTAAATTTAGGTAACATATAAATTTCACTATTCTGTTCATCTACTTTCACTTCGACAACGTCTTCGACAGCATTATATCGCACAAAAGCTGACATTGATCTTTCACCGTCGTTGATTTGAGCACTCGAGAAAGAATCATCAATGTATGGTGATCCGGTGAAACGTTCCGGAGTCTTTTTTTTGGTGAAAATTTTTAAAGGAGCACTGTTCTGCATACCGTTCATAAAACTCTGAGACGAGAAAATATTATACGAAAAAGCAAAAATCAAAAGAAATATATATTCTTTTTTCATAATTAGAAGTTTGATTAATAATACTATAAATCTAACAATTTTTATACCAAAAAAAATCAGCCTTAATAAATAAATTAGAATGAAAAATTCCATTGCACATCGAATTGCTGACTTTTTAAAAGACTTCCCTCCTTTTACATTTTTGAATGCTGAAGAACTCCTTGCAATTTCTGAAGAATCTGAAGTGCTTTACATCGATAAAGGCAATATTGTGTTTCATGAAGACGAAAAAGGACATTCTCAATTTTATATTGTTCACAAAGGAGCTATCCAATTACAGAAATTCAAGAATAATCAATATGAAACCTTAGATACTTGTGACGAAGGTGATATTTTTGGTCTTAGACCTTTATTTGCTGAAGAAAACTATATTATGAATGCGATCGCGGAAGAAGAAAGTATCGTATATGGTATACCTATAGATATCTTTAAACCGCTTAGCGAATCTAATAAAAAGGTCGGTCATTTTTTAATACAAAGTTTTGCTACAAATACCCGTAACCCCTATGCTAGAGAAGATAAAGGAAAACTATTTTCTGGCAATGATATTGTAGAACCATTAAATAGCGGTCCACTTTTCGAATTACAACCAGCACCTGTTATTCGAAAAATCGTTACCACTTCTCCAGAAACTAAAATTAGAAGCGCTGCTCAATTAATGAGTAAACGAAAAATTGGTTCGGTTATAGTTACTACCGAAGATGATCTACCAGTGGGCATTCTAACCGATGAAGATTTTAGAGATACCATCGCAACAGGACAAATTTCCATAGATACTACAGTAGAAAAAATAATGAGCTATCCAGTAATTTGTTACCCTAAAAATGTAACTATTGCCCAGGCTCAGATTACCATGATGAAGCATAATATCAATCATATTTGTATTACAGAGGATGGTACTCCAAATACCCGAGTTATAGGGATATTATCTGAACATGATATTATGGTTTCGCGAGGTAACAGTCCTTCGGTATTAATGAAGGCGATTCAGCGCTCTAGAAGTACAAAAGAATTAAAGAAAATTAGAAATAAAATAAATCTTCTACTTAGCGGTTATATCGAAAATAACATTCCCCTAACCCATATTTCAAAATTAATATTCGAGCTTAATGATGCTACAATTAAAAGAGTAATCTCAAGATGTGTAGTAAAGCTGCTACAGGAGCCACCAGTAAAATTTGCATGGCTAAGCATGGGAAGCCAGGGTAGAAAAGAACAGTTATTGCAAACCGACCAGGATAACGCAATTATTTTTGCAGATCCACCAAACGATAAATTAGAAGAAACAAGACAATATTTTTTACAACTTGCTACCAAAGTAAATAAAAGATTAATGATAGTTGGTTACGAATATTGTCCTGCAGATATGATGGCAAAGACTCCCAGATGGTGTTTAAGCTTGAGTGAATGGAAAGCCCAGGTCTCTAAATGGATTAAAGAGCCGGGACCAGACGAAATTTTACTTTCTAATATCTTTTTCGACTACGATATAACTTATGGAGATGTCTATTTATCCAATCAATTATCAGATTACATTCTTAGTTTAATTGAAGGAAATCGTAAATTCTTAACAGTAATGGGAGCGAATGCTCTTCGTAATCCTTCTCCGCTTGGTTTTTTTAGGCAATTTCTTGTAGAGCAGGATGGTGAAAAAAAAGACTTTTTTGACATTAAGAAAAGAGGATTACAACCTTTAACAGAAGCGGCCAGACTATTAATTTTATCCTACAAAATTAAAAATATTAGTAATACCGTAGAGCGGTTTGAACGTTTAGCCCAAATAGAACCTAAAAACAAAGAGCTTTTTGAAGGCTGTGCCTATGCATCCAAAGCCTTGTTGAAATTTAGGACAAAACAGGGTTTACAAAATCGCGATAGTGGACGTTTTATCGATCTTTCTAAATTAAGCAAAGAAGATAGAATGAAATTAAAACGCACCTTTAAGTCAATTAAAGCAGTTCAGGAATTAATTAAAATTAGATTTGAAACTTCAGTGGTATTGCAATGATAAACTGGTTTAAAAAAGATGAATCTGAGCTCCCTGAATTTTGGCAGAAATATTCAGCTAAATTCAGCAAAGATCAAAAAGAACAGCCTATCAACGATACCACATTTGTGGTTTTAGATACCGAAACTACAGGATTTGATCAAGAAAAAGATCGGATATTAAGCATCGGTTGCGTTAAGGTTGTAAATAATAAATTGTTAGTCTCTAATAGTTTTGAAATATATTTAAAGCAAGAGGCGTTTAATCCAGATACGGTAGAAATTCACGGACTTATAAAGCACGAGCGGTTTGAAACTTTTACTGAAGAAAAAGCGCTACGATTATTTTTAAAATATATCGGTAATGCTGTCCTGGTGGCACATCATGCAGGCTTTGATATTAATATGATTAATGCCGCACTGAAGAGAAATCATCTTCCGAAGTTAAAAAACAGCGTTCTAGACACCGGAATTTTATATCGAAAAACAAGAATTATTTCCAATTTTATCGATCAGCATAAAAACTATAGCTTAGATGAAATTGCGCTGGCTTACAATATCGATCTAAAAGATCGGCACACTGCAATTGGCGATGCCTTTATTACTGCCATTGCTTTCCTAAAAATTCTGGGTAGACTAAAACGAAAAAAGTTAAAGGAACTTTTTAAGATCTAAGCCCTTAAAAAAATGAAGTCCGGATAATTACATCCGGACTTTTATTAAAAATTATTTCTTCTGAAAGTTATAAAGATTCAGCAATTATAGCTTCTACAACTTCAGGATTTAATAAAGTGGAAGTATCTCCTAAATCTGATGTATCATTAGAAGCGATTTTACGTAAAATTCGACGCATAATTTTACCACTTCTGGTTTTAGGAAGACCTTCTACGAACTGAATTTTATCTGGCTTCGCAATAGGCCCTACTTTCTCTGATATTTGCTGATTGATTTCTTTTCTTAAATTATCTCGTTTACGGCTTTCACCAGATTCTTTAAGAATTACAAAGGCATAAAGAGCATTTCCTTTAACATCGTGAGGAAAACCAACTACCGCACTTTCAGCAACCGCTGGGTGTTCGTTAATCGCGTCTTCTATTGGTGCGGTTCCTAGATTATGACCAGAAACGATAATTACATCATCGGTTCTACCCGTAATTCTATAATATCCTACCTCATCTCTTAAGGCACCATCTCCCGTAAAATATTTTCCTTCAAAAGTTGAAAAGTATGTATCCTTATAACGTTCATGATCGCCCCAAACTGTTCTTGCTATCGAGGGCCACGGGAATTTAACGCATAACCGCCCATTTACCTGATTTCCTTTTATTTCATTCCCATCATCATCCATTAAACTTGGTTGAATACCCGGCATTGGCAAAGTTGCATATGTGGGTTTTGTTGGCGTTACATAAGGCATTGGCGAAATCATGATTCCACCTGTTTCGGTTTGCCACCAGGTATCTACAATTGGACTTTGATTTTTACCAATATTATCATTAAACCAGTGCCATGCCTCCTCGTTGATTGGCTCGCCAACAGAACCTAATACTTTTAAAGAAGAGAGGTCGTGATTTTCTACAAATTCAATATTACGTTTTGCCAATGATCTAATTGCTGTTGGTGCCGTATAGAATTGCGTCACCTTGTGTTTTTCTACAATTTTCCAAAAACGACCATAATCTGGATAAGATGGTACACCTTCAAACATAACAGTAGTTGCTCCGTTTGCCAGTGGCCCGTAAACGATATAAGAATGCCCGGTTACCCAACCAATATCGGCAGTACACCAGTACACATCTCCTTCAGTATAATTAAAAATATTTTTAAAAGTAAACGCGGTATAAACCATATATCCTGCTGTGGTATGCAGCATTCCCTTAGGCTTCCCGGTAGAGCCAGAGGTATATAAAATAAATAAAGGATCTTCAGCATCTACAATTTCAGGTGCGCATTCCTCTGAAGCTTTATCCATTAGCGGTTGCAGCCACTCATCGCGACCATCCTTCATCTTAATCTCCTCGCCCGTACGCTTTACGACTAGTACAGATTTTACATCTGGGCAATCTTCTAAAGCGTCGTCGACAATATTCTTTAGATTCAAGGTTTTAGAACCGCGATAAGAACCATCAGATGTAATTAACATCTTACAATCGGCGTCCAGAGTTCTTGTTGCTAAGGCTTTGCTCGAGAATCCCGCAAAAACAACCGAATGAATTGCTCCTATTCTCGCACATGCTAACACAGCATAAGCCAACTCTGGGATCATTGGTAAATAAATACAAACACGATCTCCTTTTTTAATTCCTTTACTCTTTAAAACGTTTGCGAATTTGTTTACTTGTTTATGAAGATCGTTATAAGTAATATGTTTCGCTTCTTCTTTGCTATCATTAGGTTCCCAAATAATCGCTGTTTTATCTCCTCTGGTTAAAAGGTGACGGTCTATACAATTTTCGGTAATATTAAGTTTTGCATTTTCAAACCACTTAATTTCTGGCTTTTTAAAATCCCAGCTTAGAACATTATTCCATTTTTTTCTCCAGGTAAAATGCTCTTCAGCAATTTCGGCCCAAAAGTTTTCTGGTTCACGCACCGATTTTCTATACACCTGAAAGTATTCTTCAAGATTTTTAATATGGTAATTACTCATAAATAATAGTTGGTTGTACGGATTCTTTATTTTATGCCTAAAAATATTGATTTTTCACTGATTTTACATGCAAAACTCTATGTTTTTACAAAAATTTAATCATAAAAAAAGCGATATGTAAAATCTAACATACCGCTTTTTTTACTGATAAAATATCAGTTATTTTAAATAAGCCAGAACATTCTCCTCTACTCTTTTTTCGATATTAGAAACCTCTGCCTTTTCAAATTTTTCTCCTGTGATATTTTCGTAAAGTTCAATATATCGCTCACTCACACTTTCTATATATTCGTCGCTCATTACGGGAACTTCCTGACCTTCTTTTCCCTGAAATCCGTTTTGAATTAACCATTGACGAACAAATTCCTTCGAAAGTTGCTTCTGTGGCTCTCCTTTTTCCTGAAGTTCTTCATATGTATTGGTATAAAAATATCTTGAAGAATCTGGAGTATGAATTTCATCAATCAAAACGATCTTACCATCTTTTGTTTTTCCGAATTCATATTTGGTATCTACCAAAATTAAGCCTCTTTTTGCTGCAATCTCGGTTCCACGCTGAAAAAGCTTTTGAGTATAATCCTCTAAAACCGCATAGTCTTCCGCAGAGACAATTCCGCGTTTTAGAATATCTTCTTTAGAAATATCTTCATCATGATCTCCCATTTCAGCTTTGGTAGCCGGAGTAATAATTGGTTCTGGAAAACGGTCATTCTCTTTCATACCTTCTGGCATGGCTACACCACAAAGCATTCTTTTACCAGCTTTATATTCACGTGCAGCGTGTCCCGATAAATAACCTCGAATTACCATTTCTACTTTAAAAGGTTCGCATGCTTCACCAACCGCTACATTAGGATCTGGAGTTGCTTGTAACCAGTTTGGAACAATATCCTGAGTGTCGTTCATCATTTTTGTAGCTATTTGATTAAGGATTTGTCCTTTAAAAGGAATTCCTTTAGGCATCACTACATCAAACGCTGAAAGACGATCTGAAGCGATCATTATCAGCTTATCATCTTCAAAAGCATAAACGTCACGTACTTTTCCTTTATATACTGATTTTTGTCCCGGAAAATTGTAATCTGTTTTTGTTAGAGTATTACTCATCTCTTTAAAATCGGTTGATTTATTCTTAATTAATCGTTGTGTTCTATTGTTTTATATGCTGCGATGATCTTTTTCACCAATCGGTGACGAATTACATCTTTATCATCTAGATATACCATCCCTACTCCTTTTACATCTTTTAAAACCAGCAAAGCTTCTTTAAGTCCTGAAACTGTTCTTCTTGGTAAATCAATTTGCCCCGGGTCTCCGGTAATCATAAATTTTGCACTTTTCCCCATACGGGTTAAGAACATTTTCATTTGCGCATGGGTGGTATTTTGTGCTTCATCTAAAATTACAAAAGCATTATCTAAAGTTCGACCACGCATAAAGGCCAAAGGTGCGATTTGTATCACGCCTTTTTCGATGAAAGTTTCTAATTTTTCAGCAGGGATCATATCACGCAAACCGTCATATAATGGTTGCATATAAGGATCTAATTTCTCTTTTAAATCACCAGGTAAAAAACCGAGATTCTCCCCCGCCTCTACAGCAGGACGGGTAAGTATAATTCGCTTTACCTGTTTTTCTTTCAGCGCTTTTACGGCTAAAGCTACACCAGTGTATGTTTTCCCGGTACCGGCTGGACCAATGGCAAAAATCAAATCGTTTTTCTTACTAAGATCAACTAGCTTACGTTGGTTGGCGGTTTGTGCTTTAATAAGCCTACCGCTTACCCCATGTACTAAAACCTCCCCGCTTTCACTAGAGGAAGAATAGTCTTCTTTACTTTCACTGGTTAAAACTCTTTCTATGACGTTTTCATCCAACTTATTAAACTTTCCGAAGTGATCTATAAGCATCGTAAATCGCTTATCGAATTCTTCCAGCATTTCTTCATCTCCAAAAACTTTTATTTTACTTCCTCTTGCCACTATTTTGAGCTTGGGAAAGTATTTTTTTAAAAGCTCTATATGTTCATTTTGTTGTCCAAAAAAATCTCTTGGACTAATTTCTGAAAGTTCAATTACAAGTTCGTTCAAAAGCGTTTGGTTTTAGTTAATTTGGTAGCTACATGCTAAATTTCTTTACCATTAAATTTGTGTTCCAATAAATCTGTCTTTATTTTTGCAGACTGATTTTTCGCTATATTTTTAGCGCAATTTTAAGGTGGGAAGCTTAAAATAAAATTATCTTCGCTCCCTATACAAACTTAAGGAAAATTTAGCCTCCAAACCCCAAAAAATATTAACAATCGATTATGGCAATCATCACTTTAACCACCGATTTTGGACAGAAAGATTACTTTGCTGCTGCGGTTAAGGGAGCTATCTATAATGAATTAGATGATGTTAGAATTGTTGATATTTCACATTCTATTTCTCCTTTTCATATTAGTGAAGCGAGTTACATCATTAAAAATGCGTACAAAAGTTTTCCAAAAGGAAGTATTCATATTATAGGAATCGATTCTGAATTAACTCCAGAAAATAAGCATTTGGCTGTTTTGCTGGATGATCATTATTTTCTTTGCGCCAATAATGGAATCTTATCTTTATTAGCTTCAGAAATTAAGCCTGAAAAAATTGTCGAAATTAATATTCACGATAAAATAGAAAGTAATTTCCCGGTTTTGGATGTTTTTGTAAAAGTAGCCTGTCACATTGCTAGAGGGGGAACTTTAGATGTTATCGGAAAAAACATTGAGGAGATTAAATATCTAAAGCAAATCGAACCGCTAATTAATTCTGATAAAAATCAGATTATTGGTCATGTTATTTATATTGACAACTACGGAAATGTGATTACCAATATTTCCAGGAAGCTATTTGAGATTATTGGTAAAGGCAGAAAATTTACCATTAGTGCAAGAATGGTCACTTTCAATAAGATTTATGAAACCTATAGTGATTGCATTAATTTCAAAATAGAAAAAGAAAATCGTGGCGAAGAAGACGGCAAGAAACTTGCTGTTTTTAATTCTGCCGGATATATCGAACTTGCGATTTACAAAAGTAATCCACTTACCGTTGGGAGTGCTTCCAGCCTTTTTGGATTGCAAAATCGTGATACGGTAACCATAAAATTTGAAGCTTATGTTAGTAAGGATCGTAAAGCTGAGCTTTAAACCCGAAAATATTGAAGAGTTTTTAAGCATCTTTGAGTCTACCAAAACCCAAATTAGAGATTTTGAAGGTTGCCAACATTTAGAACTATATCGTGATAAAGACAATACCAACCAATTTTTTACGTATAGTTATTGGGAAGACGAAAATGCATTACAGAATTACCGAAATTCAGGATTTTTTAAAGTGGTTTGGAGTAATACAAAAACCCTGTTCAACGCAAAACCAGAAGCCTGGAGTGTCGATAAAATTTGGGTTTCAAATCAAAAAGAAGAATAATTGTTAGCTATTTTAAATAAAGAAATACAGTCTTTTTTTGCAACTCCTATAGGATATCTTGTGATTGGGATATTTCTTGTAGTTAGCGGACTGTTTCTCTTTGTATTTACGGGAGAATATAATATTTTGGATAGCGGTTTTGCCAATATTAAACCCTTTTTTAATATGGCGCCGTGGATCTTTATATTTCTGACCCCTGCCATTACCATGAAGAGCTTTTCCGAAGAAAAAAAACTCGGTACAATGGAGCTTTTACTCACCAAACCGCTATCGATTAATAAACTGATATTAGGCAAATATCTGGGTGCTTTATTTTTGGTGATATTAGCGATTATTCCGTCCATAATTTACGTATTTACAATTTCAGAATTGGGTAGAATTCCGGGGAATTTTGATTTGGGTGCGACGTTAGGAAGTTACTTCGGTCTCATATTTCTAGGCGGTTGTTATACCGCGATAGGAATATTTTCTTCAAGCTTAACAAATAACCAAATTGTGGCTTTTATCATTGCCGTTTTTCTTTGCTTTTTAAGTTTCTTTTTGTTTGAAGGAATATCTGGATTTCAACTTTTTAAAAATTCAGACTACGGAATTGATTACTTCGGAATAAGTTATCATTATCGCAGTATTAGCCGCGGCGTAGTTGATACCCGCGACCTTATTTACTTTATAAGTTTTATTGCGTTATTTCTGAAACTTACGCACTTCAGAATAAAAAATCTAAGAAATAATTAATCTTGAAGCAGTTTTCTAAATACAAATCGGTTGTTTTATTTATTGCTATTTTAATTGCGATAAACTTTGCTGCTTCTCAATATTTTGAACGTTTAGATCTAACCGAGGATAAACGCTATACACTTTCTGAAGCTTCTGAAGAAATTATAGATGATGTCGAAGAGCCTATAATTATCGATGTTTTCTTAAAAGGAGATTTCCCTTCAGAATTTAAAAGACTACAAAGCGAAACACGGCAGATACTTGAAGAATATACTGCCAAAAACCACAATATTCATTTCAATTTTATCGATCCTTTAGCTGAAGGTGGTAACGCACAACAGGTAGCACAGCAATTTTACAAAATGGGAATGTCTCCCGCTCGTGTTAATGTAATGGAAAATGGGCAAAATAGCGAGACTATTATTTTCCCATGGGCTATGGCTAATCTTGGTAAGAAATCGGTCAAAATTGGTTTATTGAAAAACCAGCTTGGCAGTAGCGACGAAGAACGTGTCACCAACTCGGTACAGCAATTAGAATATGCCTTTACTGATGCAATTAGTAAGCTTATTTATCCTAGAGAAAAGAAAATTGCCGTGATGCGCGGCAATGGTGAATTGTCCAACGCTAATATTGCCGATTTTGTAAAGACACTGCAGCAATATTATTTTATGGCGCCATTTACTTTGGATTCGGCTGCCGTAAATCCTCAAAAAACGCTTCAGCAATTAAAGGAATATGACCTTATTATTGAAGCCAAACCTACTGAATCTTTTACCGAAAACGAAAAATATATCCTGGATCAATACACTATGAACGGCGGAAAGTCGCTATGGCTTACAGAAAGTGTTGCGATGGAAAAAGATAGTCTTTTAAATCCAACAGGTACTTCCTTTGCGTTACCGAGGGATCTTAACCTTGGAGATTTCTTTTTTAGTTATGGGATAAGAATAAATCCCAGCCTGGTAAAGGATATGTATTCGGCACCAATTATATTGGCTACAGGTAGCGGAAATGATACAAGATTTAATCCATATCCATGGTTTTACAGTCCGCTTACCTCTTCCCCAAATAATCACCCAATTATCAATAATATCGAAGCGGTGAAATTTGATTTTGCAAACCCTATCGATACCTTAAAGAACAGCTTAGATAAAACTGTATTGCTAAGTAGTTCTCCACGATCTAAGGTAGAAGGTACTCCGCGCGAAATTAGTTTAGACATTGTGGGGAAGGAACCAGATATTGCTTCGTACACCGCTGGTGAGCAGGCGCTGGCTGTTTTATTGGAAGGATTATTTACTTCGGTTTATAATAATCGCTTAAAACCGTTTGAAATTCAGGATAATTTAAACAAAAGCAAACCAACAGAAATGTTGGTAATTTCAGATGGCGACGTGATTAAAAATGAGCTTAAACAAGGAGCGCCGCTAGAACTTGGATTCGAAAAATATACCGGTACCACTTATGGCAATAAAGAATTTTTACTGAATGCCGTAAATTATATGCTAGATGATCGCGGATTAATGGATATTCGAACTAAAAAAGTGAAGATTGCGTTTTTAGATCCTCAGAAAACAGCTAAAGAACGCACAAAATGGCAACTACTAAATATTTTGTTTCCTTTATTGGTTTTAGGGATTTTTGCTTTTGGTTATAATTGGGTACGCAGAAGGAAATATATTAAGAAGAAATAATTACTTCAGAAAAACTCCAATTTCAACATATTAACAATCTTTGCTCTTCGGTTTTCAAAAAAGCACTGAAAATGAATCGCTTAGTTATTAACAAAATCAATTTAATGTTAATAAAAACTGCATTGGGCAGCTTCGATTTTTCACGGATTAAAATATCTTTGTAGGTGATTCTAATAAATCAATAAAAAGCCAATGAAATTTATTGTATCCAGCAGTTATTTGCTGAAACAGCTTCAGATACTAGGTGGGGTTATTAATAATAACAACACTTTGCCGATATTGGATAATTTCCTTTTTGATTTGAACAATGACGAGTTAACGGTTTCTGCTTCAGATTTAGAGACTACGATGTCTGCTAAATTAAATGTAGAGTCAGATTCCGAAGGAAAAATCGCGGTACCGGCTAAACTTCTTTTAGATACGCTAAAAACATTCCCAGAGCAACCACTTACTTTTGTTGCCGAGGATAATCACACTATCGAACTTAGTTCTAATCACGGTAAATACGCTTTAGCTTATGCAGATGGAGAAGAATTTCCTAATCCTGTAAGTTTAGAAGATCCAAGTAATACGGTGATCGAAGGTGATATTCTTTCTTCGGCTATTAGCAAAACTATTTTTGCTTCTGGTAATGATGATCTTCGCCCGGTGATGAGTGGTGTATTCTTTCAGTTTTCTACAGAAGGTTTAACTTTTGTAGCTACAGATGCGCACAAATTGGTGAAATATTCTAGAGAAGACGTAACGGCTTCGCAAACGGCAGAATTTATTATGCCTAAGAAACCTTTAAATCTTTTAAAAGGAATTCTTGCAGGTAGCGAAAGTGAAGTTGTTATTGAATACAATGAAAGTAACGCTAAGTTTACATTTGATGATACTACACTAATTTGCCGTTTAATCGATGGTAAATATCCAAATTACGAAGCAGTTATCCCTAAAGAGAATCCTAACAAACTCACGATAGAGCGTAATCAATTTTTAAGTTCTGTAAAAAGGGTTTCTATTTTCTCTAATAAAACAACACACCAGGTACGTTTAAAAATTGCGGGAGCTGAATTAAATATTTCTGCGGAAGATGTTGATTACAGTAATAAGGCTGAAGAACGTTTAACTTGTGGTTACGAAGGTGACGATATGCAAATTGGTTTTAACTCTAGATTTCTTACGGAAATGCTGAATAACTTAAATTCAGATGAAGTACAATTAGAAATGAGTTTACCAAACCGTGCAGGAATTTTAACTCCGGTTGATGGATTAGATCCGGGAGAAAAAATTACCATGCTCGTTATGCCGGTAATGCTTAATAGCTAGTAAAAAATTACATCAGATTATATAAAATTAAAACCCATTCAGTTTCCTGAATGGGTTTTTGTTTTTGATTGATGTCTAAAACTGAATTTGATGATTCAGCCTGATATTATATAATTATTTGATGATTTTTATGGTAAATGGATAAAATGCAGGTTCTCCATTCGATGCTTTTATCGCATTAATAATAGGAAAAACAAGACCTACAATTCCAACAAGGATCAATAAAAAAATACCAAGTCCAAATAAAAGCATTAAAGGAATACTTATTATTGAATAAATAAATAAGCTGATCTGGAAATTCATAATATCTTTCCCCTGCTCGTCCATATCCTGAATTTTATCTTTTTGGGTTGCCCATAAAATAAGCGGAACGATAAAACCTCCTATTCCGGTAACAAAATCTAATAACTGACTCAAATGCATTATCATTAACATTTGTCTGTCTTCTCTCATTGCTGTGTACGTTTCCATAATTTTTTGATGATATTTGATGGTTAATAAAAGTCCTTTATAAAAAGGACTACACTTAAAAGACGAGTATCGAAAAGGAATGTTACAGATTTTTGCAAAATTCTTGAATACGCTCTTTGTTTATTATCTTTGCACACATGAAATTGAACGATACCATTGTTGCCCTTGCCACACCTTCTGGTGCTGGAGCTATTGCTATTATCAGAGTTTCTGGACCAGAAGCTATTAATATTGTTGCTCCATTATTCAAGGCAAAAAGCCGTAAAAAAATAGAAGACCAGCCTACACATACTTTGCATTTAGGTAATATAGTAGATGGGCAGCGTAATTTAGATGAAGTTTTAGTTTCAGTATTTAGAGCACCAAAGTCGTATACGGGCGAAGAAACCATCGAGATTAGTTGCCATGGTTCTCCTTACATTCAGCAGGAAATTATTCAGCTATTAGTAAGAAATGGTTGTCGATCTGCGGAAGCCGGTGAATTTACACTTCGGGCATTTCTCAATGCAAAAATGGATTTAAGCCAGGCTGAAGCGGTAGCCGATTTAATATCTTCGGAAAATGCTGCTTCTCACCAAATGGCGATGCAACAAATGCGTGGTGGTTTCTCAAATGAAATTCAGCGTTTACGAGAAGAATTATTGAATTTCGCTTCACTTATTGAATTGGAATTAGATTTTGCTGAAGAGGATGTGGAATTTGCTAATCGCGATCAGTTTAGGGATTTGGTCGCCAGAATTCAGAAAGTGCTTAAGCGTCTAATCGATTCTTTTGCTACCGGAAATGTTTTAAAAAACGGAATTCCTGTTGCGATTGTTGGAGAACCCAATGTTGGAAAATCGACTTTACTAAATGCGTTATTAAATGAAGAGCGCGCGATTGTTTCTGAAATTGCAGGAACCACTCGTGATGTTATTGAAGATGAACTAGCCATAGGTGGCGTTGGTTTCCGATTTATTGATACTGCCGGAATCAGAGAAACCAAAGATGTTGTTGAAAGCATCGGAATAAAAAAAACTTTTGAGAAAATAGGCCAAGCTCAGGTTGTTATTTACCTTTTTGATACTTCTCGACTAAGTCAAACAGAGTTTACTGAAGGTAGCGTAACTCAGGATCAGGTTCAGGGAAATGAAACTTCACTGAATATGATTCAGGTTGAAATTGAAAAAATTAAAAATAAATATCCGCAAAAACCTCTGGTAATTATTGCCAATAAAATCGATCAATTATCTAGTGGGAAGATAGAAACTCTAACCTCTAGAATTTCTGATCTTCATTTACTTTCCGCTAAAACCGGCTTGGGTGTTGAAGAGTTAAAAGAAAAACTTCTAAACTATGTAAATACTGGCGCACTCCGCAACAATAACACCATTGTTACCAATAGCCGTCATTACAATGCTCTATTAAAAGCCTTAGAAGAAATCAATAAAGTTGAAGATGGTTTAAACATGGATTTATCTGGAGATTTATTAGCTATCGATATTCGCCAAGCTTTACACCATTTTGGAGAAATTACCGGAGAAATAACTAATGATGATTTACTGGGTAATATTTTTGCTAATTTCTGTATCGGGAAATAAATTAACTTTTCTTACGTTTACTTTCGCTTCTTTTATCTGAAAAACAGATTATTACATAATTTTTATTTTTCTTTTATGTTCTTTGTCACTATATTCGTTGCTACATATGTACTACATTATTTTAAGATGTAGTACAAACGTACTACATTATGAAGATATCACTAAAACAAAGAAAATTAAAGAGTGGAAAGATAAGTTTATCCATAGAATATTATAAAGGTTCTGAAACAACACCAGAGGGTAAACGAAGGCATATTCGTGAAAATGAAAATCTGAAGCTGTTTTTACACGATGAACCTAAAAATGCCATTGAAAGAAAAGAAAACAAAGAAACTTTAGCTTTAGCCAAAAAGATTCTGGCTATACGAGAAGCAGAATTTTATCAAGGAAGATTTGACTTGAAAATACAGCTAAATCCAAACGTCGTTTCTTGGATTTTTTTAATGAGAAAGCCGAGGAAAAAAATGATAGCATAAAAAATTATGGCACTTGGACGGCTACCCTAGTACACCTTAAACGTCACATCACACCAAATACTACTTTTGAAGAAGTTGATGAAAATTTTGTTAAAAATGTGCGTCAGTATTTTGATAAGTATGCACAAACAAAAAGTAACCTTCCCCTATCCCTTAATTCCAAATACACCTATTTTAATAAATTTAAAGCTGCACTTAGAGCCGCCTTTGATGAAGGATATTTATCTATTAATTACAGTAGTAAGATAAAATCATTTGAGCAGGCCGAGAGTCAAAGAGAGTATCTAACATTTCAAGAGTTACAAAAGTTAGCGAAAACTCCATGCAAATATGAAATTTTAAAATCAGCTTTTCTTTTTTCATGTTTAACGGGATTAAGATGGTCAGACATCAATAAGATGTATTGGGCTGAAGTGCGTGATGAAGATAGCCAAAGCCGTATCAATTTTATTCAGAAAAAAACAGATGGTGTAGAATATTTGTATATATCAAAGCAGGCGCGAGATTTATTAGGAGACCGTAAAAACCCTATGGATCGAGTTTTTACCGGCCTAAAATATTCCGCAGTTTACAATAATGAATTAGTACGTTGGTGTAATCGGGCCGGAATCTCGAAGCATATTACTTTCCATAGTGCCAGACATACCAATGCTGTATTACTATTAGAAAATGGAGCGGACATATATACTGTCTCTAAGCGTTTAGGACACAAAGAAATACGGACTACCGCTATTTACGCAAAAATTGTAGATCAAAAAATGAAAGAAGCCTCTAATTTAATACCGACTATAGAATTATGAGTATCAAAAAACATTTATTCGCACTTAGTTTTATAGGATTTATAATTTCCACTCTTATAAACTATTACGGATCGCAGACAGGTTACTATATGATGAGTGCTACAATGATCCTGATCACTTCTTTTCTATTTTTAAAAGAATTAAATGTTATTAAAAACTACTATATAGCATATATGTTAATTCTTAGAACAGACTTTTTTAACAAAAGAATCGAAAGACCTCGACTTTTCGTTTATGTAATATTTGGAGCTTTTAGCATTTTATTTATAGTTCAATATATTTATTTGGACAAAAGTCTATTTTTGGAACGTTATTATATTTCTACACTGATAATTATAGTTTATATAGCTTGCAATTATTTTCTCTTTTATACCTGGCATCCAGATTTCGAAAAAAGTTTTATTGCAAAACGCCGAAAAAAAATTCTAGCTAAAAGTAACAGGCATTATGAACTTAAATGGAAGAAAAATGAACTAATATCGATATATCAAAAATTAGTAGGTGACAATTTAATTGAACTAATCGATATAAACTCAAACGAAATAGATTACAGGCTCTTTGCAAATATAATTTATAATGGCACAGTACCAGAAGAACCTTCCTTTAACTTAAATATGAATCATGTAGATACAAAATACTTTAAAGATGTATTGGCAGCAGGTGATCGAAATTTCACATTTGATGTTTTTTTGAAAATCTTCAAAAATAAAAATAAAACTCCTAACCCAAGGAGCTTATCCGCAGCGTATAAAAGAGCAGAAAATAAAGGCAGAAAACCACGCCATAAAAGCGAAATAGATAATGCTTTTACATGTTAACCTATAAAAATTTTGTTAACCTTGGTTAACAAACGGCTATTTTAAAGTTTCCTTTATTCCAACTTTGTTATCGTTAACCCAATAAAACGTAACAATGGAAAATCAATTAATCTTAGAAAAGTTAAACCGATTAGAAAAGTTAATCGTAGGCTCTACAAAAGAAATTCTTACCGTCGAAGACTTAATTAACTACACCGGCTATAAGCGTTCCTATATTTACAAGATGGTTCATAAGAATATTTTGCCCTTTTCGAAGCCTAACGGGAAGACCTTATTTTTTGAAAAATCAGAAATTGATAGATGGCTACTTCAAAATAAAAGCCAGTCTGAATCTCAAATAGAAGATAAAGCCCAAGACTACATTAATTCCACAAAAAAATAAAGCATTCAAAATTGCCGCTTTGAATGCCTTTAATCTTTATTACCTCGTAACATAGAGTAGAATGTAAATATACGCATTATACTCTAATCAATCTCTATTGATTATGGAAGAATTAAATGCATATGATCAATCAGATCATAAAGACTCAGTTTACGATAAGATACATCAAGAATTAACGAAGCATTATCAGATTAAATTTAACGAGATATCTTTAGATTATGAAATCTATAATCGTAAAACAACCAATGAAATTACTTTTAATGAATCTTCATTGCTTATACACCTAAATCGCGAGAAGATTAATACAAGTTCACAAAACTTTAAAATCTATTTAAAAAGTCATTTCGTACAAGATTATAATCCCATCAAAGAATACTTTTATTCGCTAGCTAAATGGGATGGAAAAGATTACATCAAACAATATGCTTCATACGTTAAAACTGATGATGATGAATTATTTTATCAGCAATTGAAAAAATGGGCGGTGCGTGCCATAAAAACCGTATTTCACCCAAACCAAATCAACAAACATTGCCTGGTTTTGGCTAATGGTGCTCAACACGCCGGAAAGTCTACCTATTTAAAGAATATCTGTCCGGAACCCTTAATGCGTTATTACTATGAAAATATTGGGGTAAGTAAAGATGATAGAATTAAGCTTTGTAAGGGATTTATAGCTAACCTGGAAGAGCTAAACATTTTAGGTAAACATGATATAAATTCTATAAAATCTCTTATCTCTCAAATGACCGTTAATGAGCGCCTTCCCTATGCTGATAAATCTACATTGTTATATCGTATTTGCAGCTTTTTGGGAAGTACCAATAAAACGGAATTTCTTACAGATGATACCGGAAGTGTGCGATGGATAGTTTTCAACGTCATTGGTAGAATTAACTTTAAATACAGTGATGAATTTGATATTAACAACTTTTGGATTCAGGCATATCATATTTACAGACATCAACCTCAATTTAAATCAGATCTTACTGTAGAAGAAGTAGCATTAAACGAGAAGAGAAATGAACAATTTACGGTTCAAACCGTAGAAAGTGAGTTCATACTAAGATTTTATGATATTACTGATGATTTAGATTATTTTAGAACAGCTTCAGATATTGAAACCGAGTTGGTTGTTATGGGCAAAAAATTAAACAGACAACGACTTGGATCCTCGCTTAAAAAATATGGCTTTGAACGGGTTAAACATCCAAAAAGGCAGGTTTATGGATATAAAGCTAAACCAAAATTTAAGAACAGTCCGTGGGGATTTAATCCATAAATACTTAAATCTATAAATATAGTTACCTAGTTACCTAAAACTCTATAAACAACTGATAATTAAAATATTACTTAGGTAGGTAACTTATAAATCTACTTACCTAAAATGCACATTTAGGTAACTTAGGTAACTAATAAAATCAGGTTACCTAAAATTTAAAAAACTCATTATCAAATAATTAAATTGCTTAGGTAACTAGGTAAGCATTAAATGAAATTCTATAGAAGTTATGAATTGCAAAAAAGCGAAAAACATAAATTTAACAGCTGTTTTGAAAAAAATGGGTGCTAGGGAAATGAAAAAAAACGATCATGAAATTTGGTATTTAAGCCCTTTCCGAAATGAACAAAAAGCGTCATTCAAGATTAATCTAAAAAAGAATACATGGTATGATTTCGGATTTGGCAGTGGAGGAACTGTAATTGATTTAGTAATGAAACTTCAAAATTGTACAATTTCGGAAGCACTTTTATTCCTAAGCGATAGTAACTATTCTTTTTCTTTTCACCAGCAAAAATCTCTTGATAAATCTGTTGAGAAAATAGATATAATAAAGAGTATGCCTATTACGCATAATGCTTTAAAAGGGTATCTCAAAGAGCGAAAAATTGATCTACATGTAGCTCAGCAATTTTGTTACGAAGTTAATTACAGTTTTAGAGGTAAAACTTATTTCTCTATTGGTCTTAAAAATCGATTAGGCGGATATGAACTTCGAAATAAGTTTTGCAAAAATAGTAGTTCTCCAAAGGCTATAAGTTTATTTCAAAAAAATAAATCTAACTTGATTGTTTGCGAAGGAATGTTCGACTTTCTATCTCTTATGTGTTACAAGCCTATTTTAATTGAGAATGCAGATTTTCTTATTCTCAATTCGCTCTCCTTTATTTCTGAATTGAAAAATTATTATCAAGAATATGATTGTATCGAACTGTATTTAGATCGTGATAATTCCGGTAAAAAGGCAACCAAAATACTCTTAAAACAAAGCTCAAAATGTTTTGATATGTCTCTTTTATATGAAGGTTTTGCCGATATAAATGAATGGTGGATGAATTATAAAAATTAACTAATGCGTTAGCATTTCGAGATGTGTCCTTGTCAGGACAATCTCGCTTTGTTCTCGTTGATCACAAAGATTATGAAAGCAACAACCAAAATAGAATTCAGAACTACAAAATACCAGAAAAAATTGATTGCCATAAGAGCCAAAAAATGTGGTTTAAGTGTTAGCGAATTTTGTAGGCGATCTGCCCTTGATAAAAAAATTACAGAACGTTTAAGTGATGAGCAAATTGAAATCTATAAAATGCTTATTCGCTATCATCTCAATTTTACCCGAATAAGTAATATGTTCAAAAAAAGAAATCCAGCACTCTCCAAAGAAGTCGAGACACTTACAATTCAAATAAAAAATGAACTTCAAAAGTTTAAAGGATGATCGGCAAAGGAAAAAGTATTTCGCATACGAAGGCTTCTATGCAATACGGTTGGAACAATGAAAAAGAAGCTGAAATAGTTTATCGTAATAATCTTATTGGACATACTCCTGAAGAACTTTCAAAAGAATTTAGGTATATCCAGCGCTTAAATGATAACTGCTATAGAAACACTATAAGTTTTGTTTTAAGCCCAACTATAGCCGATAAAACTAAGTTAGATACTAAAATGCTCCATGCAATTTGTAAAGAATTTAGTCGGAAAATGAAATTAGGAGATCGCCAGGCAATTGGATTTTTGCATAAAGATAAACAACACACTCATATTCATTTGTATACTAATCGGATAGATTTTGATGGTACAGCCTATGACGATTCCTTTATTGGAAAAAAATCGCAAAGAATTGCAGCAGAAACAGCTTCAAAACTTGGCCTGGAGACGGTACAATCTGTTTTAGAAAAAAATAAGTTAAGAACGAAAGCCGAACGTCAACTGATTTACAATCATCATTTGCAAGTTTTAAAAGTCAAGCCTAAAAGTATTACAGACTATGTAGAATTAATGAGACAAAATAAGATTGATGTACAACCAGTCATTAATGCTGCTAACAAATTGCAAGGTTTTACCTTCAATTACTCCAATAAAAAGTTCAAAGGGAGCGAGGTACACCGAAACCTAAGTGGTAAAAATGTACTTAAAGATTTACTTCAACATTCGATAGCATTCCGAAAAACATTGAGAGATAAAAAAATAAAAATTAATGATCAATATTATGATTTACACGGTTCGCTAACAAAAATACCTAATGAAACTAAAGAAAAAAATATAACATTAAATCGTTGATAAAATGGCCAGAATTGAAGATTTAGCTGCATTGCTAACCGAAGAAATTGATGAATTTAAAGGGAGTGTCGAAAAACTAAACGGAATGATAGAGAAAACGAAGACGATAAAATTAGAGCCAGATAATACCAAGATGGTTGAAATTATGCAAAAGTTTTCTATTCATCTTCAAGAACTTACTGAGAAACAAAAAGAGGTATCAGATAAGGCGATTGAAAAATTTGAGAATACCTCCTTCTATCCGGCATGGTTTACCAAAACTTTGATTGGATTATTACTATCTGTCCTATTGTTTTCGGGGTATAGTATATATGCGATATCTCGAACAAATCAATTGGAGCAAGATGCCTATGAAAAAGGAAAAAGTGATACTAGTGAATATTTCAAACAATTTTTAAATGATCATCCTGAATCACTTGAAGATTTTAAGAAGTGGAATACAAAACCCTTAAAACTAAATAAATAGCTAAATTTTCACAATTAATAACCGTCTAATACACCATAAAGAACAAGAATAAAATGAAATATCCTTACTTAGAAACAGAATTCAACGAAAATCTGGATAAACAGGTTGTTAAGATTATAAATCAATATTGGAAAATTGAGAACAGAACATTTCTTTATTCACCAACCAAATTGAGGAATAAATTTGGAATCACCCAACCCAGGTTAAATTCAATTGTAAAAAATAATTCGAAAACAAAACTATTTTTAGATGAATGTGTTGAATGTGAAAAACCAATTATAATTCCTGTTACAAGCCAATCAACAGCGAAAAATAAAATTGAAAATCCAGATTTCATCTGTTCAGATTGTAGATCTAAACTAAATCGCGCTCCATAAAATGATGACTTTACAAGTTCTAAAAATCATGGCTTAAAGTATGCTATAAAAGCTCGGTGTTGGAATAAGTTAACTAGAGAGGAATTAGCTGTTTTAAAAAAAATTATAGAATATGATGACTATAGGTCTCTACAAAAAAAAGTAATTCAAACTAATTTTGAACACTATTGGCCAATTATCGAAAAACTTGACCGGTTATCTTTAATAGAAATTCAAAGAGATCCATTAAATAACAGAATTCAGAAAATATTCTTTCTGCCTGAACTAGCTAATGAGTTAGAAATAAATCGAAGAAATATTGTGTTTACAGAATCGAGCCTGAATTTTAATATTCCCCAAAGATTAAACAGAACAGAAGAAACACAACCCAAATTTTTAAAACCAGTTAAATTTGACAGAGATATAGTCCTAAAAAAAGGAATGGAATACCTTTGTAGTATTTGGACTAATCCTGATGGTTCATTAAATTTTGGACTAAAATCTATGGATGAATTGAAAGCCCAAAAAAACAGCATAAAAGGCTCTAATCCTAAAACAATTGGAGAAGTAATAAAGGAAATATGGAAATAAGAGATAATAGCATCTAATAAAAAAGTGAGGAATGGTGTTAAGGGGCAAGATAAATAGGGCAGTATCGAGTAAAGCCTGTCAAGTCAAACTCTTACCTTCCTGAATCCTGCCCTATCATCCTCTTCATTGTATCAAAAAAGGCTTGGTAGAAAGCTTCATCCTTTGCATATAGCCTGTATAGATCAAGCTCATTTTTACGTTGCTTTCTCATTACTTCATCAATTATCTTTTCTAAAGCCAAATCACTATTTTGCTTATCGGTATTATCGGCTACTTTCGTTTTAAAGTCAGGATGTGCCTGGACATGTTTTCCTAATTGAATAAATTTTGTTCGTTGTTCATCTGGCGTTGCCTCCCATCCTTGAAACCATCTTTCATTGAAATTCCTGATAATATTTTCAAGAATATCTTCTTCTTTCTCTCCGTGGGCGCCACGTGGATTCGGATTTTGCGGATCTAAACCTGTCTCAGATGCATCCAGACCTATGGAGTTATTCAATTTGGTGCGCTCCAGGCCATAGGTTGAAAGATCTACAGACTCTAATAATTCATCCAGATTATCGGAATCCTTATCCTTTACTATCAGTTTCGGGATCAGGAATTTCAGGAACCAGAACAGTTTTTCCCAAGTAACCATTTCGTAAGGCATGATGGCAGCCATCTGTCCATAGATCTTGACAAATTGCTTTGCCTTAATCTTAAAGTCGGCTTTATCTTCATCTTCCAGTTCCAGTTCAGTATTAAAACGATGAGCAGCCGCGTCAATGATGGGGCTCAATTTTTGAGCATCTTCTTTCATAAAGAATTTCTCACAGAAAAGCTCCACTTCTTCCTGTTCGTAGACACCTGTTTCGTCTAAAGTTTCCTTGATCTCATGCAGTACATTAATATCTGTGGCACCGCTTAAAGAAGTTGCTGTATAGAAAGGATCAAAGGAATTCTTGATGTCTTCTGTTGAGTTAAAGAAATCCAGGATAAAAATATCCTCAGTCTTTTTAACAAGTTTATCGGCAGATCGATTTAATCTTGATAAAGCCTGAACAGCCAATACCCCTTGCAGCTTTTTATCTACATACATCGCTGTAAGCTTGGGCTGATCAAAACCGGTAAGATATTTGTTCGCGACGACAAGAATTCTATATTTATCCTTATCAAAATTATCTTTAGTATCCTTCTCTCCGAATCCGTTTATATCGGCTTCGGTATATTCAATTCCATCAACAGTTTTAGAGCCGGAGAAAGCGATCAGAATATTAAAGGGATTTCCTCTTTGATCCAGAATCCTACTTAAAGCCTTGTAATATCGAATGGCCGAAACGATGCTTTGGGTTACGACCATGGCCTTAGCTTTTCCTTTAAGCTTTTTCTTATTGATAATATTCGGAATAAAATGATCCAGGATTACTTCGGCTTTGGTATCTATAGTTTGCTGATGGCTCTCTACATAAGCCTTTAATTTTTTCTGGGCTTTTTGAGAATCGAATAAAGGGTTTTCCTCTATAGATTTTTCTATCTCATAATAGCTCTTATACGTAGTATAATTCGCAAGCACATCAAGAATAAAGCCTTCCTCAATAGCTTGTTTCATGGAATACAAATGAAATGGCCTGAAGGAACCATCCTCTTGTTTTACCCCAAACTTTTCTAAAGTATTATTCTTTGGTGTTGCAGTAAAAGCCAGATAAGAGGCATTTCCGCGCATCTTTCTTGCCTGCATTGCTTTGATGATCTTATCCTGTACATCTTCCTCCTCGTCTTCTTCCTGTGCCTGCTGACCCATGGATTGATTCATCTTATCGTGAGCTGAACCGCTTTGAGAACTGTGAGCTTCATCTATGACCACCGCAAAACGTTTATCACTAAGATCTGAAATTCCATCTATGATAAACGGAAACTTCTGGATAGTAGTAATAATGATCTTTTTTCCACTCTCCAGGCTTTCTCTTAATTCTCTGGATGAATAGGCTGGCGCAACGATATTTTTCACTTCGGAAAAATCTTTGATATTTTCCCTGATCTGCTTATCCAGTAGTCGCCTATCGGTTACGACAATAACAGAATCGAATAAAGGCTTCTCCATGCCTTTACTCCCATGAATACCTTCTACCTGCGGATACGTCTCAATAAGCTGAAATGCTGCCCAAGTAATAGAATTCGATTTTCCGGATCCTGCCGAGTGCTGAATTAGGTAGGTCTGCCCTACTCCATTTTTACCCGCGTGATCTATGATCTCTCGCACCACATCCATCTGATGATAGCGCGGGAAGAAAAGGGTTCTGGTATTAAGTGGATCTTTAGCTTTGCCATCCAGCCTAACAAAATGCTGGAACAGGTTGGCAAGACTTTTTCTCGTTAAAACATCCTCCCAGAGATAGGCTGTTTTATGACCGTTTGGATTTACCGGGTTACCTTTCCCATTATCGTTCCCTTTATTAAAGGGCAAAAAGTAAGTGTTGCCACCATTCAATTTGGTGGTCATGTAAACTTCATCGGTATCTACTGCAAAATGCACCAGGCAACGACCAAAGTTTAGCAAGGTTTGTTTTATATCGCGATCAAACTTATACTGCTTTTGGGCGTGGACTTTCGCATTCTGACCCGTCCAGTGATTCTTTAATTCTGCGGTCATAACAGGCAGGCCATTAATAAAAATTACAATATCGATCTCCTCTCGCGGATTCTCTACCGAATATCTTAACTGCCGGGTCGCGCTAAACTGGTTATCCTGAAAAAGTTTTTTTACCCGTTCGCTACTGCTTGCTAAAGGTAACTGGTAAAATAAGGTGAAATGCGCATCATCTACCGCCAAACCTTTTTTAAGCAACTGAAGAACGCCATATTTTTTAATCATTCTGTCCAGGCGTTCCAAGATCTTTAATTTCCAGTCTCCATGTCTTTGAAGCTTTTCCAGTTCTTCTTTTTGAGTTTCTTCCAGAAAGCTCCAAAATCTTCTTTTATCGATGGCATATTTTGCATCGAAATCACCTGGATCCCCAATGTAATAACCATTCCCTGAAACATATTGCTCAGACTCCTCGGTGATATTCGCATTGGGATCCTGGTCTTTGATCTTTTCAATAGTGGTACCGGAAAGCGTTTCTTGGATGGCAGCTTCTAAGGCTTGTTCGTTAGTTTGAGATGGCATACTCATTTAATTTTAAATTTACTCGGTAATTGACCGGCTTTAATTCACCAAGGAGTGTGATATCTTTTATGCGGAAGATTTTTGAATCCTTATTTACTAACCAAATTTCAAATTGATCTACATTGTCATCAGCAAATTTTTTTTCCTCTCTACTAATGATAAAGGAGGCTCCATTATAAAATTTACATTCAACATATTTTGTCTTCTCTTCTACTGCATCATAATACCGGAGATCATAATGTTCACCTTCATGTGTTTTGGCTAAGTGCTCAACCTGAGAATATAAATCCGGTCTACTCAACAAATATTCTTCTACAATTTTTTCAACTTTATTTCCAAGCTTCTTTTTTTGGTTAGGATTCAATTCCCTATTGTCACCTAACCAAGGGCCTTGAGGGCTTCTAACTTCTTCTTCCTGATTTCCTAATTGTATCTCAAATTCCTGAACTAGATCGCTCGTTACAGTGTCATCGATATTAAAATCATCGGTTTTAGCTTCTTCTTCTTTTACACTTAACATTTTAAGTTCCGATTTTATAAAATCTAATTGACCCCGGAAATAGCTCAAACTATTTAAAACCTCATCTCTTCTTAACTCCAGTTCTTCATCTTCTGATAGCATTGAAAGATTTTTTCTGTTTATAAGGTCATAATGCTGATACTGATCATTATTTAATTCAAATTTTAGTGAGGGAAACTCTTTCCTCAATTCCGAAATAATAATTTCTTCAAAATCATAATTGGAGGCACTTTCTTTGAATTCTTGATTATCAAATAAATGTTCAATTTTATATAGCCATTTTATGAATTGCTTTTGATAAACCACTTCTCTTGATGAAAGATAGTCCCAAATTTGATCCTTAAGATTTTTCTTTATTAGGCTGTAATATTTTTTAAATTCCTGATTATATAATTTATCAAAGGAGATTTTATATTCAGAGGCACTATTATATTCCTTCAAGTCAACACCTAAAAAATCAAAAACTCCTTTAATTCGCCGAAGTTGATCAAGATTATCGTCAGAAATAAAAAAAAGATCTTGATCTAAGGTTGGGAAAAATTGATTTATAATTTCTTCTAGGTTGTTATCATCTAAGTTTTCATGAATCTTAATTTCTTTCAAATCAAAGATGGCCGTCCATATGGACAATCGAATACTTATTTCGCCGAGTAAAATTTTTGCTTCTTCTAAAATGCCTTCTGCAAGGTCATTATTAATATCATATAGATTATCATCTTTAGATTGAATAATAATTGTTTCGAAGGTTTTTTTCTCGTCTTGAGTATCAAAAACCTTTAGAAAAATGTCTGAAAGATTATCTCTAAACTGTTTATTTTTTCGGAGATCAGTGAGATTTATATCTGCAGGTATATTTAAATAAAACTCATCATTGATATAGATGTAATCGAACGGAGCAATTTCAAATTTTTGATCCTCTAGACTACAGATAAGATCCTCACAGCAATTTATTTTTAACTTATTTAATAATTGAACCTGATTTTTTTTGACATCTTCTTTAGTAATCTTATCCAACCTGAAGGCTAAAATGAATGGTTTTATTTCTTGAAGAAAAATCTGGAATTCTGGAGAAATAAGTTCGTTACTCCTCATCCTTTCCATTTTTAAGTTCAATTCGTTTAAGTTCTTTAACCCAAACAATTCTATAGCTTTAGTTCCTCCAGAACGTGATGGATAATACAGAATCGGAAATTTCGTTGTAAGGGATTCTGGAAGCTGAATTCTATCACTATAGTATATCTGCTCTGCATTCTTTACCTTAATGTCATTTCCTACTCTAGCATATAAATTAGCGTTTAAAATTTCTTCTTCATTTTCTCTATAATGACTTACTAGACTTTTATAAAACACTTGGGCTCCCTTATGGTTTTCCTTATCAGCCAGGATTTGAGTTTGTTCTTTTAAATATTCAATATCGAGTTGATTAAAATCCTGCTTAGCACCAAGAAATTTAAGAATTCTATCTACTTCATTCTTTTCTAGACTTGGATTGATACTCTTGAGATAATCATAATCAATTATAAATGGATTAAACCAAATACTCCTCTTATTAGTTATAAGATAATTCCCGACATTATATGTTTTAGAGATACTATAAAAAATAAAATTCTCAAAATTAGAGATATACTTGGTTCCTCGGAAACTATAGCTTAAACTTTCTCTATTAGAATAAGTTGAATGAAAATTTGAAAAGATATTTTTTATTTGTTCGTCTAATGAAATTAAGGCAACTATTTGATTTATGTCATATTTTGGGCTATTTATAATTTTTTCAAGATTAAGCGCTGAATAGAGCGTATAGCTGGTAATATTCGAACTGTGCTCATTACCTATATATTCAATATAATCCTCAGGTATATCGGAATTTAACTTATGAATAATGGTGAATTGATTAACTCCTAACCATTTTAAAAATTCTTCGACTTCATCAATATCTTGATTTTCCAACCCGAGCTTATTGAGCTCACAAATAATTTGATTCTGATTATATAAATCTGGAAAGATATCTTTTGATTTTTTACCAATTTCAAATTCACTAGAGAGAACCAATTCATTGATATTCTTCACCTTATTTCTACGATTCAAACATGGGACGCTTGAAAAAATTATTAAAGGATTCTCGCCTCTGTACTGGTAATTATGGAAAAGAGTTTGATAAAATTCTTTTAAGATTTCTTGCTTATCCTCAGCTTCCACAAGGATATTCTTTGTTTCGAATACAATTTTATCAATTACCGTTTGAGGTTCGAAAGATTGAACATTTGAAATTTCTTCTAATCGATCTTTTAAGACTCTCCCCTTATTTCTTTCTTCGGTTAATTCTAGTTCTGAAATTAACGCTTTATATAATTCAGAATTAAGAAATCTTATGTGAGAGTAAACCGGAACTTTTAATTCGCTATTCTTTGAGGTTTTATTAGTAAACACATAATCTTCGGCATGTATTATTTGACCTTTCTCATCGATTAAAACACTAAACTTTTGGTCTGGATATTCTTCTAAAAGAAGTTTGACATATTCCGCCCTTTGTCTATCTTTCAGGTTTACAGCGATTTTTTCAATAATTTTCTCATAATCGTCCGGTCTATCGATATATTGATTTGGATCTGCTTCTAAATCACAGTAGATGATTTGATGCCGGTAATGATTATGCAGATAGTTCTCTTCCATAAATTTAGCAATCCCATTACCAAGATCTTTAGCAATTTCTTTAGTATGATATTCACCACATAAAGTTGGATAAACTTTGAAATCTTCCCAGTAATCATCGATCAAATCTGAATATGGTCGGTATACATCAAAATCATTATTATTAATGGAAAGATATGGCAACCACGATTTATCAAGCCTATTCTTTAAAACTTCAATAAACCTTAAATGAAGTTGAAATAACTTCTCTAAAACGAAATCGTTTATTTTTGATTCTGTGCTATGATTTCTATTCTGGTCTAATTCTAAACTCGCATGTACAACAAATGGAAGTTCAAATGGGATTTGTGTTTTGAAATAGTTGTACATTACTTCATCACTAAATGAAAGATCATTATTATAGGCGATCTTTACACTATATCTTTTTGGTTCATTTGATTCCCGATCCTCTACCAAACTTTCATCTACAATTCCATCATCACTAATAACATAGAAGATTTCCCCTTCATGAGTTATTTCAGAGTGGTACTCATCAATCTTCCTCCTTTTTACCGAGATAGTATTCTCAAGAACATCACCTTCAATCTGAATGGTATCGATGTTCTTAAGGAATAATAAGGTCTTTTCACTGATCGATTCTAATTGCTTAACTATATCTGCTTCCTTTTCTTTCTTATACCTGATTTCTATGGTCGTGGTATATGCATGGTCTAAGTCGAGATCGTCTATTTTACAGCTGTTAAGAAATGGAATTGGAAAAACATTATCCTTAAAGTTTCTTTCCTTTCTAATTTCTTTCAAATCATTTTCTGAATATCCCAATTTGTTAGCCAGGATATCTTCCTTAAAGTTTTCATTAAAAACAATCTTAAAGCCATTACTTATGATAGAAACTTCATTTGACCAATTTATAATGGAACGAAAACCCAATCCTTTATTCCCTATATATCCTGATGAAACTTTTGCAGATAGACCTGGATAGAAGATTGATCTATAACCTTTGAATGAAAAAGATTTAGCACCATCGTTGCTGATTTTCAATGTCTGAGTTTCGGTTTCTAGAAAAATACGTACTGTAGAAGCACCTTCATCTTCACAATTCTGAAAAAGTTCAAGTAATTGCCTGCCATTGTATCCTTTATTTGTCTGTTTTTCTATTTCATAAACGCTCAGGAGGTTGGTGGGATTTTTTAAATCTTTCCAACGCGTTTCTAGAATTTCCTTTACTTTATTTCGTATACTCATCAAAATCTATTTAACTCACCTTTATCTTCCCCGTCACCGCCGCGTCTATTAAACTACTCTTATATTCCTTTAATTTTTCGATTTGCTGTTGATGAAGTTGAATAGCATTATCTATTTTTTTTCTCTCAATTTCTAAATAGGATACAATTTCATTTTGTTCCAGTAATGGAGGTGCTGGGATGTAAACTTCTGCAGCTTTAACGATGTAAATTGCCTGCTGTGCACTGTGGTGTGAAGTATTAAGAAATTCCTCTTTAAGTTTATCGTTAGCCATAGCTACTACGATAAAATCATTTGCTATTTTATGATTAGTTTTGATTAGAATCACGCTACCGAGCAAACAAAATTCTTTATCAGTATCTACCTGAGAAATTCTTCCAATAGTAGCTCCACGACTTACAAGCAATAAGTCTCCCTTTTCAGGGTTACATCTTTGTCTGAATTTTTTGCCATCTCGATAGCTAACAAACTTGTTGTTTGGGAATTTGATATAACCATCCCGAATATCCTTTGCAGATAAAAAAGGCATGCCATCATTTGTAAATTCAGGAGAAATATGCTCACCGTCAGTGATTTTTTTAGACAAATGTTTAATACGTATGCAATCCCAATGCTCCGGGATCTCCCCGATCCATTCCACTCCGGAATCCTTCATTTTGACATCTGGATCCAGGCCTTTGGTCACCGCGTTTTGAATGATGATCTGCTTGCGCTCTTTTAAATGCTCGATAAGCTTTTGTTTTTGCGCAATAGCAGCATCGATCTTAACACATTTTTCATCCAGGAAACCGGCGATGGCGATTTGTTCTTGTTTTGGAGGTAGAAGAAAAGGTATCGACTTCATTCTACTTTTAGAAAGATCCCATTGTCCTATTCTTACTCCATCAGAAGCACTTCCGAAAAATGAAACATACTTTTTTGATCGAATGGCGATATTAAAAAAGTTAGGATCTACCTCATAGAAAAAATCAAATACATAATAAGCCGGGCTTACAATTCCTGTATATTTTGAAATTCCATAGGATCCCTGCCAGGCTTTCATTTTGTTCATTCCAAACTGCCCTTCCCTAAGGACTTTATAGCCGCTAAGGTCATCAGGTATATAATTATGATTTTCTTCCTCATCTTCAATATTTCGGGCTATAACTCCCTTTTCTCTGGTAATGGAAAGAAGAGGTAAATCAGGTCTGTTTTTTTTAGAAATAGGATTTAGCAGTGAACCTAATCTTTTTATTTCCCAATGCTCTGGTGCTTCCCCAAGCCATTCCACCCCGGAATCCTTATAGCCCGGATATTTCTGGAACTTAACTTTTTCTTTTAAAACTTCCATTTAAGCCAGGTTTAAAATATCCATGATCAAACCTTCATTCTTCTCCTCCAATTCCAGGATCTCTTTGGCTACTGTATTCAGCGAACGCAGAGGTGTATGCCTGTAGAAATATTTGTTGAAGCTTATCTCGTACCCAATTTTGGTTTTATCAAGGTCTATCCAGGCTTCGGGTACGTGAGGTTTTACCTCGTCTAAAAAGTACTGGTGAATTTGCTCTTTTAAAGGTACGTTCTCGTAATCCCGGAGGTCGCTTTCGGTTTCGTATATCAAATACTCTCCCGCTTTTCCGGAAGGGAAATAACCAAAGTCGGCAAGGTCTTCTTCTTTACAGTTCAAATGAGCCAGTAAATTGCTCAGTTTTTCCCCGCCCAACTTTTCCTTCTTTTTGATCACTTTTTCAGCTTCAGCATCATACCAGCTAATTGCGCTAAAAACAGCATTTTTTTCGGAGGCGCCGGGTTTCAGTTTTAATTCCTTCAGCTTAGCATCTACTTCTTTCTTAAAAATATTGAAGTCGGAATACTCTTTTTCCCCGATCGCCTTATGCAGTTTCTCTGCAAGTTCGAACAAGCCCTTTTGCTTTTTCCAGGTTTTAGAGCTCAGCAGCTTTTTCCGGTTTTTGCTGCTCAGGTTCAGGTCATTCTCCTCACACCAGGCTAGGATTTCTTTTTCGTGTTCCTTCAACTTAGTATAAACTTCCTCTCCAAACTCATTCCAAGCCCATAGCATGGGTTCCTTTAGTTGTTTATCAAAACGCAGTTCTTCGATCCTTTCCGCAGTGAATTGAGCCTTTAAACGTTTCGGTCTTTCTATGGTTACTTTATAATACCCAAAATCCTCATTATCGAAAACCTGTGAAGCCAGGCCTTCGATCTCGGCATTGGTTTCAGCATCTATCTTTCGACTAACCGGCTGCATTTCGGTATAATTCTTTACGATTTCGTCGATATGTTCCGGAGAGAATTCGCAGTTCTTGTTTCCGAGATTTTTCCGAAGTTTTTGATACAGCTGCCCGGCATCGATCAATTGCACTTTACCTTTCCTGTGATCGGCTTTATTATTGCTCAGCAGCCAGATATAAGTGGTAATACCGGTATTATAAAAAAGGTTATTCGGCATCTGGATTATGGCTTCCAGAAGGTCATTTTCAATAATATATCTCCTGATATTGCTCTCTCCACCACCTGCATCACCGGTAAACAAACTAGAACCGTTATGCACCGAAGCGATCCTGGAACCGTAAGGACTTTGCTGTTTCGGCTTCATCTTATTCACCATCTCCATAAGGAACAGCAACTGCCCGTCTGAGGAACGCGGAATGGCATCTGCCTCTTCCTCATTGCCCCAGTAATCTTTCAGATGTATCTTAAACCGCGGATCTATTACTTCCTTTCCGTCTTTGATATATTTCTGCTCGCTGCTCCAGGATTTCCCATACGGCGGATTGGAAAGCATAAAGTCGAAACTGGTACCAGCGAATTCATCTACAGAAAGCGTAGAACCCACACGAATATTTTCGGGGTTGTTCCCCTTGATCATCATATCACTCTTGCAGATAGCATAGGTCTCATCGTTGATCTCTTTTCCGTAGAGATACACATCGCCCAAAGCTTTGATCGCACCTTCCTCATCCTTGATGAAGTTCTGAGCTTCGGTAAGCATCCCACCACTCCCGCAGGCAGGATCATAGATGGTCATTACCGGAGGCAGTTTGTCTTTGATAGGTTCGAATACCAGGTGCGTCATTAACTCAATCACCTCACGCGGCGTAAAATGCTCCCCGGCCTCTTCATTATTCTCTTCGTTGAACTTCCTGATGAGTTCTTCAAAAACATAACCCATTCCCAAATTGGAAAGCGCGGGAAGTTTTCTACCATCGGGATCTTCTTTTTCAAAAGGCGTCAAATTGATATGCGGCGAAGTGAATTTTTCAAGCACATCCAGTAAAACATCTTTATTCGCCATATGCCTTATCTGGCTCTTCAGTTTAAACTTGTCGATGATCTCTTTTACATTTGGACTGAAACCATTCAAATAATCTTCAAAATTCGCCTTCAGGATCTGCTGCGAATTGGTTGCGGTGTCATGTAACTTCTGAAGGGTGAAATCACTGATATTGTAAAAAACATATCCGGAAGCCTCGCGCAGTCCGCCTTCATCCCATTCGGTAAAGCCTGCTTCGTCACGTTGGAAAGCCAGTTCTTCCATCACGGCATCTTTTGTAGGTTCCAGTAAGGCGTCGAGACGGCGTAAAACCACCATGGGTAGGATCACATCACGGTATTTTCCACGAACGTAAACATCCCGCAGGCAATCATCCGCAATAGACCAGATAAAAGAAACTAGTTTATTATGAACTTGTTGAGTCATTTATGTAGATAAATTATAATATAATTTAAGTGCTTTATGTGAATCCGAGAAGTAGGGTATCTGGAATTATAATCACAGCGTGGTAAATCTAAAAATTTTCTTAATCTTAAAAAATGGAAATCCCTAAAAAGTCAAGTAAAATCTGATCAAACGAAAAGTAATGAAAAATCTATTTTACTTTAAACAAAATAAAATTCCAAAATACAAAACTAAATAGTATTTTTGTATTAAATTAATTTTCATGCGAATTGTTACTTATAAGAGAATTAAAGTATTTTCAGAAAAACACGCTGATTCTGAAACACCTTTAAATTTCTGGTATCACACAATTACAGCAAATGAATGGAACAACCTAAATGAATTAAAAAGAACTTTTAATAGTGTTGATTATGTAGGTAACCATAGATATGTCTTCAATATTAAAGGAAATGATTATAGGCTTGTTGCTATAATTTCGTTTAATGCACAGAAGCTTTACATTCGGTTCATCGGTACACATAAGGAATATGATAAAATAAAGGACATCAAAAATATTTGATATGATACAAACAGAAAAAGAATACCAAGCAATAGTTAATCGTATTGAAAAACTTTTAGAGAACCCAGATAACATAGAAAACACAGAATCTGCTGATTACATAGAATTGAATGTATTATCTGATTTAGTTGCCGATTATGAAGAGCTTAACTATCCTATATCTAAACCTAATCTCGCTGAAGTCATAAAATTACGTATGGCTGAAATGGGCTTAAACCAAAAACGACTATCAGAACTATTAGGAGTAAGTTCTTCTAGAATTAGTGAGTATTTAAATGGTAAGAGCGAACCACCCTTAAAAATTGCTAGAGAAATAAGCATTAAGATGGGAATTGATGCTTCTATTGTATTAGGGGTATAATGAAATAAAAATTTAGAGCTAAACTTCATTATCCTACTTATGTCTATTGCAAAAAGTAGCTCCTTTTAGAAAATTAATTAAAAATGAGTATAGTAAGAAAATCAATTTTTTAACCGCGCAGGAAAAGAAATGGATTAAGTTGCAGATAGATGAAGGTTTTCAAAGTGGCATTAGCTCAAAATCTGTAAAAGACATCATGAAGAGCGTAGAAGATAGATTAAGTCGGAATGGAAAGTTTTCTTTCCAAAAATCATATTGACATACCTACAACTTTCTTTTTGTATACTTTAATTTTTCCTAAATATGATTTTTAGTACTACACTTGTACTACATAAAAACTCTTACCCCTTTTAAAATAAAGATTCCAAGATATTGTATCGGGAAGTAAGCTGGCTAGTAAAATGAATAGTAATTATTATAAATAGAAAAAGTAGTTAGTTTTCAGCTTTTACTTACAATACTTCGAACATTTTATTATCAAGCCTAGCGTAGTGGGTCTTTAACCCAATTGAGACTTGCCTATTTTGATTCCCTGTTTTTTGAAGCCTGCAATCTTTTATTTCAATTAATTAAAACATTACAGACTGAAATTAGCGAATTATTCAATTCACAAACTGTATTTCTTGTTTAGTAACTTTTTGATTGCATTGAAATAACCTATAAAACTATACTTTTAAAGGCTAATTTCTTACATTTCATCTCAATATTTTAAATACTGATTTTATTTGGAGATAGCCAACTAAATAAAGTTTGAAGTAGAAGGATAATCTTATTACAACGCTTTTTAAATTATGAATTTTTAGCTTAAAACTACAATCAAAAATGAATAGATTTTTTTACCTAATATTTTTACTTTTAGTATTTGCCTGTTCTAATGATGATGAATTGGAAATAATCGACGAAGATCCCCCTATTCAAAATACGTCAGAAACTTTTGTCTATGACCTTACTTATAACATTGAAAATCTGGAATTGGAAGGTAATAGCAATATCGATAAAAATGATCGGCTTAAAGATATTTGGAGTTTTTACGAGAATCCTTTGTTTAACGAAATAGTATTAAAAAAAGATTCCATCTTGTTTTACGAGAATGGCGAATTGGAATATTCCTATAGATTCGAAATGAATAATAATCAATTATCTATAAGAAATAATAATCAGGATGTTTTTACTGGGAAAGTTATAGGTGAAAATGAAAGATTATTAATTTATAAGAAATACCTGTCCTATTTATTTTTTTTAGACAACGATAATTACACATTAACTAGTGGTAAAAGCAATAATCTGGGTTTTTATGAAGAAAAAGATATATACCCAAAAATTGTGAATTCACCTAAAGATTTAAAGGAAGAAGAAGAGTTTATTTTGTGGAGCAATATTTCTTATAATTTTGTTCCAAAAAAGTAGAAAATCTTTATCTAATTCACTTCCGTTTTTTTCATAAACATACACTTGAAAAGTCTGAAAAGAGGGTTCTGTTATTTTTCGAGATATAGCCTATTGTTTACCATATTTCTAAAAAGTTTTACTAAAATTGAGTTTGAGCAGATGGATTAAAAAATTTCGAGAAATAATCTATTTTTAATTGACATAAACATCATAAACTTCAGGGGATTCCGGATCGAACTCTCCAAATTGTAGCTTTAGCTTCTGAAAAATTTTTGTTTAGTAATTCTTTTAACTCTAAAAACTGTCCTGATTCGAAAATAAATATTTCGCCAAATTCTTTCTATAAGGTTATCCTTATGTTTCAATTCATCAAGCGTTAAACCTTTTCTAAACCTTATTCCAAAACCTTTTATTCTTTCTATATTAGTTAGGTTGAAGAAAAGGATACAAACCTAAAAAAGAACTCCTTTTTTCCGCAGAATTTAATAATAAGTACTTGGAGTTTCAGATGTGATTCTATAGAAAAAATTATAGATTATTAATTAATATTCTATCTAAAGCTTCTGAAAACATGACCAAGAAATAAATATAATGTTATGAAAGCTCTACAAATTACGAAATATGGAGATATCAAAGACAGCATTAAAATTGCTGAAGTAAAGAGACCGGAGATTTCAGGTTCTGAAATACTGATTGCAGTCAAAGCTGCTGCTACCAATCCAATCGATTATAAAATTGTCCAAGGTCACCTAAAAGATATGCTTCAACTTAATTTGCCTGCCTCTATAGGATACGATGTTAGCGGTGAGGTTGTTGAAGTGGGAAATGAAGTTAAAGATTTTAAAATAGGAGATGAAATTTTCGGTAGAGTTCCACAAGAATATATGGGAACCGTTGCCGAATTCGTTGCTGTAGAAAGCAAAGTAGTTGCTCACAAACCCGAAAATGTGACATTTGAAAAAACCGCTTCTCTTCCTTTAACCGGACTCACTGCTATACAGGCTTTTGAAAAAGTGAATATTAAAAAAGATGATCGAGTTTTAATACATGCCGGTTCTGGCGGAGTGGGCAGCTTTGCCATTCAATACGCAAAATCTAAAGGTGCCATCGTTTATACCACGACTAGCAACACCAACCTTGATTGGGTAAAAGCTTTAGGGGCAGACCGTGTAATCGATTATAAAAATGAAGATTACAAAGAGGTTGCCAATAACCTGGATATCGTTTTTGATACACTGGGTGATGACTATACTTTAGAAGCTTTCGAGATTATTAAAGAAGGCGGAAGAGTTACTTCTATAGTTGGTCCTCCGGATGCTGAATCTGCTAAGCAAATGGGAATTGAGAATTACGAGCTGCCCGAAAAACTAGCTAAGCTTATCGAAGAAAAATCAGCTAAATACAATCATACTTGGATGCAACCAAATGCCGATCAGCTAAAGGAGATTAAAGCAATGGTTGAAGATCGAACGATAAGACCTACAATTGATCTTGTTTATCCTTTTGAAGACGCCATAAAAGCATATGAATATTTGGCTAGCGGAAGAGCCAAGGGAAAAGTAATTGTAAGCCTTTCAGAAACTTTTGAGAATCAATAAATAAGTTTCATTATTAAATAAAAGAGTTGAATAGTTATTCAACTCTTTTATTGCTCATTTTAATAATCTTCAAACTTAGAAGACTTATAAATATTTAGTCATACGAATAAATAAAGGCTCTTTAATAAATGTAATATCTCTTCAATCTCTATTTCATCAGGAATAAACCAAACTTTTAAAACCTCTACATTTTGAAGCAACTCACCCCATTTGTTGTCTTTTTAATATATTTTTTAAGCGCCTATAATGCACAAACCAAAAATTCTCGACTTAACAATAACTAAAATGAATGAGGCTTCTTGATTGGCAGTAAATAAATTACTAGTACAAAATTCGGGAATTTTGAATGTCACGACAAGGAGAAATAACTTATAAGACTGTTTTACTTCGTATTCTGAAAATCGTTTAATCCAAAAAAAATTGAAAATAATCAAAACTAAAAAAGGAATAATTTCGATAAAATTATTCAGCAATTTTATTTTTAATCAGCTTGATGCTTGCGCTAATTTTTCAGTTTGATTTCTTCTTTCTTTCTCTCTGTTTAACAGATTAAGCTCTCTACTTGTTTGCCCTTTTACAGAGCTATTTTCTTCGGCTCTTCTTAAAAGATAGGGAACCACATCCTTTACTGGGCCAAAAGGCACTAATTTGGCTGTATTGTATTTTCGACTTGCTAGATTATAACTAATTTGATCACTCATACCGTATAGTTGACTAAACCATACACGCTGATCGTCTTTAGCAATACCTTTATCTTCCATAATCTGTAAAGCCAAATAGTTACTAATTTCGTTATGTGTTCCTATAAAGACTGAAATATCTTCTAAATTATCAAGACAATAGCCCATAACACTATTAAAATTAACATCTGTGGCTTCCTTCGATTCACATATTGGAGAGACTTTGCCCCTTTTACGAGCGCGTTTATTTTCTTTTTCCATGTATGCACCTCTAACGATCTTAGCTCCAATTTTAAAACCTTCCTTTTTTGCTTTATTATGCAGTCCTTTTAAATATTCTAAACGATCCCAACGATAGCATTGTAATGTGTTAAATATTAAGGCTTCCTCCCGGTTATATTTCATCATCATTTCTTCCATTAAAAGATCAGCCGCCTCTTGCATCCAAGACTCCTCTGCATCGGCATAAAGCCTTACATTAAGTTCATTAGCTTTTTCGCATAAACCTTCTACGCGACCTTTTACTCGTTCCCACTCCTCTTTCTCTTTATCGTTTAAGCTTACATGAGAACTCACTTTATGCCAGATTTTAAAACGTCCAAGAGCAGTCGGTTTGAATATTGCAAAAGGAATTTCACTTTCCTCTTTGGCAAACTCGATAAGTTCAAGCTTTACATGATAAGCAGAGTCAAATTCTTCTTCAGATTTTTTACCTTCAACAGAATAGTCCAAAATACTAGACAAATTCACCTCCTCCATTTCACGAATAATGGGTTTACAATCATCAATGCTTACTCCACCACAAAACTGATCAAAAATTGTGTTCTTAATTAAAGGTTTGATTGGCAATTTCGCTTTCAGTGAAAATTTGGTAAGCGCAATTCCTGGTTTCATTAGCGCCGGAATTCCCATCGCATTGAAAAGCAAAATTGCTCTATTCAGTTCCATATCCGATTTTAGCCTAAAAGCTGTCTCAGTATCGTTAAAAATCTTCTCTTTTATCATATCATAAAAATACTATAGGATTCAATAAAAAGAATCACGATTAATAAACCTTAACGCACAGATCTAAAAATTTAAGTAATATTATCCAAAAAATGAGTTTTTGTGGCATAATTATTTAACATCTAAAAGGATTATTTAGAAAAGCATTAAGGTATATAGTTCTGAATTTCTCCATTACTTTTAAAAACTGAATATTTCCACATAAAAAATCTAAGAAGGTTTATTTTGAAATAGATAAAATTCGTTCTTATCTCTCCTATATTCTGTCTAAAAATAGCATATGACCACTCATCATATTTTTAAAAGATAAATTCAAGTGTTTCAATAGTTTTACATGAAGTTGATTAATATAACAGTCCTAAAAAAAAACGAACACAAACCCAAGAGTAATCCAAAATATTTATGCTCTTCTTATCAATTGTCGAAATATACGATCATAATCCTGAGCACCTCAAGACTTATATTTCGCAATTCAGATTGTTTACGCATGGATACCTTTTTCAAAAAATTATGTATCAGACTATAATTAGATATTAACTGCTAGTTATAAATTTTTTCAGAAGATTAGTGTTAAGTGCTGTTATTAAGGTGTTCCCAATATCGTCATCTGACATATCAGCAATAGAATTAAAATCTATGCAATTTTAGGTCATTCTTCAGCTAGGTTTCTGTTGTCGTATAATTCTTTAACGTGTCATATTTCAAAACACCTTTCATTTTAGTGGAGTGATAATCCAACAATTGGGTTAAGGTGTAATGTTTTTTATCAATGCCCAGATATCTTGATTTTACTGCACTGGCGGTAATTACCTGATCTTCCTTTTGCAGGCTGTCATAAGCTTTATATAAAAGTGCCTTGGTATCGTCTATCTTTTTATTGAGTTGTTGGCTTTCCATACTGCTGCCATTTAGCTTGCAGGCTGACTGGTTCCAACGGCTTATTTCCAAGCTACGTTTTAAGCTCATTTCAATATAAATGCCGTTAACTGATATTCGGGCATAAAGGAGGGCTTCTTCCGGCTTGTTTTTTTTTTTGCGGATGAAAAAAGAAATCATAAATGTTTGAGTGGTACGCATCGTTTTGTTTTTTAAATGAAACTATAATTAAGGGTTGAAAGCCAAAACGATCAATATGTACTAAGGGTCATGGGGGCTAATCAAGATACAAAAATAAGCTCACGATTAACTCACGAAAAAGACCAAAACTCACGAATAACTCACATTATAGCTGGTGAAGTTTGGTAGAATTTAATGTATTAAAAAAGGATAACTAAATGAAAACCATATAATTACCCTTAATTAACCAAAATTTGGTAGATTAAAAAGTCGGGGTGGCAGGATTCGAACCTGCGGCCTCCTGCTCCCAAAGCAGGCGCGATAACCGGGCTACGCTACACCCCGAGTTGCAATGATTACTCGATTGCGGCTGCAAATATACTAATTCTTTTTGCTCTGCAATGGAAATATGAGATTTTTTCCGAATAAGTTTATTTTATAGATTTTAATACCTTAAATTACAACTAATCTATAGAACATAATCCATGAAAAAATCACTGTTAACCATAGGAATAGCTACAATGTTATTTGCGTGTGCCGAGGATGCAAAAAATAAAGATAAGGCAGAAAACGAAAATATAACCGATGCCCCTCAGCAGGAACAATCAAAAGTTCCAGATCCAATACCGGCTGAAACTAACGAAAATTACACTACCGAGATGGTTGTTGATGGCATTCAAATTCCTTGGGGAATGGATTTTCTACCAGATGGCAGTATGCTCATCTCCGATAAATCTGGCGAAATGATTCATTTTAAAGATGGGAAAAAACAAAAACTTTCCAATGTTCCTGAAGTGTATATTAGAGGGCAAGGCGGACTTCTAGATATAGCAGTTCATCCAGATTATAAAAATAATGGATGGATCTATTTTACTTATGCTTCTCCAGAAGGAGAAGGTGAAGGAGGAAATACAGCAATGGGCCGCGCCAAAATTGAAGGCACTAAACTTTCAGATGTTGAAGTTTTATATAAAGCGGCACCAAATACAACCAGAGGACAGCATTTTGGATCTAGAATAACTTTCGATAAAGACGGCTATCTTTATTTTTCAGCAGGAGAACGTGGTGCACGTGATGTAAATCCGCAAGACATCACTCGAGATAATGGCAAGGTATACCGGCTGAATGACGACGGAAGCATTCCTAAAGACAATCCATTTGTCGGAAAAGAAAATGCTAAAGAAGCCATTTATTCTTATGGACATCGTAATCCACAGGGAATGATATTAAATCCAGAGACTGGAGAAATTTGGGTGCATGAACATGGGCCACAAGGTGGCGACGAAATCAATATTGTAAAAGCAGGAGCAAATTACGGTTGGCCAATTGTAACATATGGAGAAAACTATGATGGTACACCTATTACAGAAGAACGTAGTAAACCAGAATTTGAAGATCCAATCTTCTACTGGTTGCCGTCTATCGCTCCAAGCGGATTTGAATATGTAACTTCAGAAAAATACCCAGAGTTGAAAGGTAATCTGCTAGCTGGATCACTTAAATTTCAGTATTTAGAACTATTGGTTTTAGACGGAAAGAAAATTACTAAACGTGAAAAATTAGTTGAAAATGTAGGAAGACTAAGAGATGTGGTTGAAGCTCCCGATGGAATTATTTATCTTGGCGTCGAAGGAAAAGGTATTTTGAAATTAATTAAGAAAACAGAATAAAATAACACAAACAAGAAAGAATGAAAAAGTTATTGAGTATTGCTATTATTCTGGGTGCCATGGCCTGCAAATCAGATAAAAAGCAGGATGCTAAAGAAGAAGAGGAATCTTATACTATCCCGGCAGATAATGCTTCCGCAAAAAAAACACCGTTAGACGAAAGTATTGCGAGAGGGAAAAAAGTATATTCACAACTTTGCGTCACCTGCCATCTCCCTACCGGTAAAGGAATTCCGGGAACTTATCCTCCACTTGATGGTTCTAACTGGTTAACAGAAAAACGTACTGAAAGTATTCGTGGTGTAAAATATGGTATGCAGGGACCAATCACCGTTAATGGGAAAGAATATGATAATGTAATGACGCCAATGGGCTTAAATAATCAAGAAGTTGCAGATGCACTTAACTATGCAATGAACTCCTGGAGCAACAATATCAACGATATGGTAACCGAAGAAGAAGTTGCCGCCGTAGAAAAAACAGAATAACATTTATTTTTTGGGGCAAATAATTAAATTTGCCCCAAATTTTGATAGATGCTTATAATTGGAATTGCCGGAGGTACTGGTAGCGGAAAGACTACCGTTGTAAATCAAATAATCGACGAATTAAAAAACGAAGAAGTAGATGTAATATCTCAGGATTCCTATTACATGGATACCAGCCATCTTAGCTTCGAAGAACGTAAAAAGATTAACTTCGACCATCCAAAATCTATAGATTTCGATCTATTGGTTTCTCACCTTAAAGAGCTTAAATCCGGTAATAATGTAATGCAGCCGGTATATTCTTTCAAAGAGCATAACAGAACAGGAGAGTTTATAGAAGTTCACCCTCGTAAAGTAGTGATCGTAGAAGGTATTCTTATCCTTGCCCATGCTGATATTCGAGATATGTTTGATATTAAAATCTATGTACATGCAGATAGTGACGAGCGTTTAATTAGACGTCTTAAACGCGATATTGCAGATCGTGGGCGTGATTTAGAAGAAGTGCTTTGGCGTTACCAAACAACGCTTAAACCAATGCATAACCAGTTTATAGAACCCACCAAAGAATTTGCAGATCTTATAATTCCAACCAATCGTTACAATACAGTAGCTGTTGATATTGTGCAAACAATTATCAAAGATCGCTTATCTTAATTTTGTATATTTAAATCGATGAAATTAAAAGAACTTCGTAATAAAAAATGGTTTAAAATACTTAGCAATAAGTATATCCTTTTAGGACTTATTTTCGCCATTTGGATGTTCTTTTTAGATAGTAATTCCTGGTTTGTTCATCACGAATTAGATCAGGAAATTAACGAGCTTAGAGAAAACAAGGAGTATTATCAAAAAGAAATTTCACGGGATAAAGCTATAATTGGCACATTGGGAGATTCGATAGAATTAGAAAAATTTGCCCGCCAAAAATATTACATGAAACGCCCAAACGAAGACATTTATATTATCGAGTACGATACTATAGATTAATATTGAGCATTTTCCACTTGTTTTCTAAAAACCACATCTCTTATGGAGCAATCATTATTTCAGGATTTTGATGAAGTTTCTGCAAAGCAATGGAAACAAAAAATTCAGTTTGAGCTACAAGGTTCAGATTATCAAAGCCTAGTTTATCATTCTCTAGATGGCATCGATGTTAAACCATTTTACCATCAGGATGATAAGATTAAAGGTTTACAAATAAATTCAACCCAAGACTGGTCTATTTGTGATCAGATCTACGTAGTTTCCGAAGAAAAAAGCAATCACCGCGCACATCAATTATTAAAAAGAGGTGCAGAAAGTTTATGGTTTATAATCGCTTCGGAAGAAATCAATTTTGAAAAATTATTTAAAAATTTCAATTTTGAATGTATTCCTGTTTACTTGAAATTCAACTTTCTTTCACCAGATTATCTACAACGTTTAAGTGAATTCTTCAAAGAAAAAAAAGCTAAAATTTATCTTCAGATAGATATTATTGGGAATTTGGCGCGATCGGGAAACTGGTTTCACAACCTGAAAACAGATCATGAGATTTTAAATAAAATACTTCAGAATTCATCGAATTTCGAGTCAGTTATTTCCGTAGACACTACACTTTATCAAAACGCAGGGGCAACAATTCCGCAGCAATTAGCTTATGCGCTGGCACATGCAAACGAATATCTGAATCATATTAACGAGGTGAATTTTATTTCCGCAGAAATAAAGAAAAAAATTAAACTTCAATTTTTAGTCTCAAGTGGTCCAAATTACTTTTTCGAGATTGCTAAGATTAGAACGTTACGATGGCTTTTTGCAAGTTTGGCTGAGTCTTATGGTTTCTATAAAGAAATTTTTATTCTCGCACAGCCTACAAAACGTAACAAAACATTATACGATTATAACGTAAACTTACTACGTACAAATACCGAAAGTATGAGTGCGATTCTTGGCGGCGCAGATGCTATTTTTAATTTGCCTTACGATGCATTTTATCATAAAAACAACGAATTTGGGAATAGAATTGCGCGAAATCAGCTTTTAATAATGAAGCACGAAGCGCACTTAAATAAAGTAAAAAATGCTGCGGAAGGCGCCTATTATATAGAGAATCTAACCGAACAATTTGCTGAAAAAGCATTGGCTATTTTTAAGGATATTGAAAATGGAGGAGGATTTTTAAAACAACTGAAGGAAAGTATTATTCAGAAAAAAATAAAGGAATCTGCCGAAAAAGAACAGGCGAAATTCGATGCTGGGGAACTTATTTTAATTGGAACCAACAAATATCAAAATGCGGCAGATAAAATGCAGGATGAGATTCAGTTGTATCCTTTTTTAAAGAAAAATCCTAGAAAAACATTAATCGAACCGATTTTAGAGCGGCGATTAAGTGAAAAATTGGAAGAGCAACGATTAGCGACCGAAAAAACTGTAAACGCATAATTATGGGAAGAAAAGACCTTAAAAATTTACAGTTGATCGATAAAAATATAAGTTCAAAATCTACAATTTCGAGATATAAAACTCCGGAAGAAATCAATATAAAATCTTCGTATTCTAAAGAAGATATTAAAAATTTTGAGCATCTAAATTTTGTGGCCGGCACAGCTCCATTTTTACGCGGGCCATATAGCACTATGTACCTTCAACGACCCTGGACAATTAGGCAATATGCAGGATTTTCTACCGCAGAAGAAAGCAATGCCTTTTACCGTAGAAATTTAGCTGCCGGGCAAAAAGGCCTTTCGGTAGCTTTCGATCTGGCCACTCACCGCGGTTACGATAGTGATCACGAGCGTGTGATTGGCGATGTGGGAAAAGCCGGCGTAGCGATCGATTCAGTTGAAGATATGAAAATTCTTTTCGATCAAATTCCGCTAGATAAAATGTCGGTTTCCATGACGATGAACGGCGCTGTATTACCAATTTTAGCTTTTTACATTGTTGCTGCAGAAGAGCAAGGCGTAAAACCAGCGCAACTTTCAGGAACGATTCAAAATGATATTTTAAAGGAGTTTATGGTGAGAAACACCTACATCTACCCTCCTACTCCGTCGATGAAGATTATCGCAGATATATTTGAGTACACTTCGCAACACATGCCTAAATTCAATAGTATAAGTATTTCAGGCTATCACATGCAGGAAGCTGGTGCGACCAGTGATATCGAATTGGCGTATACGCTTGCTGACGGACTTGAATATATTCGAAAAGGCTTAGAAGCCGGGATGGATATCGATAGTTTTGCACCTCGGCTTTCTTTCTTTTGGGCAATTGGGATGAATCATTTTATGGAGATTGCCAAAATGCGTGCAGCCCGTATGCTTTGGGCAAAATTGGTAAAACAATTCAACCCAAAAAATCCAAAAAGTTTATCACTAAGAACACATTCGCAAACCAGCGGTTGGAGTTTAACCGAGCAAGATCCTTTTAATAATGTTGCGCGGACTTCCATAGAAGCGGCCGCGGCGGCTTTTGGAGGTACGCAAAGTTTACACACCAATGCTTTAGATGAAGCGATTGCTTTACCTACAGATTTTTCAGCAAGAATTGCCAGAAACACACAGTTGCATTTACAGCAGGAAACATCGATCACTAAAACGGTAGATCCATGGGCGGGAAGTTATTATGTTGAAAGTTTAACGAACGATATTGCTGAAAAAGCATGGAAGCTTATTGAAGAAGTTGAAGATCTTGGCGGAATGACCAAGGCTATCGAAGCTGGCATCCCGAAAATGAGAATTGAAGAAGCTGCAGCAAGAAAACAAGCCCGAATTGATAATGAGACCGACGTAATCGTTGGTACTAACAAGTATCGTTTAAAGAAGGAAGATCCAATAACAACGCTTGAAGTTGATAATCAAACTGTACAAAAACAGCAAATAGCACGCTTAGAACATCTTAAAGCTAACCGAAACCCAACTGAAGTCAAAAATACGCTTAATAAGCTTACAAAAGCAGCTAAATCTGGAAAAGAAAATTTGTTGGCTTTAGCCATTAATGCTGCAAGAAAAAGAGCAACGTTGGGAGAAATAAGCGATGCGTTAGAAGTAGCTTTTGGACGATATAAAGCTAAAATTCAATCTTTTGGTGGCGTTTATTCTAAAGAAATGAAAGACAACAAAACTTTTTTAAAAGCCAGAAAACTTGCTGATCAATTTGCCGAGCAGGATGGTCGCCGACCACGAATTATGATCGCAAAAATGGGACAAGATGGGCACGATCGTGGCGCAAAAGTAGTGGCTACCGCTTATGCAGATGTAGGTTTTGATGTAGATATTGGTCCGCTTTTTCAAACCCCTAAAGAGGCTGCAAAACAAGCGGTTGAAAATGATGTACATATTCTAGGAGTTTCTTCTTTAGCCGCAGGACATAAAACTTTGGTGCCGCAAGTTTTAGAAGAACTCAAAAAATTAGGCAGAGAAGATATTATGGTTATTGTTGGCGGTGTGATTCCATCACAGGATTATCAATACTTATTTGATGCTGGTGCCGTGGCTGTTTTTGGCCCCGGAACTAAAATTAGTGATGCCGCAGTACAATTATTAAATATTCTGATTGATGATAATTAGCCTAATTAATTTTTAGTTAAAGATTTATATTTCAGTAAATTATTATCTGATATTCGCCAAAGATTTTAAGCTGGTAATTAGGCTGATTTATGAAAACATTTTCCTGTTCTGCGTGCGATAATCTCGTTTTTTTTGAAAACGATACCTGCGAATTTTGTGGCAATAATTTGGGCTATTGGTCTGCTGAAGAAACTATGCTTTCGGTAGAACAAGAGTTTACCTACAACGGCAAAAAGCTTCGATACTGTAGAAATCACAAATTTGAAGCCTGCAATTGGCTAATTGATGATTCGGCAGAAGATTCTTTATGCGAATCTTGCCAGCTTAACGATGTTATACCTAATCTCGATAATCCAAAAAGATTATTGGAATGGCAAAAAGTAGAGTTTGCAAAACACCGCTTAATCTACAGCTTAAAAAGATTAGGACTACCTTTCTCTTTCGATCTTGATAATGGTGAAAAATTACAACTTCAGTTTAAAATTTTAGCACCCGATATAGAAGCTAAAAATGGCAGAAAATTGCTTACAGGACATCTAAGCGGACTTATAACTTTAAACGTAGACGAAGCAAATGATGCAAAGCGTGAAGCTATGCGCATGCAAATGGGTGAAAAAATGCGTACACTTTTAGGACATTTTAGACACGAAATTGGGCATTTCTACTGGGAAGCGATTGTTCTTAATGATCCTAAAATACTTACTGAATTTCGTGAAATTTTTGGTGATGATCAAAAAGATTATGGCGAAGCTCTGGACACCTATTACGCCAATGGCCCTAAAACTAACTGGAAGCAATTTCATATCACCAAATATGCCTCTGCCCATGCGTGGGAAGATTGGGCTGAAACCTGGGCTCATTATCTTCATATTATGGATACCTTAGAAACTGCCTATTATTATGGCCTTGAGATCCAAAACCCAGTAGTTTCGAGTACTCCAGAGATGAGCATTCGGCTTGATCCTTACTCACAAAAGGATTTTGATAAAATTATCGACTATTATATCTCTCTTACGCTAGCCTTAAATTCCTTAAATCGCGGAATGGGACTTTCAGATATATATCCGTTTATTTTGAGCAAAAACGTCATTAAAAAATTAAAGTTTATCCACAACCTTATTAGAAATTTTAAGGCTTAGATAAACTTTTAAATTTTAAACCATTCAGCAATTAAAAATCTTTCTTAAAAGTATCTATTCTGAAGTTACCAAATAATACGCTTGCACCACTATCACTTCGCAATGGACTACTTATAAAGAAATGCTTAAATTTTTGCCCTCTAAAAAGATCTGTATCGGCAATTTTTGTGTCATCTAAATATATCTTTACTCTATCGCCATCTACAGCAATAGCAACATGCATTTTTTGGTTGGCATAAACTCCCAAATCAAAGCCACCGGTCCTATATAAATCGCGTACTTTGCTAGAAACTACAAAATCTTTGCTATTCATATATTCAAGCCCGGCGTGCCAAATATTGCTATTAGAAATCCATCTAGATAAACTATTATCTTTGGCAAACCCAAAGAATAATGAGGAAAGATCGTTTACTTTATCGGCTGCAATAATTAAATCGAACTCTACTGTAAAGCGATCTGGATAAGCTATATTTTGTTTTAATTTATAACTGGTACGCTCGCTCATATTTAGCCATTTCCCTGGGAATCTGCTTATTTTTACGATGGAACCAGATCCTGTAGATTTCCATTGATCTGGCATCGAGCCGTTAGCCATACGATCAAAATTGGTTGCATAAACCAAAGAATCTCCGGCTATAAACGCACCATTATCTTCTATTTGGATTCGATTAGAATTCGAAGAATCAGTCTTTCTTTCATCTTTAGAATTCTTATTCAATTGTTTATCTACCGCTTTTTCGGCTTCATCTTCAATTTTATTTTTTATTTTGTCGAAAATTTGTGCTTCAGAAGATGGTGCACTCAACAACATTAAAGCAGTAGCTAATAAAAAGTGATAGACAGATTTCATATAAATTAGATTAGGTCTTTTAGATTTACAAATTTAATGGCTATGCGATCGTATTATAAGATTTAGATGCTTTTTTTAGTAATAACCTAAGTTGGTTTAGTATTTAGATGAGCTGCTTTAGAATTTGCTGAAATATTCCAGTAAATCTCCCCTTTTTGCGACAGAAACAGGTATTTCTTCTTCGGAAGTAAGCACAAGCATATTTGTTTTCTTTTGAAATCTACTAATAAAATCTGTATTGATTAAATGCGATTGATGCACTCTAATAAAACCTGAAATCGATAATTGATCTTCAATTTTCTTTAAAGATTGCGATACTAAAATGGAATCTCCAGACGAGCAATAAATAGTTGTATAGTTGTTGTGCGCTTGTGCACGAATAATATTAGCAATATCGACCACAAAAATATCTTCCTGCGTTTTCAAAACAATTTTACGCTTTTGTGGCTCATGCTGATTGTGCAATAAGGTTTCTAATTTTAGCTTATAAGATTCTTCCTGCCAACTCTCTAAAACCTTATTTATACTCGAGATTAATTGGCTAGGTGTGAATGGCTTCAAAATAAAATCTAAGGCACTGAACTGAAAAGCTGCTACCGCATATTTAGCAAACGCAGTAATAAAAACTACTTTAAATTGGTGCGTGTTTTTATTATAAATCTCTTTTAGAAAATCTATAGAATTACCGTCGGGTAAATTTACATCGAGTAATAAAATTTTAGGTTTAACTTCTTCAAATTTTTCAGCAGCAAATTTTAAGTTTTCAGCCTTTAAAGTCTCCAATTCTGGAAAATTATCGTTCAAAATTTTCTCCATCATCAATGCAGAGGCGACTTCATCTTCAACTATAAGTGTTTTCATTTAGTAAATTTTAAGCAAGTCGATAAGGCATTTCTATAATAATTCGTGTTCCACGATTCTCATTACTTTTTTCAACTTCTTCTATTTGTAGCTTTATTTTTCGAGAATGTGTTTTATTATATTCCTCTACTCGTTCATTTAAAATGGCACTTCCCATAGAAGTATGCAAACGTTGCGAATTTATTTTTTTTGATTGCTGAATACCTTTTCCATTATCTTTAATTTCAGCAATAACTTTTTTGCTTGCTAAGTCTTCTTCAAAGCTTATATAAATTTCTCCGTTTTCATGATCTTTTATGCCATGCAACACTGCATTCTCTACAAAAGGCTGGAGTAACATCACCGGGATCTGTAATTCAGAACTGTCGGTTTCAATATTTAGTTTTATAAAATATTTGAATGTTTTTGAAGCTGCACTTTGTTGTAAATACAAATACTTTTTCAGCATTTCTACTTCCTCAGACAATGCAATAAATTCACTACTGGAAGTTTCTAATACCAATCGAATTAATCGACTAAAATTAGCTAAATATTCCATCGAATTTTCCTTTTCATTATTGAAAATATAGAATTGAATTTGTTGCAAAGCGTTAAATAAAAAGTGTGGATTCAACTGCACCTGCAATAGTTGCTGCTTTAATTTTGATTTTGCCAACTTCTGCTTAACCTTTTGGTTTTTTAAGTACAAGAGAATAATAACAAGTAATAAAACCAACAAAATAACCCCGCCAATTATTAACTGCTGAAATTCACGCTTTTTGTGTGTGTTTTCAGTTTCTAAGAGCGCAATTTTCTTTTCATTTTTTTCGGTTTCGTAAGCCGTTTGTATTTTTGCTATTTTTTCTCGGTAACGATTGGCCGCAATACTATCTTTTACGGCGTTGTATTGCTGAGAAAACTCTAGAGATTCTTTATAATTTCCAGCTTCTTTATAAGCGTTCATCATATTTAGAAGCAAACGTTCTTTTTCTTGAAGAGAAGCACTTGGCAAAGCTTTTTTGTAGGCAGTAATCCCTTCGTCTATTTGGCCTAATTGCACCAGGGCGTATCCATAATTATTATAGGAAATTACAGAATTTTGCATTTGTAATTCTTCTCTAATTTCTAAACTTTCTTTAGCATTAGATCGAGCTAGATCCCAGCTTTTTTGCTCTATATAATAGTTGCTTAAATTATTTAAAACCACTGCCTGAATATCCTTTCGATTCAGTTTCTTAGCTAATTTTAAACTTTTTTGATAGGTGGATAAAGCTTCAGCATTATTAGTTTCTACATAAAGGCCGGCTAAATTGATATACACTTTTAGAGCGAAAATATTTTCTGAAGTAATTTGATTTAGCGCTTTTTTAAAGTAAACTTCCGCCTTTTCAAAGTTTTTAAGCTTAGAGTGAACTACGCCTATCCCGGTGTATATTTCCTGTAAATTTTGTTGATTACGGTTATTAGTAAATTTTTCAGCATTAATATAATTCTTCAGCGCAAGATCAAATTTCGATCTTACTAATTCAGATTTTGCTAAACCAATATAGGCGGCTGCTAATAGTGCGCTATCTTTAGTTGAATTTATTTCTAATTCGTAGAATTTAGCTGCTTTTTCAAACTGACCAATACGTAATAAGCTATCGGCCTGGTTAATTTTTTTTGATTGCGCCTGAAGTTGAGAAAAGCAAAAAAATAAACTTATAATTGATAGTAAAAAAGATGAATTTAACGAATTCTGAAATTTTAAAATCATTGATTGAATTATGAATGATTACAAAATTATCATTTTTAATTGCAGTAATCATTCTTTTAATAAAATACTCAACATAAATTTTTATCCTTATATTTAATTTAAATCGAATTTTATGGATTATACTAAAAAAATGTTGCGCGATGATGCTTTAAACGGCAAAACTATCGTAGTCACCGGTGGAGGCAGCGGGCTTGGCAAATCGATGACTAAATACTTCTTAGAGCTAGGCGCTAAGGTTGCTATTTCATCTAGAAATTTAGAGAAATTGCAAACCACCGCCCAAGAGCTGGAAAAAGAAACAGGAGGCATTTGTTTACCGGTGCAATGCGATGTAAGAAATTATGAAGAAGTTGAGCATATGCTAAACCTGGTGCTTGATGAATTTGGAGAAGTGGATATATTACTAAACAATGCTGCAGGTAATTTTATTTCTCCTACAGAGCGGCTTTCTGCCAATGCGTTTGATACCATAATCGATATTGTATTAAAAGGAAGTAAAAATTGTACACTGGCTTTTGGAAAACATTGGATCGATAAAAAAACTGAAAACAAAACCATCCTTAACATTGTAACCACTTATGCCTGGACAGGTTCGGCTTACGTAGTCCCGAGCGCCACAGCAAAAGCTGGTGTTTTGGCGATGACACGCTCTTTGGCCGTGGAATGGGCTAAATACGGAATTCGATGTAACGCAATAGCTCCCGGACCATTTCCTACGAAAGGTGCCTGGGATAGACTTTTACCAGGTGATTTAAAAGACAAATTCGATCTTGCGAAAAAAGTGCCCCTAAAACGTGTGGGTGATCACCAGGAATTAGCAAATCTTGCTGCTTATTTAGTTTCAGATTTTGCCGCTTATGTAAATGGAGAAGTTATCACCATCGATGGTGGTGAATGGTTAAAAGGTGCGGGGCAATTTAACCTTCTAGAAGCCATACCAGAGGAAATGTGGGATCAACTTGAAATGATGATTAAAAATAAAAAAAGAGGATGAGGAATTAGCAATTGTTAAAACTATTAATAAACCTGTTAACAAAATGATTTTATAAACCTATAATTAATTGTATTTTTACCTTCAAAAATCGATACACATTAATGGGTAAAATCATCGCTATTGCCAATCAAAAAGGTGGAGTAGGTAAAACAACAACTTCGGTTAATCTTGCTGCTTCTCTTGGTGTTTTAGAAAAAAAGGTATTATTAATAGATGCCGACCCTCAGGCAAATGCTACTTCGGGATTAGGTATAGACGTTGAAGAGGTTGAACTTGGCACGTACCAGCTATTGGAACATTCTATTGCTGCTGAAAAAACGATTATGGAAACGAGTTCTCCAAACCTGGATTTGATCCCCGCTCATATAGATCTGGTAGCAATTGAAATTGAGTTGGTAGATCAAGAGAGCAGAGAATCAATGCTTAAAAAGGTAATTACTCCGCTCAAAGAAAAATATGACTATATATTAATAGACTGCGCTCCTTCTCTTGGTCTTTTAACTTTAAATGCATTAACAGCATCAGATTCGGTTATCATTCCTATACAATGCGAATATTTTGCTTTAGAGGGCTTAGGTAAATTATTAAACACCATAAAAAGTGTTCAGAAAATTCACAACAATAAACTGGATATAGAAGGTTTATTACTAACAATGTATGATAGCCGTCTTAGATTATCCAATCAGGTGGTAGAAGAAGTACAAAAACATTTTAATGAAATGGTTTTTGAAACAATCATCCAACGAAATGTACGTTTAAGTGAAGCGCCTAGTTACGGTGAAAGCATAATAAATTACGATGCATCTAGTAAAGGGGCTACAAATTACTTAAGTTTGGCGCACGAAATTATCAAGAAAAATAGTTAGAGGATGGCGAAGGCTACAAAAAAACAAGCACTTGGTAGAGGTCTTTCTGCATTATTGAAAGATCCGCAAAATGATATACAATCAGCTGAAGATAAGAATGCCGATAAACTGGTAGGTAATATAGTAGAGTTGGAATTGTCTTCGATTGAAGTAAATCCATTTCAGCCACGAACCAGTTTTAACGAAGATGCCTTACGTGAACTGGGAAGTTCTATAAAAGAGCTTGGTGTAATCCAGCCAATTACGGTAAGAAAACTAGAATTTGATAAATACCAATTAGTTTCTGGTGAGCGTCGTTATCGCGCTTCAAAATTAATAGGCCTAGAAACTATCCCGGCTTACATTAGGATTGCAAACGACCAGGAAAGTCTAGAAATGGCTTTGGTGGAAAATATCCAAAGACAGGATTTAGATCCAATTGAAATTGCACTTTCTTATCAACGCCTAATCGATGAAATTAGTTTAACCCAAGAACAGCTAAGCGATCGTGTAGGTAAAAACCGATCGACCATAGCCAATTACTTAAGATTATTAAAATTAGATCCTATAATCCAAACGGGGATGCGTGATGGTTTTTTAGGTATGGGGCATGGTCGTGCTTTAATTAATTTAGATGATCACCAAAAACAACTGGATATTTACGAAAAAATTATTCAGAAGTCTTTATCTGTCAGAGATACTGAAAAATTGGTAAAAGAAGCCAAAAATGGTCCTCAAAGTAAAACTACGGCTAAAACCGCGGTACCGGTAGTCTATAAACGAAGTATCAAAGAATTTACAGAATATTTGGGCACGAAGGTAGATGTAAAAGTACAGAAAAACGGAAAAGGTAAACTTACTATTCCTTTCTCTTCGGAAGAAGAATTTAACCGAATCAAAAAACTAATTCAGAGTGAAGAGTAAGCAGCTATTTTTCATAATTTTCCTGCTATTGTTCACAGTTCAACTTAGTGCTCAGCAGGATTCACTTTCCGTAGAAAATTCCAGGACTATACAACCTATTTCAGAATCTAAAAATTTTGAAAGAGAAAAGGATTACAAACCTTATAATGCCCTTGCTCCTGCAAAAGCGGCTTTCTATTCTGCAATACTTCCAGGTTTAGGCCAAATTTATAATGGTCAAATCTGGAAAGTTCCTATAGCTTATGCTGCAATAGGAATTCCTGTTTATTTATACATAGATAATAACAAACAATATAATCGTTATAGGACAGCTTACAAACAACGATTAGCAGGAAAAGAAGACGAATTTGCTGGAAGAATTTCAGATGAGGGCTTAAGGAATGCACAAGAATTATATCAGAGAAACAAAGAGCTCTCACTATTATTTGCTGTAGGGCTTTATGCTCTTAATATTATTGATGCCAATGTAAGCGCACACTTACAGCAGTTTAATGTAAATGAAGACTTAAGTTTTAAACCGAATTATAAACTCGATGAATTCACCGGAAAGTCTAATTATGGTTTTTCTTTGAATTATAAATTTTAAGCATGAAAATAGCACTATTAGGATACGGAAGAATGGGAAAGGCAATAGAAAGTATTGCTTTAGATCGTGGACATGAAATTGTAGTGAAAATCGATGAAGATATAGAAAATTATAGTCTGGCAGAAATGGATATCGATGTGGCTATCGATTTTAGCATTCCAGATGCCGCTTTCAACAACATTACCAGTTGCTTTAAAGCAGGTATTCCTGTGGTATCAGGAACAACAGGCTGGTTAGATAAATATGATAAAGCTGTTGAAATTTGTAACGAACATAAATCGGGATTTATTTACGCAAGTAATTTTTCTTTAGGAGTTAATATTTTCTTTGAATTAAATAAGAAATTGGCCTCCTTAATGAAGAATTTAGATGAATATGGTGTCGAAATTGAAGAAATACACCATACTAAAAAATTAGACGCTCCAAGCGGAACTGCAATTAGTCTGGCCAATCACATTATTGAGACCAACGACAGAAAAGAAAATTGGAGTTTAGAATCTGCCAAAGAAAATGAAATTCCAATTCTCGCGAAACGAATTGATGATATCCCTGGAACTCATACCGTAAGTTACACTTCAAAAATTGACGATATTGAAATTATCCATACAGCACATTCTCGTGAAGGATTTGCAAAGGGAGCAGTGATCGCAGCTGAATGGATTAAGGATAGAAAAGGAGAATACAGCATGAAAGATGTACTTTCTACTTTACTATAATAAATAAATTAACAATTAGTCCAATACTATAAACTGGCTTTTATCGTAACAAATTACGTTAGAGTTAGACTAACAGGGAAATATTAAAATATGACATTTACAGAGTGGTTTATTTTCTTTTTGGTTGTACAGGTGATACATTTCGCCGGAACCTGGAAGTTGTATCAAAAAGCAGGAAGACAATCCTGGGAAGCATTAATACCAGTTTATAATGCTGTAATCCTAATGAAAATAATCAACCGTCCTTGGTGGTGGGTGATTTTGCTTTTTATACCTATCGTAAACCTTATTATGTTTCCCGTAATTTGGGTTGAAACGCTAAGGAGCTTCGGAAAAAACAGTGTAACTGATACGTTTTTAGCTATATTTACACTTGGTTTCTATATTTATTATATTAACTATACACAAGAGGTTACTTACATCCACGACAGAGATTTAAAACCACGAACAACTATAGGAGAATGGGTGAGCTCTATTTTGTTCGCTGTCGTTGCAGCCACTATTGTACATGGCTATTTTATGCAGCCCTTTACTATTCCTACTTCTTCTCTAGAAAAAACGCTGTTAGTTGGTGATTATCTTTTTGTAAGCAAATTTCATTATGGAGCACGAGTGCCGCAAACGCCTATCGCGTTCCCTATGGTTCATGATACTATTCCTGTATTAGGAGTAAAATCTTACGCAACCGAGCCACAAATACCTTATCTAAGATTACCAGGTTTCGAAGAGGTTAAGAAGAACGATATTGTAGTATTTAACTGGCCTGTAGATACTGTTAATGCTTTTCAGCAATATGGTGATGGTAAATATTATTACAAACCGATTGATAAAAAATCAAACTATGTAAAACGTTGTGTTGCTACCGCAGGTGATTCTTTAGAAATAATTGAAGGAAAAGTATTTATAAACGGAGAGCAACTTGAACTTTCAGAAAGGGCTAAGCCACAATATTCGTATACCGGAACAACAGATGGACATCAATTAACACCGCAGTACATGTACAAAATGTACGATGTAACCGATGGTTTTGGGTTTAATCCAAACACCAACGAATTTGGAATATCTGCTTTATCTGAAGAATCGGCCGAGAGATTAAGAAATAATCCATTTATAAAGACACTCGAAAGACGAGTATATCCTGAAGATCAAAAATCGGCTAGCCTTTTTCCGAACGATAAAAAAAGAAGATATAACCTGGATTATTTTGGCCCAATTTATATTCCAGAGGAAGGAAAAACCGTAGAGATAACCCCAGAGTCGTTACCATTTTATCGCAGAATTATCGAGGTTTACGAAGGAACCGAAATGGGATTAAAAAATACTATTACACAAAATGGCACTCAAATTCTTTTAAACGGGCAGCCATTCGATTCGTATACTTTTAAGCAAGATTATTACTGGATGATGGGCGACAATCGTCACAATAGTGAAGATAGCCGCAGTTGGGGTTATGTTCCTTATAATCACGTAGTAGGTAAACCAGTATTTATTTGGTTTAGTAAAGACAAATATGCCTCTGGATTTTTAGATGGCATACGCTGGGATCGCATGTTTACAACCGTTAAAGGTAATGGCACTCCTGTTTCCTATCTACCCTATTTCTTAATTTTAGTATTAATAATAGTGGCTTTTAATTACTTTAAAAAACGTAGAAACTCAGATTCTTAAAAAATGAGTACTGTTCTAATACATCCGGCCTATTTTGGGCCGGTTTCCCAATATGCCGTAATTTCTCAATACGAGAATATTATCTTTGAAAATGAAGATAATTATCAAAAGCAAACGTATCGCAATCGAATGTACATTTACGATGCCAATGGAAAATTGTTACTAAATATTCCGATAAAACATAGAACGTCTATCGAGAAGAATCAATCAAACGACCATCAGAGTTATAAAAAAGTTTTAATTGATAATTCTTTCGAATGGCAAAAGCAACACTGGCGTGCACTTAAAGCGTCATATCAAACCTCTCCTTTCTTTGAATTTTACGAAGACGAACTACTTCCATTATATGAAAATAGATATGATTATTTAATGGAGTTTAATTATCACTGTCAAAATTTTGCTTTTGACGCTCTAGGGATTGAACCTGAAATTATTAAAACTAAAGAATATTTTAGTAATCCGAAGGAAATGGATAACGGCAGACATCTCATCACAGCTAAGAAAAACTTTAATTTTGAATCGCAACGCTACGCCCAGGTATTTGAACCAAAACATGGTTTTATAAATAACCTCAGTATTCTAGATTTAATTTTCAATCTTGGTCCGCAGAGCTTGGAATTTCTTGAAAATCAGAAATTGCCCGACATTAATTTTTGAAAGAAAATGTTGTTAATATTGGATAATGATCTGAATATGGCACTTTGATTCTTTCATAAGATTTAATTTCAAAAACAGTATCCAAAAGATGAAAATCGATTCTTAATGGGAAGTAGTTTAAATTATAAGTACTACTAAACCCACCTCCTTTTTTTACATAAGAATCTTGAAAACGACCATTTCTCACATGAGCATACGTATGTGAAAAAGCAGTGTTATTGAAATCTCCACTAATGATTATAGGATAACGAACATCTTTAAAAGATCGTTCAACTCTTTCTGCCTGTCTTTGTTGACGAACAAATCCACCTGAAATGTTTTTGACTACTTTTTTAGATTCCTGTTTATGCTTCAAATTATTAACATCCTGAATATCTTCTGTTACTTTTAAACTCTGAAAATGAATATTATAAAGTCTTACAGTATCCTTATCAATTACGACATCAGAAAATATAGCATTATTATTTTCTCCTGTAAAATCGTCAACATTAAAATCTATAGATTCTTTAGAAAGTAAAGGAAATTTAGAAAATATAGCCTGACCAAATGAAGAATTATCAGTTCGATATTTTATAAATTGATAAGGATATTTTGCTTCTAAATATTCATTTTTGTAATACTCTTCGATAGTTAATATGTCAGGATTTTTTTCTTCAATTACGGCATTAATTTTTTCGGTAATATTTTCTTCATCTGTCCATTTAGACTTGTTAAACATGCGAACATTATAATTCATTATAGAGTAATCACCCGTGGGGTTATTCTCTTTATAAGGCCATTGATAAAACTTAGAAGCAAAGCCAAAACCTACTATCATAATTATTAGCGATAGCAGCATTTGCCTTTTCATCCTTATTAACCAATATAGAAAGAAAACTAAATTAGCCATTATTAAAATAGGAACACCCAGCGTTAAAACCGAAATTAAAGGATAACTTTTAGGTGGAATATAGGGTAAAAAATAGGCTATAATAAGCCCAATAGCTAATAAAGAATTTAGAAAAAAAATAAACTTATCAAACCATGATAATTTCTTCATTTAATCATCTTTGCCGGCCTGAAAGAGAAAGTCTTTTTCGGCTTTTGTTAAACTTTCGTATCCGCTTTTACTTATCTTATCCAAAATAGCATCAATTTCCTGCTGCTTTTCAGACTTGGACATCGTATTAGATTTATGTCTAGAAGAATTTGAAGTTGCTGACTTTTTTTTGCTGACATTCTTATGAACAGTCTTCATCCGAGCTTTCTTCTCTTTCTTTTTAAACAAACTTGCTACTGCATCCATAATGTTTTCCCACCACGCACCAATATCATTTCCTTTATGCAACTGCGTGGTATAAAGATAACCTAATGCAGCTCCACCCAAATGAGCTAAATGTCCGCCTGCATTTCCCATAGGAATTTGTATCACATCCAGAGCGACAAGGAAAGCAGCTAACCACCAAAATTTAATATTTCCTATAATCATTAATCTAATATACATATTGGGAGCTTGCGTAGCCACGCCAATAAGAACAGCCATTACTCCCGCAGAAGCGCCAACCAAATAAGATTTACCACCAGCAAATGCAGGAAACAAATTATAACTCAGCATAAAAACTAACGCTCCAATAAGCACTCCTAAAAAATAATAATTGAGCAATCTTTTAGGACTAAAAAAGTTTAAAAAATACATTCCTGAAAAATACAGGATCAACATATTGGATAGTAAATGCCAAATACCACCATGCAGAAAAGAATAAGTTATAATAGTCCAAGGCTTTAGAATAAACTCAGCCGGATCTGATGGCAAAACAAACCAATTATAAAAAGATTGGAAGCCAGGAATATTAAATAATGTGAAGATGGTATTTAATAATCCAAATAATAGAAATGCAATCACATTTGCAGCAATAAGCTTTTCTGTAACCGAAGCTGTATTTATTTTATACCTTATCTTATCAGATGTTTTCATTTAATCCCATCGGTTTTGGTTGAACTGATTTTTCTTCCAGTACCACATTGTGATAAATCCAATGATTGCACCACCTATATGAGCCCAATAAGCCGTATTGGAAGGACCAAACAAAGTTTGACCAGTAACTGCCGAGTAAACATTTAAAAGAAAATATCCGCCAATTAAGTATTTTGCTTTTATGGGAACTGGGATAAACATGATGTATAATGGCAAATTGGGAAAAATAACTGCAAAAGCTGCCATAACACCAAAAATTGCTCCCGATGCACCAACCATAGGAACCATAAAAGAACTCGCCAAATCGTTTACCAATGCATTGCCTCCGTTATACATCATTCCATAGGCTTTCCCATCAAATTGATTGAGTAAATCGTTAATCTGAGCTACGGTAGCACCATTTTCAATTAGCGCATTGTAGGCCGAATTAAAGTCGAGATAGGCAAATAAAATCTGAAGTCCTGCAGCTCCTAACCCTGCTGAAAAATAAAGGAATAAAAATCGATTTTGACCGATGCTTTGCTCCAAGAAACTCCCAAAGATATAAAGACCAAACATATTGAAAAATATGTGAGATATCCCGCCATGCATAAACATATGCGTTATAATTTGCCAAAAATGAAAATTTTGATTTTCAGGAAACCATAGGGCAAATAACTCGTAAGCTTTTTCACCAATAAGCTGGCTGCCTATAAAAAATAAAATATTAGCAACTAAGATTACTTTTACAGATTCTGAAATTCTTCCCATTTAGGTAAACTTTTTATCCAATTCATCAACAGTTAACGTAACAAACACAGATCTGTTAAAAGGACTAACACCTGGTTCTTTACACGCAAACAATCGATTTACAATATGCTGTTGTTCTGTACTATTTAATAACGTACCCGATTTAACCGCCATACCTTTTGCTAAGGATTTTGCCAGCAAATCGGTTTGTGAAAATCCATTATCGGGCACTTCATTTTCAAAGTCAGACAATAACTGTTCTAGTAACATCCCCACTTCGCTTTCACTTATTAAGGTGGGTATGCCTGTAATCTCTACGATTTCGCTGTCAATATTAGAAAAAATAAAACCAGTTTGTTCTAAAGATTCCTTAATTTCTTTCAGCATTTCAATTTCATGCGTATTAAATTGCAATTCTAAAGGAAACAGTAGCTGTTGACTTACAGCAGCAGCGATCGTAATATTTTTTAAAAGCTCTTCGTAAAGTATTCTAGTATGAGCGCGGTTTTGATCGATAACTAAAATTCCGCTTTTTAAAGTAGAAACTATATATTTCTTCTGAAGTTGAAAAGTACCTGCCTCCGGTTCTGAATGATTTTCGTCGAACAGTTTTCCAGTGACTTCTTCGCTTTCAAATTCAACCTGATTAAAATGATTTTGATCAGGTTCTGTACCTGTATCTAATCCTGAATATAAGCTCTCCCAGGATTGTCTAGACTCTCTTTTGAAACTAGTATTTTTTCCTGATCGTATTGAAGCCGTATTAAATTCATTTTCGAAAGGATTAAAATTGCGATCTACTTCAATCTTAGGAACTTCAGCTTGTTTGTTTTTATAATCATAGGGCGTATCTAAGTTTGCATCGCGATCAAAATCCAACACCGGAGCTACGCTAAACTGCCCCAAACTATGTTTTATAGCACTCCTTAGCATCGCATAAAGCGCATGCTCATCATCAAACTTAATTTCAGTCTTTGTTGGATGTATATTTATATCAATACTTTTAGGATTTACATCCAAATAAAGAAAATAGCTGGGATAGGTTTTTTCTTTCAGTAAACCTTCAAATGCCGCAGAAACTGCATGGTTAAGATATGGGCTCTTTATAAATCTATTATTAACAAAGAAGAACTGTTCACCCCTACTCCGCTTAGCAAATTCCGGTTTACCAACAAAACCTGAAATTTTTACAATTTCAGTATCCTCCTCTACCGGGACCAATTTTTCATTGGTCTTAGCGCCAAATATATTTGTTATTCGCTGCCTGTGATTAGTTGATGGCAACTGAAAAAGTTCCGCTCCATTATGAAAAAGAGAAAATGAAATAGAAGGATGTGCCATTGCAACACGTTGAAATTCGTCAATAATATGGCGTAATTCCACCGCATCAGATTTTAAAAAATTTCTTCGTGCAGGAATATTATAAAAAAGATTCTTTACACATAGCGAAGTTCCCTTAGGTGTCACACAAGGTTCTTGAGAAGTTACTTTGCTTCCTTCAATTTTAATGCAAGTTCCAACTTCTTCGTCTTCTGGTTTGGTTTTAAGTTCTACGTGTGCAATTGCTGCAATCGAGGCTAAAGCTTCGCCCCTAAATCCTTTAGTATTTAAACTAAAAAGATCTTCAGCAGATTTAATTTTGGAAGTTGCATGTCTCTCAAAACACATACGAGCATCGGTAAGGCTCATTCCACCACCATCATCCACTACCTGAATTAGGGTTTTACCTGCGTCTTTTATTACAACCTGAATATTTTGCGCATGAGCATCTATAGCGTTCTCCAGCAATTCTTTAATAACAGAAGCTGGTCGCTGTACTACCTCTCCCGCTGCTATTTGATTGGCAACGTGATCTGGTAAAAGTTGTATTATATCACTCATTTAACGAGGATTCGAGAAGATAGACAAATCAAAATCTATAATCCATAAAAAAATAAATATGAGAATTAAAGCAACGTAAATTACACGTCGGTTAATTTCACGATTGCCTCGATTTCGGCTAGATTCTCGGTCTCTAGACCATTGTGCGCCAAAATCGATATCATTTGTGATCTCTCTATATTTATTAAATTTCGAATCAAAATCGTAAATATTACCCACTTTTTTACCCTGATAGTAACGAGGTGTGTAGTTGTAGCGGGTATTTTTTTTTGTTTTTAAAAAATTGACTCTCAAAATTATTGCTTTAACTGTGGTACATCAAATTTAATCAAAAGCTTTCTAAAATAGAAGAGCTCTTTTGTGAAATATAGAAAAGCAATAATAATGCCGCTTTAAAAGCGGCATTTAGATTATAATTTTGCGCTACCTAAGATTATTAAAATCTGGCTTCTTTTCTTAATTGTGCCATTTTTATGGCAGCTATGGCAGCTTCGGTTCCTTTGTTACCATGCTTTCCACCAGAACGATCTAGCGCTTGTTGCATATTATTATCTGTAAGTACACAGAAAATTACAGGCGTATCACTATTCACATTTAACTGGGTAATACCGTTTGAAACGCCTTGGCACACAAAATCGAAATGCTTTGTTTCTCCCTGGATCACGCTACCAATTGCAATAATACCATCCAGCATATCATAAGTTTCCTGCATTTTCTTACAGCCATAAGTTAATTCGAAACTTCCTGGTACATTCCAGCGAACTATTTTCTTTTCTAGTACACCATGTTCTTTTAATGTTTCAAAAGCTCCCTGAAATAAACCTTCAGTTACTTTTTCATTCCATTCTGAAACAACAATCCCAAACCGAAATTCTTTCGCGTTTGGGATTGTAGATTTATCGTATTCCGATAGATTATTTCCTTCGGTTGCCATATATGTATTTACTTCGTTGCCTGAGCCTGACCTTTAAAGACTGGAGCTTGCTCTGCCTCTGTAGACTCTGGATATTCATTTTCCAATTTATTCAGATATTCTAAAGCATCTTCAGCATTTCCTAATTCTAATGCCGTAACAGCTGCTTTCAATAAAAATTTAGGCGTCGTAAAGCTATTAGATCTCATATTAGCAGCTTTCACATAATAATCCAAAGCTTCTTCTGGCTGATCTAATTGCATAAATGCATCACCAATACCACCAGTTGCAAGTGGAGCAAGAACTTCGTCATCACTACTAAAATCTTCTAGATGCTCTATAGCTTCCTGATATTTACCTGTATAAAGATAAGCGAAACCAGCATTATAAGAAGCGATATTAGCACTTGGCGTTCCACCGTAGTTATCGATAATATCAAGAAAACCGTATTTACCTTCACCTCCGTTTAAAGCAAGATTATAAAGTGAATCACTTTCAGAAGCTCCTGCACTCATAGCTGCCTGCATATAATTTTGTGCCTGTGCCATCTCGTTAGCGGCTTCAGCTTTCTTAGGCTCTTGTATCCATTGTTCATAACCAAGGTAACCAAGAACAGCTACGATAACAACACCTAAAACTATATAAATATATTTTTGGTTTTCAGCTACCCATGTTTCTGTACGGCTAGCGCCTTCATCTAAAGTGTTAAAAACTTCTTCGGTAGTAGATTCTCCATCTACATACTCGTTTTCATTTCCTTCTTCAACGTCCTGGATTTTCTCCTTTGGTGATTTATATCCTCTTTTCTTATAAGTTGCCATAAGATATTTTTAATGCGTGGCAAAAATATAATATTTTGTGAAAATTAAAAGGGAATTTATTTGTATTTTTTCAATATTTTCAGCTCTTTCGCTTTGGATACGCAACCTAAAACCCAAAAGCTTAAAAATACTGAATTCCAACACTTTATGCATTTAAAACACCTATCTATTTTAAATTACAAGAATCTGGAATCTACTTCTTTTGATTTTGACCCTAAAATTAACTGCATGGTGGGACATAACGGTGTGGGCAAAACGAATGTTTTAGACAGTATTTATCATCTTGCTTTTGGAAAAAGTTATTTTAATCCAATTACAAGTCAGAATATAAATCACGATGCCGATTTTTTTGTAGTCGATGGAACTTTTGAAAAAAACAATCAAGACGAACAAATATTGGTGAGCGCAAAGCGCGGACAAAAAAAAGTTATAAAAAGAAACCAAAAGCCTTACGAAAAAGTAAGTGAGCATATTGGTTTTATACCGGCAGTGATTATTTCTCCGGCAGATCGCGACCTTATAATAGAAGGTAGTGAAACGCGCAGAAAGTTTATGGATGGTGTGATCTCGCAAAGTGACAACATCTATCTTAACAACTTGATAAATTACAGCAAAGTTGTATCGCAGCGAAATTCACTCTTAAAATATTTTGCTGCTAACCATACTTTTGATCGGGAAACCTTAGAAGTTTATAATCTGCAGCTTAATGATTTGGGCACAAAATTGCATAAAAAACGTTTAGATTTTTTAGATGAATTTGTGCCAATCTTCAATAAAAGATATGCAGACATTACCAATAATCAAGAACCGGTAAGTATTCAGTATAAAAGTCAGCTTTCCGAGAAATCACTTTCTCAACTTCTGGAAGATCAACTTCAAAAAGATATGGTATTGCAATATACCAGCGTAGGAACGCATAAAGATGATCTAAGCTTTGAAATTGAAGGTCATCCTATTAAAAAATTTGGTTCGCAAGGACAGCAAAAATCGTTTTTAGTCGCTCTCAAGTTGGCACAATTCGATTTTATAAAAAAAATAAGCGGGGTTAATCCAATCTTATTATTAGATGATATCTTTGACAAATTAGACGAACAACGTGTAGCTCACATTGTGGCTTTGGTGGCAACCAATCAATTAGGACAAATTTTTATAAGCGATACCCACGCCGATAGAACCGAGAAAGTCGTAAAAGAAAGTAATCAAACCTATAAAATCTTCAAATTGTGAAAAATAGAGGACTCATCTTTTTTGTATTCAGTTTATTTCTTTTAAGTTGTAGTAAGCAAAATCCTAAGGAGCAAATACAATATCTAGAAGGCTATTGGGAAATTGACAAAGTGAAAGTTAGTGAAGATTCTACGATCACCTATAAGGTAAATCAAAATGTAGATTACTTAGAAATTGAAGGTAGAACAGGACAACGCACAAAGGTTCGACCTCAAATGGATGGTTCGTTTAAGACCAGTAATTCCGCAGAAAAATTAGAGTTAAAAATTGAAGAAGATAGTCTTAGAATTTATTACAAAACATCTTACGATAGCTGGAAAGAAACGGTGCTAAATGCTTCTAACGATCAATTGGTAATAAAAAACGACCAGGATAAAATCTATCACTATAAAAAATACACCCCAATAAGTATCGAAACCAATGAAGAGAAATAACGAAAATCTAAGTATAGGCGACGTTCTAAAAGATTTTGTAGAAAAAAATAATCTGGAAAAAGGATTAGACAAAGTTCATGTTCGCGATGCATGGAATAAACAAATGGGACCGGCAATCCAGAAATATACCACGGCGATCAAACTCCAAGACACTACATTATTTGTACAGCTAAGCTCTTCGGTATTGCGAGAAGAATTAAGCTACGGAAAAGAAAAAATCGTAAAAATGCTTAATGAAGAGTTGGGGAAAAAATTAATCGAAAAGTTGGTGCTTCGGTAATAGTACTTTCAAAAAGAAACATAAAAAAAAGCTATCCAAATTGGATAGCTTTTTTATTTATAGTCAAAAAGTTCTTAGAACATTTCTCTTCCTGCAAAATGAAAAGACCCCTCGATAGCAGCGTTCTCGTCGCTATCACTACCGTGAACTGCATTTTCTCCTACAGAAGAAGCATATTTTTTTCTAATAGTTCCTTCAGCAGCATCCTCAGGATTTGTAGCACCAATTAAAGTTCTAAAATCTTCTACTGCATTTTCTTTTTCTAGGATTGCAGCAACTATTGGTCCTCTTGTCATAAATTCTACCAATTCTCCAAAGAACGGACGTTCTTTATGAACCGCGTAAAAAGTCTCTGCATCTGCCTTCGTCATTTGCGTTAACTTCATGGCTACGATTCTAAAACCTGAAGCATTGATCTGATCTAAAATTGCACCAATATGCCCTTTTTCTACAGCATCAGGCTTAAGCATGGTGAAAGTTCTGTTTCCTGCCATTTTCTTTTATTTAAATTTTCAGCAAAAGTAACCAATTCTCCTGCAAATACAAGGTTATTAAAACTTTATATCAACTTTCTAAAAATAGAGTTGAAATTTTGTTGAAAATGAAATTTCAGCATTCAACCATCAACAAACAAATAACTGATTTTCAGTAAAAAACTAATGAATTACAATGATTAGAGTTATTAATCGACGAAGCAACCATCAATCAATAAATTGAAAATCACAGTAAATCCTTTTCAAAAATTTTGAAATCGATTGAAAATTGAACTAGTCAAAATATATGAATTGATACTGAAAATAAACGGGTGATTTTCCTTCAATACAATTAATCAATTGAAAATCGCAAAATTTTAAGCATTTTTGTTCTTTCACTTGCAAAAAGCTTCATACTTAAATTGTATAGCAAAAAAGAGTATTGCAATTGGAACAGGAAGAATGAAGATTCTTAAAGAGGATTAAATTGTATATTTACAATTCTTATGATAGAACAAAATATTTTAGAGATTACGGCGGAGTTGTCCAGAGCTAATAATATAGTTATTGTTCCGCACAAAGGACCCGATGGTGATGCTATAGGAAGCACCCTGGCTTTAATGCATTTCTTAAAAGAAAAGGGGCATAATGCTAAAGTTATCGCTCCTAACGAGTATCCAATTTTTTTAAAATGGTTACCGGGCAATGATGAGGTTATAATTTACGAAGAAAATACAGCTGATGCCAACAGCATTATCGAGGACGCTGAAATTATTTTCACGTTGGATTTTAATGACCTTTCCCGTTGTGGTGATATGCAACAAGCATTAGAGGCCAGTAAGGCAACGTTTATAATGATCGACCACCATCAGGAACCTGCAACTTATGCCGATTATACCTATAGTAATCCTAAAATGAGTTCTACCTGCGAGATGGTCTATCATTTTATAGATAAACTGCGCGCTAAAAATAAGATCACTCCACAGATTGCCAGTTGTTTGTACACCGGTATTATGACAGATACAGGATCTTTTAGATTTAGCAGTACCAGTGCAACCACTCATCGCGTAATAGCCGATCTTATTGATAAGGGCGCAAAAAACAGTGATATCCATCAAGATGTATTTGATACAAATTCTGAAAGCCGCCTGCAATTATTAGGTGTCGCACTTAATAATTTAAAAGTTAACCGACAGTACAGAACGGCCTATATAACCATGAGCCAGGAAGAGTTAGATGCCAATAATTTTAGAAAAGGTGATACAGAAGGCTTTGTTAATTACGGTTTATCTTTAGATGGAATTATTTTTGCAGCTATTTTTATAGAAAATAAACAGGAAGGAATTATTAAAATATCATTCAGATCTAAAGGTAATTTTTCGGTAAATACATTTGCCAGAACTCATTTTAATGGTGGTGGACATAACAACGCGGCCGGCGGCAGAAGCGACGAAAATATGAATGACACCATCGTTAAATTTAATAGTTTGCTTCCAGATTATAAAGAACAACTTCAGGCATGAAAAAATTATTCTTTATTTTTTTAATTATTTCCGCAGTGATTTCCTGTAAATCTCCAGAAGCACGTTATCCTGTGAGTCAGAATTCAGGGAGCTATATAAACGAATCTGTTGCGTACAACAAAAAATTGTTGGCAGAAGAAGAATCTAAAATTAAAAAAATAATTGCACAAGATAGCACCAAAAACTATATCGCAAGCACCAGCGGATTCTGGTACTTTTATAATGAAAAGGTAATGGATTCAGTTTCCTCTATTCGACCTGAATTTGGGGACGTAGTGAATTTTGATTATTACATAAGTACGCTGGATAACCAGATGATTTATGAAAAAGGAGAAAAACCTACCAAGGAGTACGCAGTAGATCAGGAAAAATTATTTAGTGGCTTAAGAGATGGTATCAAATTAATGAAAGCAGGCGAAACGGTCACCTTTTTATTCCCGTCTTACAAAGCTTTTGGATACTATGGAGATAAAAATAAAATAGGCATCAATATACCTATTAAAACTACTGTAACATTACATTCTATTATAGATCAAGACTCTATAAATTAAAAATCTTAATTACATTTACCTCTAAAATTAAAATTATTAAAATGAAGAAATTTAGCCTTTTAGTTTTAAGCGCTATTGTACTGGTTTTTACAGCCTGTAAGGAAGATTACCCAGATTTAGAAGATGGTATGTATGCCAAATTCGACACCTCAATGGGTCCCATTGTAGCCGAATTATATTATGACCAAACTCCTATTACTGTTGCTAGTTTTGTCTCTCTAGCCGAAGGAAACAGCACAATGGTAGATAGTACCTACAAAGATAAAAATTTTTACGACGGACTTATTTTCCATAGAATTATTGATGGTTTTATGATTCAGGGAGGTGATCCTACCGGTACAGGACGTGGCGGCCCGGGTTATCGTTTTCCAGACGAAACTATCGATAGCTTAAGCCACGATTCTAAAGGAATACTTTCTATGGCCAACGCTGGCCCAGGAACCAATGGCAGCCAGTTTTTTATAACGCTTGTACCTACTCCAAATTTAGATGGAAGACATACTGTTTTCGGGAAAGTAGTTAAAGGGCAAGATGTAGTAGATGCAATAGGAAAAGTAGAGACAGATCCAAGAGACCGCCCGGTAAAAGATGTCACTATTAATACTGTTGAAATTATACGAAAAGGAAAAGCTGCCAGAAAGTTTGATGCACCTGAAGTTTTTAAAGAAGAGCTTGAAAAAATAAAACAAGCTGAAGAAGAGGAAGCAAGAAAACTTGAAGAAACTAAAAAGGAAAATAAAGCGATGTTCGATAAATATCGCGAAGAAGCTAAAACACTAGAAAGTGGTTTAGGAATTTATATTTTGAAAGAAGGGAACGGTCCAAAACCTAAAATAGGACAACAAGTAGGTGTAGATTATGAAGGTTACTTTTTGGATGGTGGTATTTTTGACACTAGCAAAGAAGATATAGCAAAAAAGTTTGATATTTTCAACGAAATGCGAAGTATGCAGGGTGGTTACGCACCTTTAAGCCTTAAGTATGGCCCAGATTCCCCAATGATTGCAGGATTTAAAGAGGGAATAATGCAAATGAAAGTTGGCGATAAAGCAATATTATACATTCCTAGTCATCTTGCTTACGGTGAGCGTGGTAAACGACCAATCGAACCTAACACCGATTTAATTTTTGTCGTAGAACTAGTTGAGATTAAAGACTAATAATTCAACTGATAAAACAAAAAAATCCTGCCAATTGGCAGGATTTTTTTTATTTTTAGATTTATTTTATTTCTTCGGAATATTCTTTAAAACTTCTAAGGTGAAATCCCAGAATTTTTGAGTCGAAGAAATACTTGCTCTTTCATCTGGTGAGTGCGCTCCTCTAATGGTTGGCCCAAAAGAAATCATATCCATCTCAGGATAGTGATTTCCAATAATTCCACACTCTAATCCTGCATGGCAAGCTGCAATATCGGCTTTCTCACCGTTCTGCTTTTGATAAATTTCATCTAAAACTTTAAGAATTTCAGAATTTGGATTTGGTGCCCAACCTGGATATTCTCCAGATTGCTTCACCTTGAATTTTGCTAATTCAAAACTTGCCTGAAGACTATGTGCAAGGTCGCTCTTAACAGACTCTACAGAGGATCTGGTAAGACATTTTACTTTCGCTTTCCCATTAGCTACAACAACATTGGCGATATTGTTAGAGGCTTCAACTAAACCTTCAATATCAGGACTCATTCTATAAACACCATTATGTGCGGAAGCGACAGCTTTAATAATTTCCATTTGATCTTCTACCTTCATTACATCACCGCTAACCTCAGCTTCAGAAATACTAATATCCATATTAGGTTCAAGACTGGCATATTCTTTTTTAATTTCTCCAATCCATACTAACATTTGCTGTACAAATACATTAGTATCTTCTTTATCGACCACTACAAGAGCTTCACTTTCCCGAGGAATTGCATTTCTTAAACCACCACCTTGTAATTTAGAAATTCTTAACCCAAAATCACGATAAGCAGTATATAACAATCTTGCCATTAATTTATTGGCATTGGCCAAACCTTTTATGATATCCATACCAGAATGGCCACCTTGCAATCCTTTAACAACTATTTTATATCCTACAGAGTTTTCTGGGTTGTTTTCTTGTTCATATTCACGCAAAGCAGTAATATCTACACCTCCGGCACATCCTATACCAATTTCATTATCCTCTTCAGTATCCAGATTCAGTAAAATATCTCCTTTCAACAACTCTGGTGATAAACCTTTAGCACCTGTCATTCCGGTTTCTTCGTCTATAGTAAAAAGTGCTTCAATAGCTGGATGGGCTATATATTCGCTTTCCAAAATAGCCATGATCGTAGCTACACCCAAACCATTATCAGCTCCTAGGGTTGTACCATCGGCCTTTACCCAATCACCATCAACATGCATTTTGATTCCCTGCGTATCAAAATCAAAATTTGTATCATTATTTTTTTGATGCACCATATCTAAATGAGACTGTAACACCACCATCTTGCGATCTTCAAAACCTTGAGTAGCAGCTTTACGAATCACTACATTTCCGGTTTCATCAACCAGCGTTTCTAAGCCTAAATTTTCGCCGAAATCTTTAATAAATTCTATTACCCTTTCTTCTTTTTTTGAAGCTCTTGGAACTGCATTTAAATCTGCAAAATTACTCCATAGCGCTTTGGGTTGTAAATCCCTTATCTCATCATTCATTGTTCTATTTTTTGATGTATTTTCAAAATTAACGCTATTTAATTGAGAATTAAAGAGAAGAACTATAATTCTATCTTAATTTGAAGGGAAAAATAAATAAGCTATTCTCAAAAGCCATTTTTAGCTATTTTATGCTGAAAAATAGTTATTTCAAAATTCTATAATCTTGACTAAGAATCAAAATTCCGCATAGCACATACCGGCAATAGATAATATACTATTTATGAGATTAAAATTTTACAATTAAAATCCTATTTTTGGGAGTGTGAAAAATAAGCCTCAAATACTACTCGCCATCCTATTGCCTTTTCAGATTATAATAATCAATCTTTTAAAAGGTCACGAACTTTTTGTAGAAAGTTGGTATAGTCGCGGAATTTATCCATTTCTATCCAAAATTATGAGATGGTCGTTGGGAATACTTCCTTTTTCTTTTGGAGACCTGGTATATGCTATTTTAGTCATATTTCTTATCAGGTGGTTAATAAAACGAATACAAACGCGCTTCCAAAAACCTAAAAGATGGATTACAGATGCATTAGCCACACTTTCTATTATTTATTTTTGTTTCCATTTGTTTTGGGGATTCAATTATTATCGACTTCCGCTGCACGAATCTTTAGATATCGATAATGAATATTCTACGGAAGAATTAGTTCTTCTTACTGAAAAATTGATTGAAGAATCGAATAAAATTCATCTTGAAATTACCGAAGATGACTCCGCCAAAGTTGATATTCCTTATTCTAAAGCTGAAATTTTTGATATAACCGTTGAAGGCTATGATCATATTGAAAATGATTTTCCTCAACTTTCGTACACTGGGAGAAGCTTAAAGCGTTCTATATTCAGCCTACCTTTAACTTATATGGGATTTAATGGGTACTTAAACCCATTTACCGGTGAATCTCAGGTAAACACAACCATTGTACCCTTTAAAATACCAACCACCGCCAGCCACGAAATTGGTCACCAACTAGGATTTGCTAAAGAAAACGAAGCCAATTTTATTGCCTGTTTGGTCACCATAAACCATCCAGATACATACTTTAGATATTGTGGTTTCACCTTTGCATTACGCTATTGTCTTGCTGAACTTTTTAGAAGAGATCAAGAACGCTGTGAAGAAATGATAAAATTATTGAATCCAGGAATTTTAAAAAATTACCAGGAAGTAGAAAGTTTTTGGCTGCAACATGAAAATCCTTTAGAACCATTATTTCAAGCATTTTACAATCGTTTTCTAATTGTGAATAATCAGCAAGACGGCTTAAGAAGCTATAGTTATGTAGTGGCTTTACTTGTAAATTATTATGAAGATGTAGAAAATGCTTTCTAATAAGTTAAGGGTTTGTTTATTTTTTCTTAATTTTCTGCTTTTTAAAAAATCAACCTAAATTTTAACCAAACCCCTAACATTTATGAAATACAAATTTCTACTATGTTTCCTGTTTTTGGGCTTTACAAGTCTATTTGCCCAAGAATATTTCCCCACAAATTCGGGAGTCAAAACTACCAATACCAACTACACTGTTTTTAAAAATGCAAATATTCATGTAGACCCCACCTCTACTATCAAAAACGGAATGTTTGCTATCCAAAACGGAAAAATCACCGCTGTAGGCAAATCGATTAATACTCCTAAAAATAGTGTGGTTATCGATTTAAAAGGAAAAGATGTTTATGCATCTTTTATAGATCTTTATAGTGAATTTGGAATTGAAAAACCTAAAGGAGAATCTGGTCGTCGATCAGGTCAATATGAACCAACAAGAGAAGGTTATTATTGGAACGACCATATTAGACCTGAACAAAATGCTGCTAAAAGTTTTAGATACGATGCCAAAGAAGCTACAAAATATCATAACGGCGGTTTTGGTGTTGTAAACACACATATTCCAGACGGAATAATTCGAGGTAATGGTATTCTTGTTGCTTTAAATCCAAAAGGAACTGAAGGTGACCGTATTCTCGAGGATCGCTCTGCACAGTATTTTTCTTTTGATAAAAGTGTAAAATCCAATCAATCTTACCCATCTTCAGTTATGGGTGTAATGGCATTAATCAGACAAGCTTATTATGATGCTGAATGGTACGCCAATGGACAAGCTAATAATAAAGATCTAGCTCTCGAAGCTTTAAACAGAAATAAAAATCTGACGCAAATATTCGCTACAGATAATCTTTTAAACGAATTAAGAGCCGATAAAGTTGGTGATGAATTCGGAGTTCAGTTTGTCATTCTTGGTAGCGGTTATGAGTACGAGAAATTAGAGGAAATAAAGCAGACAGATGCAACTTATTTGGTTCCTTTAACTTTTCCGGCAGCATACGATGTAGAAGATCTAAACATGGCAGAATATGTAAGCCTTGCAGATATGAAACGCTGGAACCAAGCACCGGCAAACTTAAAAATGTTAGCCGATGCTAAGGTACCATTTACCATCACAACCAAAGGTTTAGATCCAGCAAAAGAATTTAAAGAAAATCTCCTTAAAGCTATAGAATATGGACTTCCCAAGGAAGATGCATTAGCTGCGCTTACTACTACTCCTGCTAAAGTTATTGGTCAATCTGGCAAATTAGGTGAGATTAAAGAAGGCGCATTAGCTAACTTTATTATTACTTCTGGTGACTTTTTTGAAAAAGATTCAAAAATCTTCGAAAATTGGATTCAGGGAGAAAAAACAGTCATCAACACAATGAATACTACAGATATTACCGGAAAGTATGAGTTGGATTTAGACGGAAAAGAATATATCCTTAGTATAAGCGGTTCTTCAGATAAGCCAAATGCCACAATAGAGACTAATAATTTGAAGCTGGGCAGTAAACTTAGTTTTGAAGATAACTGGATGAATGTATTAATATCTTCACCAGATACTACAAAAACTGAATTTATTAGATTAACTGCAAAAGTAGATTCTAGTTCAGATGATATTAAAGGAAAGGCAGTTCTGGCTAACGGCGACACAACTTCGTTTACAGCTACTAAGCAAGCAGCTAACGAAGAAGAAAGCGAGAAAAAGAAAAAAGAAAAAGATACTGAAAACCCAGAAGTTTTACCCGTAAGTTTCCCAAATCAAGCATATGGTTTTGCGCAGATGCCAGAAGCAGAAAATATCCTTTTCAAAAATGCGACTGTTTGGACCAATGAAGAACAGGGAATTATGGAAAATGCCGATGTTCTTGTAAAAAAAGGCAAAATCGCTAAAGTAGGAAAAGATTTAAAAGCCGGTGGCGCTACGGTTATCGATGCTACAGGAAAACATCTTACTTCAGGCATTGTAGACGAGCACTCTCATATCGCAGCGTCTTCAATTAACGAAGGAGGACATAATTCTTCTGCCGAAGTAAGTATGGAAGATGTGATCGATCCTTCAGATATTGCAATTTATCGTGATTTGGCCGGTGGTGTAACAACGGTACAACTTCTCCACGGCTCTGCAAACCCTATTGGTGGTCGTTCAGCCATTTTAAGACTGAAATGGGGCGCTTCTGCAGAAGAAATGATTTTCGATAACTCGCCAAAGTTTATAAAATTCGCCTTAGGAGAAAATGTAAAACAATCGAATTGGGGAAGCGGAAACAGATTTCCAGTAACCAGAATGGGAGTTGAACAAGTGTACAAAGATTACTTTGGTCGCGCTAAAGATTACATGGATAACAAAGCTAAAAATCCAGATTCTTACCGAAAAGATTTAGAAATGGAAACCCTTGCTGAAATTCTAAGAGATGAGCGTTTTATTTCTTGCCACTCCTATGTGCAAAGCGAAATAAATATGCTAATAAGCGTAGCCGACAGTATGGATTTTAGAATAAATACTTTTACACATATTCTTGAAGGTTACAAGCTTGCCGATAAAATGGCCGAGCGTAATATTGGGGGATCAACGTTCTCAGATTGGTGGGCTTACAAATATGAAGTAGAAGACGCTATTCCTTATAATGCTGCCATTATGCACAGCCAGGGCGTAACTGTCGCTATAAATAGTGATGATGCTGAAATGAGCCGTCGTTTAAATCAGGAAGCTGCAAAGACCATGAAGTATGGCGGAGTTTCTGAAGAAGAAGCCTGGAAATTTGTAACACTAAATCCTGCAAAACTGCTTCATTTAGATGACCAGATTGGAAGTATTAAAGAAGGAAAAGATGCCGATTTGGTGCTTTGGAATAATCACCCGCTTTCTGTTTACGCTAAACCTGAAAAAACAATGATTCAAGGTGTAGTCTATTTTGATATTGAGCGTGATAAGGAAATGCGTAAAGAAATTCAGAAACAAAAAAGTGAATTAATCACTCAAATGCTTCAGGCAAAAAACAAAGGCATGAAAACACAGCCAGTTGTTAAGAAAGATAAAGTTGAAGCGCATTGTGACACTATGGGAACAATCCAATAAAAAATTCAGAAAATGAAATTATTTAATATAACATTTATACTAGCATTTATTTCTGTCTTAGGATTAAATGCGCAACAAATGCCCGCCAAAAAGCAATCTGAAGCAGTTAGCATAGTAGGCGCTACAGCTCATATTGGAAATGGAAAAGTGATTGAAAAAAGTTTGATCATTTTTGAAGATGGAAAAATAACTAAAGTTGGTGATGCATCTACGGCAGCTTCCCAAGCAAAAGGCATGATTATTAATGCTGAAGGAAAACATGTATACCCAGGTTTCATTGCGCCAAATGCTAGTTTGGGTTTAGTTGAAATTGATGCAGTTAAAGCTACAGACGATGAAGACGAAATTGGAGAAATGTTGCCGCATATTCGAAGTTTGATTGCTTACAACGCAGAAAGTCAGGTAACCGAAACCATGCGTCCTAATGGAGTTCTTATGGGACAAATTGCACCCAGAGGAGGATTTATTTCGGGAACATCATCAATTGTACAATTTGATGCCTGGAATTGGGAAGATGCTGCAATAAAGACAGATGATGGTTTGCATATTAACTGGCCTAACAGTGTTCGTCGTGGTCGCTGGTGGATGGGTGAAGATCCCAGTGTGAAACCTAGCAAAGAATATCAAGATGATATCAACAAATTAAAAAGTTTTTTTGCTGAAGCTAAAGCGTATCTAGCAGGTGACCAGAAAGAAAATAATCTTCCTTATTTAGCTATGGAAACTGTTTTTACCTGCGATAAAAAAGTGTATGTACATGTAAATGGCGAAAAGGAAATATTAGATGTTATCGCTTTTAAAAAAGCTGAAGAACTTGATAATCTTGTAATCGTTGGTGCCTATGATGCACTAAATATTGCAGAAGAGCTAAAAGAAAATAACATCCCAGTATTGACCGGAAGACCACACAGTCTGCCAAATCAAGATGGTGACGATTATGATTTACCTTATAAACTGGCAGCCGAACTAACTAAAAAAGGCGTGCTCGTAGGAATTGAAGGTAGCGGTGATATGGAACGTATGAATTCTAGAAACCTACCTTTCTACGCTGGTACAGCCGTAGCTTTTGGTTTAGATAAAGAAGAAGCGCTAAAGCTAATTACCAGCAATACTGCAAAAATATTAGGAATAGACGGTTTGGCAGGAACTTTAGAAGAAGGTAAAGACGCGACACTTTTTATAAGTGAAGGTGATGCTTTAGATATGAGAACAAATAAGCTTACCGATGCTTTTATTCAGGGTAGAAAAATTAGCCTGGAAACACGCCAAACAAAGCTTTGGAAACGATATATGCAAAAATACGAAAGACAGGAAGCTAGTAAATAAACTTTCTAATTTCGAGAATTAAACTAAAAAGCTGCCTTCAAAAAGGGCAGCTTTTTTTAGTATTTTCGCATTATGAATACAGAAATTTCGAGCACTCAAAATAAAAGAATTAAAAATCTTATACAGCTTCAGGAAAAATCCAGAAATCGTAGAAAGGAAGGGAAATTTGTGGTTGAAGGTTTACGGGAAACCGGACTCGCCATTCAGGGAGATTTTAATCTTTTGGAAGTTTATTTTTGTCCCGATTTTTTTTCTGAAAATGAATTTAAATCTATACCGAATTTCGAGAATTCTAATGCCGAGATCATAGAAATTTCTACTGAAGTTTATGAAAAATTAGCTTACCGCTCTACTACAGAAGGTTTAATTGCAGTATTTGCTTCAAAAGAAAACAGTCTCAAAACACTTAATTTCAGCAAAAATAATCCACTTATTTTAGTTGCTGAAGCTCCAGAAAAACCTGGAAATATAGGTGCTATTCTAAGGACTGCCGATGCTGCGAATATCGATGCAGTATTAATCGCTAATCCAAAAACCGATCTTTATAATCCTAATATCATAAGATCTAGCGTTGGTTGCGTGTTCACTAACACTATAGCTACGGGAACTACAGCTGAAATTATCGATTTTCTTCAGAAACAAAATATCGCTATTTACGCGGCGGCATTGCAGGCTTCAGAAATTTATACTAAAATGGATTTCACCCAAGCTTCTGCCATTGTCGTTGGCACTGAAGCAACCGGACTAAACCAGGAATGGCGCGATGCGGCAAAGCAAAACATCATTATCCCAATGAGTGGCGCGATCGATAGCATGAATGTTTCAGTGGCTGCGGGAATTCTTATTTTCGAGGCTAAAAGACAACGATCATTTTTGTAGATTCGGCATTTAATTTGCTTTTCAATTTTTAAAATTCTCAATTTGAATCCTGAAACTTTATTTTACATTATTGTCGCTATAATTTTAGCCGATTTTATTTTTGATAAGATCCTGGATACCTTAAACGCTAAGCATTTTAACGATCCAATTCCGCCAGAATTAGCTGATGTTTACGACAAGGAAGAATACGAAAAGTCGCAGCGTTATAAAAAAGAGCGCTATAAATTCGGAATATTGACTTCAGGATTTTCGTTAATCCTAACTTTAGGCTTTCTTTTTTGGGATGGCTTTGAATATGTAGATAATATTGCTCGTGCATTTTCTAATAATGAAATTGTAATTGCGCTTATTTTCTTTGGTATTATAATGATTGGGAGCGACATACTTACCACGCCGTTCTCCTACTACTCTACTTTTGTAATCGAAGAAAAATATGGCTTTAATAAAACTTCAAAATCGACATTTTTTGTAGATAAAATTAAAGGTTGGCTTTTAATGGCAATTCTAGGTGGCGGAATTTTAGCACTTATTGTTTGGTTTTATCAATTTTCAGGTTCATATTTTTGGTGGTACGCCTGGATTTTGATAGCTGTATTTTCCATATTTCTGAATATGTTTTATGCCAAACTTGTTGTGCCTTTATTCAATAAGCAAAGTCCGCTTGAAGATGGATCATTAAGAACCAAAATTGAAAACTACGCTAAAAGTGTAGGTTTTAAATTAGATAATATTTTTATTATCGATGGCTCTAAGCGAAGCACTAAAGCTAACGCTTATTTTTCTGGTTTTGGAAGTGAGAAACGAATTACGCTTTTTGACACTTTAGTGAACGATTTAGAAGAAGAAGAAATTGTTGCGGTATTGGCGCATGAAGTTGGTCATTATAAAAAGAAACATATCATTTTTAATTTAATTGCTTCAGTACTTACCACAGGTTTTACACTTTGGTTACTGAGTTTGTTTGTTGGAAATCCGATTTTATCACAGGCCCTAGGCGTAGAAACACCAAGTTTTCATATTGGATTAATCGCCTTCGGAATTTTATACAGTCCAATTTCAGAAATTACCGGACTTTTAATGAATCTGATTTCCAGAAAATTTGAATATCAAGCCGATAATTACGCAAAACATACTTATAATTCAGAAAATCTTATTAGCAGTTTAAAGAAACTCAGTAAAAATAGTTTAAGCAATTTAACTCCGCATAAAACTTATGTGTTTTGGCATTATTCACATCCTAGTCTTTTACAACGCTACAAAAATTTGATGAATTAGTTTTGGTTGCCAAGAGAAAAGAGATAAGAGATAAGAGATAAGAGAATTTGAAAAATTTAATAAGCTTAAAATAATTGAGAAAAAAGCTGAGTTAAATGCTGAAAATCAATATTTGATATTTTAGTTAATTTTAATTGATTACTGTTTATTGCTAATTGATTATTGTTTACGTATTTTTATTTTATGACAGAGGCATTTATAGAAAAAGAAAATAAAGAAATTGCTCAGCAGTATAAAGAATTGCTGAGAATAAGCTACCAAACGCTTACCGACGAGGACAAAAAACTTATACGGGCAGCGTTTGATACGGCTGTAGATGCACATAAAGATCAGCGTAGAAAATCTGGTGAAGCTTATATTTTTCATCCTATAAGTGTAGCTAAAATTGTAGCTTCAGAAATTGGGTTGGATGCCACCTCTATTGCTGCTGCCCTATTGCACGATGTTGTAGAAGATACCTCGTACACATTAGACGATCTGGAAAGAATGTTTGGCGAAACGGTGGCGAAAATTGTAGACGGCTTAACTAAAATTTCCAGTCTTAAAAAGGATAAAGACGTATCGCTACAGGCAGAGAATTTTAGGAAAATGCTGCTTACCCTTAATGATGATATTCGTGTAATTATCATCAAAATTGCAGACCGCTTGCACAATATGCAGACGATGGATGCAATGCGCAGGGATAAGCAAATTAAAATTGCTTCTGAAACCTTATATATTTATGCGCCACTTGCCCATAGAATAGGACTTTATAATGTAAAAACAGAACTTGAAGATCTAGGTTTAAAATATACAGAACCTGAAGTTTATCAAGACATTTTCACAAAAATAAAGGAAAGTAAGGAAGAGCAGGACGCATATATTAATGAATTTACCAGAGTAATACAAGATTCCTTAGATAAGGAAAATATGGATTATGATATTAAGGGAAGACCAAAATCTATCTTTTCCATTCGTCGTAAAATGAGCAAACAAAACATCAGTTTTGATGAAGTTTACGACAAATTTGCGATCCGAATTATTTATAGAAGTGATAAAGAAAATGAGAAGTTTTTAGCTTGGAAAATATATTCGGTAGTTACAGATCATTTTCGCCCCAACCCTACCCGCTTAAGAGATTGGATTTCGTCACCAAAATCTACCGGTTACGAAGCTTTGCATATTACAGTTATGGGTCCCAAAGGACGATGGGTAGAAGTACAGATTCGTAGTGAACGTATGCATGAAATTGCTGAAAAAGGCTATGCTGCACATTATAAATATAAGAATGCCGGCGAAAAAGAAGAACAGGGAATTGAAGAGTGGTTAAACCGCCTTCAGGAAGTATTGGAAAATCAAACCGTTAATGCGGTAGATTTTGTAGAGCAATTCAAATTAAATCTTTATTCCAAAGAAATATTTGTCTTTACACCTCAGGGAGATTTAAAATCTTTACCTAAAGGCTCAACCCCTTTAGACTTTGCTTTTAGCATCCATACCGAGGTTGGCACTCATACTCGAGGAGCAAGAGTTAATAATAAACTTGTACCATTAAGCCACGTTTTAAAAAGTGGTGATCAGGTAGAAATAATTACTTCAGAAAACGCAAAACCTAATGTAAACTGGTTAGACTACGCCACTACGGCCAGAGCCAGAGCGAAAATAAAATCTTCCTTAAAGGATGAAAAAACGGTTATTGCCGAAGATGGAAAAGCGATTTTAACGAGAAAATTAAAAGCTCAAAAAATACCGTTTAATGAAAATACAGTAAACGAACTTGTTGCTCATTTTCATCTTAAAACAAGCTTGGATCTATTTTATCGTGTAGGTATTGGAAAAATCGATAACCAGTCACTTAAAGAATTTGCATCTTCTCGTAGCAATGCTTTAGTAAGTTACATAAAAAGGAAAATAAGTAAGAAACCTGAAGTTAATCAAGACCTTAATAAAGATGAAATTACCGCTAATTACGATCAGCTTGTTTTTGGAAAAGAAGAAGATGAATTAGAATATAAACTGGCGAATTGTTGTAATCCTATACCGGGTGATGATGTTTTTGGTTTTGTAACGGTAAATGAAGGGATTAAGGTGCACAAAATGGATTGCCCAAATGCTATTCAGCTACAAAGTAATTATGCTTATCGCATAATTCAGGCTAAATGGGTAGATTCCTCACAACAAGATTTTAAAGCGGTAATTAAACTTAACGGTATAGATAATATTGGTTTAGTAAGCGATGTGACCAGGGAAATCTCCAGTAACATGCATGTTAATATGAAGAATATTAATTTTGAAAGTGATGATGGGATTTTTAACGGTCGTATCACAGTAGTTGTTAAGAACAATGCTACATTAATCAAAATTATAGACCGACTGAAAAAAATTAACGGGATAGATAAGGTTACCCGTGAATAATCGCATACCTTTGTGCGGCAGCAAAAAATTATGAGTAAAAAAGTTGTAAATAAAAACGATCAGGCAGTAGTTAAAAACGTATTCACCAAGTATTTGGAGGAAAAAGGGCACAGAAAAACCCCAGAACGTTTTGCCATTCTGCAAGAAATCTACGATAGTGATGAGCATTTTGATATTGAATCTTTATATATCAAAATGAAAAATAAAAAGTACCGTGTTAGTAGAGCTACACTGTATAATACAATCGAACTTTTATTAGGATGCGGCTTGGTGCGCAAACATCAGTTTGGGCAAAACCAGGCACAATACGAAAAATCTTATTTTGATAGACAACACGATCATATTATTCTTACCGATACCGGTGAGGTGATCGAATTTTGCGATCCTCGCATTCAATCTATTAAGCAAACAATAGAAGAAGTGTTTGATATAGAAATAAACAAACATTCTTTATATTTTTACGGCAATAAAAAAACAACCAATTAAGTATAATTTTCATGGCGGTAGATTTACTACTCGGGCTTCAATGGGGCGACGAAGGCAAAGGAAAAATTGTTGACGTTTTTACCTCTAAATATGATATTATTGCACGCTTTCAAGGCGGGCCAAATGCGGGCCACACTTTAGAATTCGACGGGCAAAAACATGTTTTACATACTATCCCATCAGGAATTTTTCACGACAACACCATCAACCTTGTTGGTAACGGAGTGGTAATTGATCCTGTAATCTTTAAAAAAGAACTGGACAACCTGGCTAAACATAATGTAGATTATAAATCTAAATTAGTAATTTCCAGAAAAGCCCATCTTATTTTACCAACTCATCGTTTACTAGATGCAGCTTCTGAAGCTTCTAAAGGTAAAGCCAAGATTGGTTCTACTTTAAAAGGTATTGGTCCAACTTACATGGACAAAACCGGAAGAAATGGTATACGTGTTGGTGATTTAGAATTAGATGATTTTAAAGATCGTTATCAAGCACTTGTAGATAAGCATGTAAAAATGATTGATTTTTATGATGCCGATGTGCAATTCGATCTTGCTGAATTAGAAAAAGAATTCTTTGAGGCTATCAAAACATTAAAATCACTTCAGTTTATCGATAGTGAAGAATTTTTACAACAAGCACAGGCTGAAGGTAAAACCGTTCTTGCTGAAGGTGCTCAAGGTTCTCTTTTAGATATCGATTTTGGAACTTACCCATATGTAACTTCATCTAATACTACTGCTGCAGGTGCCTGTACAGGACTTGGAGTATCTCCAAGACAAATAGGCGAAGCATTTGGTATTTTTAAGGCATACACTACTCGTGTTGGAAGTGGACCATTCCCAACTGAACTTTTTGATGAAGACGGTGAAACAATGGGACGTGTTGGTAACGAATTTGGAGCAACAACCGGTAGACGCAGACGTTGTGGATGGTTAGATCTTGTTGCACTAAAATATGCGGTACAAGTTAATGGCATTACTCAACTTATCATGATGAAAGGTGATGTTTTAAGTGGATTTAATACGCTGAAAGTTTGTACAGCTTATAAGTATCGCGGAGAAGAAATTAAACATCTTCCTTATAACATAGAAGAGCAAAATATTTCTCCTATATATACTGAACTAAAAGGTTGGGAAGCCGATTTAACAGGAATGACCGAAGCGTCGCAACTTCCAAAAGAATTTAACGACTACGTTGATTTCTTAGAGAAAGAATTGAATGTACCAATTTCTGTAGTTTCTGTGGGACCTGATAGAACCCAGACGATACAAAGAAAATAACAATCGAAATTATCGATTTTTGGATATAAAAAAAAGGCTGTTTTTCAACAGCCTTTTTTTTATATAATTTTTTCAAAAGATTACTAATCTTCTTCTGGTACAATGAATGTTCCTGCAATTGCATTTACTTCTCCCATCGTTAATGGTTCATCAAAAGCTGCACTTACAGCTGCATCGCCACCAAAGTCATTAAACATTCCAGAAAGATCAACTCCTCCTTGCACTAAATTAGCTTCTGAATTTGGAGTACCATCTTCATCTGTATCTACGCCTTGATAGATTCCTGCAAATGGTGCTGGCAATGTATTTTCAGCATTAACGATCCAACCTTTTTCTCCTCTCATCCTTCTTACCTGTGAAGCATGACGAGCTTCAATTGAGTGAATCTGTAAAGCATACTTCAATAGATCATTACTATTAATAAGTGCGCCCGCCTGTCCCTTGTAGGCTCTTACACCAGTATCTTCAAATCCTTGTGCTAATGCCATAAATGTTGCATAATTGCTAAAAGTATCAAGTGCTAAACCACCTGGAGCTCCAGTAAAATCGAAAGAGGGTTCCGGAATAGCATCTTCTCCTAAAGCACCAACAAGAAAGTCTACATGATCATCCTCATGCTTAGAGATTTGACCAAAAACATCTCTATCTGCTTCGGGTATTAATCCATTTGTATCTAGAGCCATTTGATAGAAATTTCTTTCTAAATACTCTAAAGTTAGGGCGAAATTAAGTACATCTGTCGGAGAGGCTTGAAATGCAGCGGAAGCCATATTCATTGTAGCAGCTTTTGTTTTATTGCTAGTTGCTGCTAAACCAAATGGAATTGATGCTAAAGCTGCACCTTTTCCTAAATTTTTCATTCGATTAAAGGTATCTTTCCTCGAACCTTTTGCATTAAGAACGTCCTCATTGGACAATTTATCTAATAATTTTAATAAACTCATAATTTTGTTTTTTTAGTTTGGTGATTACTCAGTTGGTAAATTATCAGCAGTAAATGATGTTTGAACAACACCTAATCCTACTACAGCAGAAAGTACATCACCTGGAGGTGTCGCCTTATCGTATGCTGCTTCAGAATCACCAATACTAACTAATACACCATCTCTTGCAAAAGCAGTAGAACCTGGATCTAATAAATCTGCGATTGCGGATGCATGTCTTGCTTCTACCGATACGATTTTACCAGCCAACAATAAATAATTAGGATTTTCTATTAAATTACCTGCTCCATTGTAAGCGCTTACACCGGTATCTTCTAATAATTGGGCTGTGGTAAGTACAGAATTTCTATCAGAAAAATCCACTGCTTCAGAAAAATCAAATTCTAATTCAGGCAATGTCATCTCCTCACCCGCAGCAGCAGTAATTGCTGTTTTGAAAAATTCTCTATGGATAACTTCATGATTTCTCAAATCGGTTAAAATTTCTTTTTCGTTGTCTTCTGCTCCACTAAAATAAGAACCGTTCAAAACTTCATTATAAAATGCTGCTTCCAATTGCTCTAAAGCATATGCATAATTTAAAATACCAACATCACCGCTACCTAGATCAAAAACTTCTGGATCTGGGTCTGGGTCTGGCTCCTCTCCCCCAGGATTAAAATCATCATCTTCGCTACATGCGTATAATAATGTTGATCCCGCAAAGGCTAAACCACTCATCTTAATAAATCTTCTTCTCGAATTCCCAGGTCCCTTATTGTCCTGAAAATCCACTTTTACAACTGGTTTTTTCATAATTTAATTTTATTAGTTATGCTAAACTTACGGAGGAGTTTGGCTTATGGTTTTTCTAAAAGAGTTAATATTTTATTAAACTGAAAATTTAAAACTTAAAAAATCCCAATTTTTAGAATATTTCACTACTCATTAAGTAATAATTTAGCAATGTTTAGCGTTGAAAATTTTCAATTTATCAGTTTCAAACCTTGTAATTATCAATTCAAGTCTTTTAAAACTATCTCATGAATTTCGCTATTTTTGCATAAACTTTTAATGTTGAAAAATTTCCTTCTTACCATATTTTTTCTTTTTAGCCTTATCCCATCCTACGCTCAGGAAACTGGTCGTAAAATTGATTATGAAAACGATAGGCAATATCGCGATGAAGAAAAATACCCTGGTGCCTTAGTAATGAGCAAAGTAACCAATCAGGTACATTTCACTCATCAGGGGATCGAAGTATGGTGTAACAATGCTGTTTTCTATGAAAGCGATAACTTTTTTAAGGCATACGGTGAAGTCCGTATGAAACAGGGAGACACCGTTAATATGAGTAGTGATTATGCTGAATATAATGGCAACACTCAATTTGCTTTTGCCAGTGGCCAAGTAAAAATGAAGAGACCGCAGACTACTTTAGAAACAGACACCCTATTTTTTGACCGATTAAAGCAAGAGGCTTACTATCGCAGTGGAGGAAAAGTAACCGATACCGCAAGTGTTCTTACCAGTACTATAGGAAGATATTATTTTGAAGAAGATAAATATACTTTCTTATTAGATGTTAAAATTACAAATCCAGATTATATCGTAAATTCAGATCATATTGATTTTTATTCTGATAGTGGTCACGCTTACCTCTACGGGCCTTCTACGATCGAAGGTGAAGAAAGCACCGTATATTGCGAACGTGGCTTCTACGACACCCGCGGTGACACTGGATACTTTGTAAAGAACTCAAAAATAGATTATGATAATCGAACGGTATTAGGTGATAGCTTGTATTTTGACAGGAATACCAGTTTTGCTTCAGCAACAAATAATATCGAAGTTATCGATACGACTAATAATAGCAAAGTCACCGGTCATTACGCCGAGGTCTATAGAGAAAAAGATTCTGTAATAATAACCAAATGGCCAGTTGCTGCCTCACTTCAGGATCAGGATTCGGCATTTATACACAGCGACACTTTACTAGTTACCGGCAAACCTGAGGATAGAATTATTCGAGGATTTTATGATGTTCGGTTATATAAAACTGACATGAGTGGTAAAAGTGATTCTATTTATGTAAATCAAAAACAAGGACTAACCAGACTTATTAATATCAATCCCGGAGAAAATAGCGCTACTAGTGTAAAAAGAAATCCTGTATTATGGTCGGGCTTAAGTCAGATGACGGGAGATACTATTGAAATTTTAAGCAATAAAGAAACAGAGCAATTAGATAGTCTTAAAGTTTTTAAAAATGCTTTTCTAATTAACAAAGATAGTATAGAAGGCTATAATCAAATTAAGGGGCAAGAATTAATTGGTTTGTTCGAAAATAACGAACTATACCGTGTAGATATCGATAAAAACACGGAAACGCTTTACTATAGCCGATCCGAAAACAAAGATCTTATTGGTATTAACAAAACACTTTCTAGCCGTATTGAAGTCTTTTTTAAAGAACAACAAATCCAAGATGTTTATTATTATAAAACTGTAGAAGGTACTTTAAAACCTGAAGAAAAAGTTCCCCAAAATACCAGAGAATTGCAAGGTTTTAATTGGCGAGGCGACGAAAGACTATTGAAAAAGCAGGATTTATTTAAAGGGAAAGAGTTGCCCAATTTGGTTCGAATTCAAGGTATACCACTGCCTTCCCAGGCAGAAGACTTTTTTGATGAACGTGAGGATGGTGACATGCTACTCAACGAAAACTCCAGATTGAAACCAGAGGACTTAAAAGATAAAGTACAGGATTCTATTCCATCCCTTAAAAATTTGACACCCCAACGTGTTCAAATAAAAACTGAAGAATCAGAAGATAAAAAAGCAGATAGCTTAAAAACAAAAAAATTGCCTACTACAATTGAATAAAGATTTTTTAAAATATCAGGCGCAAACTACACCCCATCCTTTGGGGTTAGAAGTAATAAAAGCTGAAGGCTCTTACATTTTCACCTTAGATGGACAGAAACATTTGGATTTTGTGGCGGGTGTTTCCGCTACAAGTTTGGGGCACTGCCATCCTGAAGTCATTAAAGCGATAAAAGAACAAGCTGACAAATATTTGCACGTAATGGTTTACGGCGAATATTCACAAGCTCCTGCGGTAGCATTCTCTAAGTTACTTGCCGATAATCTTCCGCAGCCATTAAAAAAAGTTTATTTAGTAAATTCTGGCACCGAAGCTATCGAAGGCTCCCTAAAACTTGCACGAAGAGCAACAGGAAGAACTCAATTAATTGCAGCCAAGAGCGCTTACCACGGTAACACCATGGGATCGCTGAGTTTAATGAATTTTGAAGAACGCCAGAAACCATTTAGACCTTTAATTGGCGATATCGACTTTATTGAATTCAATAATGAGCAAGATTTAAACGAAATTACAGAAAAAACAGCCGCAGTTATTTTAGAAACCATTCAGGGAGGCGGTGGATTTATTCAGCCAAAAGATCAATATTTAAAAAAAGTAAAATCACGTTGCGAAAAAGTTGGCGCCTTATTGATTTTGGATGAAATTCAGCCTGGTTTTGGCAGGACGGGAAAATTATTCGGCTTTCAAAATTACGACGTCGTTCCAGATATCATGGCAATTGGTAAGGGAATGGGCGGTGGTTTACCGGTAGGAGCTTTTGTAGCTTCAGAAAAATTGATGGATTTACTTTCAGACAATCCAAAAATGGGGCATATTACCACATTTGGTGGCAATCCATTGATTGCAGCAGCCTGTCATGCCACGCTAAAAACGATTCTGGAAACTGAATTAATGGCAGCAACCTTAGAAAAAGAAAAACGCTTTAGAGAATTATTAGTTCATCCATTAATTTCAGAAATAAGAGGAAAGGGATTAATGCTCGCGGCCATTGTAAAATCTGAAGAAATTGCCAATAAGATCATCCTAGATTGCAAAGAAAAAGGACTTATTTTATTCTGGCTGTTATTCGAGAAAAAAGCGTTAAGAATCACTCCGCCACTCACAATTTCTATGGAAGAAATTGAAGAAGGATGTGGCATTATAATTGAAGCTCTAAATAAAATAAAAACTAAAGCTTAAGTTGTTGATTACTTTGTTAACAACAATTGAAGCATCTACACTCGCTGGGTTAAATCCTTTTTTAACTTTAGTAATGTAGGAACCACGTAACAACTTGCTTATGCAGTTAAGTCATAACGAAGATAACAATTTCTCACTTTCACGTTTCGAATCGATGCTAAAGACTAATGATGTGCTTTTTTTCGATTCCAACGAATTCGAAAATATTATTCATCATTATTTAGAAATCGGAAAAATTAATCTGGCGAAGAAAGCAGTAAAATTGGGACTTTCTCAACATCCTTCATCTATAAATTTAAAACTTCTTAAAGTTGAAATTCTGGTTTTTGAAGATAAATTAGATTTAGCAGATGGGCTCTTAGCCGAAGTTCAGGATTTAGAGGCGAATAACGAGGAGGTTTATATTCAGAAAGCGCAAATCTTTTCTAAGCGAGATGAGCATCAGCAAGCAATTAAAGTGCTGGAACTTGCTCTTGAAGTTACCGAAGACTTGGCAGAAATCTACTCTATGATTGGAATGGAATATTTATTCCTTGAAGATTTCCAAAATGCGAAGATTAACTTCATGAATTGTTTAGAAGCAGATGAAGAAGACTATTCTGCACTATACAATGTGATGTATTGTTTTGATTTTCTGGGAGAAAGCGAAGAAGCTATAGAATATCTTAATATGTATTTAGATAAAAATCCATACTGTGAGGTAGCTTGGCATCAGGTTGGTAAACAATATTTCGATTTAAAAGATTATAAAAAAGCACTGGCAGCCTTTGATTTTGCGATTATAAGTGATGAATTTTTTATAGGTGCCTACTTAGAAAAAGGGAAGGTTTTAGAAAAGCTCAAACGCTATCCTGAAGCCATTGAGAGCTATAATGTAACCCTCGAGCTAGACGATCCCACTTCTTTCGCTTATCTGAGAATAGGAAAGTGTTTTGAACAACTTGGAAATGATAAACTTGCCATTGTTAATTACGAAAAAACGGTTCACGAAGATCCTCTTTTAGATAAAGGATGGATTGCGATTACCGATTTTTATATCAAGAAGAAAAACTTTAAAAAAGCATTGTACTACATCAATAAGGCAATAAATATTGATGAAGAAAATGTATTGTACTGGAAACGCTATGCCAGAATCAATAACCGATTAAACCTGAACAGAGAAGCTGAAAGAGGTTATCGAAAAAGCTTAGATTTAGGAAATTATGAACTTGAAACCTGGATAAGAAGATGTGATATTCTTATTAATCTGGGAGAATGGGAATCTGCTGTTCAAAACCTTTTACAAGCAAACGAATTCTATCCCGGAATTGCGGAGATTGAGTATCGTTTAAGCGGTTTATATTTTATGCTGAATAATGCCGAATTGGCTTATAAACATTTAGAAAGTGGATTAAAGGCTGACGCTGAATATTATATTATAATAGAAGAACTTTTTCCAGAAATTTTTAAACGCAAAAGCGTTAAACAATTAATAGATTCTTACCAAAAGCCTTCATAGTAATTTCCTAACTTTGGCCAAATCTAATTTTTAGGACATGCAAAGAAGCTTTAAAGAATATTTAAGCGTTACACTAAAAGGTATGGCCATGGGTGCCGCAGATGTTGTGCCTGGAGTTTCTGGTGGAACTATCGCTTTTATCTCTGGGATTTACGAAGAATTGATCTCTACCATAAGCGGAGTTGATCTTTCTCTTTTAAAAACCTGGAAAAACGAAGGTTTTAAAGCGATGTGGAATCAGCTTAACGGTGGGTTTATCGTTTCTTTATTTCTAGGAATCTTAATTAGCGTTTTTACTTTAATGCGATTGGCTAATTATTTATTAGATAATCACCCTGTACTAATTTGGTCCTTCTTCTTTGGTCTTGTTTTGGCTAGCATTTGGTATGTGGGTAAGCAAATTCCTAACTGGAATTATAAAATCGTGCTAGCCGTTATCATTGGTGCTGCGACAGCCCTATATGTCACTTCGCTACCTCCTATGGGAAGTTCAGAAAGCACTTTTTTCATGTTTATTGCGGGAGCAATTGCTGTTTGTGCCATGATTTTACCAGGAATATCTGGTGCTTTTATATTAGTATTACTTGGCGCGTATCGCCCGGTAACCGATGCTGCACACAACTTCGATATTAAAACATTAGCAATAGTTGGCGTAGGTGCCATTTTTGGTTTGCTTAGCTTTTCTAAAATATTAAAATGGTTATTTACTAATTATACTAGTCTAACCTTAGCTGTATTAACCGGTTTTATAGCGGGATCTCTGAATAAGATATGGCCGTGGAAAAAAGTTCTGGAAGTAGCCCGATTTAATGATAAAGAAATTCCCATAAGTGAAACTTCAGTACTGCCATGGAATTTTGAGGGGGATCCACAACTACTTTTTTCAATTGTCCTCATGTTAGCAGGATTCGGACTCATTTTTCTTTTGGAAAGTTTAGCAGGCAATAGCAATAAACCTGAAGAGGCTAATGCAACAAACTAGAACCTTAACCGATAAAATTTTCCTTATTTTAAAAGGATTGGCCATGGGTGCCGCTAACAAGGTTCCCGGGGTATCTGGTGGTGTTGTAGCTTTTGTAGCAGGATTCTACGAGGAGTTTATTTATTCCCTTCAAAAGATTAATCTTAAAGCTGGTAAGCTTTTAATTGCTGGTAGATTCCGCAGTTTTTATCATTACATAAATGGTAAGTTTTTAGCTTTGCTTATTTTGGGTATGCTCATTAGCTATTTTAGCGTGTCCAAATTATTAGATTACCTCATTGTTCATTACGAACTTTATGTGTGGTCGGCATTCTTTGGAATGATTATCGGTTCTATTTATTACATCAGTAAAGATTTTGACGAATGGAGCCGGCGAAGCCTATTATTCGTTATGCTGGGAATTTTTTTTGGTATAGCTATTAGCATGCTCGAACCCGCAAAACAAAACGATAATTTATGGTTCGTGTTTTTTTGCGGAATGATTGGCGTTTCGGGAATGACGCTTCCCGGGTTATCTGGCTCCTTCATACTTATTTTATTAGGTAATTATGTATTGTTACTGGTCGATTCAGTCAACGCGCTTTATGATACACTAGCAGATATCATTAGCTTAGACTTCAGCTTTGTTTCAAATGAAGCTCGCATGCACCTTTTACAGGTAATGATCACCTTCGCCGCAGGCTCATTAGCAGGACTGGTATCACTTTCCCATCTTTTGGGATATGTTTTAAAAAAATATAAAAAAGATACTTTTGCCACTATTATCGGCTTTATTACCGGATCGTTAGGCGTAGTATGGCCTTGGAAAGATAAAATATACAAAGTAAATAAAAGCGGCGATTTTTTAAGAGATAGTCACGGTGACAAAATTGTAGATAACTACAACCGTTACTTGCCAGATTTTGAGCATTTAGATACGTATATTGCTATGTTTTTTATTCTGGTAGGAATTTTTATAGTATTGGGACTGGCTCTTTATGAGAAAAGAGCGCAAGCAAAAAAATAGTGAAACATGAGAAAATTCGGACTTTTAGGTAAAAATATAGATTATTCATTCTCAAAGAAATACTTCAACGATAAATTTGAAAATGAAAAAATTGATGCTGAATATGTAAATTTTGATATTCCTAAAATTGAAGACTTCTCATTGATCATCACCAAAAATCCTCGTTTATCAGGTATGAATGTTACTATTCCTTATAAAATGGAAGTAGTAAAATATCTCGATGAACTTTCTGAAGATGCAAAAGAAATTAAAGCTGTAAATGTCATTATGTTTGAAGAAGCTAGCAAATTGGTAGGGCATAATACCGATTTTATAGGTTTTAGAGATGCTTTATCCCCGCATTTAAGACCTCAACATACGCATGCTTTAATTCTTGGAACCGGTGGCGCTTCCAAAGCAGTAGCTTACGCCTTAAAAACATTGGGAATTTCGTATAAATTTGTCTCCAGAACTCCAGATGAAGATCAATTCTCGTATAATACTTTAACTGAAGCCATTATTCAAAAATATTCGCTTATTATAAATACCACGCCACTAGGCACGTTCCCTAATACCGATAAATATCCAGAAATCCCATATCACTATATCGGTAAAAACCATCTGGTATTCGATTTGATTTATAACCCGGCAGAAACCAGTTTTATGAAAAAGAGTAAGGAACATGGTGCCGAAGCAATAAATGGTAAAAAAATGCTCGAACTTCAGGCTGAAGCTGCCTGGTCTATATGGAATTCCTAAGTATTTCATCAAAATTGCGCATATTTTCTCATAAAAAATTTCGTTTTCTTGCCCAAGTTTAGTGTAGTTGTTATCTTTCAGCTTTAATAACTATAGCCGAACTTTAACATTGAAATATATGTCTCAATCAGATAACGAAAACAAGAAAGAAAAACTTTCTAACAAAGAAAATCCTGAGAACCTTGAATTAACTCAGAATCAGGAATCTTCAGAAGAAAGTAAGAAAGAAGAAAAGAAGGTAGATGAATCTTTTTCGGAAGAGGTTGAGAATCCAGAGGCTGCAAATGAAGAGCTGGAAGAAGCTATGGTAGCCGAATCTACTTTTGTTCAGGATACTGAAAATAATAAAGTTACAAATGCGCAAGATAAGGACGAGGATGAAGATGAACACGAAGATGCCATTATCGAAGAGCATAAAAAAGGAGTAGACGATTCTCTTGCCGAGGATAGCGAAGATGAGAGTGTAACCGAACGTCACAACATCCCCAAAAAAGATTACCATTCGATGAGTAATGAGCAACTAGCCGATGAGCTGGAACGATTACTTAAAAACGAGAAGGTACAGGCCATCAAAGATCATGTTATCGAAATTAGAGCAGAATTCAATGCTAAGTTTGATGAAGAATTTGAAGAGAAAAAAGAAAATTTTCTTTCAGAAGGTGGAAATATTATAGACTTCCACTACTCTACACCGCTTAAAAATCGTTTCAACTCACTTTATTTCGATTACCGCGAAAAAAGAAATAAATACTACCAGCAACTTAAGCAGGATCTAAACGCTAATCTTAGCAAACGTCTTGAAATAATTGAAGAGTTAAAAGGTATTATTAATATTGAAGAAAATATCAATACCACCTATAATCATTTTAAAGATATTCAGGATAAATGGCGCACAGCAGGGCCAATCCCTCGAGATAAGTACAATAATGTTTGGAATACTTATCATCATCACGTAGAAAATTTCTATGACTTCCTTCACCTAAATCGCGAATTTAGGGATATGGATTTTAAGCATAATCTAGATCAAAAACTTAAAGTTATCGATCGTGCTGAAGAATTGGCGCAAGAACAGGATATTAATCGTGCGTTTAGGGAATTGCAGATGCTCCATAAAATGTGGAAGGAAGAACTTGGCCCAGTAGCCAAAGAATATCGAGAAGAAATATGGGAAAGATTTAGCAATGCTACCAAAATAATCCATGATCGCCGTCAGGAATATTTCGAAAATTTAGACAAAGAATTCGATAAAAACTGGGAAAAGAAACAGCAAATTATAGAAAAGATTCGCGAAATCGCCAATCAGGATATTAGCAGCCATAGTAAATGGCAACAAAAGATTAAAGAAATTGAAGCTTTACGGGAAGATTTCTTTAAGGCAGGAAAAGTACCACGTAGCAAAAATGAAGAGACGTGGAAAGACTTTAAAGAAACTGTTAGAAGCTTTAACCGAAAGAAAAATTCTTTTTACAAGAATTTGAAGAAAGAGCAGTACGAGAATCTCGAGAAGAAAAAAGAATTAATCCAGATCGCAGAAGACAATAAGGATAGTGACGATTTTAAAACGGTTACTCCTTTAATGAAAAAGATTCAGACCGATTGGAAAAAAATAGGTCACGTTCCAAGAAAAGACAGCGATAAGATCTGGAAGCAATTTAAAGCCGCCTGCAACTATTATTTTGATCGTTTGCATGAGAATCGTAGCGAAGAAAATAAAGAGGAAATGGAAGCTTTTACCAAGAAAAAAGATCTTTTGGAAAAAGTTCGATCATACGAATTTGCAGGGAATAAAGAAGAAGATTTAGAGCATATAAAAGCTTTTATTGCGGAATGGAAAACTTTAGGTCGCGTTCCTTATAATAAGCGTTTTATTGAAGGGAAGTTTAATAAATCTTTAGATCAGTTATTTAATAAATTGGATATAAATCGTACAAAAGCTGAAATGCTGAAGTATGAAAATAAAATTCAATCGCTTAATGACGCTGATGACGATAAGAAAATTAGAAATGAGCATTTCTTCTTAACTAAGAAAATTGAAGAAACTCAAGCCGAAATTCGACAATTAGAGAATAATTTACAATTTTTCTCTAACGTAGATGACGACAATCCTTTGGTACAAGATGTTCATAAGAATATTAATGATCATAAAGCACAACTTAAAGTTTGGAGAGAAAAACTTAAAAAAGTAAAATCTCTTTATTAATTAAGAGTAAGCATCAACATAAAAGCCGGCAAATTGCCGGCTTTTATGTTGGTATTCAGTATAGTTAATTTGACTTCAACTTACATTGATTAAGATTCTAAATTAAATACTATAATTTTTTTGCTTCATTCCAAAACACATCCATTTCAGCTAAAGTCATATCTTTTAGCTTCTTTTTGTTTTCTTCAGCTTTACTTTCAAGATATTGAAAACGCTTAATAAATTTTTTATTGGTGCGTTCTAATGCATTTTCTGGATTAATATTTAGAAACCTGGCATAATTAATCATTGAGAACAATACATCTCCAAATTCGGCTTCCATTTTATCCTTATCCTCAATGTTTACCTCATCCTGAAACTCTTCTAACTCTTCCTGGACTTTCGCAAATACCTGCTCTGGATTTTCCCAATCAAAACCAACACCAGAGACTTTATCCTGAATTCTAGTGGCTTTTACCAAAGCTGGTAAAGATCTGGGAACTCCTTCCAAAACACTTTTCTTTCCCTCTTTGAGTTTTAAATTTTCCCAATTTTTCTTTACATCATCTTCGTTTTCCACTTTTACATCTCCATAAATATGAGGGTGTCTTGAAATGAGTTTCTCACAAATTCCATTCGCTACATCTGCAATATCAAAATCCTTAGTTTCGCTTCCTATTTTGGCGTAAAAAACAAGATGTAAAAAAACATCACCTAATTCTTTTCGAACTTCTTCCAGATCGTTATCCAGTATCGCATCTCCCAATTCGTAAGTTTCCTCTATCGTAAGATGCCGTAAACTTTCCATGGTTTGCTTGCGATCCCAAGGACATTTTTCCCTAAGATCGTCCATGATGGTTAATAATCTATCAAATGCTTTTAGTTGTTCTTCCCTGGAATTCATTGTAACTTTTTAAATCTAAAGTACAATTTTAAGAAGATTTAGATAGATACAACTACTTACTGTCTTTTTAATTTATAAATACAGCCTTCAGTACATTTTGGGGATTTATAAGTTGGATAGTAAACGATATAATCTGTATTTATATTCTCTAGAGCCTGATAGTACACATTCTCTGGAGATATATTTTTATTGATCGCGCAATCGTAATTTAAAACCAGCATCTTTATATCGCTATCATCAGGATGCTTAACGAGACTGTAATTACCAGTATTGCAGTTGGCAAAACCACCTTCAAAAGTACCATTTTCAAAAAAATCTATAGTGTATCCATCACTAACTGACGTCCAAGATGCTTCATCTCCTGTACTAACTTTTTCTTCTACAAGTTTCCATTTACCAACAATATGGATTTGGTCGATTGCTGAAACCGGTAATTCTTCCAAATTTTCTTCTTCCTCACTACTGCAGGAGAAAAGACATATAACAATAACAAACAGGCTAAGTAAATAAGTTTTCATAATATAAGAGTTTCTATGTAGATCCTAAATAAGCTAAAAGGTTGCGTAATATATAGTTGAGATATTGAGGTTATTAATGATTATGCTAATCTTTCACTTGATTTATAGAAAAATATAAACTGAAAATCTATAAAAATTCCAAAAATTAGGATAACCAGCCATCGTCTATAATTATTATTTGGTGTTGTCCTTACAGCAAGATTAACTCATTTATAATTTTAATGATTCCTAATTAATTATGACAAATAACATTAAAAATTGATTTTCTGTGTATTGAAAACAAATTTCTTATTGTTGTTAAATCTGAATGTTGTCCTGAAAATATATGAGTTTGTTTCCATTTCTTTATCGTCATAAGCTAAAACAAAATACTCTGGAAATGAATTCTTACATCTAGCGATAAATTCTTCTATTGTGAATTCGTATTTTGCAAACGTATGTTGACTTTCAATCTCTGGAGTAGGAATTAATTTTACGGCATTTGAATAATCGTTTATTTTAAAAAATTCACCATTATTCTTTTTAACATCTATAGAAATACTTTCTAATCTATCATTATACTTTAATGCGTAATCAACTACAATCCCCTTTTCGTAGTTTTCTTCATCTATTTTGGAATAATAGTTTAATAAAGAATCACGACTACTGGATATAAAATCAAAATAAACTAAAATTTCATTCTTATCTACAAATTGATTTATAGGGTTTGGTTTAATTATGGGAAAGTTGTCACTACTTTGATAAATTGTTGCATATTTTAATGCAATTGTATCAATAGTTATTCCTTTATCCATTATAGCCTGGATATCTGCGGAAGGTTCAGTTTCTGTATTTGCATCATCTTTATCGCATGCTGCAAACAATAAAACACAGATAAAAAATAATAACTTTCTCATAGTTCCAATTTTAATGGTTTATTATAGAGATGCTATAACAGCGACATGGTTGCGTTGCATAGACAATTTTTGCTATGATAAATTTATTCAATTAAAAAGAAAGCTAGCTAGCACTTTGCTTCGGAAAGATTATTTCAGTCGCTAATTCAATGGCGATTTATTTAGCGTAGAGATTCAATTTTGGGTAGGCCGAGACTGAATAATTTCTGGAATTACAGATATCTTCATATTCTTCTTCAGTAATTAAATCAAAATCCTGAAAATAACTGGAGAAAAGTTCAAGCTCTGCATAAGAATTCAAAATAATTACAAGACTCTCATATTTTGGTAAGGGAAAAGAAAATTCAAGTTTTGCCTCAACGTTATTGTGAGTTTCTAAAAATTCTTCAATTCTTTTTATTTTATTCCTAGTTACCATTTAGCGGGGTTAAGTAAACTAAAATACGATGCAAAAATAAAAATTTTATACGAATGATGTATAAGTTTGAAGATATAAAAAACCCTACTTAAAAAAGTAGGGTTTCACAAATAAGGGTGGAAGACCGGTTTCGAACCGGCGACCTCTGGAACCACAATCCAGCGCTCTAACCAGCTGAGCTACAACCACCATTTCAAATTGCGGTTGCAAATATATGTTATTTTATCGCTCCTGCAAAGAAAAAAATCGATTAAATAAGATCAAAAATGGAATCTACTGCTACATAGCGCTCTACAGTAAAACCTTCAGCATATTCTGTATTAATTATTCTTCCTAAATCGCGTGCTCTATAGTTTACACTGTCTAAAAAGTTATTACTAGATATAGGAGTATTCGGTTCTTTACTATTTGGATCGTAGAACTGGGTTGCATAAGTTTTTACTGCATCCATTTTCTTGTCCATATACCCCGTAACATCTACAAGCACATCTGGCTCGATTGATTTCCACTGTATATAATGAAAAACCTGTTTAGGCCGCCAGGCTTTCTGCTTATTGCCATCATTAGTAGTTTCTATCTTCATCAAACCGCTTAAAAAACAGGCATCACTAACTAGTTTTGAACCTCTACCATGATCGATATGACGATCGTCTATAGCATTACAGAAAACAATCTCTGGCTGATATTTTCTAATAATCTCTATAATTTTTAGTTGATGCGCTTTATCATTAATAAAAAATCCATCAGCAAAACTTAAATTTTCGCGCACATGAACACCTAAAATTTCAGCAGCTTTAGCCGCTTCTTTATCTCTGGTTTCCGCAGTACCACGTGTGCCAAGTTCTCCTCTTGTTAAATCTAAAATACCAACTTTTTTACCACGATCTATTTCTTTAGCCAAGGTAGCAGCACAACTTAATTCTACATCGTCTGGGTGCGCTCCTATGGCAAGAATATCTAATTTCATAAAATTTTATTTGTTTTTAATCTAGGCTAATGCCTGTTCTATATCATCAATTAATTCTTCTGCTTCTTCTATACCTACCGAAAAACGAAGCAAACCATCTTTAATCCCCTGCTCTGCTCTTTCTTCTGGACTAAGTAAACCATGCGAAGTTTTAGCAGGTGAAAGAATAGTGCTTTCAACTCCGGCTAAACTCATCGATGATTTAATAAGCTTCAGTTTTTTCTGGAATTGGTCGGGATTAATTCCTTCAACTAACTCAAAAGACAACATTCCTCCAAATCCGCTCATTTGTTTTTTTGCTATTTCGTGATCGGGATGAGAAACCAAACCAGGATAATATACTTTCGCTACCTTTTTATGATTGTATAAATATTCGGCTAAAATCATTGCATTATTATTCTGCTCCTTTACTCGAAGTCCCATGGTTTTAAGGCTTCGCTCTAAAAGCCACACCGTATAATCACTTAAATTTCCTCCTAAGTTTTTAGCCATCTGAAAGATCGTATCAATATGTGCTTCCGAAGAAATTACCGTTCCGGCGAGAATATCACTATGACCTCCCATATATTTTGTGGCCGAGTGAATTACCACATCAATACCCATATCAAGAGGATTTTGATTTACGGGTGAGGCAAATGTATTATCGATCATGCTCACTACACCTTTGCTTTCCGCTAATTTTGCTATGGCCTCAACGTCGGTAATAGTTAATAATGGATTTGAAGGCGTTTCGATATAAATAACTTTGGTATTCTCTTTAATTTCAGCTTCAAAAGAGGACAATTTTACATCCTTGGTAAAACTATATTCTATACCGAATTTATCGAATTCCTCAGTAATTAAATTACTAGTTCCGCCATACAAAGTATTCTGAAAAACCACGTGATCACCCTGGTGTAAAAATGCTAAAAGCGCGGTGCTTACAGCAGCCATTCCGCTTCCAAATATGAGTGATGCTTCCCCATGTTCTAAAGCTGCCATTTTTTTGGCCAAAGCTACCTGATTGGGTGTATTAAAATATCTAGGATATCTTTTAACTGCAACATCTTCAAAAGCATAAGATGTAGACATATAAAGCGGACTTACCGCTCCTTTAAATTCTGTATCCTCGAGTTCTCCGGCATGCGTACAAATAGTATTTATGCCCTTATATTTTTGATCCATGATTTATAATTTTAGGGATCTAATTTAAGAAGTTAGGCTTGCAATTGCTACAGTTAATTTGGGTTTCTTAATCTGCACTTTAACATCTCTTTAAAACGAAAACGTAATAAAAAATTTTGGGCCGATTAATTTACCTTTTTGTTGTGAAATTAATTTATCGCTTTACCACTGGTTTAACAGCACTAATAGGATATTTACAATAACTTAGAGCTATAAAAAAAGTTATCATGGGAAAAAATGTTTCAGACCTATTGGTCAATATGCTTGTTGAAGCAGGAGTTAAGCGCGTCTATGCAGTTACAGGAGATAGCCTAAATCCTGTTAATGATGCCGTACGCAGAGATGGTAGATTGCAATGGATTCATGTTCGCCATGAAGAAGCAGGTGCCTATGCAGCTTCAATGGATGCCGAATTAGATGGTATTGGATGTTGTATGGGTAGTAGTGGTCCCGGACATGTGCATCTTGTAAACGGTCTTTACGATGCTAACCGAGCTGGTAACCCTGTAATCGCAATCGCTTCTACAGTCCCAACTAATAAGTTGGGAACCGAAAATTTTCAGGAAACGAATGTCACAAAATTGTTTGATGACTGTAGTAAATATTGTTTTATGGCAAACACGCCAGAACAAGCCGCGCATGGTTTTCAAAGTGCAATCCAATCTGCTATACACCAAAAGGGAGTTGGAGTGGTAGGATTGCCCGGTGATATCGCCTCGGCTGACGCTGCCCATATAACAACATCTGAACAGAATTATTTCACAAATTCTAAACTCTTACCTAGTAACGAAGAACTAAAAACATTAGCTAAAGTAATTAATGAAAATAAAAAGGTGATGGTTTATTGCGGGTATGGCTGTAAGGATGCCCAAGATGAAGTAATGCAACTTGCCAAAAAACTTAATGCTCCTATGGGATTAAGCTTTAGAGGAAAAATATTTTTCGATAAAGAAAGTAATCCATATGTAGTAGGATTAAACGGACTTTTAGGTACAAAGTCTGGATTTAAGTCTATGCACGAAGCCAATGCACTAATACTTTTAGGAACAGATTTTCCTTATACAGATTTTCTCCCTGAAAAAAATACAATTATTCAAATCGATGAAAAACCAGAGCGTATAGGACGAAGAGCGAAAGTAAACTTTGGTTATCATGGTAAAATTAAAGATACTTTAGAAGCTCTAATTCCGATGTTAGAGGCTAAAAAAGACACGTCTTTTCTTGATGATATGAGAAAAGTGCACTTAGATATCGAAGAAAAATATCACAGCTACGTAAAAGAAAAAGGAGAAGATGAAAAAATTCATCCTGAATATGTAGCTTCAGTTATCGATGAAATAGCTAATGATGATGCGATATTCACTGTAGATACAGGCATGAGTGCCGTTTGGGCAGCGCGTTATCTAAAGGGAAAGAAAAATAGATATTTAACGGGTTCTTTTAATCATGGATCGATGGCAAATGCTATGCCTATGGCTATTGGCGCTGGTTTGGGCCATCCAGATCGTCAGGTTATTGCTTTTTGCGGGGACGGAGGAATTTCAATGCTATTGGGTGATTTAATGACTATTAGTCAATATAAAATTCCGGCTAAAATTATCATTTTTAATAATTCCTCATTAGGAATGGTAAAATTAGAAATGCAGGTAGAAGGTTATCCCGAATGGCAGACAGATATGGTAAATCCAGATTTCGCCATGATTGCTAAAGCTATGAATATCGAAAGTTGGGTGGTAAAAAGTCCATCTAATGTTAGACAAGCATTGGCTGAAGCTTTTGCGTATGACGGACCTGCAGTGGTTAACATTTTTACCGATCCTGACGCTTTAGCGATGCCCCCTGAAATTAAGTTTGAACAAATAAAAGGTTTTGCGAAAACCATGGGTAAAATGATGATAAATGGAAAATCTGCAGATGTAATTGATACCGCTAAATCTGATGCTAAATATTTGAAAGAGCTATTTTAACCTCAAAAATTGATCTAGGTTAATAGTTCTGGTTAAATATGAGTTAAAGATAAAACTGCAAAATTACAGCTATTTGATTTCAATTAGTTTTGCCAAAAATAGTTAGAATGAATACTACAGAAATAAAAGCATTTGGTGCTAAATCTAAAACAGCATCTTTAGAAGAATTAAACATTGAAAGAAGAGAAACCTTAGCCGATGATGTAGAAATCGATATTCTATATTGCGGCGTATGTCATAGCGATATACATACCGTACGAAACGATTGGGGAGGTTCTAAATATCCAGTAGTGCCAGGTCACGAAATTGTTGGTAGAGTAATTAGCGTTGGAGATAAGGTTTCTAAATTTAAGGAAGGTCAGCTTGTAGGTGTTGGCTGTATGGTAGATTCTTGTCAGCATTGCGATTCTTGCAAAGACGGATTAGAACAATACTGTGAGAATGGTATGGTGGGAACTTATAACGGAAAAGATAAACACCTTGGCGGTCATACTTACGGTGGATATTCAGAAAAAATTATTGTAGATCAAAAATTTGTTTTGGATGTGCCAGAAACTTTAGATGCTAAAGCAGTGGCGCCATTACTTTGCGCAGGGATAACTACATGGTCACCATTAAGAAATTGGAATGTAAAAGAAGGTGATAAAGTTGGTGTTATTGGTTTAGGAGGATTGGGCCATATGGGTATAAAATTCGCCCACGCTCTTGGCGCTAAAGTGGTAATGATTACAACCTCTCCTGGCAAAAGTGAAGATGCTAAGAGATTAGGAGCAGATGAAGTTCTTATTTCTAAAGACGCCGAACAAATGGCTGAGCATAAAGCTAGTTTTGATTTTCTACTGAATACCGTTCCTGTAAAGCACGATATCAATCCATATATAGGTCTGCTTAAAAGAGATGCTACTATGGTTTTAGTTGGCGCAATTGAACCATTAGAATTCCATGGTGGCGGAGTGATTGCCGGAAGAAAAAGTATTGCAGGATCTTTGATCGGAGGAATTAAAGAAACTCAAGAAATGTTAGATTTCTGTGGAGAACACGACATCGTTTCGGATATAGAAATGATCGATATGCAAAATATCAATGAAGCCTATGATCGTGTAACCAGTAACGATGTTAAATATCGTTTTGTAATCGACATGCAGTCATTAAAAAACTAATTAAGCTGAAATTATTTTTTCAATATTAGGGAAAAAATATAACATTTTTTTATCTAAACTGCCTTTGAGTTATAATCCGCGGATGTGTAATTTAAAGGCAGTTTTAATTTTAATCAAAAAACATAATCATGAGCATATTTTCATCGCTATTGGGCAACGCCGGGGCTATTAGTAAAGAGAAACTGGAAGAGAAATATCATAAGCTATTAATCCCTTCAGAGAATATAGAAGCTGGATTTAAATTAATTAGAGATACTTTTATATTCACCAATAAAAGATTAATTCTGGTAGATATTCAGGGTTTAACTGGAAAGAAAACCGAATATTTTTCAGTGACTTATAAAAGTATAAGTCGGTTTAGCGTAGAAACCGCCGGAAGTTTTGATTTGGATGCTGAACTAAAAATTTGGATTTCTGGGGAACAAAATCCTTCTATAAGTAAAAGGTTCAATACAAGTGTCGATATTTATGAAGTACAGAAAATACTGGCCTCTTTTGTTCTTTAATTGTCTCTCTAAGAATCGCAAAATTAAATTTAACCGAATAGATATCCATATTTTCAGTAATAGATCCCAGACTTATTTGGCATACAATTATTCACTTCAGTCACATAGTGAACATTGCGATTGACCGACAAGTTTACCCTCAGTATTTGTTTCGTATTTACAGCATTCTTTAAAGCGATTTTTCATTATCTTTTTTGATCTTCGAATAAGCGCTTTAGCATTCGCCAGTGAAAGACTTGCTAATTCTGCGGCTTCCTTTTGTGGTTTTCCATCAACATAAACGAGCTTCATAAGCCTGCGATTTTTTTCTGGCAACTCGTTCAAAAATTTATCAAAACAACAAACTTGAGTAAAAGGACTAGAATCCTCTTCTGAATTCTGGAATCTTATGTCCCTTACACAATATACCGAGTCTTTAAAGTAATCGTTAATCTCATTTCTAATAATCTGAAAGATCCAGGATTTCAATTTACCTGGATTTTTCAGTTTATCTAAGTTTTTATGAATTTTTATAAACGAATTTTGTAGAATATCATTAGTATGCTCTTCATTCTTTACTCTTTTCAGAATAAAGAAATAAAACTCGATATGGTATTTTTCCCAAATTTCTCTGGTATTCATACACTTATAATTCTTTGCCGCAGCAAGAACATTTATCACAATTGCATTCTTTACACGGGCAATTAGCAGCGGCGCAATTTATACAATTACATTTATCGCATTCGCACTGGGTACAATTACATTTACTCATATCTACAGGTTTTTATTTGTAGACTGAAAATGCTATAAAAAGATACAATTTTACATATAAAATTTATCCATTACCATTAAAACCAGGATAGCATGTCATTCCGCCATCCACAAATATTGTTGTACCGTTAATGTATTCAGATTCATCAGATGCCAGCCAGGATGCTACACTGCCAATGTCTTCAGGTTCTCCAATTTCGTCATAAGGAATCACCTTTTTCATTTTTTTACGGCCTTCTTCAGTACTCCAAACATCTTTATTAATTTCAGTTTTAATAGCGCCCGGGGCAATGCTATTACAGCGTATTTTTCTAGACGCATATTCCTGGCAGATACTTTTCATTAACATTTCAATTCCTCCCTTAGATGCTGCATAATTTGCATGCCCGGCCCAAGGAATAATCTCGTGTACCGAACTCATAGTTATAATTTTCCCAAGAGATTTAGAAACTTTTGGTCGCATACCTCGATTCAGAAATTCGATAATCGCTTCTTTACAGCAAAGAAATTGTCCCGTAAGATTTAGAGCTATTACCTGGTTCCATTGATCTAATGTCATTTTATGCAATTCAGCATCTTGTTGCATTCCTGCATTAGGGACGCAAATATCTATAGTCCCAAATTTGTCTATTCCTTTTTTAAAAAGTTGCTTTACTTCTTTTTCTTTACTTACATCTGCCTTTACTACTATGGTCTCTCCACCTGCTTTACACTCGCTTATTTCGTTAGCGACATCTTCAGCTTCTTCTTTACTAGAATGATAATTTATAACAATATTTGCGCCTTCTTTGCCCATAGCCAATGCTACGGCTTTACCTATGCCAGAACTGGATCCTGTGATAATAGCAGTCTGTCCTTCTAGTCTTTTATTGGGTGTATGCATAACTTTTTTATTTAAAGTTAGCCGAATTAAAAACTAAACTATGTTATTCAGACGTTAATTTCTTGTATACGCCATTGCTCCATCCGAATCCGTCTTGGGTTGGATATTCCCCGCCTCCACTTTCCTTAGATAAATCTTCCACATTATATTTTTCAGTCATTTTGTAGGTATTTTTATATACCTTTTCATTTAGATTAATCCAACGATCTTTTATTGTATCGGCTAAATCTAAAATTTGATAATTCTGAAGTGCTTTGTAAGATATCCATTGCAAAGGTGCCCATCCATTGGGCGCGTCCCATTGCTGGCCACTATGATTTGGTGTGCTCACTATTCCTCCTTTTTTCAATAATTCAGTTTTTAAAGTTTCAGCAGCTTTTTGGGCTTTATCTTCCGTAGGGATTTCAAAAAACAAAGGGTAAATGCCGGCAGCAGAAATTACGGATGTTTGCTCTTGCTTTACAAAATCGTAATCTTTATAAAATGCGCTTGAAGCATTCCAAAAATACTTATCGATAGCTTTTTTTCTAATTTCGGCTAGTTCTTTAAATTCCTTTGATAGATCTGGCTGGCCGCTAATAAGATAAGCTTTAGCCAAGGTTTTCTCTAAGTGATACAAAAGGCTATTTAGGTCGATTGGTAAAATAGCTGTGGTATGAATATCTTTAAGGTCAAATTTGCCATTTTCATCAGGTTTTATCCATCGGCTAGAAAAATCCCAACCCGATTCGGCTGCTGCTCTTAAATCTCTGTAAACTTGTTCTTTCGTTAAATTATCGGTTTCTTTTACGGCAGCTTCAGCTGTTTTTAAGTCTTCTCGATAACTTTCAGGTCTAGGTGTATTTTTGTTATCGTAATAGCGATTCAAGATACTTCCGTTCGGCATCCGAACAACTCTTTTATAAACCGAATTATTTTCAGAAAGTTGATTCTCGCCTTCCATCCAAAACCGATATTCTTTTTCCAATTCAGATAAAAAAGAAGTGTAAATTGAATCTCCTTTTTCTTCAGCTAATAAATCGACCATTAACGCATAAAATGGAGGTTGAGAACGGCTAAGATAATAGGTACGGTTTCCGTTGGGAATAAAGCCATATTCGTTAATTAGATAAGAAAAATTGTCTACCATTTGCTGGATCATTTCTATTTCTCCATCTACTTGCAAACCAAGCATCGTAAAATAACTATCCCAATAATAGATTTCTCTAAAACGACCACCGGGAACAATGTAGGGACGTGGCAAAGGAATTAGTGTACCCGAAATTTTACGATCTGCGGGGCGCTTTAAAACCGACCATAACTTTGTAATATGCGCATCGATAGCTGAAGAATCTGTTTTATATTCTTGACGCTTTTCTTCCCCAGGAATGTGAAAATTTTGTTTTAAAAATTGAAGAATATAGGTATTCGAAGAATCTTTGATATTGCTGTATTCAGATTTGATAGAATCTAAAGAACGCTTGGGTAAAGCATCAACAAAAGTTTTACTATCTGAAAATAAGTTCTCATTTTGCTGAATGTCATAAAAAAGATCCCCATAAAGCTGCTCGGGCGGAAGAATACTAATTTCTTGGACTAAAACCTTTTCTTCTTTGCTTTTATCTTTACAAGAAATTGATATAAAAGCAATTACAAAGAATAAGATACTATATGGTTGAAATCTTCGCATATTTAAAAATTCAATTAGAAGTTTTATAAATATAACCAAGATCGGCAAATTCTAAGAATTTAAGTTTGCTTATCTGAATGCTGTCTTCTCCTGATGCGATGCATTCCTTCATAAAAAAAACGACTACTGTCGATTTTTTTAACTTGAACATCCTCAGCATTTCCTGTATCCAAATCACGAGTTTCAGGTATTCCACTACAAGAAACTAGAGAAACGCTTACTAATAAAATTAAAAATAAGGTAAATTTCATCGAATTATTTCATGAATAACTTATACAATAATACGCTGCAGCAGCGCACGGGAGAATACCCAGGCAAGGGGATATTCAATAAAAAAGCATGGTAAAATTTAGAAAGGAACATTCATTGAAGCTGAATTAGAAGAACTCAGTTTTATCATAAATAAACATCTATGGACATAATCTGCTACAGGCTCTTCAAAAGTATTTTCATATGCAAAAATTAGATTTGCGACTTTTAAAAAAGTGGGTACTAATGAATATTGAAGAGCGCAGCAGAAAAATAATTGACTAATACAAATCGCTCAAATGGGCTAATCGCCCTCTAAGCAACATCTAAAATACTGATTTTCAGTATTAAATAAAAATACCCAATTATAGGTATTTTTTATCGCTGTAGTCGCCCTCATACATTCATCACTTATAAATAAAGATGCCTGGAAAATGATTAGAAATTGCTACTTAAAATCATATTTTAGCAGAAAAAAAATGGAGATCATCAGTTTTGAGCCTCAGTACAGCAAGGATTTTAAAAGACTTAATATAGAGTGGTTAGAAAAATATTTTTACGTAGAACCACATGATGAAGACGTACTAGGCAAACCTGAAGAATACATTATTAAATCTGGTGGACAAATTTTCTTTGTTAAGCAAAATGAGGAAATTATAGGATGCGTAGCTTTAATGAAAATAGAAGAAAATATTTTCGAATTAACGAAGATGGCCATTTCGCCAAAATTTCATGGAAAGAAAATTGGTCAAAAATTAATAAATTTCACTATTGAATATGCTAAACGTCAACCTTGGGAAACGCTTATAATTTATAGTAGTAGAAAATTAGAAAATGCTCTTCATATTTATAAAAAGTTTGGTTTTACTGAAATCCCTATTGAAGAAAATAATCCCTATGCGCGAGGAGATATAAAAATGAAGCTTCAGTTATCTTAAATCTTTGTAAAACAGCCTGTATTTGATATTGTCTTGCTTAATTTTATATTCAATAAAAACCATTCAGAATGAAAAAAATAATTTTTACCGCTGCTACTGTGCTTTCATTATTTGCCTGCAAAAATGAAAAAACAGAGGCGAAACCAGGAACAATGATTCCGGCTGAAGACGGAGTTGTAAACATGAACGAGGATGAAACAGAGTCAAAAGATAAAGAAACTATTCATATCGAACCTATTTCTCATGCAACTGCAGTAATCAATTGGGATACGGCTGTATTTTATACCGATCCTGTTGGAGGAGCAGAAGCTTTTGAAAATGTAGATAAACCAGATTTTATTTTGGTGACTGATATTCATGGCGATCACATGAATGCAGCTACTTTAAAAGGATTAGAATTAGACGATAAAAAGATCATAGTTCCGCAAGCAGTAAAAGATGAATTACCAAGTTCTTTACAACAAAATCTGATGGTAATGAATAACGGAGATTCGAAGGAAATCGATGGTTTTACAATCGAGGCCATTCCTATGTATAATTTACCAGAGGCTGATGATGCCATGCATATTAAAGGTCGTGGTAATGGATATATCATTGAAAAAGATGGAAAGCGTTTATATATTTCTGGAGATACTGAAGATATTCCGGAAATGAGAAATCTCAAGAATATTGATGCTGCGTTAGTTTGCATGAACCTTCCTTACACTATGCCGGTAGATCAGGCTGCAGAAGGTGTTTTAGCTTTTGCTCCTAAAAAGGTTTATCCTTATCACTACCGCGGAAAAGATGGGTTGGCAGATGTAGAAAAATTTAAATCTCTAGTTGAAGAAAAGAATAAAGATATTGAGGTAATTCTTTTGGACTGGTATCCTGAAATGTAAACTTGTTCTTATTCAAAAAATAAAGGCTGTGAGTTGATGTGCTCACAGCCTTTGTTATTTTCTACGTTTATTGATTGATATTTAGAAACTACGGGAATTAAGATTTAGCTTTAAGGGTAACTGGTAATTTAAATTCTTCTACATCTGGATCTACGGCACAATTAATCTTTTTGTAATTCAATTTTTGTTTAATAAAACGCTTTACTTCGTCATTATCTGCTTCAACAGAAAGCACAACAATTTCATTGTCTTTATTGATAGCCAAAAGTACATTTGCTCTAACATCTTTCTTTAAGTCCAACTCATGATTCTTCAGTAAAGAAGAAATTTCTAGGCTCATCATTCTGGGATCTGGCTCAAAAGCCATTTCTAAATTGTTTGCACTTGTAGTGAACGTGCTGCAAATTGCGATTGCTACTACGAGCAATAAGGATTGTAATCTTTTCATGATTAAATTTTTTAAAAGTTTAATACACTCTAAAGACGACAGTTAGCAATCGAATGTTACACAACTAATAATTTTTTAAGTTCTTTTTAACTATTACAGAAGTGAAAAAATTTGATAAACAAATATTTTAAGGTCTAGTCAACAGAACATTTTTTATAATACATATAAATTTTTGGCAAGGTTTATTATTAATAACCCCCCAAGATTGATCTCTATAAAGTAAATTTCTCCGAGGCAAGCCCACGGAGCATCTTAGCTGAACGCGTTTTCAAACTTTAAAAATTTACTAACGAGGCAAGCCTCGGGGTATTTACCCTCCTAGAATAAAAAAGCCCGCAAAATGCGAGCTTTATTTGTATAAATTTGACTGATATTTAAGCAAGAACTTCCTGTACTTTATCAGCTGCTTCTTTAAATTGTACTGCACTAGAAACCGCTAATCCACTTTCGTCGATTAATTTCTTAGCAACATCTGCATTTGTACCTTGTAATCTAACGATAATTGGTACTTTAATGGCATCTCCCATATTTTTGTAGGCATCCACGATACCTTGCGCCACACGATCACAACGTACAATACCTCCAAAAATATTTACAAGAATTGCTTCTACTTTATCATCTTTCAAGATTAATCTAAAAGCTTCTTCAACACGCTTAGCATCTGCAGTTCCTCCTACATCTAAAAAGTTTGCAGGTTCACCACCGGCTTGCTTAATAAGATCCATAGTTGCCATTGCAAGACCGGCTCCATTTACCATACAGCCAACATTACCATCTAAATCTACGTAGTTAAGACCTACTTCTTTAGCTTCAACCTCTGTTGGATTCTCCTCACGTTTATCACGCATCTCTGCGTAATCTTTATGACGGAAAAGTGCATTATCATCTAAAGTAACTTTAGCATCTACTGCCAAAATTTTATCATCACTTGTCTTTAAAACAGGATTGATTTCAAATAAGGAAGAATCAGATTTATCAAAAGCAGTATAAAGCGACATTACGAATTTTGTCATTTCTTTAAACCCGGTTCCACTAAGCCCAAGATTAAAAGCTATTCTTCTAGCCTGAAATGGCATTAATCCAGTTGCAGGATCGATTTCTTCAGTAAAAATTAAATGCGGAGTTTCTTCAGCAACGGTTTCGATATCTACTCCACCTTCAGTAGAATACATAATCATATTACGACCTGTAGAACGATTAAGCAATACAGACATATAATATTCTTCTGGTTCGTTATCTCCTGGATAGTAAACGTCTTCTGCAATATATACCTGATGAACTTTTTTACCTTCAGCAGAAGTTTGCGGAGTTACAAGATTCATCCCGATAATTTCTCCTGCAATTTGCTCAACTTCCTTAAGGTTTTTAGCTAGTTTAACACCGCCACCTTTACCACGGCCACCTGCATGAACCTGTGCTTTAATCACATGCCATCCGGTACCGGTTTGTTCAGTTAATTCTTTTGCGGCTTTTACAGCTTCTTCTGCACTGTGAGCTACAATACCTCTTTGGGTACGTACGCCGAAACTGCTTAGTATTTCTTTTCCTTGATATTCGTGTATGTTCATAATCAGGTATTTCTTCAGTTTTAATTATGGTAAACAAAAGTAACAAATGTAAAAGTATTAGACCAATAAATTTGCCTTAAACATTTTGTATTAATCTACTAATTCTGCTTAAATAGAAGGCGATTTCAACATATTACAGCTCAGACTATAAGGTTATCGTAATTAATCCAAGTGTTTTTCTATTTTCTGAGTATTCTCAACTATTTTTGCGCTTTTAAGAAAAGCTAAAATTAATCATTTGAGATCAACCGCACTCAAATTATACAAAAGGATTTATGAATAAAGCGCTAATCGCATTAGCAATAGGAGGATTTGGCATTGGTATGACCGAATTTGTGATAATGGGTATTTTACCCGATGTAGCTTCAGCATTAGATATTACCATTCCGCAAGCAGGGCATTTTATTTCAGCTTACGCGTTAGGAGTTGTTGTAGGTGCACCGCTACTAACAGGGATTGGCGGTAAATGGCCCGCTCATAAAACTTTATTGTTCCTAATGCTATGGTTTACCGTTTTTAATACATTATCTGCATTTGCAAACAGCTATACGCTCTTGCTAATTTCAAGATTTCTATCTGGCTTACCACATGGTGCTTTTTTTGGTATTGGAGCGGTGGTTGCAAGTAAACTTGCCAAACCCGGTAAAGAAGCGCGAGCTATTGCTACAATGTTTACAGGGCTAACTTTAGCTAATGTAATAGGTGTGCCTCTTGGAACTTATTTTGGACATAATTTTAATTGGAATATTGCTTTCTTTTTAGTTGGAATAGTGGGTATCTGCGCAATTTTAGGCATCAAATTTTGGATGCCAGAATTACCTAAAAGCTCTCCAGAAGGAATAGTAAAAGATTTTAAAGTGCTAAAAAGACTTGAGCTCTGGATGGTTATTTTGCTAACAACTATTGGTACAGGCGGATTCTTTGCATGGTACAGTTATATCGCTCCATTAATTACAGATGTTGCAGGCCATCCCGAAAGTGTGGTGAGTTACGCGATGATTTTAGCAGGTTTAGGAATGGTTACAGGAAATTTTATAGGAGCAAAATTGGCCGAGAGCTTCTCTCCTATTTATGCGGTATTAATTGCACTCATATTAATGGTTATTGCACTCGTATCTAATACCTATCTAGCCCATGATAAAATTGGAGTATTAGTGATGACCTTTTTAATTGGGACCATTGCATTTTGCCTTTCTACACCTGTACAAATGGCGGTGATCAATTCCGCTAAAGGATCTGAAATGCTGGGATCTTCATTAAATCAAAGTGCATTTAATATGGGGAATGCCTCTGGTGCCTATCTAGCCGGGTTGCCAATTGCTGCTGGATATGCTTATACCTCGGCAGATTTTGTGGGCGCAGGAATGGCTAGTGCTGGTATTATTCTCAGTTTTGTTGTTATTTATCTGCGGAAGAAAAATAAAAATAAAGCACCTAACCCAATTGAAGCTTAAATTTACAGAAATAACAGATTGTTCAAATTCGTTATTTTTTTGATATTCTTTTGGGTGGAAATGGATTAGGCCAGTATTTTGGTCTCATTAAATTTAGAAAATAAAAATGACAAATCAAGATCTTCTTGCAATTGCAGATGAATATGGAAGTCCCGTTTATGTTTATGATGTCGAAAAGATTGAAGCACAATACAAGCGACTAACCAATGCATTTAGCAGTGTTAAAAACCTTAGAATCCATTATGCTGTAAAAGCGCTTTCAAATATATCTATTCTTAAGTTTTTAAATAAATTAGGAAGTGGTTTAGACACCGTAAGCATTCAGGAAGTTCGTCTTGGCTTAAAAGCCGGTGTAGATCCTTCTAAAATTATCTATACCCCAAATGGCGTATCATTAGAAGAAATTGAAGAAGTTGCAAAACTTGGTGTACAGATAAATATCGATAATCTGTCGATTTTAGAACAATTTGGCACCCGACATCCTAAAACTCCCGTTTGTATAAGGATTAACCCACATGTTATGGCTGGGGGAAATTCGAAAATATCAGTAGGACATATCGATTCGAAATTTGGTATTTCAATTCATCAAATGCCCTTATTAAAAAGAATTGTAGAAAACACAGGAATGACCATTAACGGAATTCACATGCATACCGGTAGTGATATTCTGGATATTCAGGTATTTATTCAGGCTTCAGAAATATTATTTGATGCCGCCAGAAATTTTGATAATCTTGAGTTTATTGATTTTGGCAGTGGGTTTAAAGTACCTTATAAACCTGGCGACATAGAAACTGATATTGAAGAATTAGGTGCAGAATTATCTAAAAGGTTTAAGTCTTTTTGTAAAGAATACGGCAAAGATCTAACACTAGCTTTTGAGCCGGGAAAATATCTTGTTAGCGAATCTGGAAAATTTTTGGCCAAAGTAAATGTTATAAAACAAACCACATCTACAGTTTTTGCAGGAATCGACACTGGTTTTAATCACTTAATAAGACCTATGTTCTACGGCTCGCATCACGAAATTTCTAATATATCTAATCCTGATGGAAAACAAAGATTTTATTCGGTTGTAGGATATATTTGTGAAACCGACACCTTTGCTTCTAACCGCAGAATTTCTGAAATTACAGAAGGCGACTTATTGGCGTTTAGCAATTCTGGAGCTTACTGCTACTCTATGTCCAGTAATTTTAACTCTAGATTTCGTCCCGCTGAAGTATTATGGTACAATAAAGAAGCACATCTTATTAGGGAAAGAGAAACTTTTGATGATCTTCTAAAACATCAAATTGAACTTGACTTTTCTAAAGAAGTCAAAGCATAAAAAATTACCGTAGCTCATTTTTCATATTAAAAGGAGTAAGAATTTTCCAAAATCAGGTTAAACAGATTTTAGATAATTCTTGCTCCTTTTTTTATTTTCTTAAAAAATTTTGAAATAGAAAAATCATAAAATAATGCAATCAATTCAATAGCATAAAACCAGCTATAATAGCGCATTTCGCTAAAATTAAGGAGTAACTATCTAGCCATCAGAGGAATGATTAATTAACAATGAAATAGAAATAAATTAACATAAAGTTAATTTTAATGTTTTTTTTTATTATATTCGTAAGACCAAACATTTTAACACCCTATTATGAATTTTATTGATCAAGAACTTCAATTTTTTATACTGCAATCATTAGGATTGTTAGCTATAATGTTCCCTGCATTTTGTATTCTTAGTATTGTAAGAAATTCTAACGCTTTTAAAAAGAGAGGCAAATTGATGTGGACTTTAGTGGTAATTTTAATTCCTATTATTGGATCATTCCTGTATTTATCTATCGGAAGAGAAAAGGTTTTAAATACTGAAATTCAGTCTAACATTCAATAGCACCCTATAACGTTTGAAATAAGAAAAGCCCTCATTATATTTGAGAGCTTTTTTTATTTATAAATTTATTTATAAACGGTATTTTCCTGTTCTGCAACCCTTATAAATGTTGTTCTTTTAGTAAGTTCTTTTAACCTACTCGCACCAACGTAAGTACAGGTACTTCTAAGTCCTCCAAGAATATCTTGCAGTGTATTTTCAACGGCTCCTCTATAAGGCACTTCTACTGTTTTACCCTCACTCGCACGATACTCTGCTACGCCTCCGGCATGTTTTTCCATTGCAGTGTTAGAACTCATTCCGTAGAAACGTTTATATTTTTCACCCTGTAATTCGATAATATCACCACCACTTTCATCATGGCCAGCTAGCATACCTCCCAGCATCACAAAATCGGCACCAGCACCAAATGCTTTTGCAATATCTCCAGGAATAGCGCAACCACCATCACTTATTATTTGCCCGCCTAATCCATGAGCTGCATCGGCACATTCAATAATTGCGGACAATTGTGGGTAGCCAACTCCGGTTTTCACTCTTGTGGTACAAACCGATCCTGGTCCTATCCCTACTTTTACAATATCGGCTCCGGCTATCAGCAACTCTTCTACCATTTCACCTGTCACAACATTTCCGGCGATGATTACTTTTTCAGGGAAATTCTCTCTGGTTTTTTCCAAAAATTCTACAAAATGTTCAGAATAACCATTTGCAACATCAATGCAGATAAATTTTAGATCTTTAGAGAGTGATAAAATTTCCTTTAATTTCTTAGAATCTTCTTTCCCCGTTCCTGTACTTACCGCTATATAATTCTTAAGTTCTGGTGAGGTTTCCTCAATAAAAGTTTTCCATTCTTCAATAGTATAATGCTTATGGATTGCCGTAAACAATTTCTTCTCAGCTAACTTTTTTGCCATTTCAAATGTTCCTACGGTATCCATATTAGCTGCCATAATTGGTGTACCGGTCCAGGTAATTTTTGCATGCAAAAAAGTATACGTTCGCTCTAGGCTTACCTGTGATCTACTTTTTAGGGTAGAACGCTTTGGACGTATCATCACATCCTTAAACCCAAGTTTTAAATCCTGCTCAATTCTCATTCAACTTTCAATTTAGTTACCCTCAAAAATATAAGTTAGTTTGATATAAATTCAGTATGATTAATTAAATTTCACCAAAATCTTAAAAATGCTTTACGCCCAACAACTAACGAAAATTATTCGAATTTAATCTACACCAGATAAACAGGCACAAAGCAAAACCAAAAATTCTAATTCTTTTTCCTGAAAACTAAAAGACTAACTTTATTATAAAATTATTGAACCTTGAAGAAAATAGAGATTATTGAAAAGAAAGTACTATCGAATGAATGGGCCATTTTAAACGAATATGTTTATAGCTTTGAGCGTAAAGACGGAACTCGCCAGATTCATAACCGCGAAGTTTATGACAAAGGAGACGGCTCTGCAATTATTCTTTATAATCTAGAAACGAAAAAAATAATCCTTACACGCCAATTTAGAATACCTACTTATGTTAACGGGAATGAAGATGGTTACCTAATTGAAGCCTGTGCAGGACTTTTAGACGGACTTACACCAGAGGAATGTATTGTAAAAGAAACTGAAGAAGAAACCGGTTATAGAATAAAAACACCAAAACGATTATTTCACTCTTATATGGTTGCGGGTGCAGTAACCGAAATAATATACTTTTTCGTCGCTCCTTATGATGAATCTATGAAAATAGGAAAAGGAGGCGGATTAGCTTCTGAAGGAGAGGAAATAGAAATTATAGAAATTGATTTTGAAGAAGCCTACGAAATGATCGCTACGGGTAAAATCGTTGATGCTAAAACCATCATTCTTTTACAACACATGAAGATAAATAAGATCATGTAAAACAATAAAACACGAGAACGAGTATAAAATTATTTTTGAAAAAAGTTTGTGCTATATTAACACAATCTATTAGAATACAAGCAAATAATACTTTTATATTGCAATAAATTCGAATATCGCCCCAACCGAAATTTGCTATTGACACTCGTTGGCCATGGCTTAACCATCTAAATAAGGTTCTATGCCAAATATGAAAAAACAGCGTATATTAGGAACATTTTGCCTAATATTTGCTTTATTACTTTTTGAAATAGATAGAAAAGATGACCTCGTATTGTTATCTGGAATCTTGCTAGGCCTTGGCGTGGGCCTCTTCTTTATACCTCTTCTTAAAAAAACAGAATAAATTCTTATTTAGATACAAGTTTTATTATTTTTCCTGTTACATTCTTAGTTCCATTTAAACTGAATTAAATAAGATGAACAATAGAGTATATTGTGATGAAGAAGAATTTATCAATGTAGATTTTCAAAACAAAAACTTTCAAAAAGGGGAATATGAGTTTTGTGTTTTTAAAAATTGCAATTTTAATGCTGTAAATTTAGCTGCAGTTAGCTTTTCTGAATGTGAATTTTTAGACTGTGATTTTAGTAATGCGAATATAAAAAACACACAGTTCAATCAGGTGCAATTTGAGTCTTGCAAATTAATAGGACTAAACTTCGATAGCTGCAATCCTTTTTTGCTATCCTTTTACTTTTCACATTCAATAATAGACTTCTCTTCTTTTTACAATCTTAAACTTAAAAATACAAATTTTGAACGTTGCTCCTTAAAGGAGGTAGATTTTAGCAATGCCGATTTCACTGCTTCCTATTTCACCAACTGCGATTTACAGGGGGCTATTTTTGAAGATACTAACTTGCAGCGATGCGATTTCAAGTCGGCTAAAAATTTCAACATCCATCCAACTCAAAACCAAATTGCAAAAGCAATATTTGCTTCAGATAATTTAATAGGATTATTACAAAGCTTCAATATTAAAATTGAATAATATGATTCATGGTACACATAACGCAATCGAAGATCCCAGGAATGCGAACATAAAAATTATGATTAACGATGAGTTGTATAATCGTAAAGACGCCAAAATATCTGTCTTTGACAGTGGTTACCTGGTTGGTGACGGTATATGGGAAGCTTTTAGAATATACAAAGGACATTTGGCGTTTTCTAATATGCACTTAGATAGACTGTGGAGCGCGGCCGCTAGTGTAGATATGAATTTTCCTTTCAGTAAAGAAGAATTGCTTGAGAAAGTTTGGAAGGTTCTAGAAGCTAATAATATGAGTAATAACGTCCATGTACGCGTTATGATTACTCGCGGAATAAAAAAAACACCTTCGCAAGACCCAAGATTAACTATTAGCGGTCCTAATGTTGTTATTATTGCTGAACATAAAAAAGCAAGTAAAGAAAGTAAAGAAAAAGGTATTACGCTATTTACAAGCACTATTAGAAGAGGAAGCCCAGATTATCTGGATCCTCGCTTAAATTGTCATTCTAAATTACATGAAGTACAAGCCTTAGTACAAGCTATAGAAGCTGGGGCAGATGAAGCGCTAATGTTAGATATAAACGGTTTTGTAAGTACCTGTAATGCCACCAACTTTTTTATAGTAAGGAATAACGAAGTTTGGACATCTACTGGAGAATATTGTATGAATGGTATTACCAGGCAAAATGTTATACGAGTATGCGAAAAACACCAAATAATATGTAAACAAAAAAACTTTTCTTTATTTGATGTTTACAGTGCAGATGAAGCTTTTGTTACAGGCACCTTTGGCGGTTTAACTCCTGTAACTAAAATCGATGGAAGAATAATAGGAAAGGGCAACTATGGCGATTTTACTAAAAAGCTTAGTGGTTTCTACGAGCAATTAATCGAAGAAGAATGTTCCTAATTAGATAAAGATGAGCGATCAAAAAATTAAAAGAATTTGCTTGTGGTCTTGTCCCCGTAATATTTCTACGGCCACCATGTATTCTTTCGCACAACGTAAAGACACCAAAGTTTTTGATGAACCGCTTTATGGGTATTATTTAAAACAAACTAATGCTGCAAGTTATCATCCAGGGGCTAAGGAAATAATAAATAGTATGGAATCTAATGGAAATGCGGTAATAGATATGATGCTGAAAAATAGAGAGAAACCTGTACTATTTTTCAAGAATATGACGCACCATTTATTAGATCTAGATACTTCATTTTTAAAAGAAGTGACTAATGTCTTACTTACACGAGACCCTAGGGATATGATTCCGTCCTTCAATCAGGTAATCAAAAATCCTACGATGCAAGATGTTGGCTATGCAGCCCATACCAAAATCTTAAAAAAATTGGATAATTTAAACGCTAAAACAATTGTACTAGATTCTACACAAACTCTAAAAAATCCAGAAATTAAGCTCAAAAAATTATGTGATTTTATCGGAATTCCTTTCGATAAAAATATGCTGAGCTGGAAGGCAGGAGCAATTCCAGAAGATGGAATTTGGGCAAAGTATTGGTATTCTAATGTGCACAAATCGACCGGTTTCCAAAAATATATACCAAAAAAGAAAAATATTCCTGAACATTTACTGCCATTATTAGAGGAATGTATTCCGCATTACGAAGTATTAAAAAAGCGATCTATTTAAAAAATCCAGAATTCGCTATATTTGAAGCACTCTCAAACTCAAAACAATGCAGGAACGCTTAGCTATTATCAATATTTTCAGATTTAATAAAAAAGAGATTCACGACTATGATAAAAAAATTAAAACACTAAATAGGTGGTCTTACTTTATCACTTTTTATTGCGTTCTCGCCTGGTCTTTAATCTTATCGACCATCGTATTGGATCTTAGTGGAAATAACTCTTTTTTAGCGTGGAACGAAGCTGGAGTTTTGGTAATGATGGCTATCGTGGCTTTGATATTTTGTTCTAAAATTCTTAGCCAAATTAAATTAATAAAACACGAGAAATTCCTACAAAATACTTCAACGATTACTACCGCTAATAACGATGAATTTGAAAATTTGGTAAAAAAAGCAAATCTTAGATTTTATCCAGAACTTCCACTGGCTATTTTAGGTTTTATAATACTTATTTCCGCAGTAATAATTACCGTTTTTGATGATAAGCAATACAGCACATTAATTTGGAACTACGCGAAAATTGCCATCATATTATTCTTCGCCATCGAAGTATTTTCTATTCTGAAGCTACAAAAAGAACTGAAAATAAACATCCAGAAAACTGAAAATCGGTGATTTAACCTTTATCTCTAATAATTAAATATTTTGAAAATATGACAACAATGTTAGTCGCATTTTGAGGATTGGCATTAAAATTGAAATATTTCCATTAGTGTGCGATAAATAAATCGTAAGAGAGAAAAAGTAATCCTATTATATAAAATGTAGGCCTTAACATTAACTAATCATAGTTGTTAAGATATTCTCAAAGTGTAGATTCTTAATCAAAATTATTTTGAATGCCAATCTATTAATAATAGGTTTACAGGATATTAATTCAAGAAAAAGAGAAAATTTTATGTTGAAGTCAAAAAAGATTGCAGGTTTACTTTTTGCATTTGCCCTTATGGCTGGTACCGCTGCCGTAGCACAAACACCTGCTATGCAGCAACAACAAGAGGTAAATGTAGATGTAAGTGATGCTGAACTTTCTAAGTTTGCCAAAGCATATCAAGGTTTGAGAATGATGAACCAACAGGTAAATCAAAAAATGATGAAAACTGTTCAGGATGGTGGTATGGAAGTACAACGATTCAATGAAATTCATCAAGCAAGTCAGGATCCAAATAAGGAAGTTGAAGCTAGCGAAGAAGAGCTAGAACAACATGCAGCTATCTTATCTGAAATAGAAGGCATGCAAGGCGAATTTCAGAAGAAAATGGAAACCACGATAAAAGATCAGGGATTAACTGTAGAACGTTACCAGAAATTGGCAATGGCACTACAATCAGATCAAGAATTACAATCTCGTTTGCAAAAAATGATGCAACAAGGTTAATTAACGCTTTAGATTTTAAAATATTAGAGCAGCAATTTTTTATTGCTGCTTTTTTTATGTGTTAATCGGGCTAATTAAAGTATTTTTAAATCCATTTTAACAGCAGGCACTTTAAACAAAACCTGACATTGCTTAAATTGAACCAAAAAAAATTGAAATCACGAATCAAGATCACCACGCTACTATTATTGCTAAGCTGTATCTTCTCTAACATTTGTGAAGCCCAACACATGAAACAAAAAGATAGTTTAAAATTTACCAATAAAATTGTACCCGACACTATTTGGAGAGAAGCTTACGTAGCCTTGTCCCATTATCCAGAACTAAAAGACACCCCTATAACGCTTAAGTTCAAAAAAAATATTAAAAAATCTTTTATGCAGGCGCAACCCAGCTTTTGGGGCATCTTTAAAAATCGCAAAAAAAGATCATACTACATTTTTATAAATGAAAAAATAGAGATTGAAGACGAAGTGTTTACAGTAACCTCTGCACCATCTGAAGTTATTGTAGGATGGATTGGGCATGAACTAGGCCATATAATGGACTATAGAAATCGTAGTGGTATAAATTTACTATGGTTTGGAATAAGATATCTCACTTCTAAAAATTATATCCGGGAAGCTGAAAGAGCTGCAGATACCTACGCTGTAAACCATGGATTAGGAGAAAATATTATCGCTACCAAAGATTTTATTTTGAATCAATCCAATCTTTCAGAAAAATATAAAAGCAGAATAAAAAAGCTCTACCTTTCTCAAGAAGAAATAGTAGAGCTTGTTGAAGAGCTTGATGAAATCAAAGAGGAAAAACTAAATGAAAAAGACTGATTTTAGCCTTTTTCATTTAACTGTTTTTGAACAAATTTTTCAAATTCTGCAAATTTCTCTTCGTTCATTACTTTTTCCATTTTCACCTGTCCACCTTTCTTTTTGTTCGCCCCACTCCACTCTGGGAAAATCTCTGGCGGCACTTTAGTTACTTTTACACCTTTTAAAGCTTTGCTTCTAGCTACGCCATAGTTTTTGTTGGCATTTTTAAGACTTTTATCCAAGGCTTCTGCTAATTGTTCGTTAGAATTATCAGCGGTGGTTCCTAAGTACCATGAGTGATAAAATTCACCATCTTCAAATCTTTTTGCAGCAATGGTAAATTCAGGAATCTTAATATCAAATTTTTCTTCTAGCTCCTGCACGGCATCATTCATCTTATTTACAGATAATTGCGAACCTACAACATTTAGGAAAAATTTAGTTCTACCTGTTATTCTTATTTCAAAGTTTTCTTTATCGGTAAATTTAATAGTATCTCCAATGATATATCGCCATGCCCCTGCAACAGTACTTATTAGAAGCACATATTCTTTTTCTTCTTCAACATCTGCTAAAGGTATTGTTGGAGCATCTTCAGTTAAAGAACCATCCTGGTTAATATATTCTGGCTCAAATGGAACAAATTCAAAGTATATTCCGTTATCCAAAATAAGCTTCATACTTTTAGAATCTGGATTACTCTGTAAAGCCAAAAATCCTTCTGAAGCTAAATAAGTGTCTATTATTTTTATAGGTTTCCCCATTAAAGCCATAAAACTCTTTTGGTAAGGCTCAAAAGCTACACCACCACTAGCGTAAACCTGTAAGTTTGGCCAAATTTCATGGATATTGTCTACGTTATGATATTCTATAACTTTTTTCAACATCAATTCCATCCAGGAAGGTATGCCGCTTAAAGCTCCAATATCCCAATTCTTAGCATTTTCAGCAATACGCTCTACACGCTCGTCCCAGTCTTCAATCTTAGAAATCTCTTCTCCCGGTTTATAATAACTACGAAACCAAAACGGAATGTTACTCGCACTTATCCCACTTATTTCTCCTTCTTCATGATCCCCCTCATGTTGAAGATCTGTAGAACTTCCCAGCATCATAATACCTTTCTCAAAAAACTCGGGCTCAAGATCAAAATTGGCTAAAGCTCCTACTTGCTTGATCCCAGCATTTCTAATACTTTCTACCATCTCATCTGTAACCGGGATTCTTTTACTTGATTTTCCGGTAGTTCCAGAACTTAGTGCGAAATAATGTGGTTTACCTGGCCAGGTAATATCTTCAGCTCCCTCGTGTATTTGCGACCACCAACGATCGTTAAGTGTTTTATAATCAAAATAAGGCACCTTTTCTGCAAATGCCTTTTCAATATTTTCTGCTTCTAGAATTTTAGAAAAGCCGTAAAATTTTCCGAAAGAAGTATTCTTAGCTTTTTCAAGCAAATTTGTAAGTACTTCTTTTTGTGCCTTAAAAGCATCTGGTTCAGAAACTATAGTTCCTCTTAAGTCAATTAAACTTTTAATTATTGATCCTCTTATAGCCATTTTATGGTCGATTTAATTTTATTTTGAAGATAATTAAATCTAAACAGCTCTTATATTTATTGGCTTTGATTTATAAAATTTTTAACGAGTACAGTGTTTTATAAAAACAACCTTTTGAAGAATATAAAATAAAGGCAGATAAAATTATAGTATTTATATTATGTTAAAAGCTTTTTTTACTTATTTTGCAATTAATATATGATATATAGCCCTGAAAATTAAATATTAATATATTTTATTTTAACTACACATGGATTCTAAAATTCAACAAAATTCTTCCAGATACCCTATAATATCTTACGATGAAGCTTCAGACAAAGTGAAAGCCATCTATGATGATACGAAGAAAACACTACAGTTACCTTTTGTCCTAAACTGGTTTAAATGCCAGGGATCAAACGCTATCCTTCTTGAAGGAAACTGGAACAAATTGAAAAACACTTTAATGAAGGGAGATGTTCCTAATGTTTTAAAGCAACTTATTATCTATAATGTTTCAAAATCCAGAGGTTGTAATTATTGTTCGCATGCTCACGGTATTTTTGCTGATAGTATGAGTTCAATGATCTCTGAGGAAGAAGGTTTTAAAGCTACAGAAAATATTAATTCTCCTTCTATGCCCGCCAGCTATAGAAAAGCAGTGACCATTGTCACCAAAGCAGCACTTAAGCATAGTGAAATTTCAGACGACGATTTTGCTGAACTAGAAGGTGTAGGATTTTCAAATGCTGAAATACAGGAGTTAATGGCACAAGCAGATCTTGTAAACATGTTAAATACCATTGCCGATGTTTCTGGAATTAAAATAGATAATGAATTATTAGAAACTCCAGAATAAAGTTCTCACCTAATTTTTAATGGCCTCCATTCAAAACAATGCATCGCAATTATATAGAATTACCTACGAGGCCTATTCTAAATTTGCAAATGCAATTAATAGATGCAGTACTTTAGAGGAAGTAGGAAAAATAGCAGAAAAGCATTTAAAATATATACTAAATTTTCATCTTTTTAGGATAACTATTGAACAGCAAAATGAGCTTCTAGAATATTCCTTATGTAAAAATGAAATTTTGGTTAATAATAAAAGCTTAGCCGATCTTCATTCTCTAGATAAAGAATTACTAAGAACAGGTATACCTGTTAGAACAACAAATATTCCAGAGGATTTTATCGATCAAAGATTAGACGTCGCTACTTTAAAAAATCCGTTACTGTGGTCGTGGTTATTCGATAAAGGAGATCATAGAATTCTCATTTCTTTAATTGGTGATGATACCAGACCATTCGCTACTAGAGATATCGAAATCTTAAAATTAGCTGCAGACAGTTTTGATGCTAAATTTAAAGAGATTACCCTGAAAAAAGAATTGGCAAAAAAAAATAGTATTCTTGAAGAAGCTTTACATACTATTAAAGTCCAAAACAATGAAATAAACGAAATTAACAAGAATCAAAAAGAAATAATTAAAAAAAGGACAAATGAAATTACCCTAAAAAATAAAAAATTATTGAAAATTTCTGTCCTTAATGCACACAATGTAAAAGAGCCACTATCAAGAATCCAGGGAATCATTGAATTATTTGATATCATGGACGACGAAAGCTGTAGAAAAGAATTATTACCCATGCTGAAGATTTCTGCTGAGGAAATGGATAAGGTTGTAAAAAAGGTAATAGAAATGGCCTCGAAAGAATTAATACAATTAAATGCTAATAAAAAATGACCCCAATCATTTTAGTTGATGATCAACCTATTGCAAATTTCATCACAAAAAAAATACTCGAAAACGCGGGATATATCGAAAATATCAAAGATTTTACCGATGGCACCATCGCATTAGAAGAGGTGAAACGCCTTAGCAATTCTATTATTCTTCTAGACCTTAATATGCCGAAAATGTCTGGATGGGAATTTATGGATGCTATGCAAAACTTAGGCTTAAATAATAAAATTATAATTCTATCTTCCAGCACAAGTGAAATCGACATAGCCAAAGCTAAAGAATATTCATTTGTAATGGATTATGTTGTTAAACCACTTAACAAATCGAAATTTCTTAAAATCGCTCCATTTTTGAAAATGGATTAAAAATTTCGAATATTAATATTTACCGCAAAGTTAATGTCTTAGCTTTGCGGTTTTTTTTATATGAATAATAATCAAGAAGAATTACTAAAACTGGCGTATACAAAAATGCCATTCGGAAAATACAAGGATTGGTACTTATCAGATATTCCAGAGCCTTACTACGTCTGGTTTAACAAAAAAGGGTTTCCCGCCGGAAAATTTGGAAATCAATTAAAACAAGTTCACGAACTTAAAGTGAACGGTATGGAAATATTACTGAAAGAAATACGTAAAAGATATCCAAAACCTCTATAAATTAATTTTTAAAATTCGCTCAATTCCCATAAAACATCTAATTTAAAAAGCCTTAAAGAATCCTTAAATATTAGGCTTTAATTTTAGCCGCTTTTTCTATTCTTCTTCGTAATTTAGCGCCCTGAATAATTGGAACGCTTCAAACACTCTTAAAAAAATGGCCGAAACCAAGTATATATTTGTTACCGGTGGCGTTTCCTCTTCTTTAGGAAAAGGGATAATCGCAGCATCTTTAGCAAAATTATTACAAGCTCGTGGCTTTAGAACCACTATTCAGAAACTAGATCCATATATTAATGTGGATCCTGGGACTCTTAATCCTTACGAACATGGCGAATGTTATGTAACCGAAGACGGGGCAGAAACAGATCTTGACCTTGGTCACTATGAGCGCTTTTTAAACGTAAATACCTCACAGGCAAATAATGTAACTACCGGTAGAATTTACCAAAGCGTTATTGAAAAAGAACGCCGCGGGGAATTCTTGGGAAAAACTGTACAGGTAGTACCCCACATCACCAACGAAATTAAAGATCGTATTCAGATTCTAGGAAAGAAAAAAGAATATGATATCGTTATTACTGAAATTGGTGGAACTGTAGGTGATATTGAGTCTTTACCTTACATTGAAGCTGTTCGCCAATTAAAATGGGAATTAGGAGACGAGAATGCACTAATCATTCATCTAACTTTGGTTCCGTTTTTATCTGCAGCCGGAGAGCTTAAAACAAAGCCTACCCAACATAGTGTAAAAACTTTAATGGAAAGCGGACTAAAAGCTGATATTCTTGTTTGTAGAACAGAACACGAACTTTCAGACGATATTCGTAGAAAATTAGCTATTTTCTGTAATGTTAGGCAAGAAGCTGTAATACAGTCTATCGATGCTCCTACCATTTACGACGTACCAAATTTAATGCTGAAGGAAGGTTTAGATACCGTTACACTGAAAAAATTAGACCTACCAGACGAAACTACACCCAATCTAGAACAATGGAATAAATTCTTGGATCGTCATAAAAATCCAAGAGCTGAAGTTCGAATTGGTCTTATTGGAAAATATGTAGAACTTCAGGATTCATATAAGTCGATTTTAGAAGCTTTTATTCATGCCGGAGCCGAGAATGAAGTAAAAGTAAATATTGAAAGTATTCATTCCGAATTTATTAATGAGAATACAATAAAAAATAAAATTTCTCACTTAGATGGAATTTTAGTTGCTCCTGGATTTGGTGAACGTGGTATCGAAGGAAAGATTGATGCGGTGCAGTTTGCGCGTGAAAATGGATTACCATTTTTAGGGATTTGTTTAGGAATGCAAATGGCAGTAATTGAATTTGCACGTAATGTCTTAAAGCTTAAGGGAGCGAATTCTACCGAGATGGACGATACCACAAAACATCCGGTTATCGATATTATGGAAGAACAAAAAAATATTACCCATATGGGCGGGACTATGCGACTTGGTGCATGGGATTGCCATTTGAGTGATAAATCTATTATTCATGATGTTTACGGAACTGCAGATATAAAAGAAAGACATAGACATCGTTACGAATACAATAACAAATACAAAGAACAATTAGATAAAGCAGGTTTGCGTAGTACGGGTATCAACCCAGATACAGGGCTTGTTGAAGTAGTTGAACTTCAGGATCATCCATGGTTTGTTGGCGTACAGTATCACCCAGAATATAAAAGTACGGTAGCTAGCCCGCATCCTTTATTTGTGGCTTTTGTAAAAGCAGCACACGAATATTCAAAAAATAAAGCATAATGCCACTTTGACACCTGTATAATTATTGGTCGCTTTTTTGACTAATATCAACTTTACCGTGATTAAAGTAATTAGGTGAAAAATATAAAATAAGTTATTTCAGAAAAGTCCGTAACGAAGCAAAGCTTCATCTAAGGATTTAAAGATTTTTAGGAAAATTTTAGAATGGAAGAAAAGAAGATTGATATCCAATCCATTATTGGATTTATTTTAATTGGAGGAATTTTAATCTGGATGCTATATACTAATAGTATGGAGCAGCCACAAGAGGAAACAACTGCTCCCGCTACTACAGAGCAGGTTACAAACTCTCCAAACAGCAATCAGCAACTAGCAAACGAAAACAACAACAATGCAGCTGTCAGCGATTCTGCTGCATTGGCGCAAGCACAAAACAGGCTTGGTGCTTTTGGATATTCTGCTACTCTAGCTTCAGCAAAAGAAAACACTACTGTTATAGAAAACGATGTTTTAAGGCTAGAAGTTTCTAATAAAGGTGGATATATTAAAGAGGCTGTTTTAAAAAATTATAAAACTTACGATTCTATACCAGTTTATCTGGTAAAAGATGGTAATGCTAATTTCAATCTTAATTTCAATACAACAGATGGACGTACTTTAGATACAGAAAATCTGTATTTTGAACCTAGCGTATCCAAGAATGGTGATAGCGAAATTCTGTCCATGAAATTAAAAGTTTCAGAAGATAAATTTCTGGAATACAGATATGCGCTAAAACCCGGCGATTACATGATGGATTTCAGCATTCGTTCTCAAGGTTTAGCGAGCGTTTTAAATGGATCGCAACCCATCAATTTTGATTGGGATTTAAAAGCGTATCGTCACTCTAAAAGTATTTCTTACGAAAATAAATACACCGTATTGGCGTACGAATACGAGGATGACAAATACGATGATCTAGGCCACGGCGATGATGAAGAAACAGATGAGAATATTTCTTACATCGCTTACAAACAACACTTTTTTAGTTCTATTTTACTAACCGACACTCCTTTTAAAAACGCTAAATTTCATTCTAAAAATTTAGTTGAGGATGAAGAAGTAGATACACTGTATACAAAGGCTTTTGCAGCCAGTGCACCTTTGGAACTTCAAGGCGGTGAGTTGAATTATAATATGAACTGGTATTATGGTCCAACAGATTATAAAATTCTAAAAGAATACAACCGTAACCTAGATGAAATTGTTCCTTTAGGATGGGGAATTTTTGGATGGATTAACAAGTATATTTTTATTCCATTCTTCGCTTTCTTAAGTAGTTTCTTACCTAGTTATGGTATTGCTATTATCGTGATGACCATTGTGGTTAGAATTGTACTTTCTCCGGTAACGTATAAATCTTACTTATCTCAGGCCAAAATGAAGGTTTTACGACCAGAGATTAACGAGATTAACGAAAAGTATAAGGATAATGCGATGAAGAAGCAGCAGGAAACCATGAAGCTGTATAGCAAAGCGGGCGCCAGCCCTATGAGTGGTTGTTTACCGGCTTTAATGCAAATTCCTGTTTTCTATGCATTATTTCAGTTTTTCCCAAGTGCATTCCAGTTAAGACAAAAGAGTTTCCTTTGGGCAGACGATTTATCAAGCTACGATGTTATTGCAGAACTACCTTTCCATATTCCATTTTATGGAGAACACGTTAGTTTATTCCCAATCTTAGCTTCTGTAGCCATTTTTATCTATATGCAAATGACTACAGGACAAAGCATGCAGGCCAATCAACAGCCGGGAATGCCAAACATGAAGTTCTTAATGTATCTATCGCCACTAATGATGTTATTTTTCTTTAATAACTACGCCAGTGGTTTATCTTTATACTACTTCACCTCTAACCTAATTACTATTGGGATTATGTTAGTGATTAAAAATGTGATTGTAGACGAAGATAAAATACATGCTAAAATTCAGGCAAATAAAGCAAAACCTAAAAAGCAAAATAGGTTTACCAGAAAAATGCAGGAAATGATGGAGCAGGCTGAAGAACAGCAAAAGAAAAACAAGAAGTAATATTTTCTGATATAAAATAAAAAAGCCATTCCTAATAGAATGGCTTTTTTATTTCTTGAGATTGAACCTTCTTATTCAATTATTATTTGATCAACTACCTGAATTACGCCATTTACAGCCTGAATATTTGGCGTAGTTATATTAACAACAATTTCATTTTCTAAAATAATTTTCGGGCCGTTATCTTCGTAAAATTTCAATTGTCTACCACTATTTGCGGTCACATTCAATGTGTCAACAATTGCTTCGGTGCGTATGTTTTCTGCTGAAATAATATGATTTTCAATTATCCTTTCTAAAGTATTCTGCGGAATATCACTAATACTCGCATAATCATTAGCTTCTAAAAAGTTTTGAATAGCTTCCTCTGAAGCCTGCAAAATTGTATAAACTTCTTCTTCAGATCTCAAATCTTCTAAATAATTTCGCGAAGAATTAGCTGAAAGCAAACTATAAAAACTAAGTGCTGATTCTTCCTGACTTACCAACAAAAAATCATCAATCTTAGGTAAAGATAAAAATGTTTTTATAGGATTTAAATATCCATTATCAAGTTTAATATTAGCTTGGGCGATTACAACCTCTGCTTCATTATTTATATAAAAAATATGATCTGCTGTAGACGTATACATACTTAGTAAGCGATCTGATGCATTCCCTATGGCTAAGCTTCTAATATAGCCGTCAGGAAACTCACCCAACGTTATAGCACCTGGTTGAACATGATAACGTAAATAATTTTCTAATGCATCTAGGGGTACATCATTAATATTGGTAAAATCATTATCAGATAAAAAGCTATTAAAAGCTGCGTTAGTAGGCGCAAAAATCGTGAACTGCTGTGTCGTGTTTAAAAGGGAATCTAATCCAGTACGATTTAGACCGGCTGCCAACACCGAATAATTTGAATTATTCAAAAGAAAATTGCTAATTGTGTTTTCAGCTATATTTACATCTCCAGGATCATCTGAAGTACCACATGAAAAAAATGATGAACACAAAACAAAAAATAGTACGATCTTTGATAATTTCAGCATAGATTCATCGATATTTATATTTGATGGAGACTAAAATAAGTAGAGAATAATTAATATTTGTGTAATATCTGTTAATTTGAAAACCCCAATTTATGAACGTATCACTTAACTTAAAAAAGATAAATATTTCTAAGCTCGCCATAGTGACGATACTTTTATTTTTTTTCCAAGGTCTAATTGCTCAGGAAGGCCCTAATCAAAAAGATGCCCAAGGCAAAAGAGATGGCTTATGGAAAGTAAATTTTCCAGGAACCAACCAAACAAAGTTTGAAGGAGTCTTTAATCATGGTAAAGAAACAGGAAAATTTAAGTTTTACAAACAAGGTTATGATCAACACCCAAGCGCTATTATGGATTTTGAAACCGGTAGTGATTCGGTTGCTGTAAAATACTACACCCAGAAGGGCGAAGTAATTAGCGAAGGAATGATGTTAAATAAAAAACGCGCAGGGAAATGGACTATTTACCATCATGAAAGCGATCAAATAATGATGTCTGAATTCTACAAAGATGGAAAATTAGATGGTCCTCAAACCACTTATTTTAAAAATGGAAAGATTGGTGAAAAAACAAATTATAAAAACGATATTAAGAACGGAAAGAGCCAGATTTACGCAGATAACGGCCAGCTCTTACAAGATTTAAACTATAAAAATGGAGAATTAGATGGTCACCAAACCTATTATAATCCGGCAGGCGAATGGGTTGCCGAAGGTGATTATGATAATGGCAGACGAATTGAAGATCAAAATTGATTAAAATAAGCTATTTTATATTTGATTTTTAGATATTAAAATACGACAAATACAAAGGTGGCTTTCGTCACCTTTTTTTATTTCGTAATTTTGTACACTTTATTTCGACTTTATAATCGATCAATCCAAAAAGGCTTGGTCTATCAAGTTTAATTTCTATGAAAAAAGTTGTAGTAGGACTCTCGGGTGGTGTAGATAGTAGTGTTTCAGCATATCTTTTAAAAGAACAAGGATACGAGGTTATTGGATTATTCATGAAGAACTGGCATGATGATTCTGTTACCATTTCAGACGAATGTCCTTGGTTAGAAGATAGCAATGATGCAATGATCGTTGCTGAAAAATTGGGTATTCCATTCCAGACGGTAGATCTAAGCGAGCAATACAAAGAGCGCATTGTAGATTACATGTTTAATGAATACGAACGTGGTAGAACACCTAATCCAGATGTACTGTGTAATCGTGAGATTAAGTTTGATGTTTTTATGAAGATTGCTTTGTCTCTAGGCGCAGATTATGTGGCTACAGGTCATTATTGCCGAAAAGCAGCGTTTGAAACTAATGGAGAAACTACCTATCAATTATTATCTGGGAAAGATAATAATAAAGACCAGTCTTATTTTCTTTGTCAATTAACTCAGGAGCAACTTTCTAAAACCTTGTTCCCTATTGGCGAACTTCAAAAATCTGAAGTTCGAAAAATAGCTACAGAACAAGAACTTATTACGGCAGATAAAAAAGACTCACAAGGTCTTTGTTTTATAGGAAAAGTTCGTCTTCCAGATTTTCTTCAGCAGAAACTAAAGGCTAAAGAAGGTAATATTATAGAAATTAAATCGGATATCGCAACTTATAAAAATGATATTCCTGAATTTGAATCTAAAATTGAAGAATTGAAATTTCTTGCTCGAAAACACCAATATCAACCCAATGATGGGAAAATAGTTGGTAAACATCAGGGTGCGCATTATTTCACCAAAGGACAACGTAAAGGTTTGGCCGTTGGCGGAACACCAGAGCCGCTTTTCGTAATAGATACCGATGTTGAAGAAAATGTAATTTATACGGGGCAGGGAAAAAATCATCCAGGGATTTATAGAAAAGCACTTTTTATCAACAAAGATGAAGTGCATTGGGTTCGTGAAGATTTACGATTAAAAACAGATGAAACCAAAAAAATAAAAGCGAGGATTCGATACCGACAGCCTTTACAGGATACTACGCTACATCAAACTGAGCATGGCATGTATGTAGTTTTCGAAGAGCCGCAAGCTTCTATTACTGAAGGTCAATTTGTCGCCTGGTATGAAGGTGAAGAATTATTAGGATCTGGAGTAATTTCTTAAATTTCAGAAAATAACCTGCAATGTCTACAAATAGGATCACTCAGCTTTTCAAAGTAAAATATCCACTTATCCAGGCCGGAATGGTTTGGGCAAGTGGCTGGAAACTGGCTAGTGCTGTGAGCAACGCTGGCGGATTGGGAATTATTGGTGCAGGTTCTATGTATCCTGAAGTTCTTAAAGAACATATCCTAAAATATAAGAAAGCTACAAATAAACCTTTTGCCGTTAATGTGCCGCTTCTCTACCCCAATGCTGAAGAGATTATGCGCATTATAGTTGAAGAAAAAGTTCCTATAGTTTTTACTTCTGCCGGAAATCCTAAAACCTGGACAAAACATTTACAGGAAAACGGAATTGTTGTAGTGCATGTCGTGAGTAGCGTAAAATTTGCATTGAAATCTCAGGAAGCTGGAGTAGATGCTATTGTTGCTGAAGGTTTTGAAGCTGGTGGCCATAATGGAAGAGATGAAACTACAACCTTCACGCTCATCCCGATGGTAAAAGAAAAAATTGAGATTCCGCTTATCGCAGCAGGTGGAATCGCAACTGGTCGCGGGATGTTGGCAGCAATGGTTTTAGGCGCCGATGCAGTACAGATTGGGAGTAGATTTGTAGCTTCAAAAGAAGCTTCTTCTCATATCAATTTCAAAGAAATGGTTGTTGAAGCGCAGGAAGGCGATACCAAATTAACCTTAAAAGAGCTTGCGCCGGTAAGATTATTAAAAAATAAATTTTTTCAGGATATAGAAACTCTTTATGCTGAACACGCTTCTAAAGAAGATTTAAAACAACTATTAGGTCGTGCCAGAGCAAAGAAAGGAATGTTTGAAGGTGATTTAGAAGAAGGTGAACTTGAAATTGGTCAAATTTCAGGATTAATAAATACCATTAAACCGGCTGCCGAGATTGTAAACGAAATTATTGAAGAATTTGAAATGGTCAAAAACGATATGTCTAAAATCAATTTGAAATAACCTTATCCCTATCTTTTACCGGATATAAAAATTCTTTATATCCAATTTGGCCATTTTCAGTAATAACTTCTATAATTACTAAAACTTCTTTCACATCATCAGGATTGTAAAATGAGATTTCTGCGGGAGTTTCGCCTGTATGTTTTACTTGAGGATTCCAATAAATCACGGTTCTAAGATCTGGTTCCTCACTTTCTAGCCGATCTTTATTTTGGTAATTAGGTTGATAAAACGTTTTTGATGTTGCAAAACCATTAACCGATGTTCTTAAAATACCTTTAGGCTTTTGTGCTCCAAAAATTCCTTTTTTACCATGTGTATATATTGCAATGACATCACCCTGCGGTGGAATTTCTAAGGGATTGGCGTATGGATAAGCTTCGGTATATAATCTTGAAAAGTTATTAGCAAATCGGATAATTTCAACACTTTTAACTTCACTTGGCGGAATATTGGGAATCAATGGATAATTGAGGTTATTCACCACTATCCCATCGATCATCATAATAGTGACACCAGCGCCACTCATAACTTTTGCTCGCAAAGCTGCGCCAGGTTCCTGGATATCACGCTGAATTTGTATATCTTCTGGAAAATTAAACAATAAAACACTGTAAAGACCATAGGACCAACCTTTTTCTTTTTCCTGAATATCACTTCCTTTTATCACAACATCTGGTTTCCCGGCAAGATCTGCCGTTTTCTGTCGTTCTTCAGTCATATCATAAGCTTCCAAAACAACTTCATCCAATTCGGTTATTCCTTCAGCGATCTCATAACTATTTATTTTTTGCATGTTTTGGCGTTCATGCTTTATAATTTCAGAATAGACACTGTCTGGCTTTTCGATTTTTAAACGTTCCTGAAAAGAAATTGAAGGTGGTTCATTTGGAATGAGCTCAACATCAAAATTCCTCTTGCTGCCGTTCTTTTTACTCTGAATCACAACTTCATTAGAATTATCCTGTAAATTGTCAATATTGAAATAAAAATAACCAAGACTGTCCGTTTTACTAGTTTGAAGGATAGGAGTATCTCCAAAAGACATTAGCGACATTTCCACATTTTCTTTAGGCTTCTGGAACAAAGCACTTTTTACCCGGCCTTCTATCGTTAAAATAGGTTCAACATTAAAATCGAATGAAACAGCAGTTGTGTCGTATTTATAATTTCGCCATCCCTGAGTAAGTAATAAAACATCAATATCTCGAAACCTGTAAGCATCGTCCCTATTAAAATAAAATCCAGGATCTTCAATCTCGCCTCGAAGTTCAGAAGTAAGATAAAAATAAGGCAAAATCGAATTCCGTTTCTTATAACTATTTCGCAAATGATCATTGGCTATAGATAAAACCGAAAATTCTGCTTCCACAGGATTTCCGTTTTTATCTTTTACTGCGATACTAAGATTGGTCTTTTCTCGTGCGTGATATTCTTTTTGATCGCCCATTACTTCTATTGAAATTGCATCCTTAGATAAATCATTAAAAAATAAGCGTTCTGCTACTGGATTTTGATTTGCATCCAAAAGTGTAAAACAGTTTATCCCTGAAGGAAATTTGTCTGAGGATACAAAGGTTTTAAATTGGCCATTGGTAATTTTACCTTTAATGTAAAACATATTTAAACCTCTAAAACTGCATCGAATTTTTAGGGAATCGGTAGTTTGTGTAGTAGTAGCAATAAAACCTATACGATTTCCCGTTTTTCGCACTGAAAGTGTAGCGCCCTTCTCAACTGCCTTAGGAACTTTATAAGTTGCCACCTTACCTTCAGTATTAGTAATTTTGGCTATATAATCTTTATTTTTTTGAGGTTGAAAAATAATCATTCCCATTCCCAAATCATTCGTTTTAAAGGATGTTATACTGTCAAGATCTTCATCTAGTATAATTCCTTCTGTATAGCGGCCATAGCCTTTAAAATCTAAAGCCTTTATTCCTAAGACATTTTTGTGATCGGTTAACATTTTTCCACTTTCCGGTAGAAATTGTAAGTCTATTTTCTCTTTTTCCAGACTTACCGTTCTGTTGGCGTTAAATCCATTTTCAGTAAATAGCTCGATACTTACAAATGATGGATCATCAAGAAGTTCATAATCTAAAACAAAACGATCATTGTTCTTCTTTAGTTGTATTGAATCTGTCTTATTGCCGTCAAAATTTAAACCTACAAAAATTTTTCGGCCCTGTAAACTATCTAATTTTTCAGGTTGAATTATAGCTTTTAGAAAATCACCTTCTTTTTTCTTGACAATTTCAACATTAGTAATAATCTCTTCATTATTTGAAGATTTTGGATGAACATTTATATATTTTGAATACATAAAATCTTGCCCAAAATTGCGATTCCATTGGGTATATGCTCGAATTTGATAGAGTCCTTCTGAAATTTGGCGTGGGAGGTCAAAATAATTATGCCCTGAACCATTTACAATTTTCAATAATTTGTGGCTTATAATTTGATGCTCCGGATCTATTAAATCTACATGCAAAACCCCAGAACGTTCTGATGGTTTATGATCAATATTATTAAGCACCAAAGCTTTAAACCAAATAGTGGTTTCTTTTAAATAATGATCACGATCGGTTTGTAAATAGATCTTTTCAGCATACACTGCATCTGAAACTATTCTGTCCTGTTGAGCAATTAAGGGTAGGTTGAACAAGGCTAGACAGATACCTAAAATGAAGTACTGTTTTAATTGCATAGCAATGGTAAAGTCTAAATATACAAATTAGAATATAAAGACTAGTATTTCAGCAATTTAAAAACAGCAATAAAAAAAACTTCGATAATAATTTTGACTTTTTTTGCCAAACTACTATCGAAGTTTTAGCGTAAAATCCCTAACTGAACAGGGATACGCGAAAATTAATATTGTGAACCGGCACCGGCCAGTATCGCCATTCCGCCAAGAAAAACAAAAAAGATAATGGCTAAAATGATAAATATGGCATATAGCAATAACATTCCTTTAGCCCAGTTGCTACGGGTATGATTTAAATCAGCGCCAAATGCCCAAACTAACAACATAACGATACCAATAAACGGAACACCCGCTACGAAAATATAAAGCGCCCATTTTTTTGGTGAAATATAATTAGATTGTTTTGGTTGATTGTAGACTTCCATTAACTTTGGTTTTATTTATAAATTTAGAGATGCAAGCTATGATATAGTAGCCTGATTCTAATGCAAATTTTATGGTTTTATTTTAATCTGTGAAACCTAAAAAAGAGCAGCAAAATTATGCGTAAATAAACTGAATATCTTTTTCAATATCAGGATGTAAACTGTAAAACACGGGACAGGTCTTAGCCGCATTCTGTAAAATTTTTCTATCCTTTTCGTCTAAATTTTCTGCTAAGGTGAGTTTAACTTCTATTTTCGAAATACGCCTAGGTTCACTAGCCATAGTCTTGGTAACTTCCGCAGTGGCTCCTTTAATAGAAATTTGCATTGCTTCGGCCTTTATTCCCATAATGGTGAGCATGCAAGTCGCTAGTGCAGTAGCTACGGCATCTGTTGGTGAAAAAGATTCTCCCAGGCCATGATTATCTACTGGAGCATCTGTAATTATTTTAGTACTGCTTTGCAGATGTTCTGCTTCAGTCCTTAAATTCCCTAAGTATGTTACTTTTGCTGTCATCGGCTATTTGTAAAGTTAAGTCTGGATTTATCTGAAGAATATAAACGGCTTTATTTCTAAATCCACCACCTGGTTGTGGTTCGTATAAAAATTTATTTTCGTTGTATTCCGTAAACACTTTTAAATCTTTGAAAGAAGAATAAATATCTTTAGATGCCGTTAACCTTAATAAAACATCCATTGTTAAATCATAACCTCTTACCGCATATTGATTAGGCGTTACCCCAAATTCATCTTTGTATTTCTCTAGAAATTCTGTCGATAGCTCTGGATCATATTCTTTATCTAAAGAGGGATAATGAAAACATAACTTGCCTAAATCTATATTAGAAATACTTTCGTTATCATAACTATCACTCTTGTTTGTAGTGAATAAGGTGATATCAAGTTCGTCTCTTAAAAGTCGGTTTAAAGCTGAAACTGTACTGCTAATAACACCAACGCTGCTTGACTCTAAAATCACCCAGTTTTGTGCAGTTGGTGGCAACACTTTTTTAAGTTCAGCTTCAGAAACATAGCCGTTACTGGCGTTTATTATTCTTGCTGAAGGAAATATTTGATTAAGCCTATTTCTGGTTTGATACGCATTGGCATCTGCAACGATGACGATATTTTTATCTTGTCCGAATTTTCGAAGATAATCGATCATCGTATTTTGCATTGTCTCTTTAGTAGGTCGGGCTATAAATAAATTATTCCCTCCCTGCATCTCTTTATCAGAAAGTGGAGTAAATACAGGAATATTTTCTCTTTTTAAGCGCTGAGCGGCAGCCTCGGTAGTGGCTTGTAAAAATGGGCCAATAACAGCATCTACATTGCTAAAATCATTGGTATTTATTGTATTGGCAACCTCAGAAGCACTCCTTTTACTATCGTACACTTTCACGTTAGTACTTATTCCCAACTCCTTGGCATCTTCGATAGCCATTTTTGCACCACTATAAAAATCAAGGCTTATCCTTAAAACACGATCATCTAAAATCGCATCTTTATAAATATTAGTGGAATCCCGTCGAATTTTATCCAAACTATACGGAAGCATAAAGACCAAATTCTTAGGACTGAAGTTAGACAAGGAATCCTTCAAATTTATTTTTTTTCCTTGTAATTCTTCTGCTGCACTGGTTAAAGTTGGCTCTACCCAATTATCTGGATCTTGTTCTTCTGGATTAGGTACTTTTAAAACCATTCCCCACTCTAAACCTTCTTTTTCTATGATAGGATTTAAAGCTAAAATAGAATCCTGAGTGACATGAAAGCGTTGTGCAAGACCAAATAATGTTTCCTGCGGCTTCACTTCATAAAACTCAAATTTCTTGTCTAATAATACTACCGGCTCTGGAGAAACATTAGTTCCTACCTTCAGCATAATACCAGGTTGCAAAACATCGACCGTTGGATTTAGAGCTTCTAATTCTTTAACAGTAAGACCGTATTTTCTGGCAATGCCATATTTGGTTTCCTTTGGTAAAACTACATGCTCTCTTATCTCATTTTCGTCAAATTTTTGCCTTATTTCTTCTTTTGAAGAATTGCCAGGTTTGGCAATAACGCGATCAATTTTTCTAAAAACTGGAATTCGGATAGTTTCGCCCTTCTGTAATTCTTTTGAATACAGTTGCTTATTATATCGTTTTATAGCTTCAACTTCAACATTGTATTGCTGCGATAGGCTATAAAGCGTTTCTTTCTTTTTTACTTCATGCTGCTTGAATTCAACCGGCTCTAAACTAGACGTACCAACTTTAGCTGGCATACCTTTATCTCTTTCTGCAATAGGAATTACCAGCTTAGAAGATTCTTCGATACCATTTTTTGCATCTGGATTATATTTGTAAATATCCTCTTCAGAAATATCATAATCCTTGGAAATACTGTAAACAGTTTCTCCTTTTTTTACTGTATGATATTTAAACTCCTGCGAAAAAGCAGAAATACTTATTATACAGAAAAAACAAATAAAAAAAAGGTATCTCATTTTGTTGAATTTTTGGCTTTATAGGTTCAATACAAATTCTATTCCCATTCAATCGTAGCTGGTGGCTTAGAACTAATATCGTACACTACCCTATTAACGCCTTTTACTCTATTTATTATTGTATTAGAAGTCTTTTGTAAAAATTCGTAAGGTAAATTTACCCAATCGGCCGTCATACCATCGGTAGATTCTACCGCTCTTAAAGCAACCACCTGCTCGTAAGTACGCTCATCTCCCATTACACCTACAGATTGTACCGGTAAAAGAATTGCTCCTGCTTGCCAAACTTTATCGTAAAGACCCCAATCTCTAAGCCCCTGGATAAAAACGTGGTCTACTTCCTGCAATATTCTTACTTTCTCTGCAGTAATATCACCTAAAATTCTAATCGCTAAGCCTGGCCCAGGGAATGGATGGCGTCCTAAAAGCGTTTTATCTATACCTAGCTCGGCTCCTACTCTTCGTACTTCATCTTTAAAAAGCATTCTTAATGGCTCTACCACTTTCAACTTCATAAAATCTGGCAACCCACCTACGTTGTGATGCGATTTAATGGTTACTGAAGGACCATTAACCGAGATTGATTCAATTACATCTGGATAAATTGTTCCCTGTGCTAAATAAGTAACATCCTTTATTTCATGAGCCTCATCATCAAAAACTTCAATAAAAGTGTTTCCTATCGCTTTTCTTTTTAATTCAGGATCGCTTATTCCGGCTAAAGCATCAAGAAAACGTGCAGAAGAATCTACTCCTTTTACATTTAATCCCATGTCTTTATACTGGTGAAGAACATCTTCGAATTCATTTTTTCTAAGCAAACCGTTGTTCACAAAAATACAGTAAAGGTTTTTACCAATAGCTTTATGTAAAAGCATTGCTGCTACCGTAGAATCTACACCTCCACTAAGACCTAAGACAACTTTGTCTTCACCAATCTTTTCTTTTAGCTCTCCTACAGTTAAATCTACAAATGCACCTGGCGTCCAGCTTTGTTCAACACCTGCGATGTGCACCAAAAAGTTTTCTAATAATTGCTTACCATCGGTAGAGTGATAAACTTCAGGATGAAACTGGATTGCAAAAGTTTCTTCACCTTCAATACGATATGCCGCGTTCAAAACATCGGTTGTACTTGCAAGCCTTATACTATTCTCAGGTAATTCTTTAATAGTATCACTATGGCTCATCCAAACCTGAGAGTTTTCCTTGATGTTATCAAAAAGTGGCTCGGCGTCTTTAATTCCAGAAAGATTTGCTCTACCATATTCTCTGGTTTCAGAAGGTTCTACTTTACCGCCATGAAAATGGGCTAAATACTGAGCACCATAACAAACAGCAAGTACCGGTAATTTACCTCTAATTTGAGACAAATCGGGATGTGGAGCATCTTCTGCTCTTACTGAAAACGGACTTCCTGAAAGGACAACCGCTTTAAAGCCTGAAAGGTCTTGTGGAACTTTATGAAATGGGTGAATCTCGCAGTAAATATTTAATTCTCTTACACGCCTTGCTATCAATTGCGTGTACTGCGAACCGAAGTCTAAGATGAGTACGTTATTTTGCATGCGCAAAATTAAGAATTTGAGCTAAAAATAAAATACAATCTACAATTATTTTACACTTAGTTTTTTACTAACAAATTAACCTCATATTTAATAGAAATAATTTACAGAATCCTATCTAAGTATTTTAAAGGTTAATAACATTAAGAAACTGCTATTTTGGAAGCCATGCCTTGGTGATTAAAACTTTTTGCATTTAATTTGTTTTAACCTAATTTTAACTTAACCTAAATCTCCCCAAGATGACTAATCGAACAGAAGAAGAAATGATGAGCTCTCTACATCCATCCCGATCAATTTTAGAATTGGTGTATTACATTATGACGGTAGTATGTGTTGTAGGCATTGCAATTATTATTTGCCAATTATCGTGATTATTCTAAAGATTAAAGCTTAATTTTATTGCATAAAACTTACGTGCTATGAAATATTTAAGTGCTATTATCTTTTCTATCGCTATTGTTATTGCTGCCTGGTTTTTGGGCGATGCTTATGTGAGCAGAGCTAATCCAGATGGCAGCATATCTGTTACCGGTGCTGGTAGTGAGAATTTCACTTCAGATCTTATTGTTTGGGAAGGAGAGTTTAGCCAGATGAGCGAAAATCTTGAGACGGCTTACAATCAACTGAACAGAGATAAAACTACCGTTCGAAATTATTTAATAGAAAAAGGTATAAAAGAAGAAAATATTGTTTTCAACTCGGTTCAAACTAATGAACAGCGTGAACAACAATACCAAAATGGGAATTATATAGGCAGTATTTTTAAAGGTTATCAACTTACGCAAAGTGTAAAAATCGAGTCTAATAATGTCGAATTAATTGAAGGTGTTTCCAGAGAAATTACTGAATTATTGAATAAAGGTGTTCAGTTTAATTCTACTCCACCTAGGTATTACTACACTAAAATAGCCGATTTAAAGATTGAGATGATTTCTAAAGCTACTGAAGATGCCAGGTTAAGAGCCGAGCGAATAGCATCAAATTCAGGAGAAACTCTAGGCGATCTAAAAAGTGCAGATATGGGTGTCTTCCAAATTACAGGGCAAAATAGTGGCGAAGATTACAGCTGGAGCGGAGCTTATAATACCGCTGACAAAAAGAAAACTGCCAGTATTACGATGAGGCTGGAATACGAGATTGACTAATTAGAACTAGTTAGAACTAGTATTGAGTAGTTCGATTTATATTCTGAATTCAAATTCAGAATATATAAACTTCAATATTAGATTTAAGATTATTGAGTTTGTTTAAAATATTAAGCTTAATTCTCCAATTGAGCTCTCAAATAAAAAAAGCTGAAAGCTCAATCATGAGCTTTCAGCTTTTTACTTTATAAAATTTCAATCTATAAATTACTTCATCGATTCTAATATCTTATCGATATCGTCTTCCGTAGTATCTGGATTGATAAAGCAAAAACGAGCTATCGTTTCTTTTTTCCATTTTGTCGGGGTAACTAAGGCAAAACCAGAATTGTGATTCTTATACGTCCAATCTCGATACTGCTCTGGCGACCAACCTTTTCTTCTAAATAACACCACAGATAAACTTGATGGTCTTACAAGCTCAACATGATCGATAGCTTCTATCTTTTTAGCAGCTATTTGAGCAAGTTCAATTCCTCTTTCTACTGCTTGTCTATATTTATCGGTTCCGTGCATTGCCAAAGAAAACCATAAAGGCATTCCTCGCACACGGCGCGTTAACTGGATTTGATAATCTGCAGGATTAAATCCTTGCGCTCCTTCATCTTTAAAGATTTCTAAATAAGCTCCTTTTTGAGAATGAGCGTTTTTAGCATGCTCTAAATTTTTATAAATTACTGCTCCACAATCATAAGGTGAGAATAACCACTTATGGGGATCGATCGTAATACTATCTGCTTTTTCAATTCCGTTAAATAAATGCCTAACCGAATTTGCAGCAAGTGCTCCGCCACCATAAGCACAATCTACATGAAACCAAACATTTTCCTGCTCGCAAACATCTGCAATAGAGTCCAGTTCATCTATAATTCCGGCGTTGGTCGTTCCGCCAGTTGCTACGACTGCGAAAAGTCGTTTTCTATCTTTTTCTTCAAGTTCTTTAATGGCATTCTGAAGCGCTTCTCCAGTAAGTTTATCATCATGATTATCGATCATTACCACATCGGCATCAATAACTTTTGCCATTGCTTGTACTGAACTATGGGCACCATCTGAGGTAAGAAGTAAACCACGAACACTTACGTTATCTGAAGATCTTCTTCTCCATTCTTCTCTAGCAGCAACCATCGCAGATAAATTTGCCGCGGTTCCTCCACTGGTAAATACACCAAATGCAGTTTCTGGAAGACCAGTTAAAGAAACCATCCACTTCATGGCTTGATTTTCACAGAATATTCCTCCTGCACCTTCCATCCAGTACGCTCCGTGGATACTAGAAGCCGATGTTACCAAATCAAACATAATTGCTGCTCTGGTTGGTGCGGCAGGCACAAACGCTAAATGTCTTGGATGATCGATAGGCACGCAGGCTTTTACCAACACATCTTTAAACATTTTAAAAGCATTTTCTCCGCCAATACCTTCTGGAGTGATGGTCTCTCCAACCATCTCTAATAATTCTGATTCTTTCTTTGGAGATCCAAGCTCTGGAGTAATATTCGAGATACGATCTATGGTATATTTCATGACATCTAAAGTCATTTCGACCAAGTCCATATCTATCGTATGCATTTTATTTTGTTCCAAAAGTGATAATTTTAAAATGTTGTTCTAATGGGTTTAGTTCAGCAAAAAGTTTTTCTAGAAGTTCCTGCCCATAGGTGGAATAAACTTCAGAAAAATTGGTTTGCCGTTCCTGTAAATTTCGATTAGGAAATAATTGATTTTGTAAATCTGCAATTCTACTTACCTCATCTTTCAACTTCCGCTTTTGTGCTTTCAATAAGCGTTTTTCAAGATGATCTAAGCCTTTTAGTTGTTTTACTTCCTGAGCTTTTACCGCTCCAAGAAAAGATTTATCTGTTTTTTCAGCTAAATCATACATTTCCTGAAACTGATTCACTAAGTGTTCTTTTTGTTTACTAAAATCGATATCAATATTCGATATTTTTCGAACCTTTCGATTAATAAGTTCGTGTTGCTGAAGAAAAAGTTCTTTGTTCGAAATAGCTAGCTTTTCTCGCTTTTCTCTTTGCTTTTCGGTTTGGATTAATGCCGAATTTCGTAATAAAAGCATTGGGAAAGGCACATTTTCGGCTTCAAAATAATCTTTCAGCTCCAACCAGTATGCTAATTCTCCGCCACCGCCGATATAGCATAAATTGGGCAAAATCACTTCCTGAAAAAGCGGGCGCATCATCACATTCGGGCTAAAATGTTGTGGATATTCCTCCAACTCAGCTAAGATTTCATCCTTAGTCCATTCAATCTGCTTTTCATGAACGTAAAATTTATCATCCCGTTTTATAATACGTTCTCGATAGCCATTATTCAGATAAAATAAATTGATCTCGCGAGGATTTACCTGAACATTATAGCCAAGATTCGACAAATCCTCAACTTTATTTTTCGTGTTTTCAATAGAACGTTGCTCTAACAATTCATTTTTAGCATAAGGAATAAACAACTTTTTTAACTCCCGTTGTTGCGCTCCCATAATTACCAGACCATATTCCTTAAATAGCCCATTGGCCAGATAACGTGTCGCTTCCGTTAAATTTGTATGTTCTAAGTATGCTTTTTTAAATAATGATTTTAGATATTCGGCATCTTGCCCACCTCCTATTTCTGCGGAAAAAAGTTCGAAAACTTCATCGAGACCTTCAGTAGATAAATACCCAACGGCATCGATCCCAGCTCCTTTTTCTTCTGAATTCCACTGAAATTTCTTTCCGTTTAAATTGAAGTAATTAATTTCAGCAAAATCATGATCTTCTGTCGCCATCCAGTAAATCGGCACAAAATCATATTCTGGATGCTCCTTTTTAAGGATTTTCGTAAGATTGATTACAGAAATGATCTTATATAAAAAGTAAAGCGGACCTGTAAAAAGATTTAATTGATGCCCGGTAGTAATTGTAAACGTAGTATCCTTAGAAAGCGCTTCGATATTGGCCAAAGTAGATTCTGAAATTTCGAAACCATCGTATTGCTTTTTCAGGCTTTCTACTAAAACCTCCCTGTTTTCAGCAGAAAAAGCTTGTTGCTTTTCTTTAATCTGAGCTTTAAAATTTCCAATCTCTGGAAAGCGATTATAAAAAGAAGCTAACTCTTCCTTTTGATCCAGATAATCCAAAATAAGTTTGGAGAAATAATTGGTTTCGGAATACGAAATACAATCGGTAGGCATAGACTTTTTTTGAGAATGCAAAGATACCGAATGTATAACTTTTTTGCACTAATTTTTAGTTAATTCGCCCATCTAAGCTATCTTTACTACCCTAACGTTAACCCCTCACTTATTTTATGAAGAATAAATTACTACTTTTTGCCTTCGTAATGTTTAGTTTTATAAGCCTTACAGCACAGGTAAAATCGCCCTCAGAATTTTTAGAATACGAACTCGGTAGTCAGTTTTCTAGACATGCAGATGTTGTAAATTATTTTGAACACATTGCAGAAAATTCTCCTTTGGTAACTTACCATACCTATGGAAAAACGAATGAAAGGCGACCACTTACTTACGCAGTAATTTCTTCGGAAGAAAACTTATCAAACATTGAAGACATCAGGAAAAACCACTTAAAACAAACCGGAATCTTAGACGGTGACCCCACTACCGATAAGGCGATCGTTTGGTTAAGTTATAACGTTCATGGTAATGAGGCTTCGAGCACAGAAGTTTCGATGAAAACACTTTATCACCTTATTACAGAGAAGCAGGATTGGTTAAAAAACACCATCGTTATTATAGACCCTTGTGTAAATCCAGATGGTCGTGATCGTTATGCCAACTGGTATAATCAGGTGAAACAAACGCCTTTTAGCACGTCACAAGATGCTGCTGAACATTACGAACCCTGGCCGGGTGGCCGACCAAACCATTATTTATACGACCTAAACCGTGACTGGGTTTGGGCTACACAGGTAGAAACCCAAAGCCGTTTAAAAATTTATAATCAGTGGATGCCGCACATTCATGTAGATTTTCATGAACAAGGAATAAACAATCCGTATTATTTTGCTCCCGCAGCAGAACCTTTTCATGATATTATCACACCATTTCAGAGGGATTTTCAGACAAGAATTGGTAAAAACAATGCTAGGTATTTTGATAAAGAAGGATGGCTGTTTTTTACAAAAGAGAGTTTTGATTTGCTTTATCCAAGCTATGGCGACACCTACCCAACCTACATGGGAGCAATTGGGATGACGTATGAGCAAGCAGGCCACGGTCGTAGTGGATTAGGTATCGAAACCGATCAGGAACATACGCTAACTTTAAAAGATCGTATCGATCATCATTTTACTACGGGAATTTCAACCATAGAAATGGCTTCTAAAAACGCAGAAGAACTGGCAAGTGAATTCAGCAACTACTTTAAAAACACCGACAGGAAATATGAAACTTTTGCACTCAACGGAAATAAAGATAAAATCGACGCGCTAAAGGAATTGCTAGATCGTCACGAAATCAAATATTCTACAGCAAATTCAGGAGAAAAAATTTCTGGGTACAGTTTTACAAAAAACGAAAATGGAAGTTTAACTACTACCGATCAAACTGTACTGGTAAGCACTCAGCAACCAAAAGGTCACATGGTGGAAGTGCTTTTTGAACCAAAAACCAAACTTAACGACTCGGTTACTTACGATATTACGGCATGGAGTTTACCCTATGCCTACGGACTTGATGCAGTGGCGAGTTCTAAATCTTATTCAGGAAAAGGTGAAGCTGAAAAATCGAAAGTTAACAATACTATTAATGCTGAAGGTGCTGGCTATATCGCTAACTGGAAAAGTATAAAAGATGCTGAATTTTTAGCGGCTTTATTAAAACAAGAGGTAAAAGTTAGATTTAGTGAACTTCCTTTTTCTTCGGAAGGGAAAAAATTTAATGCCGGGACTTTAGTGATTACTAAAAGTGATAATAAAAACTTAGAAAATTTCAATGACATTGTGGTTGAAACGGCTAATGAATTTGAAAGAGAATTGACTGTTGCCAATACAAGTTTTGTAAGTAGCGGACCCGATTTTGGATCACCAGACATGAAGCTTATCGGAAATCCTAATATCGCGGTGTTACGTGGCGAAGGAACTTCTTCATTAAACTATGGCGAAATCTGGTATTTCTTTGAACAGGAACTAAATTTCCCGATTACTGCTTTAGGTACCGATTATTTAAACCGAATCGATCTTAGCTCTTATGATATCCTAATTGTTCCTGAAGGTCACTACGGAAGCACCTTAGGTGAGACAGCGCTTAAGAAAATTAAAGATTTTGTTAGTGCTGGTGGCAAAATGATTACAATAGGTAGAGCTGTAGGTAATTTTGCGGGCAAAGATGGTTTCAGCATTAAAGAAAATCGTGTTGAAGAAAATAAAGAAGATACCAATACTCCGAATCTTACACCTTACAGCATGAGACAGAGAGAAAGCATTAAAAATAATAGCCCAGGAAGTATTGTAAAAACAACAGTTGATAATACTCATCCACTGGCTTTTGGATATGATAAAACATATTTCAGTTTAAAGTTAAGCAGCAGTAATTACGGACTTCTAAGCAATGGTTATAATGTTGCTTATATGCAGGAACCTCAAGTTGTTTCTGGATTTGTGGGAAGCGAAGCCTATAAAACACTAGAGAATTCTGTTGTTTTTGCTGAAGAAAATATGGGGCGTGGTAGCGTAATCTATATGGTGGACAATCCATTATTCAGATCATTCTGGCAAAACGGTAAGCTCTTTTTCGCGAATGCCTTGTTTATGGTGAAATAGAATTTTAGAACCTAGATTTTAGATACTAGAGCTTAGATTCTGGATAAGAATGCTGAATGCTGAATGCTGAATGCTGAATGCTGAATGCTGAAATTTAAATTGTAAAAAATGACATTTAAAAAAATATTTGCCTTTTTGTGCTTTTTGGTGGTTTGTAAGCTAAATGCGCAGGAAGATAGTTCTCTAAAAGTAAACTTTGAGAGTTTTACCTTATCAAACGGACTTCAAGTGATACTGCATACCGATCATTCAGATCCTGTGGTTGCGGTTGCGCTTACCGCACATGTAGGTTCGGCTAGAGAAAAACAAAATCGTACCGGTTTTGCACACTTATTCGAACATTTATTATTTCTGGAATCAGAGAATCTTGGAAAAGGTGGACTCGATAAAATGAGTGCAAAAATTGGCGGTTCTGGCGCCAATGGCTCTACCAGCCGCGATCGTACAAATTTCTTCCAGACTGTTCCTAAAGATGCTCTTGAAAAAATGATTTGGGCAGAAGCCGATAAACTCGGATACTTCATCAACACAGTAACCGAACCTGTTTTAGCGAAAGAAAAGCAGGTCGTTAAAAACGAAAAACGCCAGAGCTACGATAATCGCCCTTACGGACATACAATGTATGTGATTGATAAAAATCTATATCCTAAAGATCATCCGTACAATTGGCAGGTTATCGGGAGTCTGGAAGACTTACAAAATGCGACGCTTCAGGATGTAAAAGATTTCTATAACAAATGGTATGTTCCTAATAATGTAATCTTAACGATTGCTGGAGATTTTGATAAAGACCAAGCAAAACAATGGGTTCATAAATATTTTGATGAAATTCCTTCAGGAGAGGAAATCAAAAGACAAGAAAAGCAATTAGTAGAGCTTAAAGAAACCAAAAAACTGTATTACGAAGATAATTTTGCACGCCTACCCGAACTTACTATGGCATGGCCTAGCGTTTATTCGTATCACGAAGACTCCTATGCGCTTTCCATTCTTTCAGAATATTTAAGTAGCGGAAAAAATGCGCCCTTGTATAAAAAATTAGTTGAAGAAAAAGAGCTCACCGGTTCAGTAAGAATGTACAATTACACTTCAGAACTTGCAGGCGAAATTTTACTTCAGGTAAGAGCTTATAACGGAAAAGATTTGGATAGTGTTGCCACTGCTATACAAGAAACTTTTGCTGAATTTGCCCAAAATGGAATTTCAAACAAAGATCTTAAACGAATAAAAGCTGGACAAGAAACCAGCTTTTATAATAGTGTAAGTAGCGTTTTAGGAAAAGGCTTTCAGTTAGCCCAATATCAGATTTTCGCTGACGATCCTAACTTTATCAATAAAGAAATGGATAAGCTTTTAGCGGTAAGTAAAGAAGATGTAATGCGAGTGTTCAACAAATACATTAAAGATCAACATTATGTTGCTACCAGTTTTGTTCCTAAAGGTGAAACCACTTTAGCTTTAGAAAATTCTGAACTTGCTGAAATTGATGAAGAAAAAATTGTTGAAAATGCTGAAGATGATTTTGATGCCTCCCAAAAAGCCAATTACGCCAAAACACCATCCAGCTTTGATCGAAGTGTAGAGCCGCCTTATGCCGCAACACCGCAGCTTACGACTCCCGAAGTTTGGAAAGACTTTATGCCTTCAGGAATGCAAGTTTACGGAATCACCAATAATGAAATTCCTTTAGTAAAATTTGAATTTCAAATAGATGGCGGACTTCTATTAGAAAAGCTAAATAAAACCGGAGTTTCCAATTTACTGGCGGAAGTTTTAGGCAAAGGAACTGCTACAAAAACGCCGGAAGAATTAGAAGAAGCTATTGCGCTGCTAGGTGCTAATATTCGAATAAATTCAGGCAAAACTCAAATTAGCGTTTCGGGAACAACTTTAGCCAAAAACTTTGAAGAAACGATTGCTCTTGTTGAAGAAATTCTACTAGAACCCAGATGGGATGAAGAGGAGTTTAAACTGGCAAAACAACAGGTACTTAGCGAACTGGAAGAAGAAAAGGCAAATCCAAATGCTATTGCAGATCTGGAGTTTCAAAAATTAATTTACGGCAAAAGAAATATACTTTCTAAGAATACTTTAGGTACAAAAGCTTCAGTAAAAGCAATTAGTCTTCAAGATTTAAAAGAATATTATAAGGAAAATTTAACGCCACAGAGAACCAAATTTTTAGTGGTTGGAGCGCTCGATAAAAATCTGGCTACCGATGCTCTAAAATCGCTTTCTGCGAATTGGCCTGCGAAAAATGTTCAGCTTCCTAAAATTGCTGAACCTCAACTTCCGCAGCAATCAAAGGTTTATTTTTACGATGTGCCGGGTGCAAAACAGTCAGTTTTTAGATTTGGAGCTCCGGCAATGTCTGCCAGAAATGAGGATTTTTATCCTGCTGAAGTTATGAACTATCGATTAGGCGGTGGCAGTTTTGCTTCACAACTTACACAGCAATTGCGAGAAGGCAAAGGCTATACTTACGGAATTAGATCTGGATTTTTTGGTGATGAATATGTAGGTCCTTTTATGATTTCGACCGGAGTTAGAACGAATATTACAGATGATGCAGCAAAGCTTGTTCAGCAGATATTAGAAGATTATCCACAAGATTTTAATCAACATGATCTCGAGGTTACTAAAAGTTATATGATTAAAAGTAACATGCGGAAATTTGAAACTTTGGATGCTAAACTAAATATGCTTAGTGAAATAAGTAATTTTAACCGAGAATACGATTATATTAAACAAAGAGAACAATTAGTAAATAACTTAGGTATTCTTGAAGTGCAAGATTTGGCTAAGAAATACATTAATCCAAAACGGATGTATTATTTAATTGTTGGTGATGCTGAAACTCAACTTGAAAAATTAACAAACTTAGGTTTTGGCGAACCAATCCTTATCAATGCTGAAGAAAAATAAAATCAATAAAACTGAAAAAATAAAGCCCGAATTTCAATAATTCGGGCTTTTTTTATCTAAAATCGATAAGAAATAATTCCTTTTAAAAAGAACGGTGTTCCCGGTGTAAAATGAATTTCTTCTACCGGTTGGGTTTCAGAAGCTAAACGCGTAGTTGTTGCAAATTGAGTTTCATTCCAATCGGTATCAAAAATATTCTGTATCGAAAGTCCAAAATCAAAATGATTCCAACGATAGCCTGCGTTAAAATCGAAAACTGTATAGCCTTCAGCAGTGATAGAATTGTCTTCATTTGCTGGACGGGAATTCATGTGTCTTGCATGTAAACCACCGTAAACTCCTGAAGGATGGATAATGTTTATTCCCGAAGTTAACGTAAAATCTGGCGCTAGCGGAATATAATCTTCCCCGTCTGGTTCGTCTTTGGATCTTGCTAATGTTCCATTAACATCAAGATCATAATTTAACCAATCAAATGGCTGATAGCGTAAACTAAAATCGAATCCTTTACGCACTGTTTTTCCGCTTGGTTCTACAACGGCTTCATCACCTACGTAAACAAATTCCTGCTCTAGATATAAATACCAAAGCGCAGTATTAAGAATTAATTTTGGAACAGGTTTCCATATAAATCCAAGATCACTACCGTAAGCTGCGGGTAAAATTTCGTTTCCTTCACGCTGAACTACAACTCGAGTATCGTTGGAATGGAAACTTTTCCCTGATTTTAAGTAAAGCTGAACATTGTCTTTAAGGTTATATAAAATATTCAGTTTTGGACTTAAAGCGGTTTTATTTTCAGCATTATTTGTGTATTGCTGAATGAGCCCATCTTCATAAACAAACTTGAAGTAATCTAATCGTAAACCTGGGTTTAGTGTCCAATTTCCGAAGTGAAAATTGGCATTGGCAAAAACCGAATAATTTGTCTCGTTAATATCTCCGAAACTCAAAGAATCCAAAACTTCTGCCCTATTTACCGTATGCGACAACTCGTTATTTCGACTTTGATCGTTTCTAAGTGAAATTCCGGCTTCAAAATCGCCATTAAAATTATCAGTATAAAATTTATGATGATACGTATTCGTTACTCCATAAATCTCCCGCCTTTCTTTTTGTTTAATCTGATCTCCGTTTTCAGGATCATTCAGAAAAAAGGTAAAATTAGAAAATAAAAGAAAGTCATATTTTGAATAAAATAAAGTAGTAGAAAAGCCAGACTGATCGTCAATCTGATATTCGTTATTTAAAATGATATTTGTTCGGCTGGTTTCTCCACCTTCTGTATCATCAATAGCGCCAAATCTGGAAATTAAACCCGATTCCACTACGCGCTGCGGAATTTGCCCGGAAGCATCCCATTCACTCGTAAAATAAGAAACGATCGCTTTAAATCTATTTTTAGCTGAAAGTTGACCAACATACTTACCCATTAGATTAATTCGGCTAAATAACTGCGGACTATCAAACGGGCCATCTGTTGCCAGATATTCTGAAGCGATATAGGCCGATTCTTTTTTAGAATCTAAAACTTTAAACATTCCTACTAAACGTTGGGTATTAAATTGCCCAATTTCAGCCTTTATTACATTGTCGTCTAAACGATCTTTAGTTTCAAAAGAGACAAAACCTGCAGTAGAAAAATTTCCTTTATTAGCTGCATAAGGACCCTTGCCAAAGTTAACACCATTTACCGTTTCTGGAATCAAAAAGTGAAGATCTGCATATCCTTGTCCGTGCGCATGAGAAACCAGATTTACAGGCATACCGTCTACACTTACATTAATATCGGTACCGTGATCGATATCAAATCCACGAAGAAAAATCTGTTCTGCTTTTCCCCCACCTGCATGCTGACCGATAAATAATCCCGGTACGTAGCGCAATAGATCCTGAGATGAATTTACTGGATTTACACGGGTATTTATTTCAGAAAAGATACTTAGAGCATTGATTTTTGGAGCAATAACTATTTCATCTATAAGATTCATCTTTGTTTGGAGCTTTATCGTATACGCTTCCGATCCATCTGCCTGTAAATATTGAGTAGCAAAACCAATATGATGAATTTTAATACTATCATTTTTTTTAGCTGAAATACCAAAGTTTCCCTGAGCATCGCTATGCGTGTGGTGGCCGCTTTTAAGATTTAGTATATAAGCTTCGGTAACAGCATTATTCTTGTCGTCAACAATTTTTCCTGAAATGGTATTTTGACTGAAAGCCACTAAAGAACATAAAAAAAACGCCACTAGGAGCGTGTAGAGTTTTAACATAAGAAGTAGATTTTCCAGCAAAAATAGGATATTCAGGCAATTCTTGAAGCTCACAGTTATAAAAAGTAACAGAATAATTATATTGCTATTTTTTCAAATAAATTATTGAATTTCATTCAATCTCAAGAAGATTAGAAACAAGTTTTTTAGAATCATAATCACTATGATAAAAAACAAAAGCTCTAAATATCGATTTAGAGCTTTTTTGATTTTGGATGAAGAGTGTCTTAGTTTTCTAATACTTCTAAAATCTTATTGAAAATCTCGTTATTCTCATACACTCCTCTAAAAATATCAGCGTATGGACCATAGGCAAATACAGGAACCATCGTTGCCGTATGATCGTGCGTGGTAAAATCGCCTTCAATTTCATGATTTTTAATATTTCCCTGCGGAATGCTAAAACCGGAAGTTTCGTGATCGGCCGTAATAATCACTAAAGTGGCCGGATTTTTATCTGCAAACTGAATCGCTTTAGTGATAGCTTTATCAAAATCGATCCCCTCTGTTACAATTCCGTTTGTCATATTAAAATGACCAAATTTATCAATCTGAGCAGCTTCAACCATCATAAAAAATGGCTTTTCAGAATTTAAAAAAGTTAATGCATTTTCTACGGTTTTTGGTAATAGATCTTTTCTACCGTCTAGTACAGAAGGCACACCGCCTTCCGCCATAAAATATCCTAATCGATCTGATTTGTTATCTGCAATATCTTCAAGATTAGCTGCTATTTCAAACGTATTTTGGTTAGAAAAATACTTAGCGCCTCCACCGGCAAAAAATGTTAATTTACTTTTTAATAAATCCTGAGCAATTTCAGCATTCATTCCGCGGTCTTTCTGATGTGCATAAAATGCAGATGGCGTTGCTCCGGTAATCTCATCTGTAGTAATAACGGCTGTATTAAATCCTTTATCATTTAAAACCTCCGTTAAATTTGGAATTTTATTTCCCGCGGTATTTACTCCAATAGCACGGTTATTGGTTTTTTCTCCGGTTGCCAATGCTGTTCCGGCAGCGGCAGAATCGGTTGTGAAATCGTCTGCTGAAGAAGTTTTTATAAAACCTATATTTTTTAATTGGGTAAGTGTAAGTTCCCCATTATTCGCTAAAACTGAAGAAGAAATTTGAGAAAGTCCGTTTCCATCCCCTATTAATAAAATTACATTTTTTACTGGCTCATGAGCGCCGTCATATTTAAAAGTAGGCTTGTACACTTCAGAAAATAATTCATTTTTATAAACACGATCTTTTAAAGAAAAAAGATAAGAAGCACATTTAAATGGCTCATCGGTATTAATATAATTAACACCTAATTTTTCAAAAGCTTTCCAAGCCGATTTCGAATCGGGTGTGCCCCAAAATCGGAAAGGTTTATTAAAACTATGCGCTTTTTCAATAACAGCAGTTACTTTTTGTAAATCTTCATGAGTAAATCTGCCTTTACCATTCCAAACTGCATATTTTTTATAATCTACACTAATCATAGCCACTCGATCCCATTGTTCTGCCGTAAGTGGTTCTAGTTTTTGATAATCAAAAGCAATAAAATCGGGGTAATTTTTATAGTCTGATGGAAGCGGTTCATTCCCTGAAATTACAATCGAAATTTGTTGATTTTCGATTATCTCAGGATATTTTTTTATGGTTGCCACGATCTTTTTTAAAGTTGAAGTGGCTTCTGTTTTAACATCAATCATTAATTGAATTGATTGATTTTTGATCATAGAAAGCGCTAATCCTTCACTAATAGGTTTTAGATATAGACTTTCTAAAGTTCTTTCTTCATTAATTTCATTTTCAAAATGAGCTACAAAAAGTTTTCCGCCTCTCAAAAAAACATCGGCTTCGATCGAACTGGCTCCTGCGGCATAAGCCGTCCAGAACGGTACTTTTTGCTCATAATCATTATGAGAATGAATTTTGTAATCTTGTTGTGCGTTTACTAAAGTTGTACAAAATAACACGCATATTAAAAATATTTTTTTCATAACAAATTTTAAAAAGGAAAGATGCTGTGTAGGGTACAGCATCTCTCTACTAAACAAACTAAACTCAAACTAACACCTTACCATCCAATATTTTGAGGAATATCTGCTCCTTCGATTACCGTTGTAGGCAATGGCCAAACATTCATATAAGAGGGATCGTAATTTCTGGCACTCCAAACTTCCTGAATAGTATAATCGGAATCTGGATTCGTTCTGTCACTATGGATTCGCCCATGTAGCGGCTTGCTGTACACTTCTTCTGCATCTCCCCATCTCACTAAATCGAAATGACGATTTGCAAATTCTCCTGCCAATTCTACGCGGCGTTCGTGTTTTAAATCTTCTAAAGTGGCTTCAGATATAGGATCTAAGCCCGCACGATCTCTAACTTTATTAAGCGGCTCATCACCATCTAAACCTTGCATAATTAAAGCTTCAGATTTCATTAAAAGTACTTCAGCATATCGCATTAAAGGCACGTTATAAACTGTAGTTGGATCGTCTCCATTACTATTAATATCAGTTCCTATAGGAGATTCATTTTTGAACTCATACATGTATTTATTAAATTGAAAACCAGATAAAGAATTTTCAGAATAATACTTTCGGGTTTCGCCAAAATACTCAAATTCGTCTCCGTATTTTAAAATAGTCACTTCTCTTCGGGCATCACCTTCTTCATAAGCTTCATATAATTCTTCTGTTGGCTGGTAATACCCCCAACCATTATACTTACTCCATCCTTTATTCTCTAGCATTACACCTGGTAGAATACTTCCTGCATTTACTCCAGAGTTTACTGACCAAATGTATTCGCTTGTCCAGTTATTTAAATGACTATGTAATAATCGATAATCTTCAGAAGGATTATCGGTATCAATTAAGGCTCTTCCTGATCCTGAGTTTATTACTTTATCTGCATAGGTAACAACATCGGCATATTTACTTTCATCGTATTGCGCCCAGTATAAATAGGTTTTTGCAATATAGGCATTTGCAGCGTCTTTATGTGGCCGCCCATAATCTGCACCAGACATTTCTGTGAAAAGAGGTAATAATTGTGCAGCAGCATCAAGATCGTTTACAATTTGTTCGTAATTCTCTCTTACACTTGAAGGACGTTCATAGCTTCCTGCTGGAGCTTCCATATTATCTACAGTAATAATTGGTATTCCGCCATTTTCGCCGTCATCTCCATAACTATGCGCTAACCAGAAGTAGAAAAAACCACGCATAAAATACGCTTCTCCCATAGCCTGATTTTTTACATCCTCGCTGACATCCATTTCTGGAATATTTTTTAAAATATCGTTGGCTCTACGGATTACTTTGAAAGCTCTAGGATACATATTAGCCGTATAACCTTCATCCCCGGTACAAACAAAGTTTTTCACATTATCTGCATCTGCTTTAATACGACCGGTAATCATGTCGTCAGAAGCATTAATGTACCAAAAGAATCCTCGCCCAAACATTTCTGAAGTTCTCATTTCTTCATACATTCCGTTTACAGCTAATTGCACATCATCTGCGGTTTTCCAGAAATTACCGTAAGAAACGCTTCCTTTGGAGTTTACATCGGTAAAATCATCAGAACACGAAGTAAATACCAATGCCGTTATAGCAGTAATCGCTATCGTTTTAAGTTTTATATATTTTATCATGATTTTCTTTTTTGTTTGTACATTAAAATGATAAGGATAAACCAACTACATACTTGGAAGACAATGGATACCTACCTACATCCAAACCATTGTTTCCTACTTCAGGATCCATCCCTTCATAATCAGTAATGGTAAATACATTATCGGCTGAAGCGTAAATACGTAATGAAGAACCTTCAAAAATACTTTCCATCGTGTGTCGAGGTAACGTATAACCTAATGTGATGTTTTTTAAACGTAAATAAGAAGCATTTTCTAAATACCAAGTAGAGTTAGTACCGAAGTTAGCATTATCATCACTTGTAGCTAATCTTGGAATATCTGTTCCGGTATTTTCTGGTGTCCATGCATTTAACACACGATTATCAAGATTGTAACCTTGTAAAGAAGCGTTATAAGTAGAATACTTATAAGCATTAAAAGCTTTAGCTCCTGAGACTCCCTGGAATAATGCATTTAAATCCCAGTTTTGGTAATTTAAATTTAATCCAAAACTATAGGTGAAATCTGGCAGATAGCTACCTACAAATTTACGGTCTCCACTATCGATTTTACCATCACCATTAGTATCTTCAAATTTAAAATCTCCGGGTTTTGCATTAGGCTGTATTAAGTCGCCGTTACTGTTAGTATATGCATTAATTTCATCCTGAGATTGAAATATTCCGGTTTGCGGTACCAAAAAGTAAGAATATAAATTCTCTCCTACTGCAGATCTAAAAGGTCTTAAAACCCCTCTTACATCATCGCTATTCTGAATAAAATCGATACCTGCTTCATTATAACCGTTTAAATTGATTAACTCATTATCAATTTGACTTACATTACCGAAGATGTTATAACTAAAATCATTAATCTTTTCTTTATAAGAAACCGATAGCTCCCATCCGGTATTTTTCACTTCACCACCATTTACATCGGGGGCTTCAAAACCTTGATGTGCATCAGCTAAACCAGGAATAATCATTCCTTTAGTTTTCTTTGAAAAATAATCTGCGGTAATGCTTAGTTTATTTTTGAATAGACTTGCATCCAAACCTATATCAAAAGATTCTGAAGTTTCCCATTTCAAATTTGAATTTGATTGACGGCCTAAATACAAACCATTTGCATCATAAGCACCTTGCTCGCCCATAACGGCTAAGCTAGTTTGCATGGGAACATCAAAAGAGTAGTAACCTACGGTATTGATATTTCCTATCTGCCCCCAAGAAGCTCTTAATTTCAAATCGCTTAAACTGTAAATATCTTCAATAGCCGGTAAATTTGATAAACGAACCGCTCCTGAAATCGATGGGAAATAATCTGATTTATTATCTGAAGCCAATCTGGAAGTTTCATCTCTACGAATACTTGCCGATAAATAATACGTACGGTCGTAATTATACATAGCTCTACCAATGGCTGAAGTTAATACATCTTCATAAACATCAGTTTGTGCAGGTTGCAGTGAAGTGGCATTTCCCATATAATGGTTAAACTCACCTTCGCTAGCAAAACCTCTTCCTTCCTGATAATAATACTCATAATCGGTATGCTGAGAAGAGTATATAGCGGTAAGATCTAAATTATGCTTACCGAACGATTTTTTATAGTTCAATTGATTATCCCAAATCCATCGATTTTCATCAGAATAACTCTGGTATAAATAATTTTGAGCATCAGATCTTCCAATTTCCGGAACTCTAGGCTGAAAGCGCTTACTTTTAGTATCGGTTAAAGCATAAGAGTAATTGGTTTTAAAAGTTAAGCCCTCAAGAATGTCATAGTTTAAATACACATTCGCATTTAGATAATTTACGGGATTGCTAATCGTAGGACGTTTTAATAAAGCTACCGGATTATAAACATCACCATAAGCTCCACCAAAATCTGATAGACTTTGCGGTACTACACCTTGGTAAGTTCCGTCTTCGTTATAAACAGAAGCTGCTGCCGGCATATAAATAGCATTGATGATTGCTCCTGAATATCCGTTGGAAGTATTGGTTCCAACCGCTTCAGATTTTGAGAAATATACATTTTCACCAATAGTGATTTTATCATTAAAATCGTAATCAGATTTCACCCTAAAAGAATAACGATCTTTACTAGTACCTACTAATACACCATCTACCTTGTTATATCCGAAAGAGGTTAAATAGCTTCCTTTTTCAGAAGCTCCACTAATATTAGCATTCAGATTATATATGGAAGCATCTCTAAAAATTTCATCCATCCAATCTGTACGAGTTACCGCACCCCATGGATTCTGATCTGGATTATGAGCAGATACTCTGGAAGCTCCTGCATTATCTGCAGCGGTGTTATACACAAAATTGTTTTCCTCTGCATTTAGCGGAGTGGGTAAATTATTTGCTGATTGGAAACCTGCGTAAGCATCAAGATTTACACGCATTTTCCCAACTTTACCTTTTTTAGTTTGAATAACTATTACTCCTGAAGCTGCTTGTGCACCATAAATAGCAGCAGAAGCGGCATCTTTCAAAACACTTACAGATTCAATATCATTAGGATTAATTGGAGGGCCGTAATAAGGTACCCCATCTACAACAGTTAATGGAGATTGTCCATTTAATGTTCCTAAACCACGAATGGTGATATTAGAAGAAGAGGAAGGATCCCCTCCATCCTGAGCAACTGTTACACCAGGTAAATTTCCTTGTAAGAAATCTGAGAAATTTGAAACCGGGCGGCTTTCTAAACTTTCCATATTTCCTACAGAAGCAACTGCTGAGGTAAGGTCTCGTTTCTCTGAAGAACCATAACCAATAAGTACAATTTCATCTAAAGCATCAACAGATTCTTCTAAAACAATCTCTAAAGACTCATTTCCGCTGTAATTCTTGGTTTGGGATTTAAAGCCTATATAACTAGAGGTGATAGTTCCATTTTCCTTATTAACTTCCAGGATAAAGTTACCATCAAAATCGGTAACAGTTCCGTTACCACTATTATTATTCGCAACAATTGTAACCCCAGGAAGTGGCATCCCGTCCGATTTTGAGACTACCGTTCCCTTTAGCGTGTACTGCGCCATGACGCCCGACACGCAAAAAATGCTAAAAAGCACAAACAAATAGTAATTTTTCATGTTCTTTAAAAAGTTTAAGATTTTGGGCGAATGTAGGTTCAGAGAAGAATTCAATACTGCACTTTTGTTCCAAAAAAGTGTAATATTGATGCGAAATTGGTGTTATTTGGGCTTAAAATTCGCAGTTTAGTTACAGTAATATTGGCGTAACATTGGGCTAATCTAGCAGTAATCTTAGATTGTTTTTTGGAACTGTTTTTTATAGCGCTTCGGACTTTCACCAAAGTGTTTTTTAAACATTCTACTGAAGTATTTGGGATCGTTAAAGCCGCATTCAAAACCTATTTCGCTAATATTTAGGTTTCCGGTAAGTAATAAATGCTCTGCTTTTTGTAATCGCAGGTTTATAATAACATCAGATGGAGATTGATTTAAAATTTCTTTAAAAACCCTATATACTTTAGTTCTGGATATTTCTAAACGCTTAAAAAGTCGATCTACATTAAATTGAGGGTTATCCAGTTCTTCTTCAATAATCTGTAATGCTTTTTTTACCGTTTTTTCATGTGGATTTAAAACCACATCATCACGATCCAGTTTCTCGTTTATTCGATCTATTTTGGTAGAATACGCTTGCTTTTGCGTATTGGTAATCATTGCAATCTTTTTATTCAACAAATCGGGACTTATCGGTAAATTTGCAATAGCGTTTATTCCGTTTTCAATTGCCCGTTCTTCCGTTGCCAGATTAATTGTTTCTGAAATATATAAACTTGGTATACGCTGAAATGAAGGTTGTTGTAACACTTGTTCAAAATCGCTCGAAAAAGCGGCATTATAAATAATAACAGCCGCTACATGAAATTGATGTACTGCAGATGTTAACCCGTGTAAATCATGTTCAAAAAGTAAATCGCTCTGGGTTATATTTAAAAGCTGATTTAAAAATGCACTATCCTCCTGCTCGCAATACACCAGTATATAGCTTTTATCTTCATCTTTTGCTTGCTGTAAGTGTTTATACTGAAGAATTCCAGAAGCTTCCGATTGATTTTTAACTGAAGTGACAGGAATCTGAATAGTAATCTCCAAGTTTTCAGAAAATATAACTTCAATCCTACCACAAAGTTCTTTCAGCAATAATTGAAATGCTTTGTAATACGGACTAAAATTCGTGATATTTTGCCACTCTTTTTGAAGAAGCCCACTCGAGGCCTTTAATTCTATACATACATTATCTGAATGCAAACTGGTTTTAAAATCACATTTTTCATTATTTCCAGAGTATTTAAAAATTTCCAGAATAAGATATCTTAGCAATAATTTAAAACGTAATACATCTAAGCTGACTAAATTTTCCTCGGAAAACTTAAAAAATTGACAATTTGTTTCCGTATTATATTGATTAGCGCCTATTTGCTGATAAATTTTAGTGATAAGAGATTCAAAATCAATCTGTACGGCAACACTTTCTCCCAATTCTGATATCTGATCGAGATAATCCCATTCTGAAATTTCTTCGATAAGCTTGGTTACTTCTCTTTCGACAGTTTCCGTATCATTTTTTTCAGTATTTAAAAGCGCTGCTATTTTATTCAATTTCGATTTAAAATCTGATAAAAAGAACGTCTGGAATTTTTCAACTTCAAAATCTTTATTTTTTACATCTCGATGTAAGTTTAGAAGTTTTTCTTTTTGCTTGGCAATTTCAATATTCTTTTGCTCTAAATTTTTATTTGCATCCTGTAATTCTTTCTTCTGAGAAGCTATAACCGCAGTACGTTCTTCAATATTTTTCTCTAACTGGTATCTTATTTTTTTCGCGATTCTATTTCTTCTCACAAAAAAACCAATTCCTATTAAAACAAATAATGCCAAGCAAAGTGTATAAAACCAAAATGTTTGATAAAAAGGTTTTTTGATATGAAGCTGAAAATATTGTGTTGCCTGATCTTTATTTGTATTATTCGAAATTTTAAAACTGTAATCTCCAGGTGCTAAATTTTTATAGCTAATTTCTGAATTATTAAAATACTGCCAATCTTTATCGATTCCTTCTAATTTGTACCAAACACTCCTCTTTGGCAAACCTGTATAAGTAACGGGAGTTATTGAAATAGAAATCGAATTATCCTGGTAGTCTTTAGTGAAGTTTTTACTGAAGTTTTCTTTACCATCTAGCTTAAGAAAAAAATTAATCGGCTTTTGTGTAAAATGATAAGCATCTGGCTGAAAAAAACTGAGTCCGTTAATTCCTCCAAAAAACAAGGTTCCTTTCGCATCCTGAAAAGAAGCACCCTCAGAAAATTCTTGTGCCTGCCAGCCTTGTTCTTTTGGTAACTGCGTAATGGCATAATTTTTTTTATCAATAAACGCTATACCCTTGGTTGTACTTATCCAAACCTCATTTTCATTTGGCAACAAACTATACACCATATGGCTTGGCAATCCGTCGGCTTCGGTTAGATTTTTAATAATTCCCTGCGATTTCTTATAAATGCTAATTCCGCCTAAACTTGCTATCCACAATTCATCGCTAAAAGAATCCTGGTATAAACTGTATATGCTATTTCCCAGAAGACCATTTTCTGTATCAATAGTTTTTAAAATTCCTTTTGCTGTTGAAAATAATACGACACCATTATGGGCTGTAGCTAAAACCAAGGTATCTTCAATTTTAATTAGTTCTCGAACATGAAAAGATGCTAATTCCTCTTGATGATCAAATGCTTCAAAACGATCTAATTTTCTATTATATTTTGCAACTCCACCCCAACACGCAATCCACAAATCATTAGCATCTTCAAAGAAAGAATAGTTTCTATTGGCGGGAAAGTTTTCAAAATCTTCAGCAGTGATAAGCGAATATTTTTTGTTTTCAATCTTAATAATCCCGGCATAAGTTCCTACCCAAATAATTCCTTCAGAATCTGTAAATAAACTCCGAATTCTATTCCAATCTGAATTCATTAAAGATTCTTCAATCGAAAAAGGGATATAGCAGTTTGTTTTTTTACTGAAATAATACAATCCATGGTTATAATAACCCAACCAAACTGCTCCGGATTGATCTTTTGTAATTCCCCGAATAGTTTCGTTGGGTAAATGCGGAAAGCTTTTTGGATGCGGAGTAACTGTGGTAATTTGCTGAGCTTCCCGATATGTCATACTTACCCCGCCATCTTTATGAGCAAGCCAAATATTACCAAAATCATCTTCATAAAGCTTTTCAATTTCGTTACTGGTAAAACTGTAAGGCGAATAAGGATCGTATGTGTATTGTATTATCTCTTGATTGTTGAGATTCTGGGGAGTATTAGCTATAAAAAACAATCCGTTTTTACGCGAAGCATACCAGATATTTCCTTCCCTATCTTTTAATACATCGTTTATTATAACATCAGGAAACTGATCTTTTAAAAGTTTCTGAAGAGGGCCGTAGTTTTCTTCTTTCAATATCTCGGCTGCTGAAATTTCCTGAAAATGATCGCTCTTATAAGAAAAGTAACTATTGGAAGTTTTTACGGCTATTTCTCCAGATTTAGTTAACCGAAAAGTTTCTGGTTCCCAACTTAATTTGAAGTTTTTAAAAACTCCGTCTCCCTGATAATACGATATGGTATTATTATCATTTAATATCCAAATACGTCCATTTCTATCTTTTTTAAAGGCACGAATCTCATTTCCGGCAATACTGGTAGAATCTCGAAATTGATGCTTAAAAACCTGAATCTGATTTCCATCGTAAACATTTAAACCATCCCAGGTCGCAATCCACAGCCGGCCATCTTGATCGCTAATAATATCATTTACAGAGTTATTTGATAAACCTTCGTTGGTAGTTAGGGTTTTAAACTTCATTTGCTGCGAAAACACGCTAGTGCAGAAAAACGCAAATATTAAAGCAACTATTGTAGGGAAATTATGCTTCATCATAGCGCGCGAAACTAGCTATTAATGCAGATTTCCTTATTACCTCTTTATTAAGCATTGATTGGAAACATTAAGAAATAGCTAAAATTATAGATTTTAGTTATTTCTTTTTTCTTAAAGATTCCAACGCTCATCAAATAAAAAAGAAAGGCGCTAACCACTCAAGATTAACGCCTTTTTTTAAAGGAGATGCTACTTAATCTTCGTATTCCTTTTCTTTCTTTTCGTAATACTTTTTTAAGGTATAAAAAGCTTTTTTCTTATTTCCCTGATTGTCTATTAAACCTTTACGGTTCCAGCCTTCCTGAAATTTAGGATTATTGCGCTTTGGAGATCTAAAATCTACCAGTATCCAGGGGGATAATCCCATAAAATTATCTGGCATCTGCTCCATCATCTTTAGAGTTTCTTCAAAATACCATTCCTGAAATTCTTCACTCCATCGCGTTTCTTTGTCAGCATGAAATCCGCCTTTTGCTCCTGCCCCGGTTTCGCTGAAAAATAAGGGCTTTTTATAAGCCGTTTCCCATTTTGATTTTACTTTGGCGTGAGGTAAATCACCATACCAGCCCAAATATTCATTTACCGAAACAATATCGGTATACTCTCCAAGCGGATCGTCGATATAGTTTTTACCTCGATTATAGCCAACTTCCAAAGCTGCTGAAATTAATCTTGTATTATCCTTTTCTTTAGCGTGCATCACCAAACTTTTCATAAACCTGGTTCGGGCTTCACTAACAGGGGTTTCATTACCCACCGACCAGATTATTACAGATGCTCTGTTTTGATCTCTAATGATCATTTCATCTAATTGCTTCTTAGCTTTTTCTAAAACTTCATTATTTTTAAAATCAATTGTCCAGTACACCGGTATTTCACTCCACACTAAAATTCCTAATGAATCTGCAGCTCTCGTCATATATTCGTTATGCGGGTAATGCGCTAATCGAACCATATTCGCATTTAAGTCTTTAACCCAACCAAATAATTTACTGGCATCATCTTTAGTGTTTGCTCTGCGAACTTCAGGAGCAAATTCTTCATGCAAACTTATGCCGCGCATAAAAATCTCTTTTCCGTTAAGCAAAACATCTTTACCGGAAACTTCAACTTTTCTAAACCCGATCTGATCGGTCAACGTTGTTTCTCCCAAAGTAAATTCAACTTCGTAAAGCTTTGGATTTTCAGGCGACCATAATTCAATTTTTTTGGCATCAAAATTAAAAGTTGCTTCAGAACCAACAATATCGACTTTTTTCTTTAGGCCGATTTCAGGAATTTCAATAGTAACTTTTTCTTCGGAAGAAGTATTAGGGCCATTCAATTTAAAATACCCTGAAATATTAAACTTCTTGCGCTTTATAGATTTTTCAATATCCTGTGACTGATCTAAATGCAAAGCATATTGCTGAATAAAATTCTGTGGTGTTATAATTAATTTTACATCCCGTGTAATTCCGCCATAATTCCACCAATCGGTATTTAAGGTAGGAACTTCATCGGCATAACGCTTATTATCCACCTTAACGACTAGAAAGTTCCCCGATTTTTGAAGCATTTCTTGGGGAATTTCAAAATTGAAAGGCGTAAAGCCGCCCTTATGCATTCCTAATTTCTTTCCGTTTAAATATACATGAACTTCGTAGTTAACTGCACCAAAATATAGAAAAACACGTTCCTCTTTATCCAATTCTGGTTTATCAAATTCTCGTTGGTACCAAACCGATCCTTCGTAATATTTAAAAACATCATCCTTAGAATTCCAATCTCCCGGCACTTCTAGCGTATAATCGTCGCTATATTCATGTTCTTTTCTATCTGTTTTTTTATGAGGGTTGGGATTATTCCAATAGGCTTCGGGATCTTTTTCACCTTTTTCTTTATACCTGTAGTTGTAAAAACCAGTCTCGTAAGGATCAATAAGGTAATGCCATGTTCCGTTTAAGGAAACCTGCTTTCTATTTTGCGTGTTTATAATCAAATTCTCTTGTGCAAATCCAGACAGAGAACCGAAAAATAGTATAACTGCTATAAGAAATCTTCTAAAAATCATCAGCGTAATATTAAAATGATAGTTTATAGTTATAACCTGAACTCTATGGTTATCTTAATAAATGTAAATAATACGCTTTATAAATAAAAGAAAATCAATAACTTTTATCGTAATAATTATTTATATCATAAAAAAAACCGCTGAAATTTACTTCAGCGGTTTTTGTATTTTCATTGCTTTTTCAATTAAGCAAGAAATTTGTCTAAGGCTTCGCTTATTGTGTGATCGCCTTTACTCATTTCTATAATTTTACCTTTTGATTTTGGATTTTGCAATACGGCCAAAACAGTTTCTGCTACTGCCTGGCGTGGAATTTCAGAATTGACTTCATCGGGATTTTCAGACATCATTATTTTGCCAGCTACATCATCAACGGTTAAAAGAACTGGGCGCAAAATTGTGTAATCTAAAGAACTTCTTTTTAGCTCTAAATCTGCATAGTGTTTTGCGGTGTAATAGGTTTTCATTCCGTCTACTTTACCCCAATATGAACGATCATCTGTATGTGAAGCACTTACCATTACAAATCGTTTTACTCCTTGCTTTTCAGCTTGATTAATAGATTTGATAGCGCCATCTAAATCTATTTCAATAGTTTTATCGTCACCGGTATTACCTCCAGATCCGGCTGAGAAAACCACCGCATCATAATTCTTAATTACATTTCCTATAGCTTCAGGTGTATTTTCTAAACTTTCTACTACTGTGGCCACTCCCATTTCTTGAAAAAGTGGCTTTTGCTCTTCTTTTCTAATAAATGCAGTTGGTTCAAAATCTTCAGAAGCACTCATTGCTTTAGAAATTCGTTGACCAACTTTTCCGTGAGCTCCAATAATTAAAACTTTCATATCAATTTTTCTTTTTTGTTTATTTTCAATGTAATTTTTCTTGCAGGATTTTTGACTTAAAATTCTATTAAAACTGAGTTTAGCTAAATTTATAGATTGATTTTAGCATGCAACTCAATTTCTATAGGCAATAAAACAAAAGATGAAGATGTAATCCAGTAAAAATTTTATACGGTAGCGTTAATTATTATTTTTCATATATCCTGCTGATTATGAATAGAATATTTTCAAGAAGCTTAATAACTTGATAAATATTGCATTGGTAGGAGCTTCAGTTATGCTACTACTTATCGTATACATTTTTGGAGAACGCCTGGGTATTTTTGAAGCGATTTTCAGCAAATCTATTCACCCCTTACAATTATTATTTCTTTCAAGGTTTTTGGTTTATAAAAGATCGGTGAGTTGGAATAAGGCAGGAATGAATATTAGGCTGAATTGGTTCTAAGAAATATGTCTCTCATTTTCAAAAATTTCATCATTAGAGTTCAATAATGACACGCTGGAGATTCTAAAAACAAATGACAAAACCTATCAAATTGATTTAGCAAACATTCAGCCAAAAGACCACAAAAACTAATAAAAATTTTTAAGCAATACATACCGAACAATAAATTAAAAATTGCTTATACCTAAAACACTTTTTATAATTTAGATGTAGAAAGTGTTTGCAAATTATTGTTAGGTATTGAAAAATAGTTTATTATAAATTCCTAGCTAGCTCAAAAAAGTTCTTCTCACTCATCTTTAAACTAAAAAATATTTATATATTTATATCGTGTACGATTTAATCTTAAAAGATTTAAACAAATGAAAACTTCGATATTTCAAAATATTATGCGGGTGGTTCTTGGCGTAATGATGACACTGGCAGGTATTGGACACCTTACCTTTCAACGAGGGGAATTCCAGGCACAGGTACCACGATGGTTACCAAGCTCACCAGAATTTATGGATTTTGTGGTAATTGCATCTGGTGTCGTGGAAATTTCGCTAGGCTTATGTCTTATCTTTTGGGTTAGTAAAAAAGTTAAGATTGGATTATTTTTAGCGATTTTTTATATTCTAATTTTCCCGGGAAACATTTCACAGTATACCAATGGAATCGATGCTTTTGGTTTAGACACCGATCAAAAAAGATTAATCCGATTATTCTTTCAGCCTGTATTAATTTTATGGGCGCTATGGTCTACAGGTGCTTTAAAATATTTGTTGAAAAAGAAAAATTCTTAGCACCGAATATCATAAAACTAAAAAACCACCTCAGAAGGTGGTTTTTTTATTTCAATTTGTAATAAAGATTAAGCTTCACAGCTTGAACAATTCACGATATTCGATACAAATTCTTTAGATACACTTTGGCTTCTTTGATAATATAAAGTTTTTACTCCTAACTTCCAGGCCTCGATCATTAACTGGTTTACATCTCTTACTGGAACTCCTGCCGGAATATTTAGATTTAAACTCTGTGCTTGATCGATAAATTTTTGTCTTACCGATGCCTGCTGGATAATCTCTAACTGACTAATCTCTTTAAAGGTTTTAAAGATATCTTTCTCTTCCTGAGTTAACGTTTCCAGGTGTTGAACACTACCATGATTTAGCATGATGCTTCTCCAGGTATCTTCGTTATCCAAACCTTTTTCTTCCAACAATTGCTTCAGGTATTTATTCTTACGCATGAAATTACCTTTGGCAAGTCCTGCTTTATAGTAATTGCTACTGAAAGGTTCTATTCCCGGTGATGTTTGCCCTAAAATTGCCGAAGATGAAGTGGTTGGCGCAATAGCCATCAAGGTAGTATTTCTTAAACCATAGCCTTTAAGTATCTCTGACTCCCCATAAATCGTGGCTAATTCTCTACTTGCCTTAGTTGCCTTTGCACTAATATCTTCAAAGATTTGGTGCGTTAAACCTTTTGCTCGCATTCCTTCAAAAGGAATTCTATTTTTCTGTAAGTACGAATGCCATCCCATCGCTCCTAATCCAAGCGCACGGTGATTTTTCGCGAATCTGTTCGCTGATGCTAAATAATGATTTCCTTCAGTTTTGGCGATAAATTCCTGAAGTACTCCGTCTAAGAAATAGATCGCTAACTTAACCGCTTCAGTATCTTTCCACTCATCGTAAAGCTCTAGGTTCATCGAAGATAAGCAGCAGATGAATGATTCGTCTTCTGTAGAAGGTAAAGCAATTTCAGAACAAAGATTACTAGAATGGATCGTTCTGTTTTTATCTTTATAAACCTGTGGCTTAAATCGGTTAATATTGTCTTTAAATAAAATATATGGTAAACCTTTTTGCTGGCGACTTTCTAAAACTTTAGCCCAGATTTCCCGTTTATCAGAGTCGCCTTCGATCATCTCCTGCATCCAGTAATCTGGCACGCAAACGCCATAAAATAAATTCTGAATAGGATTACCAATATTCTTAATTTCAAGAAACTCTTTAATATCTGGATGGTCTATATCCAAATAAGCAGCAAAAGCGCCACGACGCACACCACCCTGAGAAATAGTATCCATAGCAGTGTCAAAAAGTTTCATAAAACTTGTTGCTCCACTACTCTTCCCATTATCAGTAACAGCACTTCCACGACCACGTAACTCGCCAAAATATCCAGAAGTTCCTCCTCCAATTTTGGTTTGCATAATCACCTCTCCAAGCTTATGGGTAATCCCTTCAATATTATCTGGAACGTAAACATTAAAACAAGAAATTGGTAGTCCACGCTCGGTACCCATATTAGCCCAAATTGGTGAACTTAAACTCATCCAACCACGCTCGATCATTTCAATAAAAGCTTCAGCTAATTCAGGCTTATATAATCTTTTGGCCGATGCATTGGCGATACGTTCTATAGCCGATTTTACCGTTTCTCCTTTTAATAAATAACCTCGATTTAAAATTTGCTGACTTTCATCATTTAGCCACCAAAGTCTTTTGTTCTTTGGCTCGTCGGCAATTAAAGGCTGAGTTTCTACGTTCGTTGTCATGGGAGTTTCAGGAATTTAATTTGTAATCTTTATGTTAAAACAGGTCTGATGCAGTAATACTTTTATCGTGCTTGGTATAATCTACAGGGCGTCTAGCAAAGAAATCGTCTAAACTATTGGCAAAAACTTCTTCTTCAAACCAAAGCATTGGCTGATATTCTGCAGAAGAGATATTGTATAATTTTGGAAGTCCGATACTTTTTAAGCTATCATCTAAACGGAATTTCATAAAATCCATTAGATTCTTTTTATCGATATTTTCTAATTCTCCGTTTTCGAAAATCCAATCTAGAATCTCGCCTTCAACTTCAATAGAAGTTTTAACGATATTATTTAATTTCTGAATCATTTCTTCGTCGAAGTAATCTGGATATTCTTCACGAATTTGATTAATGATATAAATCCCGGCGTTGGCATGAATTTGCTCGTCTACTGAAGTCCATGCGATAATATTACTCACATTTTTCATAACGCCTTTAAAGCGGTTGAAAGAAAGTACGATGGCAAACTGACTAAACAGCGATACATTTTCGATTAAAATTGAAAACAATATTAATGAAGACACATATTCTCTAGGATCTTCTGCATTTGTATGTTCTAATGCTTCAGATAAATATTCAATTCTTTTTTTGATAGCAGGAACTTCTACAACTTTTGCAAACTCATTATTGTATCCCAGAACTTCCAAAAGTCTTGAATACGCCTGCGAATGTCTAAATTCACATTCAGCAAAAGTACTTCCTAATCCATTAAATTCTGGTTTTGGTAAATGCTTATATAGATCTCCCCAAAAGGATTTTACAGCAACTTCTATTTGCGCGATCGCCAACAAACTCTTCTTAACTACATCTTTTTCTCCTTCATTAAGATACGTGTGGAAATCCTGAATATCGCCAGTAAAATCGACTTCAGAATGTACCCAAAACGACTGATTAATAGCATCTGTAAAATCTAAAACTCCAGGATACTCGAAAGGCTTATAATTTAGCCGCTTATCAAAAATACTCATACTGCTGTTGTGTTAATAATGAAACAAAAAACAAATGCACAAACATCAATGGCTGGATTTAATTACAAATTCTATGAAATTTGCGAATACTGGTACCCTTAACCACTACTTTTATGCGAAAACAAAGATTATTACAACGAAGAAAGTGTTCTGGCTTATTAGCAATGCTAATTTGCAATACGTAAAGCTCATGGACTTCACATGATTCTCTTTAAAAAATTCAATAAAATTTCGTTCAATAATCTTAGATCAAAATTACAATCTAAGAAGGCATATTTTTGAAAAAATCTACTATACTTATTCACAATTTTGTGAACAATTCTGAAACTACTGATTTATAAAGTTTTACATTTTATTTCATAAAACACTGAAAAAGAACATTTTAATTTACAAGCCCATCTCAATTGTTTACAAAAAATGTAAACTTTTAAAATTAAAACACTGAAAACTAAAACACTGTAGTAGTTATAAAAAAAGGAGAGAATAATACAGATATACGCGCAAAGATAACAAAAGGAATGTATTAGTTAATCCCCTTTTTAGAAATAAAATTCAATAATTATTATTCTATTTTAATATGGGCAATTCTTCTGCTTCACTATTTAAATCTAGTTCTAAAATTTTTGCAATAGTTGGTGCAAACTGCGAAGTGAAATATTGCTCTTTACTTTTTAATTCTCCACGTGCTTTAATTTTAGATCCAAAAGCAATAATCCAGGTCTGATTAGCTCCAATAATTTCCTCACCGTGCCCTCGCCAGGTATCATTTTTACCAGTTCCGGTACCGCGACCATGATCTGTTGTGATCAAAATACTTGTTTTGTCTTTATAGTAAGGATCGATATTTACATATTCCCATATTTCTTGGATCATTTTATCTGTCCGGTTAGCAGATTTTAAATAATCGTCATAACGGCCATCATGCGCAAAATCGTCGGTTTCGCCATAAGCGATATACAAGAGGTCGGGTTTGTCGTGACGTAATGCTTCCATCGCATAATTATGGGTAAAAACATCAAATCTTACACCGCCCCAGCGTTTTGGTGTCTCCTGCTGAATTTTATCTAAAAACAAAGCTTTTTCTGAGGGATGTTTGGATAAAGAAGATCGATATCCTGCATTTACAGGAATACCACTCCGTTTTTCATTCAGGATAAACGGGAAAACATCCCAACTTCCAAATGCCATAACTTTTTGCTTAAAACGCCTGCTGTTATTTGCTATTTCTAAAATGGTTTTATTTGGATTATAATTTTTTTTGTTGCTATTGATACGCGCATCATCGGCTTTCCCAGTTAATATTTCATTATAACCAGGATACGAAAAAACCATAGTATTAGTTAAGTTTACTTTGTTATTTTCCCAACGGTTACCAAGAATTACACCTTTTTCTTCAACATGGCTCCAGAAAAATGGAAATAGTAATTTTCTTCTCTTCTGAGCCGTTTCAGCCCAAAAAAGATTATTCAAACCACCAATATGGTCTACAAATGCTTCATTATTTATAAATAGAGAATCAGCACCACCAAATAACTCCTGCCAGCGCAAACCATCCAAAGTGATAATAATAACCTTATCTTCCTGTTGCCCTCGGCAAAACTGCGTAAATAATAATAAGGCTAAGAATATAATTTTTAAACTTGTTTTCATAATCCATTTTGAGCGTAAAATTAATACGATAAAATGCTCTATATAATATCGTAGTTTAAGAAAACTATAATTTTTAAGATTAGATTATTTACTATCATTGCAAGCTTAAGGATATAAGATTATTAAAGAACTAAAAATTTTAATGGCATTTTAATCTCGATCCAAAGTATTTTTAATAGTTGCATTTTATATTCGCGTTTTATTTTAAAGATCGGTTGCAGTCGAATTTGATTGGACACAACTTTTGATTAATTTTAAAATCTAATACAAGCATAAATCCTTAGATAAAAAACACACCTAAATATATGGCCAAAAGTTCAATTTCTCCCTGGAAGAAATTATTTCATCTTCTTCAATTGGAAAGGCGTGATATTCTAAATGTTTTGTACTACGCCATATTTGCCGGGCTTATAGGACTTACAGTACCTTTGGGAATTCAAGCGATTATTAATTTAATCCAAGGAGCCCAGGTTTCAACCTCATGGATTTTACTTACTGGCTTGGTGACTACCGGTGTTGCTTTTGTAGGGGTCTTGCAGGTTCTTCAATTAGATTTGGTTGAAATTATACAGGAGAAAGTCTTTGCTAGAATTTCTTTCGAGTTTATTTATAGATTTCCTAAAATGCGGGTTAGAGAATTAGAGAACTACTACCCCCCAGAACTTGCCAATCGCTTTTTTGATGTCTTGACTCTGCAAAAAGGACTTCAGAAATTATTATTAGAATTTCCCGCTGCGGTTATTCAAATTATATTCGGTCTTTTACTGCTATCCTTTTACCATCCTTTTTTTATCGGTTTTAGTTTATTGCTACTTGTATTAATTTTTGTGATTTTTAAATTCACTCTCACAAAAGCTTTAAAAAGTAGTATTATGGAATCCAAAAAGAAATATCACGTAGCTTTTTGGATACAACAGGTAGCCGGTAATTTTAGAGTTTTTAAAACTTTTCCAGACGAATACGAGCAAAATAAAAACGACAAACTCGTTACCAAATATTTAGACGAAAGACAAAATCACTTTAATACCGTAAAAAATCAGTTTAAACTAATGGTAGGTTTTAAGGTAATTGTAACCTTAGGATTACTACTAATTGGGGGGTTATTAGTCTTAAATCAACAAATGAATATTGGACAATTTGTAGCCGCAGAAATTATAATTGTGATGGTCATCAATTCAGTTGAAAAAATTGGGTTTAGTTTAGAAACCATTTACGATATGGTAACTGCTGTAGAAAAATTGGACGAAGTAATTTCTAAAAAATTAGATCGTAAAACAGGAATTAATGGAAACGATGTAAAACTTTTTCCTATTAAGATTGAAGGTCTTCATATAGAAAAAACTGTGGTTCCAGATCTTGTAATCAATAGAGGCGACAAGATTAACCTTGTAGGATCTGAAGTGGTTATAAATGATTTCTTCCACTACCTCTCTGGAATGAAGAAAACCGATGAAGGCCGAATTTATCTTGACAAACAAGAAATAGCAAATATCAATATAGATAAATATCGAGATAAAATTGGATTGCTATTTAATACTGATAGTATTTTTGAAGGAACCATCTGGGAAAACCTTACCTTAAGCAATCCTAATATGAGTTCAGATCGTGTTTATGATATGCTAGAAGATTTTAAAATTATCGATCACATTAATAAGCTTCCCGAATCTTTAAACACCTACATTTTTTCAGGAAGTAGTAAAATAGGCGCTAAAACAGCAAAAAAAATATGCTTAATTCGTGAATTACTCAAACAACCAGAAATCTTGATGATAGAGAAAGGATTTATACTTTCTAATAGTGATTTACAAGCATTAATTAAATGCGCAAATAGAGAAAATACCAGTATATTTCTTGCAGACGACAAAGAGCAAATTGAAGATTTCGAACCGCTTTATTTAAAAAGAAAATAAAATTAATATAAATGATCAATCTTTCTAATACAAAATTAGGCGGAAAAGTAAAGTTCGAAGACTTTAATGCTTTTTCGCTGATCGTGAAAAGAAGTCACCATAAGCTTCTTTCTAGGATTTTGTTAGGAACTTTTGTGTTTTTACTCATATTACTATTTTTCCCCTGGACGCAAACCATAAGTAGTAAAGGTTACGTAACTACATTGAAGCCCGATCAAAGACCCCAAACCCTGCAATCACCTATTCCGGGACAGATACAAAAATGGTATGTTCAGGAAGGTGACTTTGTTAAGAAAGGAGATACGATTCTTCATATTACAGAAGTAAAAAATGAATATTTCGATCCTCTTTTAGTTGAAAGAACAGGCAATCAATTAACCTCCAAAAGTGGATCTTTAGAATCTTATGGTCAAAAAATTGAAGCGCTACAAAGGCAAATGCAGGCTATTCAGCGTGAAAGAGAATTAAAACTAGAACAAACCAGAAATAAGAGAAAGCAGGCAGATCTTAAAATAAATAGTGACAGTATTTCTTTAGAAGCAGCCAAAGTAAACCTAAGCATTGCCGAAAGACAATACAAACGTACAGCTGAATTATATGAAGAGGGTTTAAAGTCTAGGTTAGATCTAGAAACAAAGCAATCCAAATTTCAAGAATCGCAGGCCAAAGTTATCGATCTCGAAAACAAATTGCTAAGTAGCAAAAATCAGCTATTAAATGCTATAATGGAAGTTAATCGTATTGAAGCCAATTATATCGATAAAATTAATAAAATTGAAGGTGAAATTTCTACGGCTAACTCATCCAGATTCGACGCTGAAGCACAAGTCTCAAAACTAGAAAATTCGCTTTCAAATTATCAAATAAGAAAAAATTTATTGTACATACGTGCGCCTCAGGATGGCTATATAAACCGGGCTCTAAAACAAGGTATTGGCGAGACTTTTAAAGAAGGTGAAAAACTGGTTACTATTATGCCTTCAAATATAGATATCGCGGTAGAAACTTATGTAGAGCCTATAGATTTGCCATTGCTTAATATCGGCGATCATGTAAGAGTACAATTTGATGGCTGGCCTGCGATCGTGTTCAGCGGTTGGCCGAACGCATCTTTTGGTACTTATGGTGCAAAAGTAGTAGCTATAGAAAATTTTATAAGCGATAATGGTAAATATCGAATTCTACTAACTCCAGATCTTAAAGAAAGGGATAAACATCAATGGCCAGAAGCTTTACGTGTAGGTTCTGGTGCAAGAACCTTAGCTTTATTAGAAGATGTGCCAATATGGTACGAACTGTGGCGAAAATTAAATGGATTTCCTCCTAATTATTATACCAGCGCAGAAAAACAAACAGACGGAAAGAAAAGTGATTCCAAAGATTCTAAAAAGTAATATGCGAAAGTTAATTTGTCTATTTTGCTTTGCAGTTTTCAGTAATTTCTCTGCGGAAGCCCAAGAATCGGAAATCTTTACGCTTGAAGAGTTTCTGGCTATGGTAAAGCGCTATCATCCTATTGTGGCTCAAGCTAATCTAGATTTATCTGCCGCAGAGGCAAAATTATTGAAATCTCGCGGTGCTTTTGATCCTAAACTTGAAGGAGGCGTAAAAGAGAAAAACTTTAAAGGAACTGAATATTATTCTTTATGGAAAGGAACTTTTAAAATTCCAACCTGGTATGGTATCGATCTAAAAGCTGGATACGAACAAAATGAAGGCTATTACTTAAATCCAGAAAATACCACGCCAGATGATGGTCTTTGGAGTGCCGGTGTAAATATTAGGCTTGCGCAGGGTTTGCTTTACAATGAAAGAATGAATAATCTTAAACTCGCTAAAATCTTTCAGCAACAATCACAGGTAGAAAGGAATATCCAGATAAACCAGGTACTTGCAGATGCGACAAAAGCTTACGCAGATTGGGTTTATTACTACCAAAATACTTCAGTCTATGAGGAGTTTTTGGAGAATGCATTTATAAGATTTGAAGGCATTGCAACCTCTAGCAGACTGGGTGAAACTCCTGCCATCGATACGGTAGAAACGATGATAACCGTTAGGAAAAGAAGGTTGGATAAAAAGCAGGCCGAGCTTAAATTGCAAAAAGCAAAATTAGCTTTGAGTAACTATCTTTGGATAGAAGATATACCAATCGAGTTAGACGATCGATTGAGACCTCTACCAGAGAGCTTAAATTTTTCGGAAGCCTTGGGCATTGAAAGTTTATTAGGAAATGCTAAAGAAGTTGATGACCATCCTAAAATACAATCGCTCGAGTTCGATTTAGAAGCCTACGATCTTGATATTAGGTTGCGAAGAAATCAACTTTTGCCTAAAATAGATGTGGAATATAATTTTCTTTCCGAAGAAATAGATGATGCAGATTACATCAATGTAAATAATTATAAAGCTGGTGTAAAAGTAAGTTTCCCTTTATTCCTACGGAAAGAACGTGGCAATCTTAAACTGGCTAAAGTAAAAAGAGAGCAGGCAGAATTTAAAATAGCTGAAAGTCAATGGAAACTAAGTAACAAAATAAGAGCTACTGAGCGAGAAATTCTTAGTTTACAGGAACAGGCCGTAATTGCTTCAGAAATTGTGACCGAAAGCCAGATCATGGTAGCAGCAGAAAAACGACTTTTTGAAATGGGCGAAAGTTCAATTTTCTATATCAATACAAGAGAAAATAAATTGATCGATGCTATTTTAAAAAGAAATAAAATAGACAATGAACTAAATCTAGCTATTGCCAAATTATTCGAAACACTTAGGATCGAATATGAGAATGATTGATAAAAAAACGACCACATCTAAGTAGTCGGTTTAATTCTTAAAAATGATCCTGAATTTCTAAGTGGTGATAGGCTTCTTCTGCATCATCTTGCTAAAAACCAAATACAAAACTCCACACAACAGCCAAGCGGGAAGGGTTACGAATGATAAGAAAACATCAAATTGAACCGAAATAAAGTAAAAAACACAGAAGCTAATTACCCAAGCCCAAAATACCGCCTGATTAAATTTAGTTCCAGACTTTTCAGCGTAGAAAGATTGTATACCGAACTTTTTTCCGAAGAAATATTCAAAGACAATAATGGCGCCTATAGGTGCTAATATAAACCCGTAGAGCGCTACAAAACCTAATAGTTTCATTGCAAAGGCAGGGAATAATCCTGCAACAGTGGCCACGGTTCCTGCGATAATCGTCACCCAGGCGGTTGAAACTTTAGGGATGATGGCCTGAAAAGCTAAACCAGCACGATAGATTGTAGGGTTTGCGGTAGTCCAACCTGCTAAAACGACTGCAATAATTCCGAAGACTCCAATTGCATTATACGCTAATGGACCCGGCGCAACAGATGGTGCTTCACCGCTTGCCGATATAGCCTGAGCTTCCGGAGATTTTAAATATACCGCATACAATAATGCTGCAGCAATCCAAGCAATATAATGACCAATATATATACCGGCAGCGGTGGTCCATCCTGCACTTGGTTTTTTCGCAAAACGGAAAACCGATAAGTCCGACATCCCAATATGCATTGCCGCGTTGGCAAACCAAGACCATAAGAATACGTGCCAAAACGTATATTTAATCTGCCCGGGGAAAGGTTCGCTTCCTTCGCCCCAAATATTCCAAAAATCAGAGAAACTATGCACATCTAAATTCACTAAAGAAACAATTCCGCAGATCACAAAAGCAGCTACGATAATCGGACTCATCCAATTGGCAGCTTTTGCTACGGTATTATAACCTTTGGCCGCGATCACAGAAATTACCGCTCCGATTGCCAATACGATAATTACCCAAGTAGCACTATTGGGCATTGTATCGGTGAGTTTTGGCATCTCCATATCGAATGGAACACCAACTGCCGTAGCAGAAACCGTGATCATCGCTCCGGCCAAGAAGCAGAATAGAATTCCATTGGCCAAATTGTAAACTGTAACAAGTCGTTTTCCGCAGATTTTTTCTAAATGGTAATAAAGAGTATATCGAAACTTTGTGCCTATTTCAGCCGTTAAAAAACGCCAGCTCAAAACCGCCATTAAATTTCCTAGCAATAATCCAATAATTAAGTCGAAAGCACTAACTCCGGTAGTCAAAAAAAGTGGCCCGATCACAAACTCGGTTCCTGCCGCGTGCTCTCCGGCATACATTCCTAGAAAACTTTTCCAGCTTTTTAATTTGGATTCTGGTACGCGTTCACGCTCGAATTCTCCCGAAATTTCTTCGGTTAATATTTCTTCTTCTATGTGTGCCTGACTCATTTTTTTTAAATGTTAGCTATCAGCGATTAACTTTCAGCTTTTATTTTGTTATTAATTTATTTCAATCGATTTAATAGAAATTTATAAGTTTTAGAAATAATTTATTCTAAATTCTAATCCCTTCTCCATACAATTTTATTTCTGCTACCGCTACAATAAAATCACTCGAAGTGACAAACAATTTCAATAAGATTTCGTGCTTAATAAGAAAACTATTGACTTTCTCAACTGGATGAGATCCTAAAACAAGTTCAGGATGACGCTTTTCCTTTTCCTTATTTCTTTATTCTCATCTCTAACCTCTCAAGTCTAATTTCTATATTTTATTTTCTAAACTCTAAAATCTCACCCCTTAACTCTAATCATTCCTTCACTAAATATTTCGGTAAATCGGTTACTTTTTCGCAACAAACTTGTTCTAAAACTTGTTGCAACTGCATTTTCAGCATAGCGATGGTATGGTCGCCACCTTCTTCACCCAAAGCGCCCACGCCGTACATAAACGATCGGCCTAAAAAGCTAAAATCTGCTCCGCTACTCATCACGCGAGCAATATCCGGACCTGAGCGTATACCGCTATCCATCATTACCGTAATTCGATCTTTGTATTTTTCAGCAATATGTGATAAGGGTTTGATAGTCGATTCGCCTGCATCTAATTGGCGACCGCCGTGGTTAGAAACAATGATTCCGTCGAAACCTAAACGAATGGCTTCTTCAGCATCTTCATCAGAAACGACACCTTTCAGTACTAATTTACCTTTCCACAGATCGCGGAGTGGTTTAATTTTTTCTTCATTCAATCTTCCGGAAAAAGTAGCATTCATCCAAGCGCCAAGCTGTTTAATGCTCATTCCTTTTTCCATATATATTTTCATTGTTGCGAAATTTGGAGCGCCGTGTTTTAGCGTTTGCATTGCCCAGACGGGTTTTCCCATTACCTGCAATACATTTCTAAAATTCATTTGCGGTGGCATTGCGAGTCCGTTTCTAATCTCTTTTGGACGATACCCAAAAGTGGGCACATCACATAAAATGACCAGAACCGGAACTTCAGCCGCTTCAGCACGTTTCAAAATATCATCACGCAGCCAATCTTCGGTAGGATGGTATAACTGAAACCAAGCACGACCTTCAGTAAGTTCACTCGCGCGTTCAATGCTGGTAGAAGTTACCGTACTCAAACAAAACGGAATGTTATGTTTGAGCGACGCTTTGGCTAAAATTTCAGGCGCGTTTGGCCACATTAAACCCTGCAAACCAATGGGTGAAATCCCGAAAGGCGCATCGTATTTTATACCAAACAATTCAGTTTCTAATCTCGATTTACTGTAATTTTTAAGGTATCTGGGTTTTAACTGAATTTCACGAATTTCATCTGTATTTCTTCGAATATTAATATTTTCATTACAGCCTCCGTCTAGATATTCGAATGCAAAACGCGGCATACGCTTTTGGGCACGCTCACGAAGCGATTCGATGGACGGATATTCGGTGTTAAATGGAAAGGCCATAGGGGTATTTTTTATAGCTTTGAGCTGTTGGCATTTGGCCATCAGCGTTTGTTTTATTTTCTATTTGTCGTCATTCTGAACTTAGTTGATGAGATCCCGGATCAAGTCCGGGATGACGGCTGTCTTGTTTCATTTTTACAGGATTTTCAAGCTGATTTTTATTTCAAATTTGATCATTCCTCCTTTTTTTCATTGCCAAAAAAAGTAGCAAAAAAGTCTAGTCTTATTTTTATTTCCTTGAATTGTTAGCAAAATAGCCTATCCTGCGCAAGGGAAACCGTTTCACTAATCCCTTGCTACAAATCCAACGCTGCGCCATTTTCCTACAATTGCTACAGAATTAAAAAGTAGGACGTTGTTTTCTTTTTTTATTTCATATTTTTTTAATCGTCATTCTATGCCTGACACGGAATCTCATACTATTTTATCATTCCTTCATTTTGTCTTGTTTCCTGTATCTTGGTTCTTATTTTCTAACTCAAAACTTAAGATTGCCTATTCTAAAATCTAGCATCTATCGTCTAGACTCTAAACGCTACTTCGTCAACAACAGCGGAACTAATTTCTTCATTCGGTAGTTTTCTTTTAAAAATTTAGCATCTACTTTTTTATTGGATATTACCATCGCCGCTCCTAAGGCTGAGCCTAAAGGTGAATGCGTTGATAATACTTTAAATTCGCTAAAATGATGCGCCATCAATTTCATAAACACATCATTATCGGTAAAACCACCATCAATATAAATTTTATGAATGGCTGAATTGCCAATCGCATTTCGAATCGTATGAATTTGCAATTCCATTAATTCAATCATTAATTGATGATAGGCTTCTTCAAACGTAGCAAAAGGTTTTAAATCGGTTTGATGTAACTTTTTACGCTTCAGCGAAATTCCTTCAAATTTGAAATAAATAGAAGGATTTTCAATCAGTCGTAAATACAAATCCGAGTCAAATTCCACATTCCGATGGTATCCATATTCTTTTCCGTAGTATTCGCCTAGTTTTTCTACCTGAATTCGGTATTCATTTCCCATAAAAAATCGAGATGCTTTTACACGTTTTCCATCTACCCGTAGGTAGTTCAGGCAATTATTTTTAATCGCTAATTCATCTAAACTTTCTTGGTTAAATGGATTTAGTGAAATACTCCAAGTTCCGGTAGAAAGTAGTAAAAATGATTTCTTTTTACTTAAAATATACGGCAATAGGGCAGAAGAACTATCGTGAATCCCAACCCCAATTTTAATTTTTTTGCCTTTATAAGAGGTGTTAATGCTGCTCGCGGTTGGAACTATGGGGCCGAATAACTGATCGAAACCTTCGGCATAAACCCATTCGTGATAATCCTCTTTATCATAATTCCACAAATTAGTGTGGCAACCTATCGAGGTATATTCGCTTACCGGAATTCCGGTAAATAAAAACGACAAATATTGAGGCAAATGAAGCGAGTATTTAATTTTGCTAAAAATCTCAGGATATTTTTTCTTCAACCAAAATAATTGCAGTCCAGAATTCAACATTCCCGATTGTGGTGATGCTGTTTCTACTGCGATTTTCAATTCGCCACCGTATTTCGCATAAAACGCATCGGTAATTTCCTTCTCAATCGGTTTCGTGTAGTTATATAAAGGCGTCAAGACATTTCCGTGATGGTCTAAATGCACTAAACTCGCTCCATAGGTCGAAAAATTGATCGATTTTACTTCAAATTCTTCACTTTCTAAAATCGAATGAAACGTATCTTTAATCCACTGCTTTAAAAGCGTAATATCCTCGGTAGGATAACCATCTTCATCTACCGTAAGTGGCAACCGCGTATATTCCCGAAAAACCTCCTGATAATCTTTATCGAACAAGAAAAATTTCTTGTTGGTTTTACCAATATCAAAAACAGCCGTTACTTTTTGTTTATCCATCTCGATAATCGAGAATTTAAAACTTCTTTTCAATTCATTACTGAAACGATTCGAAGTCAAATTGTTAGTATGTAATCTCTCGGACTTTCCCAGAGAAAATTTTTATTTTTTTGGCGCGACCTTGCAGGTCGGGCTTTACGCTACAATCCATCGCGCAGTTATTTAGATCTTAGACCGCTTTGCTTTTAGAATTTAGATGTTAGACTTTTTTAATTTTATCTGTTCATTTTGTCTTGATACAAAACGAACCAAAAAATCAAGGCTTACGAACACATATCTAAATTTATCGTTCGATGCCTAAATTTTAGGAACTCGCTATCGCTCAAACAGCCTAAAATTTTACGGCATTTTCACTTCAAATTTTACGATAAGCTTTCGATAGGCCATTTTAAATTTTTCTTATTTCTTCTATCTCGAGTCTATTATCTATATTCTAATTTCTATTCTCTAACATCTCACTTTTCAAATCTAAATTCTAACTTCTACAATCCCGTTGCTACCGTTTTCAGTCCGCGAGCTTCAATAAGCGTATTACGAACATCAAAAGCTCGGTAGGCTTCAATCGGATTTACAGCTGCGCCGCTTTTAGCTCTTGCCGCTTTTACGATTGGGCGAACATCAGTTCTGTACGCATCCTGTAATATTTCCTGACATTTAGTGACATCATTATTTTGCTGCGCTTCTTTCAATGCTTTCTGATCGACTAATAAAGCTTGCGCGTAGGCGATTAAAATAGCTTCCAGCGATTGCAATAAATCTTCCAACGGATCTTTAATATTATGGCTGGCGTCAATCATCCAAGCCGGATAGGGATTTTGCGGATTGTTTTCCATTCCGTAAACCAATTCATTAAAAATCAAGAACAGGGCATAAGGCTTAATGGAACCTACCGTCAGATCATCGTCACCATATTTACTGTCGTTAAAATGGAATCCGCCTAATTTTCCTTTATACATTAATGTCGCCACAATTTGTTCAATATTGGTATTCGGTAAATGATGCCCTAAATCAACCAACGTGAAAGCGCGATCGCCGCAAGCGTTGACGAGCATAAATGACGTTCCCCAATCCTGAATGGTGGTGCTGTAAAAATTTGGCTCGTAAGGTTTGTATTCAATAAAAAGCTTCCAATCTTCTGGCATAGAAGCATAAATTTCTTGTAAGCTTTTTTCAGTATTTTGCAAAGCATTTTGAAAATTCAGCTGACCGGGAAAACTTGCACCATCAGCCAACCAAACCGTTAAACTTTTAGAACCTAATTGCTGTCCAATTTTAATCACTTCTTTGTTATGTTCTACCGCATATTCACGAGAAGCTTTATCGATGCTGTTGAGTGAACCGAATTTATAACTTTCTTTTGCATCAGGCTGATCCTGAAAGGTATTCGAATTCATCGCATCAAAAATAATATCGTGACTTTTAGCGATATCTTTAATCGCATTCACATCTTCAGGAATATCCCACGGAATATGCAAAGAAACCGCTCCTGCAGTTCTTGTTAAAGCGTGAAGAATACCAATATCGTCTAACTTTTGTTCTAAAGAAGAAGGCTCTCCGCCATAAGAAAAACGACCAAATCGCGTTCCACCGGCCCCTAACGCCCAACTCGGTATAGCCACTTGAAAATCGGCTAATTTTTGTATAATTTTAGCTATCGAAATTCCTTTTTTAGCAAATTTATTTCCTAAGAAATCGATTTCGTTTTCGAACGAATCGTTTTGTTTTTTATTGAATTCTGATAGTTGATCAGTATTTATTTTCATTTCTATTATTTTAAGATTTTAGATCGCTTCGCTTCTAGAACTTAGAGTTTAAACTTTTTATTTTATCTGTTCATTTTGTCTTGATACAAAACGAACCAAAAAATCAAGGCTTACGAACACTTATCTAAATTTATCGTTCGATGCCTAAATTTCAGGAACTCGCTATCGCTCAAACAGCCTGAAATTTGACGGCATTTTCACTTCAAATTTTATGATAAGCTTTCGATAGGCCATTTTAAATCTTTCTTGTTTCCTGCTTCTTTTGTCTATTCTCTAAGTTCTAACATCTAGACTCTAAAATCTAATTACTCATATCTAAACTTTATCTCACAAAAGCATTCGCCATACCGCCATCGACATTAATGGTGTTTCCGGTGCTTTTATCTAGGACGCCTACGCAGGCAAATACGCCGTTTGCGATATCCTCTGGTAAGATAATTTCATTTAATAAATTTCTTTTAGCGTAATGCGCCGGAAGATCTTCCACTTTAATTCCGTGAGCTTTTGCTCGACCTTCAGCCCAATCGCCTTCCCATATTTTACTACCTACGATTACTCCATCTGGATTCACGGTATTCACACGAATATGATCGCCACCTAATTCCGCAGCTAATAAGCGCGTCATATGTTGTTGCGCCGCTTTTGCCGTTCCGTAGCCTACATTGTTAGGTCCAGAAACGAGTCCGTTTTTACTGGCAATATTTACGATATCGCCACCTAAACCTTGCTTGCGCATAATTTCAAAGCCTTTTTGCGCCATTAAGAATTGCCCTTTTACCAATACGTTTTGTAATAGTTCCCAATCTTTCAGTGTTGTGTCCAGTAAGGATTTTGAAATCGCTAATCCTGCTGAATGCACCACGATGTCTACCCCTCCAAAGGCAAGATTTGCTTCTTTGTAGGCCTTTTCTATTGAATCTTCATTGGTAACATCGCAAATGGCAATCGCAGCTTCGTCACGTTTGTAAGTCGATAAAGCTTCCTCTAAATTCTCCTGACTAATATCGGTGAGCACTACGTTAGCTCCTTCGAGAATTAATTTATCGGCAATTGCTTTACCAATTCCACCGGCGGCACCTGTAACAACGGCTACTTTACGTGAAAGTGGTTTTTCCGCAGGCATTCGTTGTAATTTAGCCTCTTCTAACAACCAATATTCGATATCAAAAGCCTCTTGTCTTGGTAAAGAAGTATATTCAGTAATCGCTTCAGCACCACGCATTACGTTGATGGCATTTACATAAAATTCACTAGCTACACGGGTGGTTTGCTTGTTCTTGGCAAAACTGAACATTCCTACGCCGGGATAAATGATAATCACCGGATTAGGATCACGCATTGCCGGACTGTTGGCGTGTTTATGATTTTCGTAATATTGACGGTATTCTTCACGATATTGTTCAAAAGAAGGCTCTAATTTTTTCAGCGTAGCTTCGGTATCGGTCACCTCATCTGATGGATCTAAGCTTAGGATGAGCGGCTGAATTTTTGTGCGCAGAAAATGATCGGGGCAAGAGGTTCCCATAGGCGCCAAACGCTCCAGATCGTTACTGTTGATATATTGCAAAACGGTGTCGCTATCAGTAAAATGACCAATCATTTGATTTTCTGAAGAAGCTAATCTGCGTAGTAACGGCATTAACTCGGCAGCCTTTTCTTTCCGTTCTTCCGCAGGTAAAGATTTTAGTTTTTGTCCGCCAAAAACTTCTCCGTTTTCTTTGATTTTCTTTTCAATATATTCAGAAGCCATTTCAATAACCTCCAGACTATTTATGTAGCAATCGTAAGAAGTATCGCCCCAAGTAAATAAACCGTGGCTACCCAATACGATTCCACGAATTCCGGGATTTTCTTCCAAACATTTTTCTAGCTGAAGCCCTAAATCGAAACCAGGACGCTGCCAGGGTACCCAACCCATAGTATCTCCCCAAATTTCTTTGGTCACCTGTTCACTATCTTTTGCAGCCGCAACCGCGATAAGCGCATCGGGGTGTAGGTGATCGATATGTTTAAAAGGCAATAAACCGTGCAAGGGTGTATCGATGGAAGGTGCTTTACTATCCAGATCGTAGATACAGTGATTAAAAAGTCCTACCATTCGGTCTTCATCTTCTAAACCACCGTAAACATTTTTCAAGTTTCTAAGGCGTTCCGTATATAAACCGGCAATTCCTTTTCGGGTAAGCGTACCAATATCACCACCAGAGCCTTTAACCCACATCACCTCGACATCTTCATTGGTAAGTGGATCTTTTTCGATGGTTTTGCAACTGGTATTGCCGCCACCATAATTAGTGATTCTTAGATCGGTTCCTAATATATTAGACCGGTATAAAAATAAAGCTACCTGATCGTCACCCAATTCGGCTGCCTTGGCTTCATCCCAGAGATAGTCTACGTACTGAAAAGTTTTTTGCATGATTTAATCATTATGTGTTTATCTCAAATTTATGTTAATAAACATCCAAGCCTATCCTGTAGTTCCCTGCTATCTTAAGTACTAAAGATTTAAATAAATAATCTAAAATTATTTACATTTACATCAACAACCCTAACCAAAATTATATGTCAACGAAAACGATTGATGTTAAAATAAAAGAAAATTCCCGAATACCAAAATATAAGCAGATAGTTGATTCAATTATTAATGATATTTCTAGAGGAAATTTAAAGGTTGATCAAAAAATCCCTTCTATAAATGAGCTAAGTGAAAGTTGTTATCTATCGAGAGATACCGTTGAAAAGGCTTATAGACTACTAAAAAAACAGCAAATTATAATATCAGTAAAAGGAAAGGGATACTACATCGCTAAAAATGATTTGATTTCTAAGGTAAACGTGTTTTTTTTGGTTAATAAACCAAGCTCTTACAAGATGCGTATTTATAATTCTTTTGTAAATGCTCTAGGAGTTAACGGGCACGTTAATCTTTATATTTATCATTGTGAGGAGTCTCTATTTGTAAAAGCAATAGAAAAAAATATAAATGCATTTGATTATTATGTAATAATGCCACATTTTAAAGATAATAACCTAAATCATGCAAGTTACACTCCAGAAATTATAACTACATTAGAAAATATTCCTAAGGACAAATTGATACTGCTAGATAATGGAAAACCAAACATAAAAGGAATTTATGGTAGTGTTTATCAAGATTTTAGAAGTGATATTTATGAAGCCCTAAAAGAAGGCTTACAAAAACTTAAAAAATATGATAAATTAATATTGGTTTACCCACAAAAATCAGTTTTCCCCTATCCAAAAAGAATAATGCATGGATTTAGACAGTTTTGCATCGAAAATAATTTTGATTTTGAAATTCTCGATGAGATCTATGATGATATGGAACTACAAAAACTAGATGTTTATATTACTATTGAAGAAAGTGATTTAGTGAATCTGGTAAAACAAATTCGAGAAAAAAATTTAAAACTAGGAAAAGATATTGGTGTTATATCTTATAATGACACTCCTTTAAAAGAATTACTGGGTATTACTGTAATTAGCACAGACTTTAAAGCCATGGGCGAATCTGCTGCTTATATGGTACTTAAAAATAAAAAAGAAAAAGTCAAAAATGTATTCAAATATATCGAGCGCAATTCGGTCTAGCTAGTTTTAATTACCATTCTACCATAAAAGCATACTACTAAAAAACAAATTAACGGAAGTATAAAAGAGAAATTGACTTCCGGCACACCCAATATTAGGACATCTGAATAACCGGTTCCTCCAATGTCCAAAATTAATCCTTGGAGAGCTGGCATCAAGGCGCCTCCCACTATCGCCATGACCAAAAATGCAGCTCCAAATTTAGCATCTTGATCCAAACCTTCCAATGCTACACCATATATTGTTGGAAACATTATTGACATAAATAATGATATTCCTACTAGAGAATATAAGCCTATAATTCCATTTGAATAAATAGTAATAATAGTACATAATGAAGCGCCTATGGCAAAGCACATTAATAATTTGCCAGAATCCACAAACTTCATCATCGCCGTTCCAATCCAGCGACCTAAAAGAAAGAGTACAAGCGCAGCAATACCATAATTGACAGCTAAGGTATTACTTATCCCTATAGATTCTGCGTATTGGTACAAATATGTCCAAACCATTATCTGTGCTCCTACATAGAACATTTGTGCTATTACTCCCCACGTAAATTTTCCATTCTTAAATAACCTTCTAATAGATTGTTGAATATTCGACTTAGCTTCCTGATTTTTATTTTGTGGCATTTTAGTAAAGAGAATTATTAAAAAAAATGCAATGACTACCAGTCCCAATATTACATAAGGATCTCGAATTACTGCCAAATCTTCTGTACGTATATTGTTTCTTTCTGCCACCCCAAGGGTTTCATAAAGTAAGTCTCCATTTTCCGTAATATCATCACTTTTTAAAGCCGCCAGAATATAATTTTGAGCCACAATCAAACCCGCCAATGCTCCCATTGGATTAAAAGATTGCGCAAGATTCAAACGTCTTGTAGCAGTTTTGGGATCGCCCATTGCTAGGATATATGGATTGGCTGTTGTTTCTAAGAACGCTAGTCCAAATGTCAAAATATATAAGGCAGCCAAGAAAAAGTAAAACTGCTCATATGCCGCAGCCGGATAAAATAATAAAGCTCCCACCGCATAGAGCGCCAAACCGAGTAAAACTCCTTTCTTATAAGAGTAGCGATTGACAAAGATCGCTGCAGGTAAAGCCATAGTGAAATAGCCCCCATAAAATGCCAATTGCACTAAAGAGGCTCTAAAATTGTCGAGTTCTAGCACTTTTTTAAATGCAGAAACCATGGGATTAGTTATATCGTTTGCGAAACCCCATAATGCAAACAATGAAGTAACCAATATAAATGGAAGTAATACTTTTTTAGAAACAACAGGTGCCTGATTCATAATAATTATTTTAATAATGCACGATCTAGATGAACATATCCTCCATCTACGTAAATAAACTGACCGGTTGTATGACTGGATTTTTCTGAAATAATGAACATAGCCATATCAGCAATTTCCTGTGGTGTAGTCATTCGGTTTCCAAATGGTATTTTTTCTTCGATAGATTTTCTTTTCTGAGTTCCATCCTTAAGAGTATCTAACCAGTTCTGATATGCTGGGGTCATGCTTTCTGCTATAATTAATGCATTACACCTAATTTGGTACTGAATTAAATCTACGGCCCATTCTCTGGTAAGAGCTAATACGCCTCCTTTAGAAGCCGCGTACCCAGAAGTCCCTCCCTGCCCAGTTACAGCCACTTTGGAACCTATATTAAGGATGTTACCTTTATTTTTCTTTAATAACGGCAAGGCAAATTTTACAGTGGCGTAATAACTTAAAAGATTTAAATGTATTGAATTCATAAACTCCTCTATACTGGATTCCAATGAAGCACCATCATTCACACCTACATTATTAATAATCACGTCGATTCCTGAAAATTCTTCAGTAACCTTCTCTACTGAAGATTTAATTTCTTCTGGTTTAGACAAGTCAGTTTGAAAAAATCTTGCTTTAGGTATTGATTGCTGCAATTTCTTTTCATATTCCATTCCGCGCATATTCCTGTCCAAAATTATTGGAATAGCTCCCTCTTTTGCTAAGGTGAAAATTATAGTATGCCCGATACTTCCTTCTATACCAGCTCCACCAGTTACCAATACTATTTTATTTTTTAGTTTTAATTCCATAATTATAGATTATAAAATTTCACAGCATTTTCTCCCCAAAAAGCTGCTTTCTCATTTTCACCTAATCTTGAAACTGCTTTTTCAGCAATATTCATTATCTCAAGATATTCACCTGCTACAAGACAAACTGGCCAATCTGATCCAAACATTAAACGTTTGGCTCCAAAAACGTTTAAAATAACTTCTATATACGGTTCTAACTGTTTATAGGACCAGCCAACATAGTCTGCTTCAGTGATCATTCCGGAAAGTTTGCAATAAACATTCTCGAAATTTGCTATTTCCTTTATCATAGTCATCCACCCATAAATATAACCATCTTCGATATAGGGTTTGCCAATATGATCGATAACAAATTTTTGATTCGGAAATTTTCGAACAAATTCTAAAACAGCTCCTAATTGATGCGGAAATACTAATATTTCATAAATAAATCCATATTTTTCCAGCTTTGCTATCCCGTTGCAGAATTCCTTCCGAAGTAAAAAATTAGGATCCGCCTCAGCTTGTACTACATGGCGAAAACCTTTGATTTTTTGAGAAGCTGCATAATATGCAAGTCTATCCTCGATGTTATTTGCACGGAAATTAACCCAACCTATAATTCCTTTAATAAAATCATTCTCTTCAGAAAGCTGTAATAGAAAATCATTTTCTGTTTCGGTTTGATCTGCTTGCACAGCAATACAGCCTTCCACTCCATTCTCTTTGAGGAGTGGTTCTAAATCTTCAGGTAAAAAATCTTTCCGGATGCGTTTCATTTTATCATCAATCCATCCGTGCGTTTGTGCATTATATTTCCAAAAATGCTGATGTGTATCAATTATCATAAATTACTTATATTCATCGAGATCAAAAATTTTATCCATTAAAACCCATTTTTCACCATTTTTCGAAAAATCAGGTATTTTCTGGAAAGTTTTCATCAAATCTTCCCACTCCTGGACTTTAATATTTTCAGCATCCATTTGTTCCTTTTTTTTCATACTAAAACAATCTTCGGCATCGATAATCATAAATAAGCGAGTATGAATCAAAAAAATCTGCATATTCAGAATTCCAGGATTTTTAATGCTTTCAATTACATCCGGCCACACATTGTTTTTCTCATGATGAAATTTGTATTTTTTGATCAATTCCTTATTATCTTTTAGATCACATGTGAGACAATATCTTTTCATTTTATACTTAGTTAAATTCCACCATCGCTTTAATAACACCGGCTTCAGGATTTAACCAAGAGTTAAAATTCTCTATCATTTCAGTATATTTTACCTGATGGGTCACAAAAGATTTAGTTGGAAACTTCTTTAAATGATTAATTACGAACTGAAAATCTTCTAGCGTTGCATTACGACTGCACAATAGCGTAGTTTCCTTAGCATGAATTTTTGGATGTTCGTAGGTTAGTTCTCCTTTTGATAGACCAACTAATACAAATCGACCTCCATGAGACATATAATCTACTCCCGATTCTAAAGCTCTTTTGTTTCCTGTTGCGTCGAAAACAGCGCTTGCAAGGTCCCCTTTTGTTATTTCAGCAATTTTTTCTACAGGATTTTCCATTACATTAAAAGCATGCTGAACACCAATATCTTTTTTCACATATTCGAGTCGGTCATTATTTACATCTAGCGCAATCACTTCCGCACCAACAATTTGAGCCAATTTCATAAGCCCAATTCCTATAGGCCCGCATCCAATCACTACAATGACTTCTCTGGGTTTAACCGCTGCTCTTCTAATAGCATGTGCTCCAATAGCCAGTGGTTCGACGATAGCCATCTCATTAAAATCGAGACCGTGTGCTGAAATTAATAGATCATTGCTAACTGAAATAATTTCCTGCATCCCTCCATTTGTATGTACACCGAGCACCTGAATGTTTGCACAACAATTAGTTTTACCATTCCTGCAGGCAATGCATTTTCCGCAGCTCACATAAGGCATAATAATTACACGGTCTCCTTCTTTCAAATCCTGCTCATTATCACCAATTTCTAGTATTTCTGCAGCTAATTCATGCCCCAAAATTCTAGGATATTTGAAAAACGCTTGATTACCTGCAAAGGCATGTAAATCGGTACCACAAATTCCCACTCGATGAATTTTTAATAAAGCTTCTCCTTCTTTTTTCTTCGGTGCTTCCTTTTCTTTTAGCTGAAAATTATTTGGCTCCTCGCAAACTATATATTTCATTTACAATCTTTTTAGTCCTTTATCTGGATGTTAATACTAGTTGAGTTTAATCCCTCTGATCGCGCAGTTAATTTGACTAATTCCTTTTTTCCGTTAGACTGAATAATCACCAAACATTTTCCGTTAAATGCTTTTCGCTGTTTCGCTTTAAAAGATTCTAAACTGGCTTGATATCCATTGTCTACTCCAACTATTTTGCCTCCTCCGGAAACTTCAAATTTCACAAGGTTATTTGCTTTGGGTGCAAGAACTCCTGCTTTATCCAGAATATTTACCGTAACAAAAACAAGATCGTTCTTATCTGATTTCATTTCGTTTTTATCTGGTTTTAATTCTATTTGTGCAGGTTCCTCTGCCGTTTCAATTGTCTTCTCTAAAACTACCTCACCGTCTTTTCTAGAAATTGCTTTTAAGTTCCCCGGTTCATATTCTACGCTCCATGCGACATGCAAGTCATCCCCAATCTTTGATTTAATACCAAGTGATCTTCCATTTAGAAAGAGTTCTACTTCATCAGCATTATTATAATACGCCCAAACATCTATAGTTTCGCCTTTTTTCCAATTCCAATGCGGAAAAATATGCAGGACATCTTTATATGTCCATTCGCTTTGATACATGTAGTAAACATCTTTGGGAAATCCGGCCAAATCTATCATCCCGAAATATGAGCTCCTTGCCGGATAAGGATAAGGAATGGGTTCGCCCAGATAATCAAAACCAGTCCACACAAACATTCCCGCCATATGATCCAGTTTTTTAACAGTTTTCCAGGTTTCTTCATGCGTTGAACCCCAATAGGCTGAAACCTGATCGTAAGCAGAAACGGTATAATCATCGTTGCCATCAAAATCTTCACCATGTGCGGGTGGCCAGTTTCGACGTTCACCTGATGGCATATCATAGCTTCCTCTTGTCATTAAACCGGAAACACTCTCTGAAGAAATAAATTTTTGATTGGGAAACCGATTTGGTAAATCTTCATAAGCTTCATGTTTATAATTAAACCCGAGTAAATCAAGCGCTCCAGATTGCCAAACAAAATTTTTCTCTGGAATATTCTCTGTTAATGCAGAAGTAACAGGTCGTGTGGTATCAACTGACTTTACAATAGCTACTAATTCTTTAGTAATATGTACACCAGTGCTATCAAATTGCTCTCGTATTTCATTACCAATACTCCACATCATCACTGAAGGATGATTTCTATCACGATACAGCATTGCTTTTAAATCTTTTTCATACCATTTATCCCAAATAGTTTGATAGTCTTCTTTTATTTTTCCTTTTTTCCAAACATCAAAAGCTTCATCCTGAACGATGAACCCCATTTTATCACTAAGTTCGAGCATCTCTGGTGACGGCGGATTATGCGCCATTCGAATAGCATTCGTTCCCATTTTCTTGAGAAGTTTCAGTTTTCTTTCTAGCGCATAAACATTTATAGCAGCACCAAGCGCTCCATTATCATGATGGAGACAAACTCCTTTAATCTTCGTGTGCTTACCATTCAAGAAAAATCCTTTTTCAGAATCGAAATGAAATTTTCGAATTCCTAAAGGAGTTTTGACATTGTCCAATAACTTTCTATCCTGATATATAGAAGTTTCAATACTATACAAATATGGACTTTCTGTACTCCATAATTTTGGATTTGATATAGTAAAGTTCTGCCCAACATTTATCGAATCTGTAGCTGAAAGTTGAAGGTTTACTTCCTCTGATGCAATTGTTTTTCCAGACTGATCTACTACAACATTTTTTAGTTGTATTTTTTTTAGAGAATCCAGATTATTTTTAATGGTTACCTTAAAACTAACTTTAGCAGAATCTTTAGAAACAAATGGTGTACTTACAGATGTTCCCCAGTGATCAATATGAACATTGGATTTTGCAACCAAATGTACATTTCTATAAATTCCGGAACCAGTATACCAACGAGAATTTGGTTGCGCAGAATTATCTACTTTTACAGCAATTGCATTGGATTCGCCGAATTTCAAATATGGTGTAAGTTCGTATTGAAACGATATGTATCCAAAAGGTCGTTTTCCTAGATATTTTCCATTAATCCAAATTTCACTGTTTCTGTAAACTCCATCAAAAGAGATAAAAACATTTCGATTATTCCAGCTTTCTGGAACCTCAAAAGTTTTCCGATACCAACCTATGCCTGCCGGCAATGCGCCGCCTTCAGGCTTAGTAGGATGCTCTTCGCTAAATTCTCCTTCTATGCTCCAATCATGGGGCACATCCAGTTTTCTCCAATCAGCTAAGTCTATAGTATCATTCTTTGCTTCCGGATGCTCTCCTAATTGAAAATTCCAGTCGGCATTAAAATTTTGAACAATTCTACCTTCTCCTTCATTCATCTCTCGCTCTTCTTCACAGGCTGAGAAAAAGCAAAGGAGTATAAAACAAAAAATTGCTTCTTTCAATTGAATATTTTTAAAATATTGTATCATTTTTATTTTTGAATAATCTCAATTATTGAAATTCAAACGACTCCAACCACAAACCTTTCAAACTCTCTGCAGAAATTCTAATCGTATAGGTTCCTGCATTTATATATCCTCCGGTCGTGGTATTCAAGATTTTCCATTTTTCGTCACGTATTGGAAATGTGATCTGGTCGTTTCTAACTATGGCTCCGTTAGGAGCTATAATTTCAAACTTTACATCAATAGGCTTATCGCTTACGTTCATGTACCGGAAACGCATCAAATGAATTCCAGCTAGGCCGGTACTTACTTTCCATTCAATACTTGCCGGACTTTTATTTCCGAAATCTACATAATCACTGTCTTTAAAATTTTTAATGCTGTCTCCTGAAAATAATGCGGCTTCGGCTTCAAATTTAACTGAAGGGCGAGATTCTTCCCCTTCACCCATTTTATAGATCGGAACCGCAACTATTGAAAAATCGGAAATATCTTCTTTCCCAAAATTGAAAGTTTGTTTTTTATAAATAGTATCTAAATAAACATGAAAATTCTTTCCATCTGAGTTTTTTGCTTTGCCTCCAATCTTCGTGAAACTTTGCATCCAGCTTGGCTTATCCAAGGTATCAGTATCACTTAATACATAAACACTTGAAGTTTCTTTAAGTTCGAAAAATCCTGAAAGATTTGAGTTTTCAGAAGAAAAACTTATCCATTCGGCTCCAAAAAACTGATATGGCAATTCTGTCCACTCCGTATCTGAGTCGGTGTATTGTTTTTGCCCAATATCCATCCAGGTTTTCTTTTGAGCGTTTTCTGAAGTAATATTCTGAAAATTACCGGCTGAGGGTTTTGCCGGAGTTTGCTCCTCTCCTCTAATAGCTATCGCTGAAATCACAGCCTGCCCAGAAGTTACTTTTGGAAAAGAAATAACCATCTCTCCATTTTTAACAGTAGCCGATACTGTTTTTTTAAGAGCCGAATCATGACCCGCTTCTTTCCAGATATCTAAACCTTTTAAAACGGTATTGTCATTTATAGCTACATCAAAATTACGCCAGTTTGTACAATTTAGTCCACCTCCTGTACCATACCAGGGTTCGATAAAATATAAATCAACTTCATAATTGCCATTCTCAATAGGAAATTCATATTTCAGTTTATCCATTCCAAAACGAAAGGTTTGAAACAACTCCCAGTTTTTAGTATTGGAAATAGGATCCCAGGTTCTACGCTGACTCGCATAAAAAGCGGGTAGATCTTCAAAATCATCTGTCCATGATTTCGAACCCCAGCTTTTATTTTCGGTTTTGTGAACATCGGCCATCCAGGTATTTCCAAAACTATCGGTAAACTCTGGTCCCCCGGCATTTACCCGGTACACATAATTACCTTCTGCAGGTTCTAGAACTTCCTTTCCGCTATATAACTGTCGAAAATTTGGTGATTCGGGTAAATTATTCAGAACAATAACATCGGTTGCGACTTCTTTTCCATTCACAAAACCTCTGGCCTTCAAAATATTATAATGAATATCCACATCGTCCCATTGAAAATGTTTTCCCACTCCCGGATTTTTTCTTTTGCCTAAAGATTTACCGGTAACATCATTGAATAATTCGACCTCATCACAATTGGAGTATACCACGATGCCATCCTTTTTACCGGCTTCCTTCCATCGATCTGGCCAGGAATGTGACACGATATATACCATGGGCTCGGTTTCCTTCGGAGCATAATTTCCGCGATACATGTAATAAGTATCAACTGGTTCACTCCAAACGGTAAAGAAACCTTTATAATTAACTGGTCCTACTCTGTCGATATCTCTAAAAGCTTCCCCATTTTGGATTCTTCCGGGATTTTCATGAGAAGCAAATAACCAACTGTACTGTCCAACCACACTATCACGAACTTCTTCAGCCTCGTGCATTTTTATCTCCATAAGCTGGGAAAACCTATTTTCACTGTATTCGCCATCCTGATCGAATGGACCTTCGGTATGCAAATCAGTCGTTCTCCAGGCTCCATATTCGCCATTTAACAGATCTTTTTTCAACTCGTTAGCATAATTAAAAGGATCGCCTCCATAGGTTCCTGACCAGTTTTGGATCACATTCCAATCGGTTCCCTCACCACCGTTACAGGTGGTTACCAGGCGTTGCTCGGAAGAAGTAGGATCCATTTCCCTGATTATCGCCGTGCATTCTTCAGCAAATTCCTTCGGAATCGTACTTTCATTCTGAAGTCCCCACATAATAATCGATGGACTATTTCTGCGTTCTTTAATCCACTCCCGTAATAACCGCTTAAAGTTTTCTTTAAATTCCGGTGCATCATACCAGATATGAGCTGAAAACTGGCTCCAGAATAAAATCCCTTCCTTGTCCCAGTGTTCCTGATATCTTAAATTATGTGGCTGGTGCGCCTCCCGAAAAGCATTAAATCCGCCGGAGATCATCTGGCTAACCCTGGCGCCAATCATTTCTTCAGTAAAGGAATGACTGCGCCCCATGTTATGCTCATACTCGCAGGTACCATTAATGAAATAAGGTTTTCCGTTAAGGTGAAAACGCATATCACCATCATTCCGGTTTTGAGGATAACTAATCCATCGTATTCCATAAGGAGTTTCTAACCGATCTACAATTTGTTTATTCTGCTTAATTATTGTTATTAAATTATAGAGATAAGGATTTTCCGGAGACCAAAGATCTGGGTTTTGTATAACCGGAAGTTGCTGCTTAAACCTTTTCGTATCTTGCTTATTTAAGGAAACAAGTTTTGTAGCTTTGGCGACAATTTTGCCATTATGATCTTGAAGTTGATTTTCTATTTCAATACTCTCATTAATCTTTTCTCCATAATTTTTAAGTTCAGTTTCTACATATAGTTGAGCACTTTCTTTAGAAATATTCTTATCATTCCAGATATGAACACCAAAAGGCTCAATTTTAATATCGTTGGTAACAATTAAAGAAACCGGCCTAAAAATTCCCAGTGGCTGTGAGCCTTCAGAAAATCCCCATTCGCCCGAACAGCCTCCACAAACCCAGGGTAAATCGGCTATAAATGGCGGATGTTCTGCTTTTACGGTGATGGTATTTTGTCGTTCAAAATCTATAGCATCTGTAATATCCAGTGTGAATGTGGTTCGTCCTCCTTTATGACTTCCTACCTTTTTTCCGTTTACCCACACCGTCGCATAAGAACCAACCCCTTCAAAAAATAGAAAATGACGTTTACCCTTAAGCTTAGGATCTAATTTTAATTCTTTACGATACCAGGCATTTCCATGCAAGTTGCCATGTTTCATGCGGCGATACCCGTAATACTGATCCCAATTGTGAGGAACAGTAATCGGCTCCCAGGAGGAATCATCAAAATTTGATTTTTCAATATTTATAGTATCCTTTAGTAAATCTGAATCTTCGCGGATTGTTCTCCAATTTTCGTTTAATGAGATAATGCTTCTAGAGAATTCGGTAAATTCCTTTCTATTATCATCAGCGGCGTTCAAATTCTGATCGCCGGTTTTGCAGGAAAAAACCGAAAGAACTATAAAACTTACTATAAATAGTCTTTTTGTCATAAAATCACTCAAATTCAGCAACCATAATTGCTATTCTGCATCGTTACCCTGAAAAATCTTCTTTAAATATTTCACATTCGCTCCATAATTGGCTTTAACATTATGAACCATAGAGGTATCCCGGGAACGCTCCACGATAAGCCAGCCTTTCCAATACATGTTATCGAGGGTTTCTTTAATCTTCGGAATATCCAACTGATTGTTATTTTCCAGCCATTCCCCGTCTGTTGTGGAAGCGTGAATTTGTGCAATATTGTCTCTCCCCAGTGTTTTTAATTCTTCAGAAATATCCCAACCATTTTCTACAGCCTTGGCAAAATTGAATGATACTTTAATATTATGATTTCCAATCTCTTCCAACAGCTTTTTTTCTTCTGAAGCTTTTAAAGAAGTTTCAATGGCTATCACGCCATCAATATCATTCACCTGTTCTGCTGCCCAGCGCAAACGTTTCACGATTTCTGGACGCAGCTCTGGATGTTTATTCAAATTGTTTGTAACTCCAAGCGGTAAATAAGCCACTGGAACATTCATGTTTTTCATGGTTTCCATGCAATCTCCTACCATTTGCTTCACGGTAGGACGTTCGGCGAAAGACTGCGCGTAAAATCCAGACATAGCAATTGCGGCAATTTCTACCCCGGTAGAATCAGATGTATTCAAGAATTTTTCTCGCTCTTCAGGATCACTCAATTTGCTCTCAAACGTATCCCGATTACCCAGGCTACCCATATCCAGCTCAATCCCATCAGCACCAATTTCCTGTGCCAGTTCAAAAGCGCTTAGTTTTTGTCTTTTCAAAATCATCCAGTCTGAAACCCCAATTTTATAACGTTCTGCGACCGGGCCAGGCCATTGCCCATTTTCAATAGGAAAAGTCACCAGTTTTTTAGGATCAATTTTCACATATTTAATACGTTGCCTTCTCCAGGTATAAACGGCATGAAGCATCCCATCTGAACCCTGGATAATGGCAGGATAGGAATACTGACTAATTTTAGAATCTTCCAAAACCAAGGCTGCTTCCCAGTTAATCCCATCTTCTGAAATTGCTAAATTTAGCGGGGAACGCTTCCCTTTATAATTATCACCGTCTGGAAGAACATGATTATATATTAAAGCATGTTTTCCATTTTTCATGGTGACCGCATCTGTTCCTGAATTATTGTTGGGAACAGAAAGCAAATCTACCTCAGACCAGCTTTCACCGTTATCTTCAGACCAAGTGGTAAACAGAGCTCTATTTTTGGTTCGTCCTATTGCCTGTAATTTTCCGTCTTCGTGAACTAATATACTTGGTTGTATTGCTTGAATATCTTTTTTACCGTTAGGGATGGTATCTGTTGTATACCAGGTTTTACCAAAATCTGAAGTAGATTCCATTTTTAAATTCCATCCATTACCTTCCACACTTGATGGCAGAATTAATTTGCCATTTTTCGCTAAAACCGGCTTGTTTTTGATCGGGCCTAAATAACCTTCAGGTAATTCTTCGGCTTCAGACCATGTTTCTCCACCATCTGATGATCTTTTCAGCATTCCCCACCAGGAGGATGGGTGTGGTCCTACTTTATAAAACAACAATAGATCTCCATCTGGCACCTGGTACAAAACAGGGTTCCAGCTAGGATATCTCAACGTATCATTAATCACTCCATTAGCTACCTCAACACCTTCGGTCCAACCATTATCTGTACGCTTACTTACCCATATTCCTACGTCTGGATTACGCTCGTGAGTACCACCAAACCAGGCCGCGATAAGATCCCCTGATGTAGTTTCTTCAATCGTGGCTGCATGGGCAGATAGATAAGGCGCTGTTTTATAAATATATTCTTCGGAAACTATTCCTTCTTTCCAGGTTTTATCTTCTAGCTCAATTTTTTCATTTTTTGCCATATCCTTCCCTTTTTCCTGATCCTGACAGGAAACAGCAAGAATTACTATTAATACGGTTATCAATAATTGGTAAGTTCTCATATCTTTTTTACTGAAATTCTTTTAGTTAATCTTGATCGTATATTCGCCTGATAATAGTTCAAAAATAACGTGTTCTTCGTGTGTCGAAACGTTTTCGGCCAAACTTTCAAGTTGCTTATTATTAAGCTTTACATTGGATATTTTTGAAGCAGGAACTTTAATTTTTGCGGAAGTATTCGGTGGAATGGTAATTTCCCAATTCAGTTTTTTTCCACTTTTTTTCCAGTGGCTTTTTATTTCACCGTAACTGGAATCGTAAGAGGCATCAACATAATCCAAACCGGCATCAAAATGTGGTTCCATTAATATCTTTTTAAAACCTGCATTTTCGGGATCAGATTTTATTCCGGCCATATCTTCATAATACCAGATCATAAGGTCACCAAGCAACATTACGTGGTTCTGAGAATTCATTTCTGGATCGGCGGTATTACCATTCCATAGTTCCCAAATGGTTGTTGCACCATTTTCAGCCATATACCCCCAACTTGGATAGGTGTTATTACTCGCTAATGTAAATGCCAGATCTGGTCTACCAAATTCGGTAAGCGTGCGCATTAAAAACTGAGTTCCCACTACTCCTGTACTTATATGACTGTCTTTATTCACTTCGATTTCGTGAGTCATATTTTCGAAAACCTGCTGCTCATGCTCTTTTGGAACCATCCCAAAAGCCAATGGAAGCACATTGGCGGTCACTGTATTATTAGCATAAACCAATTTTGATTTATCCAGGTATTTTTCATTAAATGCTTTTTTTACTCTTTCTGATAGATCCTGGTAGTAAGCAATATCTTGTTTATCAGCATCGATAAGTCCTGCAAATTTCTCCATCAAATTCAGCAGGTAAAAGTAAAAAGCACTAGAGAGCACATCGCCATCGGTTAGCAGTTCTGGATCTTTTGCGCGAATGATCTCCAGAGATTCTGGAGGAACACACCAATCACCATATTTATCTTTAGTCATTAAGTCATCCTTAAGGTAATTAGCCTCCATATACTTTATCCATTTTTTTATATATGGATAATGCTTTTCGATTCCAGAAAGATCATCATACTGCCTATATAGCATATCGGCCACGGTAATATACGTTCCCTGCCAGGTTACGCCATCACCGTAATATCTCCAAAATGCCGGAGCCACATCGGGAATACCACCATCTAAGGTTTGTGAATACTTAATATCGTCCAGCCATTTTGAATAAAGGGTCTGGTGGTCAAATAGAAAACTTTCACCGTAAGCTCCGGTAGTTCGATCACCCAACCAGGGCTGTCGCTCATTCCGCTGTGGGCAATCAATTGGCATACCTTTATAATTTCCGCGAATTCCCCAATAAGCATTTTTGTAAACTTGGTTCATTACTGGATTAGAAGATTCAAATGCACCCACCGTTTTCATATCATCATATACAACCTTACCTATGAAATTTTCAATTTTGGGCTTGGACTTTAATCCGGTGATTTTTACAAAACGAAAACCATGATAAACAAATTTTGGCTCCCAAGTTTCGGTTCTTTCCCCTTTTAAAATATAGCGATCGGTTACTTTTGCATCCCGAAGATTTGCCGTATACAAAGAGCCATCTTCTTTAAGAGATTCAGCAAACTTCATTTTTATGGTATCACCACGTTCACCATTCACTTTTATCTGTAACCAGCCTACCATGTTTTGTCCCATATCGAGTATGTAGCTGTCATCTTTCTGTTTTACAGAAATCGGCATCACGGTGTCTTTTACTTTCATATTTGGAGTCATCTGGCCTTCGTAAAACCCACCTGGCTCCTGAACCCACATTAAATTCATCCAGTCTGAATCGTCAAACCCAACCGTATTCCAATCAGGAATTTCCATACGCGCGTCGTAGGTTTCTCCATCATATTCATTATTGGCGCGAATTGGACCGTTTGCGGTAAACTTCCAGCTTTCATCGGTTTTTATAGTTTCAGAAGTACCATCTTCATACTCCACGACTAGTTGTAATGCCATCTTCGGAAAACCGAAATTCTTTATTTTATATGGCTTATATTCCTGCCGCATCGCAAAGTATCGACCGTTCCCCAGGATAGTTCCTATGACATTTTGACCTTCGGAAAGTTCTTTAGTCACATCAAAGACATTGTATTTTACATTTTTGGTATAATCAGTAGGAACAGGAGCCAATACCTGGTCTCCAATTTGATTACCGTTGATGTATAGCTCATAAAGTCCCATTCCCATCAGGTATATTTTGGCCTCTTTTACCGGTTTTTCAAGTTCAATATTCTTCCTCACATATCTTGCGGATAGTCTGGAAAACTGGCCTACGCTATCTCCCGGAAAAAGCTGATTGTAACCAATCCAGCGTGTAGATTTCCATTCGGCATAAGTTAAGATACCCATGCTCCAATAATTCGTTTCACTCCAATCAGACTCACCTTTATTGGTCCATATCTTTACTTTCCAGAAAGCTTTGTCTTTACTGTCCAGCTCTTTGCCATTATATTTAACATTGATGGATTGATCGCTGTTCACCTTTCCCGAATTCCAAAGATCTGCTTCATCATTTTGCAATTTTTCTCTGCTGGAGGCCACCATGATGTGATAAGCTTCCTGCATTACCTGCGATTTTTCGGTTTCAATTTTCCAGCTAAGCCGTGGTTGGACTACATCAATTCCCAAAGGGTTTTCGAGCATTTCGCATTCCAGTTCCTGCAGATTTATTCCGCTTTGTGCGAAAACGAATCCTGAACTTAAAATAACTGTTATTAGTGTTAAAATCCTTTTCATGGTCTCTCTCCTTTTATTCTGAAACTATTCGTTCTAGACCGTCCGCGGAAGCTATCTCATTTCCGTTTCTGAAAATCTTAAAGCCTTTTCCTTTGTTGTATCGCTCCCCGGTTTTATCCCACAAAATGGTAAGAATATCACCATGGTATAACACATTATCCAGGCAGAAATACTCCCACTGGTCTTCCGTAATTAGCGGATTTACTTCAATTTTATCATCTGCACGGGGACGCAAACCAACTAACCCGGTAATGAGCAAGTCGTTGAACGTAGAATGATTATAATAACGGCTTCTTTCCCGATCGCCCATTAGCCAGTAACCGGTAGATTCATCAAGATATTCACCAATATAAGGCCGGCCACGATAATATTGAGATTCCACATATAAGTCCATTAACTGATAATAATCCTCTTTCTGAATAATGTCCTGATTGTAATTGTTCATGAAATTTGCCAGCGCAGTCATTGTTTGTGAAGTGGCGAAAGGCCAGACCGCTCCATCCCATTCACAAGTCCCGGTACCGTGGGTTCTAAATCGCGGACTCCTTTGTTCTGCGGTGGTCAACCCGAAAGGCGCCAGAAATCCTTCTTCATTCTTTACCTGTTTCCAGGCTTCGTTGTATTCTGCATTCTCATCAGGAAGATTGAAATACCATGGTATGTAACCTATTGCTTCACGCACGTTGGCACAGGTATCACTTTCAGTAAATGTTTCAAAAAATTGATCTTTTGGATTCCACAATTTTTCCTCTACCAGCTTTTTCAACGTATCTGCTTTTTTATCGAAACGTTGTGCGAGTTCTTTATCACCATTCATACGAGCCATTTCCGAGAGTGCCTTTGCATTACCGTACATATAGCTATTGATGGTTGGACGAGCATTTTTAATATGCCGGCCACCACTTAATGATTCTTCCATTCCGTCTTTAACGTCATATTGCCAGAAAAGCCCGTCTTCCCTTCTTCGATCTCCTTCCCAGGCTTCATATTCTTCTACCAGATCTGGAAACATATCCATCAAATAATCCTTATTCTGGTCTACCAGGTATTTATCGTAAAGACTTTCTGCCGTCCAACTGCTGAAGGATCGCAATTTTTCCATGTTTTCACCATCATTTCCACGAAACCATACATGCACATTCTCATCAATATAATCTCGATTATGTAACCATCTGAATTCATGAATGTGATGACTCAACGCACAGCTTATTAAATTCCATTTATCCGAATAAGAGCGCTCCACAAGGAATTCGGTGATCGCGTAGCCTTCAGGGGTTTCTTTAATATGCTTCCTGGCCGTCCACCAACGATAATAGAACATTTCCTCGAAGCTCTTTTGTGAAGTTTCAAACAGCGGAATATTTTCCTGCATCCAATTCCACGAACTGTCGTTTGAAATGGCCTGGACGATATTTTCACCCTCCATACTGTTGAATTTATCAGCATATTCCTTAAAATTCTCAGCTTTTAGAATAAATGCTTTTGAAGATTTTCCTTCTACATCATCATTTCCATTTTGAGAATTGCAGGAAACTTGCATGGTAAAAATGGCAGTGAGTATATATATTTTTAGATAATTCAGATTCATAAAATGTTATTTTGCTGAAAACGTATAGGTCTTACCTTTTTCAGTTTTTATATCGTATTCGTAATATTTTGGCAAATCAGGCCGCGTGGTTTTAGATTTATCTTTTATGATTGGCTGCTGAATTGGATTAATTCTGAAAAACGGGTTGGGATTTTCACCTTTAGCTACCTTTAATTTTTTTAAATCCAGTTTTGTTTCCGTACGCAACCGAAGATTTCCGCCAAGATTTGATTTGATCTTTAGTTCTTTAATTTCATTATTTTCCCATTGCAGGTTTTCAATAGTAAATCCGCCTCGTGCGCGAATTCCCTGAATCGACCCCTGCTTCCATGCGTCTGGTAAAGCCGGTAACATATGGATTGCTCCTTCATGACTTTGCATTAGCATTTCAGCGATTCCGGCGGTTACGCCAAAATTTCCGTCAATTTGAAAAGGCGGGTGTGCATCCAGCATATTTGGATAACTACCACCACCATCGCTCCCCACCAGGCTCAGCTGGTCATTCAACAATTTATACGCATGATTTCCATCGAGTAATCGCGCCCATAAATTTACCTTCCAGCCCATAGACCAACCGGTAGATTTGTCTCCGCGATGCTCCAGCACCACTTTGGTAGCTTCAAATAATTCGGGATTTCTGAACGGTGAAATCTGGTTGCTGGGAAATAAACCGTATAAATGTGAAATATGACGGTGGTCATCTTCAGGATCGTCCCAATCTTTTAACCATTCCTGTAATTGTCCGTAGCGGCCAATCTGCATTGGTGCTAGTTTCTCCTTTGCACCATTCAATTTCTGAACAAATTCTACATCTTGATTTAGGATTTCAGCAGCTTCTGCAGTACGCGTAAAAAGATCGAACATTAATTGCTGATCCATTGTGGCTCCTGCAGTAATTGAAGCATTTCCTTCACCGCCTCCATGTGAATTTTCAGGAGAATTGGAAGGTACCACGACCAAATAACCAAATTCGGGATGTGGGATCATAAAATCCAAAAAGAATTCCGCAGCACCTTTCATGATGGGATAGATCTCTCTCAGATATTCTTTATCACCGGAATAGTTGTAGCGTTCCCAAAGATCCTGCATTAACCAGGCGCCGCCGCTCGGCCACATCCCAGAATGCGCATTGTCGATTGGCCCGGTAATTCGCCAGATATCGGTATTATGATGCAACACCCAACCTTCAGCATCATACATGATCTTCGCGGTCTCTTTCCCAGTTTCGCTAACCTCTTTGGCCAGCTGGATAAATGGCTCGTGCATTTCCGGTAAATTGGTCAACTCTGCAGGCCAGTAATTCATTTCAGCATTGATATTCATGGTATACTTGCTTTCCCATGGGGGGAAAAGCATATCATTCCAGATTCCCTGAAGATTTGCAGGCTGACCACCCGGCTGTGAACTGGAAATGAGCAAATACCTTCCAAACTGGAAATACAGTGCTACCAATTGCGGATCATCCTGCTCTGAAAAATTTTTGATACGCAGATTTGTTGGCTCATCCATCGCTTCAGACTCACCCAAATCCAGGGAAACTCTATTAAAAAATTTCTGATAATAGTTAGTGTGATCTTTTTTGATCGTTTCAAAATCTTTTTTTCTAGCCGCATCCAGCAAGCTTATAGTTTTGCTGCGTACATCTTCAGAAAGATCTTTATAATTCTTAAAATTGGTCGCGATTGAAATATAAATTGTTGCTTCGTCTGCTTCTTTAATGGAGATACTTCCGTTTTCAGAAACAGCAGAACCACCGTTAGTGGATACTGCTACCCGGCCTTCAAAATCCACCCCGCCGCGCGATCCTTCGTGGTCACTGGAAGTCCCGTCAAGCATTATTACGTCGTCCCTGCTAACCGGATCGGTTTTGTCAAAAGGGCTATTCATTAGAATATTGGCAGTAATCTTCCCGGGTTGATCTGCAGAAAGTTTTACAGTCACCACATCATCTTTAAAAGCGGAAAGGATTTCTCTTTTATAAGTTACGCCATCAACCTCGTAAGAAACCGAAGCTACGGCATTCTGAATATCCAGATCACGGTAATAGTTGGTGTAATTCTGGTGACCGGGAAATGAAATATAAACATTCCCAAAAGTTTGATAGGGCATCCCATTATTGGTTTGCGATCGAATATCGCTCGTTGCCAGGTCCTGAGCTTCTTTATATTTTCCTTCGAAAATCAGTTCTCGAACTTTTGGCAACGCTTTCAAGGCTTTATCATGAGCAATACTATTAGGTTGTCCTGCCCAGATGGTTTCTTCATTTAGCTGCAAACGCTCTACGGAAGGATTTCCAAAGATCATGGCTCCCAAGCGACCATTGCCAATTGGTAAGGCTTCGTTCCAGTTTTCGGCTGGTTTATTATACCATAACTTCAGATCATTTTCAGCCTGTCCCTTAACGGATATCGCTGAAAACAATAACATCAAAAAACTAATATGTTTTAAAACCTTATTCATGTGTGTCTTTTTCATATGTCTGCCCGAAAAGCGCGTATAGCTCTTCGATATCTGAAATAGCATTTTTCGGGAAATTTTCTGCATTCAAACCGTAAGCCTTCATCTGATCTTCAGTTTCTAAAGTGATCTCTTCTGAAATTTTTCCATTCTTCATGATTTTTGAAAGATCCAGATCTAAATGTTCCGCCATAAATTGATACATCGCTTTTCGTTTGGATTCTTTGTAATCATGACCTTCTTCAGGAAAATGAACATTCTTAACCTGTTCTTCAGCTTTATAAAACGAGTATATATTTTTAATGAAAGGAAATTCCAGTTCCGGTACATTCTGCGTCCAGTCCTGCCCGTCTGAAATAATAAGTTGTGGCCTGGGAGCGGCCATTGCTGCAATTTCGGCATTATTAGTTCCGTTGCCGCATAAGTGGATTGGCTGACCGCTTTCACATGGACAACCTCCGGAAAAGTAGGAAGAAACCATCACTACCGGCGCTGAAACCTTAATGCGATCGTCAATAGCCGTTAGAAACAACGTATGTGAACCTCCACCGGAGCCACCGGTAATTCCAACGCGACTAGTATCAGTTTGCGGAAGCTTCAGAAGATAGTCCAGTAATTTTTTACCATTTAAAACCTGAATGGTTTGCGCCATACTGGTCTTATGATATACTGAAGAAAACTGAAGCGCAGATTCTCCCCAACCAAAAAGATCATAACTTACCACAATTGCTCCCATTTTGGCCAGGTTTGCACATCGTATTTGTTCACTTTCCCGATAGCGCCCATCGCCAAAATGCCCATTTGGTGTTAGAATTATCGCACTTTTTTTACCAGATCTTGTAGGCTTGTAAATAGAACCTGTGGTATAAACTCCGGGTACAATCTCCAGAGCAATATTTTCTACACTGTAGCCTTTATACTTTCTTTTCTTGGTAAGAATAACATTAGGATCGCCAATATTTGGTGCATCCTGCAATTTTAAAGCATCGAGTATACAGGATTTTAAACCAGCTTTTCTTTCTTCCCATTCGGCTTTATCTTCGTAAAGATTGCTCAAATAGTTCAACCGGTATTTTCCAACATCCGGTGTTCTTCTAGGGTAATCAAACTTTCGAATGCTATACACCGAATCTGATTCTTTCCAGTACATTAAATCGAATGGCGCAAGGATCGCGGTAAGGGATACTTCCAAATTATTCTGTTCAATGCGCCAATCAGCATAATCTAGTGTTTTGTTATCTAAAAGATTTAGATCATCGTTTATTTTAATATTATATATTTCTTCAATTACCTCAATCGTTTTCGAAATAGGCTTATTAAAGTTATTATCAGAATTCTGAGACCATGAATAAAAACCACTAAAAAATACTGTTAAAAGAATAAAACTCTTCCAGCTATAAATATTTAGGATATGACTTTTTATGTAGTCCATTAATTTTTAATTACGATTTTGTAATTTCCCGAACCGAGTTTGAATTCGATTCTGTTATTTCTAAGTGTATAGTTTTCTAATTTACTATCATTCACCATAACTTCAGATTTTTTAGAGGCTGGTAACTTTAAAGTTGCCGAAGTGTTAGGAGGAATACTATAGTTAAAGACATTTCTCTTTGCTTCTTTGCTCCATTCAGAAACGATTTTGCCATATATTGATTGGTAAGTTGCGTTTATAAATTTCATATCTCCCACCAATTGAGGCTCCAAATAAAAATGCTTGAATCCTGGATATTCAGGATCAGGAACTATTCCTGCTAGACTTTTATAAAACCATTCCTCGATTTGGCCCATCATAAAATGGTTCAAAGAATTTCCGTTTCTTGGATCCCATTGCTCAGTAAGTGTGGTTAATCCGAATTTAATCTGAAAACCATAACCTGGAGTCTCATAATGATTTTGCAATTTAAACATGGTTTCATTTTTACCATTTTCAGCCAGTGTTTGATATAAATAGCGATTACCCACATCGCCCGTAGTAAGCCTATAATCATTTGCCTTGATAGTATCCATCAGGCTCTTCAATACTTTTTCTTTATTTTCAGGTTGAACGATGTTCATATAAATGGGCACCGCATTGCTAAACTGACTTCCTGTGTCGTAGCTACCCTTTTCTGCATTGTAAAATTGATCATTAAACGCAGCTCTTATTTCTTCGGTGAGCGCTGTATATTTTTCAACATCTGCCGGTTTGCCCAGCACTTTAGCAGCTTTAGCCAATAATTTTGATCCGTAGAAATAATGACTGGTTGCCGATACTGCTATAGGGGTATTTTTTGAATATCCGGCGGCGTGTTCACCGAAATCATACCAGTCACCAAGTCCGTGATCTACAATATGATTTTTTGCTGTAGAAGATAGATAATCTACATACTTCTTCATTACCGGATAATATTTTTTAATTAACGAAGAATCTCCGTAATATTCATAATACATCCAAGGCAAAATCACTCCTGCAAGACCCCATTCCGGAGAATCGGTAAAATCGCCCCCAAAAACAATATATTCCGGAGCAATATTAGGAATAAGACCGTTCTCTCTTTGCGCGTCTGCAATATCCTGCATCACCTTCGGAATAAACCCTTCCAAATGATAGTTGAAAAATAATCCGGGACCGTTAAGATGAGTTTCTTCCAACCATCCTAACTTTTCACGATGTGGGCAATCTGTAAAAACACTGTGGAAATTACTTTTTATAGCCGCATCGATTAGCTGATGCGTCTTATTGAAAATTTCATTCGAGCTTTCAAAAGTTCCGGCAGGTTTTGAAGAATTGTTTACAAATTGGGACTGTACATCCAGAACTGTAGGAGCACCCTGAATATCTTCCGCTTTATAATTCGCTCCTTCTATTTGAATATATTGATAACCGTAATAGGTGAAATAGGGTCGCCACTCTTCAACACCTTCGCCCTTAAACGTATATTCATAATAATACGGTTTTCCTGAGCCACCCTGGGAAACTGTGCCGTCTTCCTTTAATTTTTCTCCAACCCATATTCTAATTTTCTGGCCTTTGGCTCCACGGGCCTTTATTTTAGGAAATCCGGAAAGATTTTGGCCCATGTTCAGTAGATGCGTGGTATCAGCCAATTTATTAGATGCTTTAACTTCGTACGTTTTTGTAATTTCTACTGCTGGGGCCAATTGTGGTAATAATTTGCCTTTAGGAGCCTGCTGCACAACTACATCTTTCCATCCTACAGCATCAAAATCAGGTTTATCCCAGCCGTTCTGTTCCATCCTGGCATCATAATCCTCTCCCCCAAAAATGGTATTGAAAGTGATCGGACTTTTAGCATATTTCCAGGAACTATCTGAAATTATAGTCTCCTTAGTACCATCTGCATAGGTAAGATCTAACTGAAAAAATAAAGTTGGAGGGCCAAAACTCACAAAGAATTTAGAATACCTGTCGCCTATCACGTTGTACATCCCATTCCCAAGCAGTACACCAATTGCATTAATTCCGTTTTGTATCTGGGAGGTTACATCATATATATTATAATATAACGTTTTGTCATAATCTGTCCATAAAGGTGCAAATTCACTATTTCCTATAGACTTACCGTTAATAGTCAATTTGTAATGACCCAACCCCGAAATAAAAACTTTTGCCGATTGGAGCTGTTCTTTATTCTCAAATTCTTTTCGAAGCATAATGCTGCGATAGGCAAGAGAATCTGCCGCGGCAACTATAGAATCTCGTTTTGATTTTTTAAAAGTTGGCGTATGCATTTTTCTACCTTCGGGAAGGTGACTGTCTTCCCTGGTAATTGCACCGATCCATTTAGCATTTAGGTCTTCAGGTTTTGGAGCAGTATAAAAATGGTTCCACTCACTTTCAGAATATCCCGAATTATTACTCCAAATTTCAACCTTCCAGTAATAATCTTCAGCATCACTTAGCTTCGAGCCGTTATATTTAATGTGCTGACTCTCTTCAGAATTAATTTTACCACTATCCCAAACCAGTGCTTCAGCATTTTTATTTTCTGCTACCTGGATTCTGTACGCGCTTTGTTTTACATTAAAAGCTGAAGAGTTTAACTGCCAGCCAAATTTCACTTCAGCAGGATCAATCCCAATTGGTTGCTCTTGCATAGCTACTTCAGGCGATTGAACTTTCAAATTTGAAGTAACGGAAGGAATTTTTTCTTCAACCTGAGAGCCACAGGATAAAAGAGCTGAAAAGAAAAATGCTAACAATATTTGAGAAGCTGCTTTCATCTATTTCTGAAATTCTTCAGTTTTTAATCCGTTGATATAAAATTTAGTTTCAGGAATCTCTTTTCCCGGATTTTCCAGATCCTCATGATTGGCCGCGGGACTATCTGGCGTAGGCTCATATCTTTGCTCTCCCGTTCTAAACATGATTCTTTCAAATTTATTTACCGGAGCATAAAAAATTAAGCGCTTTTCGTCACCGCCATTAATTTTCACCATATAAGATCTGGTATCTGGCTCCAGGCGAACCTCAATTTCATAGTCTTTTCCGTCTTGGTAATCTGTTAATTTACTAAACCTGTATCCTGCTTTAGCCTTTATTTCACCATTTTCATCAAAAACGATTCTTACCGCAGGTTGCCCTTTCTCATCCTGAAATTCAATTTGTAAAATTCCGTGATCATTCTGAGCTGTGCGAATGGTAAAGGACGCCCACAGGTTTTTGGTAGCAGGAATAATTCGTTCTGCCCTGGAATAATCATAAGCATCTTTATCTTTCAAAGCCAGCCATTTCTTACCCCCTTTTTCCTCAATTTTTGCTGAAGCCCATTGCAAATCATAATAATTCCATTTTTCCAATTCTTTCCCATCTGGAAGCTGGTCAAATATTTCATTTGCATGAGTTTGTGCGGTCGCAGTAATTGGAACCGGAACAGAAGCAACCCAAATATCTTCTTTATTTACACTGTAAGTGATCCACATTTTACCATCTGGCGGCGTACCATTGCCTTCTAGAATTCCCCTTACATATTGTGGGCCGTACGATTTGTAGTTTCCGCCATAACGCATGGTAGAAATTTCTCCATGAATTAATAAAAGATCGTCATAAACAATACCATCCTTGCTCGTAGAAACCGCAAGAGGCCATCTGAATTCTGATGGATTATAAACAGTTGCATACTTTTCGTCAGAAGTTTTTTGGCCCCAGATCTTCGCATTTTTATTCACAAATCCCGGTGCACGTAAGGGGTGATATTCCCAAGTTTCTCCGCCGTCCAGACTCATGGAAGTTAATGCATGTTTCCACAACCCTACAAGCCTGTCGTCTGGTAAATGATAGTAACTAAACGCCTTAAATTGCTCCTGCAACGGGATAAGCGGATCGTCCCGATCCTGTTCCTCAACCCATTGCTGCATCATTAAAGGTTTTGAAAGCAATTCTTCACAGGCTGCAATAAACTGTTTGTCTTTACTTTTTTTATAAAATTTAAATTCTGATAATGACTTATCCCAGCTTTTATTATATCGAATAAAATAAATAGTTCCAAAACTTCCATCTTTGTAGATCTCTCTAACTACTCTACCTATACCCTTACCGTCATTAGGGGAATCATGCTGATCCATAGAAATCCCATAATAGCCTAAGGCCAGAAATTTACCATTTAAAGAATTATAAAATCCCATACGCTGATGCATTACCGAAGTAAGATCATTCGCAACTGCCGGATGACCTTCTTTTTTATAACCGTCAGGAATGGAATACACTGGAAAAAGTGTCTTCGGTTTTTCCCAATTTTGACCATCCTTTGAAGTTATTAAAAAGGATTGTCCCGGCGGAATATGCTCTCCTACAGGATTACTTAGATATTGCACAAAAAAAGTATCATTCCAATAGGCCATATTTGGCGCATGATTATAGGTCCATCCAAAATCGTCTGCGGTTTCAGGATGTTCCCTGCTGGCGCGCATGATTTGAACAGCATGCGTACCAATCACCGGTTTCAACTGCCCGTGATGATAATCGATATTGGAAAGCGTATTCCCAGTATATTTTATAGTATCAACCTGCTGTGCTTTAACAGATACCACGAAAATTGCACAAAATACCGTTACAGTAAATTGCCTTAAATTCTTTGAATTTAATCGCATTTAAATAAGATTAGTAAAATGGAAAATCCAGATTATTTTAATTCTTCACTTTTGGAAATTAAGCTATTGAGAACATTTTTTGAAATACGGGTTATTGTCCCATGTTTATGACCTTCAGGAAGTTTTATTTGATCACTTATATCTTTAAACTGCTGAAAGTCTTCAGTCTCAACTGCACCAAAGCTTTTCTCACCATAATGATCGTAATAAATAATATATTTCCCATCCTGTTGTATCACGGCAGGACCTTCGGTAAGAAAATCAGTAAAAGGCTTTGTAATATCTTTATAAGGTCCCAACGGATCTGAACCAAAAGCGACTTTTAAATTTCGATTGGGACGTGTGTTATCTTTAATGATAAGAACATAATCATCTTTCGCTCTTTTTACGATCACGCAGTCTATCATACTAAAACCTGCATTCATTAAAAGCTCTGTTTTTGAGAACTCTTTAAAATCTTTGGTGGTGGTATAATACATACGATGATTATTCTCCTCTTCTTCCTCTCCCTTCTCATAGCGAAAGGGTATGGTAGACGCCCATAAAATGATAAATCGATCACGTGGTTCATCATAGAAAACTTCGGGTGCCCAAACGTTCACCACATCAGGTTCATGGGCCATTACCGGAATCATTTTCGGTTCGCTCCAGTTCATAAAATCGGTTGTACTGGCATACCCAAATCCATTTCCGCCCCGCCAGTCGGTTGTCCAAACCATATGGTAGGTGCTACCTTTTCCTTTTACTACGGAAGGATCACGCATAATTTTACTTTTACCAACCGTTGGTTTTAAATAAGGGCCTCCAAGGTTTTCCCACTTATAACCATCTTCACTGAAGGCTAAATAAAGACCTTCATCTGCCGGCTCCCTGAAACTGGTATAAAGATATACCGAGTCTGATTCCTTTTTCTGAACTGCCTCTGTTGTTGGTTCACCTTCAGAATTATCACCTTTTGGCTCTTTGTCTTTACAGGAAAATGCAACAATTATACAAACCAATAGAAATGCTTTTTTCATCATTTTTGAGTTTGTAGGATTGAATTTTCAGAAACTTTACTTCCCTTTTTTACAATAGTTTTTGCATTCGGAAGAATGGTATTCTGTAGATATATGTTTTTAGTTTCTTCTCCGGAGACCGAAAGAAAATAATTCATAGGCTGAAACATGGCGGTATTTGTAAGCAGTAAATTATTGATATTTTCGATCTTAATCACCGGCGTATTCTCCAGTGGTTCTTCCGTTTCCACGTTATCCAGAACAATATTTTGAGAATTTAAAATTTCGAACGAAGGACCTTTTTTTGTTGTTACCGAAACATCATGAAACTCTACATTTTTCGCTACAGAAATATAAAAACCTTCCTCTGCCTCAAAATCGATATCTGAAAAAGAGATATTTTCAACTGGCATTTCTTCTATTCCGGCAATTCGTCCGGCATTTTTAATATTCTTACCTGTAATTCCTGAAAAATGGATGTTCCTAAATGTTGGCGTTCTTTCAGTAACCGGCTCGATGGTTTCGTTGTGATCGTAAAACATATTCATCATAATTGCCTGTTGCTGAATATTATTCATCACGATGTTGGAAACGCGAATGTCTTCTACTACGCCACCGCGACCACGAGCAGTTTTTAACCGAATTCCGCGATCTGTTCCATCAAAAACACAATTGGAAATAGTTATTTTCTTGATTCCCCCGCTCATTTCACTGCCTATTACCACACCGCCATGACCACTTAACATGGTGCAATTTGTAATGGTTACATTTTCCGTGGGTGTAGCCCATTTTCGACCATCAGCATCGCGACCAGATTTGATGGTGATACAATCATCCCCTACGCTAATATGACTGTCTGAAATATGAACATTTCTACATGAAGTTGGATTAATGCCATCAGTATTTGGTGATTCCGGATTAAATATGGTTACACCGGTGATCTTGATGTTATTACAAAATGCCGGATTTACCGTCCAAAACGGACTATTTTGAATAGTCACCCCTTCTATTAAAATATTATTAGAACGATACGCCTGAAATAACGGGGGTCGAAAGAATTCCCAACTCATGGTTCTCTGGTAATAATCAGAAGTCTCCAGGCCTTTATTCTGCTCTACCCACATTTTCTGAAATTTGGTTCTGGGCGGTTTTTCTTCCGCAGTTTCAATACGATATAATTCGAGCCACCATTTTCTTCCCTGGCCATCGATGGTTCCCCTTCCGGTTATGGCGATATTTTCAACTTCATAAGCATATATGAGCGGTGAAAAATTCTTCATCACCGTTCCTTCCCATCGCATTTCTACAAAGGGTAGATAATCATTGAAGTCATCAGAAAAACGTAACATAGCACCGGCATCCAGATGCAATGTAATATTACTCTTCATGCGAAGTGCACCGGTAAGATAATCACCGGCGGGAAAATAAACGGTTCCACCTCCTTTTTCAGATGCTTCGTTAATGGCTGACTGTATGACATCAGTTATTACAGAATCCTGGACATTTTTTCTTTTTTCAGCAATATTAATCCAATCTGCCTGAGCAAAACTTACCATCGGTAGCAGTAAACATATCACTAGTTGAACATTTTTAAACATTATGCTTTCTTTTCAAGAATTAATACCCAGTCATTACCCGCTTCTTTTTCACCTTCAGGATCGAAAGTAATCATCCCATTCTGAATCTTCGGCAGTTTTTTTATCTCCGATTTTTTTCCTGTTCGAGGATCAAACCAATAGGCTTCGAAGTCGTCAAATTGTAGCTTTTTTACATCTATTTCAATAGTTCTACCATTGTAAGTATAGATCATCGAGTAAGCATCGCCACTGGTTGCGGGCAGGTAATCATAACGCTCGCCGCTGTTTACAACCAGGGCAGAATCTGGCTTCCTATCGAAATAAGGATAATTCAGCATAAGCTCCTTGAGATATTGCATTTGCTTTGCTCCTGGATCCTCAAGTGCTTCTGTCCATATTTTTTTGTTACCATAGGCACCGGTTTTATCTTCCGGGCGGTGCATTTGCATAACCGCACTATGACCATAGGTAAACCCGGCTGCACCGGCAAAAACAGACCAGTATGCATAACGTCTAATTTCATGGGCTTTCCAGAAAGGTTGTAGCGTATCGTGCAGCCCGTAAGGTATCCCTTCATAAGAAGGTTCTCCATCAAGCGTTGGTTTCACAGGTTTTAAATTATAATCTGTTTTTACGTAGCGCCAGTTATCCTCCCCGTAATTTCTTTCGGTATCATCTTGATCGTAGGTTCGGTGACCAGATTGAAACATGTTAAAATCCAGCCAGCTGGCATTATGAAACCAATCTGAAGAATCATGCCTTCCCCTTGGGTGAAAAGTAATGAGCTTATCCTGGTCCAGGCTTTCTCCCAACGCATTCCAAACATCGGTGTATTCATTTCCAAAAGTGTCTCCACCAACTAGCCAAATTATATTTTTCTGTTCCTTGTATCTTTCAGCCAGAAACTTACCATATTCCCTGGCCTCTTCTATGGTGACATCTTTAATATTTCCACCCCATACCGGCACCAGCGCCATGTAAATATTATTTTCTTCCGCAGTTTTTACCGCGTAGTCAATATGATCCCAAAAATCATACTGTAAAGAATCTGAAGCTTTAGCACCATCCGTAAGCACAGGCTCGGCCACATTCTTATTCATCAGGGCACTATCCTGGTAAACGTTTACCGCTTCTAAAGTGTGCAGCACCATAGCCTGGATAACATTGAATTTCTTTTCCTTTCTATCTTCGATATAGTGCTTGATCTGGTCACGATCCAACCTGTTAAACATAAGCCAGCCGGTATCGCCTAGCCAGAAAAAAGGTTCGCCATTTTCTTGCTGAAAATACCGTTGATTCTCGGAAATTGATAAGGCCGTTAATGCAGTATCTTTTTCAACTTCGGCTGGTTCATTTTTCTTATTTTTTCGCTTATCATTACAGGCTGAAAATGCAATCAGTAAAAGCGCGATGGGAAGACATTTGGAAAGTATTCTTTTGATCATAATTTAAATCTTGACTATAAAAAATAAACGTTCATTAGCACCAGGCTCCATATTTATTTCTGAACCTGCTTTTATAATTTCTTTTTTTTCGGTTTTTCCGGTTTCGGTATCGATGGTATAAACCTGGTATTTTCCCTTAGAATCTGAAAGATCTACCGAAAAAGAGCTGTCCTCATTCAGGTAAATTAGATAAGCTTTTCCTATATTCTGAAGTGTCCATTGATCACTTTCAAAAGTTTCATTTTCCGCAAAAGTCATTTTTGGAATTTCTGAATAAAACTGCTCCAGATCCACTTCAGGAATGGATGGAAGCGAAGCAGTTGCCATAAGCTGCGCCCAGCCAAAACGAGGCGCACCATTGGTATTATAAAGCACTGCTTTTTCAGGAAACCGTTCTCTATACTCCCTTATCGCTCTGTAAACTGATTGATCGGATTCTTTACCATTTTCCATCTTCCTGGCGTGCTGTCTTGGTGCCAGATTTTTACCACCTTCCGGAGCATAAGTTTCGCCGTTCTGGCGGTAGTACCAATATTTAATATCGATCACATCAATCACAGCTGCTCTTTCTTCGTTTTTCAAAATAGCATCCTGTACATCTTTGGTAGCACTAAGACCAATATAAGCCTGGTTTTCATTTTTGCTTTCCCAGTCTTTTATTATATCTACCCAGAATTCGGTAAAATGAAGGGGACCGGTGTATTCGGCACTGGTAAACTGAATGGCGCTACTTTCATTTTTGAAATTTTCCAGGGACTTTTCAATATATGCTTTATGTAAAGACTTTCTTTTCTCATTGGTGACATCGTAAAACTGTCGAGCCATGAAAATTCTTTTATCGCCTGCATAAGGTGCCGGCTCCGGAAAACCGGTTTCGTTGATATTATTAGCAGAGCGCCAAGGTGAACTGGACCAGTGAGCACCGGCTTCCAGAATGTTATGTTGAAAATATTGCTGATGGAATAACATCTGCCCTTCCTTTTCAGCCAGTTGAGCATAACGCTGTAAGCGAGACCAGTACCAGGTATTGTATTTAGTAAGATCGTATTTGCTTAGATGGTCCCAGGCGGTTCCTTTCCCGCTACGGGCAAAAGGCTGCTCGTAAAAAGGAGGCCAGGTATCGGTATCATATCTTCGTACCCGCTCATGATCATCCATACGTCGTTCATACCACAAACCGTAATTATGATCTAGCGCTACCATGTTATTTTGCTTTAGCCAGGCTACCGTTTCTTCTAAATTATCAGTTAAACCAAGACCTCTTCTACCGGGTGCAAAACGGGTAATATGCGGTGTAGATTTTCGAACATCATCATCACGTAAACTTCCTCGCCACCACATGACCGAAAAATGTTTACCTGCAAGCAATTTGTCTTTAAACGTAAGCATCCCGTTTTTAAGGACTATTTTATTATTAGTGTTAGCTGTTACTCCTGTTTTCGGTAATTTTAGATTCTGAAAACTCTGCGCACCAGCATTTTTAAAACGAATAGGTCTGCGCTCGTTTACTTTTGAGATCCAATCTTTTAATTCTATTTGCACATTTTCGGCTTCCTGGGTAAGTTCTTCAGCAGCTTCTAATGTTGGACTCGAAGAGGGTTCGCTTCCAATTTCAAGAATATCAGCCTGCATACTTGAAGATCCTAATCTTTTATAAAGTTGGGCATAAAATAAACTTCTTGGTGAAATATGACTGTTTACTTCTTTCCAATGGCCATTCCCGGAATATTGTCCCCATACTCCAAATGCCCAGTTTTGAGCTATTGGAGGATTTGGTACTTGCATCATAGATGCCGAACTTTCCCATATGACTGAGTTGGCAGCCGTCCAGCCCGAACCCCTGCCCAATTGGCCCTGATTTGCAAAACTCAATGCATCACCATCTATGGTCACTACGTCAAAAAGAATACCTGTAACCCAGCTTCCTATCGCACCAGAAAAACTGTATGGCAAATAGGCTTCACACTGCACAAAGGCATTAGGACCTGTAGTTCCATAACCACCAACGGCAAAATCATGATACCCAAATTCTGAATAACAACGTTGAAAAAGGGTTTGCTGCCCTTCAGTATAAAAAGTATGTCTTCTAAAAGCCGCAATTTCAGAAACCGGATGTTCTGAAATACAGTCTTCGATAGTAACCTGGCTGCTCGTTTTCAAAATGTGTACGGCTCCTCCGGCCATATTTTCAAAATTCAGTCTTCTCGCCCAAACATTTCTGGCGTTTTCTATGGAAATTCCCAACCACCGATGTTGTTCGTCCTTTGGATTATCCTGATTATATTCCGATTGAATTTTTAAATTTTCAATACCAATATTTTCAACTCTCCCGGGCCACTCATATTTTAATACGTGAATATTATCTTTTTGAGGGTTTAAACTCATGGTAATTGGTGCGCTTAATTGAAGTTTACCAGAATTCGTTCCTGTAATTTTACGATCCCAGCTTATATCCCAATCCTCGGGTTTCCATCCAATCCAACCAGTTTCAGCTCCAAAATTGTTCATTTGCAGCGTGTCTACAAATTGCTGATCCATCTTTAGCTGAAGAAAAATCTGATCCCCGGAACTCAATTTATTTGAATTCACACTGATTTCTTTTGCTCCCAGCGAAACAACATCATTAGAAAGTTTAAGACTGTCGGTAATTTTAAAATCCTTTTTACCCAAAACCCGAATCATCGCTTCCCGCTTTACCCCGGTTCCCAGTAGTGTTGTGCCGTTTTCAATATTTCCAGATCCACGTAGAACAACTCCGGAAGTTTTTAAATACACCGTCCCATTGATTTTAAAGACTCCTTGTTCCAGAACCACTGCACCGCGAAATCCGTTTTTGTTAGGTTTTAAATTAGAAACGTAATCTACCGCCTCCTGTATAGTTTGAGTGGCATCACCATCGATAGGTGAAATAGTAACCTTCGCCGCAATATTTGGAATTTCTTCGGAAGACATTTTATAACCGGCATAGGAAAAATCAGGAATCTGATTACCAGATTGATCAGCGATATAGGTGATGTTACCACTTTTATCCCTACCAATATCAGCGTATTGCTGCTGAGCATGAATTTGCAGGAAAGTATTCAAAATTATAAAAAAGACGGCAACGTTCTTTTGAATTTTCATTCAGTATGCTATTGATTTTTGGACATTTAGTAAACTCTGACCTTGAATTGGAATACAAAATAGAAAAATCACTAACGTATTGCATCCTGTACATACTAGTAACCAGGGAATTTAGCGAAGTTTAAATCGTTATTTTTTATACTGACTCAACCCACCATCTAGTTTAGCCAGGGTATCTACGTTATTATCAAAGTTGGTCCAGTCTACTTTTTTAGTTGGATCTATGCCGTTGATATATTTTTCAATATTGGTGTATCCATCGCCATTAATATCTCCAACAGCATCTGACGCATCGTTTGGATTCAATCCAAATTTCTTTTCCCAGGCATCTGGTATCCCATCACTATCAGAATCGGTATAAGGTTTACCTTTATATTCCGGGTATCCGCCAACCTGCTCGGGTCTGGTAATAATTCCTTTTTTATAAGAATCGGCTGGAAGTCTTCTATTGATGAATTCTGTACCAATTTTTGTTTCCAATCCATCAGGGGCATTAATCTCGCCCGTCCTAACCATTTTTATCACTCTTTCGTCTACAGCATCACGCTTTGGAAGAGTTGCACCTGCATTATCAAGAACGAAATCATATGCCTCTTCCGCAGCCATCATTTCTACATTTTGCATAGAGAACATTTTATCCTGCTTAATGTATTCGAAGCGATCATTTTTTTCATCTTCTGAAATATCTTCCAGTTGCACTCCTCCATTCCAGTTGTCCTGTGTAACATCAGGATTACCTTCCACTACATTTCCAGCTACGTATGCCCTACCATAAGTTTTAGGGTCCAGATATCCCGATTCCGGTTTCAGAATACGGTAACTGATTGGTTGATCCTTTGGCGTAATAGGCCCGGGTTTAAAATAATTATTGATAATATTAAATTGAGAGCGGTAATCCCCACCATCAATAGACCTGTTCCACCAGTTGAAAAGCACATTATTTACAAAATTAAAACTTCCGTACATCCCTATTGATGGGTTCCGCGAGATATTGTTTGCCCAAAGATTACGAACAAATGTACTGTTAAGACCGCCAATCGTACTTCCGAAGGCATGATTATAGGTGTCAAGACCTTCGGAAGAAATACTATTCTGAATGGTTAAATTTGAGGTAGGCAATTTCTCCCTATCGGAGTTTTTATTTGCTTTAAACATATTTCGGTAAAGAGACATATTTTCATCAAGTCCCCAGCTCGCTGAAACATGATCGATCATTATATTTCCCATTGGTGAGCCGCCCAGAGCATCATCTCTACGGGTCACATCCGTAGCTCCTCTACGAAATCGCATATGCCTAATGATTACATCATGCGTATCGATCGCAAAAGTCTCTCCAGCTATACAAACGCCATCTCCGGGAGCTGTTTGCCCCGCAATTGTTACATAAGGTGCCCGAATACTGATGGGTTTTTCAAGCTGAATGATTCCTGCCACGTTAAAAACGATGGTTCGCGCGCCACCGGCTTCGCAAGCTTCCCTTAGAGTTCCTGCACCGCTATCTGCTAAACTGGTTACTACAAATACTTTTCCTCCTCGACCACCCGGTGTAAAAGAACCTCCACCTTCTGCGCCGGGAAATGCCGGAATCTCAGCTTTTATAAAATCTCCAGGATGAGACCCCCAAGGAATATAAGGTCTTCCCTTCTTTGCCTCAGCTCTAACGATATCGTAAATTTTATTATCCCATAATTCTTGCAAACGTTCTTCTTCACTAGTCATCCAGGCATCAGTCTTAGCCTGCATTTCCTCTGGGATTTCTGGATACTGAGCCAGTGAAACGAATGATATTAGATTAAACAAGATAATAATTGTTGAATAGATAGGTCTATAAAGCATGTATTCTATTTAGATTCTTTATGCAATATAGTTTTCACATGTAAGTAAAGTATCCTGCACTTACTCGTATAATAAAAAAGTCCCTAAAATATTTTATAATTATTCTTGGGACTTTAATAAATATACTTAAATAAAATTAACTAATAGTATCGATATTATTACCTAAATTACGATAATCAATTTTTTCATTCGGATCTGTTCCATTTAGGAATTCCTCCAAATTAGTATATCCATCACCATCCCGATCTTTGGCTCCATCACTAGGATCGTTCGGATTCAAACCATTTTCGATTTCCCAATCATCTGGCATTCCATCACCATCCGAATCTATTGGAACTTCATCTGGATCGAAAGATAAGTTAGGATAGCCGCCTACTTCGGAAATATTCTTGATAATTCCAGTGGACGTGGTTGGCTTTCCTGAACGCACCATATCAATAACTCTTGCATCTACAGGGTCTCTTTTAGGTAAAGTAGCTCCAGACTTATTTAACACCATTTCATAAGCATCTTCTGCAGAATGATGTGGAGCAACAGGCCATCCAACAAATGGTGTATTTACTCGAGCCATAATCTTAAGTTGTTCAACGTTTTCCATATCTATGCTCTGCCCACGAATACCTTTCCAATTGTTCTCGGTTAAGATATTATTATCATGCATCACATTACCATCCACAAACCATTTTCCTGGACGGTCTGGAGATTCAGGATACCAACCTCCGTCTGCCCAGGCACTACCAGGCGAATACATATGTCTTTCCTCTACACGGGCAAAAGTTGACTTAATGTTTTCGTTAGTAGCCGGTCCTGGCTTAAAGTAATTATTGATTAGATTGATCATAGAAGTTTCATCACCTCCATCAATAGATCGATGCCCCCAATTAAAAATCACGTTATACCTAAAATCAAAATTACCTGACATTCCTATAGATGGATTCCTTGCTGTATTACTTGCGAAAAGGTTATGATGAAATGTAGAAGGGTTGCCCCCCCAAGTTCCACCAAATGCATGACCTTTTGCATCTAAAGCTTCACTAGAAATTGTCCATTGTATGGTAATATTTTCTGAAGGGTCTTTTATTTGGAATTCACCATCTAAAGATGATCTCATGTGTCTGTATAAGGAAATATTCTCATCCATCCCCCAGCTTGTTGAACAATGATCTATAATAATATGATGATCGGGATTACCACCAATATTATCATCTCCCTGTCCACCAGATGAAACACCGCGTCGTACCCTAAGGTGCCGAAGTATTACATTATGCGTATTTATATTTAATGTACCTGCTATACATATACCGTCACCAGGAGCAGTTTGTCCAGCTACTGTAACATTTGGATAATCTATATTTAGATCTTCATCTATTTTTATGGTTCCTGCTACTCGGAAAACAACAGTTCGCGGTTTACTATCTTCAAGTGCTTCTCTGAGACTACCAGGTCCACTATCATTAAGATTGGTTACAGCAATAACTTTACCTCCTCTACCACCAGAAGTAAACATGCCACCTCCCCATGCTCCGGGAAAGGCTGGTATAACTTCTTCAGGTAAACGTGGAGGGTGCGGTGGTTCTCTCAATGCCAGTTTTTTCTTTTCTTCATCTATTCTCTTTTGCCATTCTTCCCCGGCTTTCGCCAGATCATATCCTCTAGAAGATAAATAATTATTTATTTTTCCTTTGTACTTCCCAAACCACCAATGTTTTTTATGGGAAGATCCGGCATCCATAGCCTTCTCTCTGGCCTCTTTAAGATTTTTTAGAATAAACTCTTTTTCTTCTTCAGCTAGTTCCGGTAACATTTCTTGAAAAGCACGATACGTTTTTGGAACTACACCGTAAGTCATTCCATCTTTTACCTGTTCGATTTGTTCCTCGTCCAAGTACTTTGATAAATCTTTTAAGAATGATCTATGCAATTTCGCTATTTTTTTGTCGGAATTATCTCTAATTTCCTGGGCTTTTAATTCGTACTTCTCTGGATATTTATCTTTCGGTAACTTTATCTTAATTTCTTCAATTTCTCTATCTCGTTCTTCGTGAATTTGACTAATAGAGCGATATTGATTTGCAATAGTATTTTTTACTTGTGATTTTTCAGCTTCGTTCTCTATAGAGATATTAGCCACTATTTTTTCTGCTCTTTCATTAGTTACCTTTATATATTCAGGGTCTAAATTCTCCTGTGAAATAGTAGTTGAGATAGAAAGCATACTTAATATTAAAAAAAGTATTTTCTTCATTTTTTTATTTTTTGTATTCATTCAGACCATTCTTTAAATCGGCAAGAGTATCATGATTGTTTTCTAGTTTGGTCCAGTCAGTTTTCTTTTTTGGGTCTAATCCATTTATATACATTTCAATATTGGTATACCCATCTCCATTTAAATCTTTAGTAGCATCAGAAGCATCATTGGGATTAAGACCGACAGCTTTCTCATATGCATCTGGCATACCATCTTTATCGGAATCTAAATATTTCTTTCCTTTATACTCTGGGAATCCGCCTACTTGTTTAATATCTGTAATAATTCCCTGCTTATAAGAATCTGCTGGTAATCTTCTGTGCTCAAATTGATAAAATGATTCTGGATTTACTTCTTTTTCATAAATAGCCTCTCCTGTTCTAACCGTTTTAATCACACGCTTATCAACCGCATCCCTCACTGGTAGAGTAGCTCCTACGTTTTCCAAAACAAATGAATAGCTTTCTTCAGCTGTCATAATATTTCTTAACCATGGCATAGGCATTGATTCTTTAGCTCTCATGTAAGGAAAATAATTGCTAGCCTCTACATAATCCATTAACTCTCCATTTTTTCCTTCAATCTGAACACCATCATTCCAGTTATTCGCCGTAATTTCAGGATAATTTTTCATTATGTTCCCATTAACATAAGCTCTTCCAAATACCACTGTATCAAGATCACTTCTACCAGATTCAGGTTTTAATATTCGATGACCAACCCTGTCTTCGCTTGAGGTAATAGGCCCTGGCTTAAAATAATTATTTATAATATTGTAGCTTGCTTTATAATCTCCGCCGTCTATTGATCTATGCTTCCAGTTATAAACAACATTATTCACGAAATTGAAAATTCCATTCCAGCCAATCGATGGATTTCTACCCGCATTACTAGCCCATAAATTTTTTGTAAACATGCAATTTTCCCCACCTAGGGTACTTCCGAAAGCATGATTATAAGTATCTAAATCTTCAGAAAAAATACTGTTTTGAATAGTAATATTAACTGTAGGTAATTTTTCATCTTTGTAATCTGCTCCTGGGCTATACATATGTCGATACATAGACATGTTCTCATCTAATCCCCAGCTTGCTGAAACATGATCTATCATTATGTTTCCAACTGGATTTCCTCCTATAGCATCATCTCTTCTTGAAACATCTGTAGCTCCTCTTCTAAAACGCATATGCCTTATAACTACATCGTGTGTATCTATCCAAACTGTTTCTCCTGCAATACAAACGCCATCACCGGGAGCAGTCTGACCTGCAATGGTTACATAGGGTGCTCTTATTATCAGAGGTGTTTTTAATTTTATAATTCCAGCCACATTAAATACTATTATCCGCGCTCCACCAACTTCTAAAGCTGCTCTAAGAGATCCTTCTCCGCTATCCTTAAGATTTGACACGGTAAGTACTTTACCTCCTCTTCCTCCATAAGTAAACATCCCTCCACCTTCAGCTCCAGGAAATGCTGGTATTTTAGCCTGAGGCAGATCTGTAGGTCTTGCAGCCCAAGGAATATAGGGCTTTCCTTCTCTAGCTTCTTTTAAAACTATTTTTTCTGCTACCTTCCAGGCACTATCTGAATGTTTGTGGGCATTTTCAACTATATTTTTTTCACGTTGTCGATCTTCCTCTGTAAGATTTGGATATTGCGCATAAGTAGAAAGACTTATAGATATTAATATTATAAAAATAACTGATTTCTGTTTCATAGAATTATATTGCTAAATTTAAAAAGCTGCTACAAGATATTCTCATAACAGCTTTTAGTATTACAAAAGATTTTTATTGTTTCCAATTAAAAGTACCTTCTGCTCCAGAGGCATCTTTCCATCCAGTAGTCTGTTCCAACCAAGGATTTTGAGTTAAAACATTTGATCTAAGCCCCATAATGTAATAATGCTGTTTCCAGTCTATATTAACTTCATTGCCATTAACATTGTCAAAAGGAGTAGGCAGTTCGGCTAATTCAAAATTGTTTGAGTAAAAATCGGCTAACTCATCTAATTGATTTTTGAAATCTTCTGAATCTGGATCTACACCAAAATCTGTACGAACATCTTCAAGAGGATCCTCTGTTGTAGCATCTTGGCTATATTGAAGATAGTGACCAGTTCTATTGGTACCGTTTATTGGTTGCAGACCAAGCTTCTGGCAGGTACTATTATTTGCGCTGGCATCGTCGTTATAAAGCATCCATCTCTTTATGTCCCAAAAACGTTTACCTTCGTAAGCTAGTTCAACCCTTCTCTCATACAAACATGTCTTTAGGGCTTCGTATTTATCGGTTAGTTGACCTATACCATAATTATTACTAGAAGGTATACCAACTCGATCTCTAACTCTCCCTAAGTATTGAACACTATTATTAAGGTCACCTATTCCTGCATAAGCCTCTGCGATATTAAGGATCAATTCAGCATAGCGGTATTCTATAATATCTGTACCTGAATATTCAAATGAACTTTCATTGGATGCTTCTGGATTCGACATTTTTCGAACAAAAGCAGGACTTGCTACGCGATTATTATTACTAAAAGTTTCATTCCGGATATCACCTTCAATTTTAAACCAACGATAGGCCCAAACATAATTAGAAACAAGATCTGAGTCCTGTTTGTAAGTCCATTTACTTCCTGAAAATGCAAATGTTCTATAGAAACGAGGGTCTCTATCTAAAAAAAATAAAAAATCATCATAGCCGTTCGCTGTAGTTGCCATAGTTCCATCTGACATCGGAAACAGGTCTATCATTTCTTTTGGAGCCTCAAGACCTCCAGATCCTCCTTGATTAGTTAATCTAACATCATTTTCCCAAGAATTATTTAGAATTACTGGTGAATCACCACTACCTAAAAGTTGTACAACTATCGCTTCAGGGTTAAAGCTGTTATCGATCAAAAACATTTCTTCCCAATCTTTTGCAGAGTTGCCATATAAGCCATATCCAGCGGAAGAAAGCTCCGTTTCAGCCTGTAAACCTGCCTCAAGTGCTTGTTGCCATCGTTCGCTACTCTCCCAATTATTATTAAATAATGGGCTAGCATACGTTAAAAGTACTCTACACTTCTGAGCCAAAGCGGCTCCTTTTGTAAAACGACCATATTCACTACCATCCCAATTAGATGGAAGTAAAGACGCCGCCATATCAAGATCTGCAACAATCTGGTTTACCATTTCAGTAGTACTAGCTCTAGGGATTTTTAAACTTTCATCTTCACTTGCTTCTTGAACACTGGTTACTAAAGGAACACCGCCATAAATTTTCATAAGATCGAAATATTGTATAGCTCTTAGATAATAAGCTTGTCCTTTAATCCCAGCTCTAAAATCCTCATCCAATGTCTCTCCTTTTATATCTATTTCTTCTAACAACGAGTTTATATCTCTTATACGATGATATGGTTCATTCTTCAGTTTATTTTCTAATCGCGTACCGTAATATCCAGATCCTTCATCTGCGTTACTTAATGTAACTGTTGGATTTATAAGATCACTTATGCCGCCCATTTCTTCAGTAAGATTAGATTTATTGGACCATTCCGCAATTATGCTATTAACTGGAGATGTTAATCCTTGAAAATAATCATAATAGATATTGTTTAAATACCAATTTACTCGTTCTTCACTTTCATAAAAACTATCATCATATTGACCAAAATTCTTTTTTTCTTGAAGAAAATCATCACTACATGAGGAAAAAATTAATAGTAACGATAAATATATATAGATGTCTATTTTTGTTTTCATAAACTATTTTTTTGAATTATTAAAAGGACAGATTCAAGTTGAGTGACCAAGTTCTTAAAGTTGGATAATCCACATATGAATTGTCATACATATTTCTATAATTATCTGGATAAGGATTATTAAAATACCACAGATTATTACCAGTTGCTCCAATAGACGCACTTTGAACATTGATTTTTGAAAGTAACTTCTTTGGGATTTGGTATCCTAAGGTTAAATTTCTTACCATAGCGTTGAAAGTGTTTATCTGCCAGAAGTCTGAATTCGCACCAAATGAACTCGAATCATAAAATGCTAAGTTCGGATATGCGCCATCAACATTATTGTCTTCATCATACATATCTGTCCAGTAACTTTCATGTGCCCAGAAATTATGAGAAGAAGAGGTTCCCTGTTTTACCCGATCAAATTCCTGATAACTACCCCAAGATGTTGAAATTTGAGTTCTTACATAAAATCCTTTGAAATCGAACCTTAAATTAGTAGTAAATCCATATGATCGATTATTATCATCTAATTTCACATAATCAAGATTGTTATCGATTCTACCATCGGGATCGGCTTGCGTCTCATCTTCTGGATTAAAAGCTCCTCCAACATCTTCATAAACTAACATACCCTTTCGTAATCCATCCACGTCTGTAATTCCTAAATAACTTGGCTCTGTTCCAGATGAAGATGCATTAGAACTTAGATAATTCCAATAATTTTGAATATCTTCATCAGTTCTTAAAATCCCATCCCCAGTCGAGGTTCCTTTCCAAGTTCTAAATCCCCATGATGGAAAATAAAGAGAGGCACCCTCTTTGACTACGTTGTAAGATGGATGTTCTACAGCACCCTCTGGATATTTTTGAACTTCGTTATTTGAAAAACCGAAATTGACACCAATATTATAACTAATATCACTTTTTATATTATCTCTCCAATTGACAGCAAATTCTGCACCCCATGCATTTACTGCTCCGTAATTCTGTTCAGCAAAGCCACCTCCTATCGAAATGGGCACACCCGCTGTACTTGCCGTATTTACTAATAAATCAGTTGTCTTATCGTAGTAAAAATTTGTTCCCAAACTTAAACGATTATTTAAAACATTGATATCAAAACCTAAATTGTGCTTAATGGTTTTATCCCATCTTAAATCTCTATTGGGATTAAGTTTTGGAGATAATGCTCCGCCTAGCTCACCTCCATTGTTTCCAAATTGAAAACCTTTATCAACATAGATGTCGTAATATTGAACCCATTGCCATGGTTTTATGTTGTCTTTCCCAGTTTTTCCTACCGAATATCGGATTTTGAAAAAATCAACCCAATCTATATTGTTTTCAAACCATGATTCTTTAGACATAATCCATCCCGCTTGAAAAGAAGGAAAAAATCCCCAATAATTTTCTGGAGCAAATTTTGTTGATGCATCACTTCTAAATAAAAATTGTAGAAGATATTTATCTCTGAAACTATAGTTAACTCGTCCTAAATAAGATAATGTACCTGACTCTCCCTTAAAAGCTGTAGAGTTATCTGATAACGTTCCTGCTGTTTGGTTGGTGCCCAGATAATCTGAAGATGTATTCTCATAAGCTAATCTAGTCGATTTATAACTCGATTCTGAACGTTCCATAGATACCATGGCGCTAATATCATGTTCACCAAATGTTTGAGTATAATTAGCAAATAAGTTTGTCTGAGTACTTTCACTCCTAGAACTGTTATAAAATACTCTTGAATTACGCTGATTCTCTTCAATTTTATAATCACTATCCTCGGCCGCGCTAGCTAAATGATTCCCTTCACTATTATAATTTTTTATTCGAGCCAAAGTATAAGGCAATTGGATTTGCTCCGTATAATCGGTAAACTCACTTCTTGCGTAAGTTGCTTTTATAGAAAGTCCTTTAATAAATGGTACGTTATAATTTACAGAAGCATTAACATTATAAGAAAAATCTTCTGTAGTTTGTTTAGATCCATTGTTTAGTGTAGCGAAATAGTTCCATCCGGCTATAGTTCTGTTGGTGTTGGCGCTCTGAAGATTACGATCCGTTCGTGGAAAAGGAGACATATAATACTCTTCTCCATTTACCATTGTAGTTATAGGAATGTATTTTGGCATATGAAGTAAATATCCGTAATCACCCTGCTCTCCACCACCAGCTTTTGATCCATAACTGCTATCGTTTATATTAGCAGTAGCTTTTGTAAAAGATCTTTCCATATTTCCAGAGTTTCCAGATATCGAAGCTGAAATATCTAAATCACTTGAAATTTTCGCATTGATACCTGTTCTGAAATTAAATTTATCATAGTCTTGATCGCCTAAATTAGCTTCTTGAGTAAAGTAAGTTACACCTGCAAAATAAGTTGCCTTTTCAGTCCCGCCGCTTACATTTAGAGAATGTCTCTGCTGGAAAGCAGACTCCCATGCTTTATCCAACCAATCGTAATTCAGACTTCTCATTTCTGCTAATTCTTCATCAGAAAATAAATTAGCACCATCATTGTCTCGGTTATCAGCTTTCAAATACCTATTGTGAAAAACTCCATATTCATAAGCACTCATAGTTTTACTATGACTAATAGCATCATTTACCGAAAGCTGAGTATAATAATTAAAGGTAGGTTTACCTATTTGTCCTCTTTTGGTTTTTATGACAACAGCTCCTTGTGACGCCCTAGCCCCATAAATAGCTGCTGAGGCATCTTTTAAAATAGTGATACTTTCAATTTCAGAAGGGTCGAGACGGTTAAGAGTTTCTAAAGTAGGTTGATTCGTCTGTGGATCCACTTGTATCATATCATCAATCACAATAAGAGGTAATTGAGAATTTCCGTCTTTGGAGAAACCAAAAGTTTGACGTATTTGCAAGCTTGCTGCATCTCCAGGTCTTCGAGATCCCCCAGAAACTGATAGACCCGTAACTTGTCCTCTTAATGCTTCTGATAAGTTAGAAACCGGTAAATCTTGAACAGCATCCGGTTCTATTGATTCAACAGCACCAGTAATATTCTGTCTTTTTTGAGTTCCGTAACCAACCACTACTACATCGTCAAGTTGCTGGTTGTCATCTTCTAGAACAACATCTATATTGCTTTCGCCTCCAATGTAGCGCTCAGTGGTTTTCATTCCAATAAATGAAAAAACCAGCGTATCTCTACCATAAGCTCTAATGGTATAGTGCCCATCAAAATCCGTTACTACTCCATTTTGAGTACCCTTAACGAACACATTTACACCTGGTAAAATTTCTCCATCACTATCTGTAACATTACCAGATATTGTTCTTTGATCACCGAGATCTTGGGCATAAATGAGACCTGCACAGAAAAAAAGAAAAATTGTAAATACCTTTGTAGTTATTTGTTTCATAGGTATTAGATTTTTGTTATTAATAATTGTTAAAAAATTGTTAGTTAAAAAATTCAATCGATTTCGTAAATTTTCAAAGTTTAAATAAGATTAACAGTATTTACACTTTGTAAAACTCTATTTACTTAATTTAACTCAAATATATCTTAGAGTATTCTAAAACCTATCCTGCACTATACTGCTTATATCTTTTAAATCACCAATTTAAATTAACAAATTATCAGATTTTAAAATAATTACTTAGTAACCTAATAATATTACAGATCAAATTTAGTTTAGAAAATTTTTAAAGTTCTATAACAATTTTTTTAAGATTTATTAATGTTTAAGCCAGACGCTCATTTCTTCAAAATTGCGATTACCCCACGCATAATAGGGAATCATCTGTATATTAACTTCGGAAGCCTGTTCAGTATTCAAAGGTCTATATAATGTATTGTCCCAATCTTCTATTGCACACGTTGCTCTTGCATTCAATACCATCATTTTCCTATTATCGATAGAAATTAAATCTGATGCAAAATTAGTTTGCAAATCAAGACTCACCGAATTAACGCTTTGGCATAAATTTTCACTATTGGATTCCAAGCAATAAACTATAGGTCCCTTTTTTATTGCTACCTGTCCTTTTGCTGATTCAACTAATGGATTGGCGACCATTTTTTTTACGGGCATGGGTAAGTTCAAAACAATCTTATCTCCCGATTTCCAGTTATTCTTTAATTCCAAATAGGTTCCTGATTTGATTTCATCTGTATATTCTTTTCCATTAATTTTTACAACTGCATCACTGCTCCAGCCGGGAATGCGAAGATTTAAGGAAAAACTAGTTTTTGGAATTTTCTGTATATTAATTTCTATTTTTCCGTCCCATGGATAATTTGAAGTTTGGTCTATTATTATCTGATCTCCGTTTTTAGTTTTCGTATTAAGATGATTGCTTCCGTATAAATTAATATAAACTCCGTTTTCGGCTAGACTGTATGCATAATTATTAACTTCAGCTAGCGTTCTGGTTACATTTGGTGCACAACAATTTGATAACGTGATATAACCTTCTCTTTTACTACCCCACCTTTGATCGAAAGGCAGATCCCTAGAAACATTAAGTGGATTATTATAACAAAACTCTTCTCCTTTCAAACTAATTCCTGAAAGAACACTGTTATAAAGAGCCAGCTCAAGTATATCTGTATATTTTGCTTCTCCAGTGATCTGAAGCATTCTCCAATTCCATAATACATTACCAATATTTGCACATGTTTCATTATGCGCTGTAGCATTTGGCAATTGGTAAGGTCTACCATAAGCCTGATGAATTTTCTGTACTTCTGCTGGATTATATGAGGTACCATCTGGAGAAACCCCATCATACAATGCACCGCAAGCCCCGGTTATGTACATTTTACGATAAACAACATCTTCCCAAATAGACTTAAGGTTTTCAAGTAACTTTTCTTCCCCAGTTTCTGCGTATAAATCAGCAACACCTGCATATAAGTAATTAGCTCTTACAGCATGTCCCATAGCAACTGTTTGATCACGAAATGGGATGCGGTCCTGATTATCATCTGTTCCATCATCTGTAGTTCCACGGATATTGATTAAATTATTGGCCAGCTCTAGATATCTGGGATCTTTGGTTGTACGGTACATTTCTACTACCCCCATGTAGTGAGATGGACAGATAGCATTACGTGCTAATTCTGGTGATGCTTTCTTGTAGAAATCATAGAGATAATCAGCTACACCTTTCGCTATATTTAAAAAATCATTCTTACCGGTGGCACGATAATGAACGCAAGCTGCAGTCATGAGATGTCCCATGTTATACTTTTCAAATCCAAGCTGCTGTTGCAAATATTCTTCGCCAAGCGTTCCCCATTTTTCTTCAATTACTACGGGAGTATGAATATAGCCGTCTTCTCGCTGTGCTTTTCCTATCATTGCTATGGCTTCATCCATTTGCTTATTTAGATTCTCATCTTTCGTTAAAGCATAGGTTGCTGCCATTCCTTCAAAAACTTTATAAAAATCTCCGTCATGAAAAGAAGGGCCATCGTGCCTCCCCTTCATAAGACCTGCGGCAATTTCAAAGTTTCTATATGCATGAGTTATTTCTTCATTATGATACAATTTCCACATATATGGTAATGTATTATCTATTTCGACATCAAGCTGCTCTTTCCAGAAACCTTCTGTCCACTCAACATCAGCAAGTCCTACACTTTTTAATTTTGAGTAAGGACTTTCACTATTAGCCACCAGCCCCTTTCCCTGGCTAAAGCCAAATGTGGAAACTATAAGTCCAGCAAAAAAAATTATTTTATTCATAGATATCGTTATTGGATTAAAATATTAATCTTTCTAGTCATCGAATCTCCATCAGCATCGGTAACCTTGACCCGCAACACATGAAATCCTTTTTCTTTACTAGAAAACGAGATTATATCATTCTTGATTTTTGCCGAACCTTCAATCAAAGAATATTTAGGTGACTTTACAAAGCCCTTAAATAGATCTTTTGCAGAAATATCTATTTTCTTTTCGGCTTCACCAATATAATGCGGTTCAGCAAGCCAATTAAGATAATTTTCAAGTTCGGTAAATCCGTCTTTATTGCTATCTGAATTCGCTTCACTAAAATCTCCTTTAGCTGAATTTACATTTAAGCCTTTCGCCTTTTCCCACCAGTTTGGTAGACCGTCGTGATCTGTATCCCAATCGGCAGGTCTAGTTTCTTCGGGATATTCTTCCCATCCACCGGCGTCTTCTTCTGTATCGATCATACCGGCAAGTCCGCTAATACTACCCTTATATTTATAAGTACTATCTATAGTTTCCTGAATAATTCTTTTATCATGATTATCTAAAGGTAAATTAGATCCAACATCAGATAATACGATTTTATACGCCAAAGTAGCGGGTTGTGTTTCTACATAGGATGGAAAAAATGGCTCATCAACAAACGTTTCATAGTCTACAATTTCATCATTTGAAATTTTTGAGCGTCTTCCTTTTTCCTGATTCTCCAGTCCGAATGTTCCAGGCATCACATTACCTTTAAAATATGCCTTTTGAGAACCCAATCCTACTCCTTCATGATCCATGGTTAAAGCGAAAAATAAATCTGTTGAAGGTCCCGGTTTATAATAATTATTTACGAAATTAACTTCATGCGCACCACCATCGGTGGTTCTATGTCCCCAGTTGTAAACCACATTGTTTCGAATGTCTAGCCGACCCGCATAATATCCATTTCCCGTTAATCCGCCACCTAAACTCCAATTTCTTCCATAATTATGAGCCAGAAGATTATGATGAAAGCTTCCAATATCACCACCAATAGTTGCCGCATATCCATGCATTTTGCCTCCTTCATATTTTCCATGATCAGCAATATTTAAAGCTTCAGAGATCAAAGTACGCTGTAATGTAATATTATGTGCTCCTCTCGAACTAAAAGACTCGTCTATAGTCCAACTAATTGAACTATGATCAATAATGCTATGATTTGCACCGGTTAACCCCATACCATCATAGGTTCTTCCCGCTCCAATTCTAACCCGCAAAAATCGCAGAATACCATCATCCCCTGTTAAGCCTATTGGAGCTCTGGACATTGTAATTCCTTTACCCGGGGCAGTTTGCCCTGCAACGGTTACATATTTATCGCTAATCACCAAACGTGATTTTAATTCGATATTACCAGAAACATTAAAAACAATAGTTCTGGGACCATTAATTTCTTCTACGGCATATCTTAAACTACCTTCACCTTCATCATTTAGATTAGTAACTTCAACAACTTTTCCTCCACGACCTCCTATTGCAAATCGCCCGTAACCCTGGGCTCCTGGAAAAGCTAATTTTGCAGGTTTGAAGGACCAAACTTCACCTCGAGTTAAATCTCCATTTTCATCGATTTCATCTACCCTCCAATAATATGTTTGCATAGAATACAGATCGGATACTTCAAAATTATTATCGGTGAAATCACCTTGAAATTCTTCAGAATCTTCGGACGCCTCTATAATATTATCTTGATTAGTACCGAAATATAATCTATGACTGTTGATGCCGCTAGGAGATTTCCACTTTAAATTTAAATGGTCATCAATGACAACGTGCTCGTCAGAGTTTTCCGGAAATGGGCTTCGAGCCTGATTCATCATATTTTGACCATCCAGTTCAAATCCATTCAGAACTAAAATATCGTTTTCAATATCACTATTACTATCAACCTCGAAATTTATGGTAACTGCTTTATCATCCTCAACTTCAAATTTTATATAAGCCATGGCTGAATTAACAGTAGCATCAGTCCTATTTGATGGTTTCACCGTTTTTACTTTTTCGTTATTGACAAATATGCTAATCGGAGCAAAAGTTGTTGCCTCCGGACTATCGAAAGTATTATGAAAAGTAAGTAATGTGTGTTTTCCTTTTCTAAGACCAGAGATAGTCATGGTTAAAGATCCTTTAGCCACTAATCCATCGCTTACCAGCTGTGCATAATTAGGAGCTTGTATACCAGCTTTATACCAACCTGACTTAAGATCTCCTTCGAAAGTAATGCTGGTTTCATCGAAGGATTTTGTTAACTTTTTTTCTTCTCCAATAACCCATGATTTATATAAAGGATCATTAACTTCTTTGAGTCTCCTTCCATCAAAATCTAAATCTACTTTTAAAGTTCGAAAGTCTTTTTTATCTAGTGAAGTTTGTGCTTCACATGCCATATTCAGACTCATAACTAACATAAGTATAAGCTTAAAGCTTAACCTTTTACATCCTATATTATTCATTATCCAAGATTAATTTACTTTTTTCTTCTTCTGAAGATTCGTAAAGATTAATAATATTATTTCTCTCGTAATTTGAACTTATTTCTATAATTTCCGACACACCATTTTCTACCTTTGCCTCAACTGTTACATTACCTGGAGCGTGCATTTTAAAATGAACATTCCAGTGCTTGGGCCAGGCAGGGAAAAGTAAAATCTTGTCATTTAATGCTTGTAAAAGCATTCCCTGAAGTCCGATCATTCCCGAACCTCCCCAATTATGGTCTGGAACCCAATCAAAACCAGGTCCCCAAAATGCAGGAAATCTTCGACCTGAATTTGCTAATTTCATTTTGGTGAATCTAGCGGCCTCTTTGGTAAAGCCTAATCGTGCAGCGAAAATATTATCTTGTTTCCACCCAATATGACTTCTAAATTTTTTAGCATCGGGATCAAGTCTAAAAGTATTTCTAGCGATATCTAATTCGGGCTTACCAATTCCAAAGATTCCCCACGGAAATACAGGATATAATTGTGGAACCTCTGTATTATTCACTCGTTCCCAACTTTTGGCCGGAGCAATTACCTTTTTATCTGCTATTTCTCGAAAATTAAGAGGCGGTATTCTATTTTGGAATTCTTTTAAATATGATTTCTCAATATCAGATAAATAGTGCTTCGGTAAATCCAGAAGTTTTTCAGAAATGACCCTTAAACCAGCAATTGTTGAGTTGGCATTATAAGCCATTTTATAAGTTTCTGCTGCAGATCCTGGATAAAGTATCAAATCTCCATTAGCATCCAGTTTTTCACTTCCTCGTTTTCCTGCCAGATATTGATAATGCTCATCAAAAAATTGCAAACTACTCATCACCAATGTAATATACTCAGAGATGTCTATGTTCGCATAATAATGTTGATCGAGAATCATCATGCAAAATTCTAAAATAGTGTCCCATTGGTATTCGAGCCAGGCATTGTATTGCATTCCAGGATCGTAATCTTCAGGGCGATTCCAATTGTATTCAGAGGGATTTGGTAGTCCATAATTCTCAATTTGCTCAGTAAAAGACGCCCCCTTATGATTCCAGTACACTATAGAGCGTAATTTGGCATTTTTCAGTATACGCTGGTAAAATTTAAATTGTGGAGTCATCATTTCAAAATCACCACTTTTCAACATGGGAAAATAAACCAGACGTTGATTTTGCGCAGTCATAGTTCCTCCACCCCAATTCCTGAAATCTGGCGTAAATTTATACGTAGAATCAACATAAGCTGGATCGTAAGTAAAAAGACCTCCATTAAATTTGGTTGGATATTCCCCATAAGCATTACATCCCAGCATATATCGAAATAACTGATAATTCTGTCCTATTTGAAATACAGAATCTTTTTTTGTTGAATTTGTTTCCTGAACGTAGATCCAACTACGATCCCAAAATGCATTCCACCAATCCTGCGATTTCTTTGCTGCTCGGTTTTTATCTTTCTTATATTCCTGAACAGAATTTAACAACGCAGACTTCCAATTTTTAATATTTTCTGTTTGTTTCGTATACAGCTGAATTTGGATATTTTGATTCTTTGATGGCTTTTTACTTTTTAGCCGAAAACCTTTAAAATCGGTATCCTGATAAACTCCTTCGTAGATTCCAGCAGGCTGGAAATTCGAACCGTGAATAAGTCCGCCAAAAGTGAGATTTCTTAAAGGATTCGTCATCTGATCTTTGACAGATTCCATCTTCTGCTGTTTGACAGCTACATCAAAAACAGTACTATAACGATTTCGATGATAAAAAAGAATCTTTTCCTCATGAAAAAATATAGAATCTGCATATGTAATGATTTTTCCTTGTGGCGCCCATTTATAAGAATTGGCATTATTCGCTTTTCCTTTTACTTCTCGATCGTGATAGCGCCAGTTTTCATAATTTACCGATGCTTCAATTTTTGTAGAACTTTCAATATCCATGTGAATTACAGGATTAAAAACATCTACCCAGAACTTTATTTTGGTACTACTCTGGCTAAATTCCAAAAAACCATTATTCAGCTTTAATTCTTGTTTAAAGCCTTCTTCAGTACTAAACGGATTTGGTTCTAATTCCAATTTCAAGCGACCTAATTTTAGAAAAGTATTATGCTCATCAAAGGTTCCGCTTCTCGAGAAATACGCATATATAGATCCCTTTTCTACCCAAACATTCATTCCTATATCACCACCACCAACTGGCATAGATTCTGAACTATTATTACTTTGTGACGTCCAAATAGGATTGTAATCCGCTAACTCAGGAATTTGCGCATGTAGGATAAAACAGGCCAGTGAAAGTATGATGAAAAAAAATTGTTTCATTTTGTATATTACCATTCATCAGTTCTAAAAGAAGAAATAGGCAAGCCTCCAGTGCTCCATAATTGGGCTTCAACAAAATCCTTAAATAAATATCGCACAGCGATAGGTTCCTTTACTTGCGAAGAGGTAAGTACTACTGATTTTCGTCGAACCTCAGCATCAGCTCTATAAAATTTTTGATCTTCCCCGGCAATCTCAAAACCAGTAACCTTTCTTCCTCTAGACGTAATTCCATTAGGAACATTCTTAAAAGACACAATAACACTTTTTTCTTTAACCTCTAAAGCGTTAAATTCAGGACTTTCATACTCAAACCCTTCTAAACAATAGGTTTTAGCTAGGGCAAGATAGGCCAGTCTTTTCCCTCCTTTTTCTTTTTGTGCAGGATGGATATTATCCTTCTCCCCCACATCGGTAAGAATCGCAATTCCAGAGTTTGGAATTATTTTAGCAGCCTTTAATTGAGCTTCCCTTAAATAAGCAGAATTATTTTTTTCAACAATAGTATCTGGTGTGAATACACTATAATCAAATGGAGCAATCTGCGCAAAATAGAAAGGAAAATCTCCTTGGTTCCATTCATTTCTCCAATCATTTACCATTTTTGGAAATAGGTTTTGATATTGAAAAGGACGATCGTAATTGGACTCTCCTTGATACCATATAGTCCCTTTAATTCCGTAACCTATCACGGGAGATAACATCCCATTATATAATGCAGTTGCTGTTCTATTAGGCTCACCAATATCTTCCGTTTTTTCTGGAATATGTATACTATCAAAATCCTTTAGCATTTGCTGGCTCATCCATGCTTCTACATTAGATCCTCCATAAGAGACATGAATAAGCCCTACGGGGACTTCCAGAACCTTGTTGAGCAAACATCCAAAATACCAGGCTGTAGCACTAAAATTTGAAACATTTTTTGGAGAAGCTTCAACCCAGCCACCCTCAAAATCTTTTATTGGTTCAATTTTAGAATTTCGTGGAATAGTAATAAGTCTTATATTTTTATTTCTGGAAGTAACAATAGCATCATTACCACCATCCACTGGCTGCCCGGGAAAACCTTTTAAAGGCATTTCCATATTAGACTGTCCAGAACATAACCAAACTTCCCCAATGGTAACATTTTCGATTGATTTCGTATCATTATCATTCGCTACGGTAATTTTAAAATTTCCGCCTGCCTCTGGAGTTTGAATCTTTACACTCCAATTCCCCTTGTTGTTACTTTTAGCTTTATAAGTCTTTTGGTCCCAGGATGTAAATATTTGATATTCCGCGTTTGCCTCACCCCATCCCCAAATCGGAACTTGGGCTTGCTGCTGAAGAATCATATCATCTGAAAATAAAGAAGGTAATTTAATCTGCGCATTTAGTTGAAGACTAAAAAATACGCAAATAGCAATTAATGTGGATTTGAAAAAAATCATGTATAACAACGCTTAGATATCCTAAATTTAAGCATTCTATATATCAAACCATCCTGCACCTACTTGCCATCTAAGGCTTTTAAGTGATCAGACTATTTATTTTTTCTCCAGTAATTCGCGAGTAGAGATCCAGAAATATTCATCCAGGGACTAAAAACGGCTGAAGCCAAACCCAATGTAGCCAATTTCCCCATAACCCCAGCAAGTCCAGATGCCATACCTCCATTTTGCATTCCAACTTCTAATGCAATGGTTTTGGATGAAATTTTATCCATACCTAAAATTCTGCTTAACCAATATCCCAACGTATACCCTAGTGAATTATGAAGAATAGATGCCAGTAACAGAAATAGTCCTATGGCAAGTAAATTATCCCGGCTAGCAGCAGTAGTAACAGTAGTAAAATAGATAATTCCACACATTGAAATTAATGGCATAATGCGCTGTATCCTGGGATAAATATAAAAAAGCAAATAATATAAATTTCCAAACAACACAGCTCCGAAAACAAAATTAACAAGACCTATTAAATTAAGAATATGCTCAGAAAATATTGTATTCAAATATCCCCAAAATCCAAAATACATAATCAATAACCATAAAATGGAAACTACTGAAAAAGCATTTATTATTTTTATGAATATTCCATCACTATTACGTAATCCATCGAATATCAAAGCTGCTCCAATTGGTATGAGAACTATTTTTATAATTTGAAAACACATTTCCAGAAAATTAATCTCTACATAAGTACCTGCTAATATTTTCATCAAAAAAGGTGTCATTAAAGGTGCTATTAAAGTTGCAACAGCTGTAAGCGTAATAGACAAAGTTAAGTTTGCATTAGCCAGATAAACCATAACATTAGAGGCTAGACCACTAGAGCAGGATCCTATCAAAATTATACCGGCAGCTATTTCAGGTTCAAAATCAAATAATTTAGCAAGTAAAAATCCAGTAATTGGCATGATCGTAAACTGGCAAATTAAACCGATCAAAACTCCTTTTCCCATCGTACGCAAACCTCTAAAATCTTTTAAGCTCATTTGCGTTCCCATTCCAAACATTACCAATTGCACAATAATCAATATTAACCAAGGGTTTCTTAGGTCTACCGCACCCCATTTAAGAAAAGCCGTAGGATAAACCATCCCACAAACAATCGCGCAAATAATCCACGCTGTATATTGGTAAGTTTTAAGTTTCTCTAATGAACCTAGCCCTATCGCGATACTCACTGCGGCCAATACTGCAACCGGTGCAATTAAACTTACAACATTACTTAACCATAATATAAATAGTAGAATAATTGCTGCTCCCCCTATCCACAAAGCGTACTGGTAAACTTTTTTCATTTTACAGTATTCTGACAAGATATTCCATAGCTACTGGAGGGCTTGCCAGTATAGGAACTTTTCTATCAATATCATCCAACTGTTCTACCACTCTCGCCATTGAAGCCTGGGCCAAAACTATCACATCAACAGTATCTGTAAGTTCTATTAGTGCAGCTGCTACTTTTTTATCGTGTTCTTGCGCATTCCCATTCATCAAAGCTTCGAAAGCTCCCTCGCATAATTTTGAAGTCAGTTCTATTTCTTTTCCCACAGCAAGTGCTCTACGCCGAACAAGATCACTTGTAGGTTCTAAAGTTGTAGGAAGCGTGGCAACCACTCCAATTTTTTTTCCTTCAGAAACCGCTTTATCTGCCATAGGACGATCTACGCGGAGCACAGGAACAGAAGTTAAAATTTCTGAAGACTCTACCGCAGCACCGATAGAAGAACAGGTTACCATTATGTAATCTGCCCCGGCTTCTTCGGCAGATCCAATATAATTTACTACTCGCCTAGCGGTATCCGGAGTTAATTTATTCCGTTCTATCGTATTCTTGATGAGACTGTCGTCAACAATATTAAAAATCTGAATATCTTTATCTTTCAGGTATTCTTCGACAAGCTCTTGAAATATTGACACCAAAGTAGCTGAAGTATGGATTAATGCTAATTTTTTACTCATAATTTTTAATTTGATTTTCAATTTTTCCTTTCTGTAATTCAACGAAATATGCTTTGCCTCCTACCTGGCCTCCTTTTAAATTAATCTCCATATTATTTATTGGAGAATCCATCGCAAAAGCTTTGCATAGTGGTGCGCCCTTGTAAAGCGGAGCAATCATTTCAACGGCATTAATACCCAATTCTCTGGCAGTATAACTTGAAGTATCTCCGCCAGCAATGATAAGTCTTTCCAACATTACTTCTGAGAGAACTCTCAGAGCAGTCTGACCTAATATTTTACCAAACTTCGCCGGTAACTCTTTCCTGGTGCGAGATGCATCCCATCCTAGCCTATTAGTAATTTCTTTTGTTGCTCCCAACCTTTTGTCGTTGGATCCTTTTGAAGTATGAAAAATAACGCTGATGTCTTTTTTTAAAAATTGAATAATTTTATCGGAATATTTGATAATAAAATCTTCCAAATTCTTTTCTAAAAATTCTGGCTCTACCAAAACTTCAGCAAAACCCATTTTTAAAGCGTATTCTATTTGATCTGCTGTAACAGGACTTGCACTTCCTGAAAGCACTAAAACAGCTTTATTTTCCTTTAAAGCTTTCCAGTTTTTGCACTCATTTAATTTTCCTTTCTGTTGCCAGTAATCTCCTAAAGCTTTTCCTACACCAGAAGAGCCTATTGTAAATAGTGATTTATCATACTCTACTGATTCTTCCAGAAGTTCGCCAAGAATTTTCATTTGGCGCTCATAAAGTCCATCAAAAAAAACAATTTTATTTTCTTTTGAAATCTGTTTGAGTTTATCTTTTAGTTGCTCCAAAGAAAGTTCAAGATCCAGAAGGTTAATTAATCCTGATGAGAAATCACACTGTAAAGCCAATTGATCTCGAAGATCACCTTCTGTAGCAGGAGTTACGGGATGTCTGGACATTGAAGGATGTTGATCTATCCTAAAAATTTCTCCATCACTGCCTATACCCATTTGAGCAAATAAATTACCGAACGCCATATATCTTCCAAGATTAGGTGCAGCGATAAGAATAGGAACAAAACGGTTTTTGAATTGCTTAAATCCCTCCTTAATAGCAACTCCAATATTCCCGATTTCTGATGAACTGTCGAATGTAGAACAAACTTTATAATGAACATGTCTAGGATTGAGCAATGCTATTTTTTCAAAATCTTCCTTAAGTGTGCGTCTCATTTCTTCGGGAATCATCGAACGGGTTAAACCTGCAACACCAATAGCATCTAGATTTTGATATTGTGATAATAATTCTACTGATGGCGGCTCCATAAATAGCATTGTTTTGGCTCCAGCTCTGGCCATAAATTCCAAGGCATCAGTAGAACCGGTAAAATCATCACCATAAAAAACCATTAATAGTTTCTTATCTTTTTGCATTACCTCCAAATTTTTCTACTGATTCCCTAAATTCTTTATTTTCTTTTGCCGTCTCCTCTAAAGTCTTACCGACAACCGCATTCTCCCACGCTTGTTTTAAAGCTTTTACTCCTCCTGCGGGTTCCGAAGGATGTGCCATAATACCACCGCCAGCCATATAAAGGAGATTAGTGGTATTTGTAAATTTGTACGTATCAAAAGCCTGTCCTCCCCATTGTCCTGAAGAAACTACAGGCAATAGGTCTTTTAAACCTAAAAAACTAGATGTACAGGATTTAATAGATCTAATTACTGATTGATCTGATTCCCAGAACTTATTACGAATTCCGTTTACATGTAATTGATCTACTCCAGCTAATCGCCATAGTTTAGCATAGGCAGGAAAATTAATGCCTAGCATTGGGTGGCGATTAATCATTCCCCAGCCGTTACGATGACCGTGAATAGATAATTCACCTCTATCAGCGATAGCTTTAACCGCGGTCCAACCAACACTGTTTATACTTAGCATTGCACAGGTACCTTGATTTTCTACAATTGTATCATAGTTTCTTTTCAGTGTATCATAATCACCTGATATATTAAAGGCATACATAACCTTTTTCCCTGTTTTTTGCTCAAAACGATTAATTTCATTCATAATAAGTTTTACTCGTCTCTCGAAGGGTGAGTTCGCAGAAGAAGCCATTAACTCATCGTCTTTTATAAAATCGATCCCGGCTTCTATCAATTCTTTCACTAGTTTTGCGGTTTCTTCCGGAGACATTCCTATGCTCGGCTTTATAATCGTACCAATCATAGGCCTTCCTGGCTTCACATTAGCCAGGTTTTTCGTTTTTTCTGAACCAAAGGCCGGTCCCCTAAATTTTCCTTCATACCATTTTGGCAAATCAAAATCATCTAACTTAAGACCAGTAAATTGTCGTAATTCGTACAGGTTTCCCTGCAGTGTAGAAATTAAGGTGGGGATATTAGCCTGGAAATTTTCAACCGACCAAGACACACTAACTTTTGCTCTTTTAAATTTTGAATTATGAATATCTCCCGGTATGCTGGGATGTGTTATAGACTCCAATTCCTCTATGCCTTCTACACGAGCTGCAAACCTTTTCTTTAAAGTTTCCGTTTCACCTGGAACAGTTACAAAAGTTCCACTGGATTGCTCTCCTGCAAGTACTGCAGCAGCATCTTCAAGTTTATAAGGGGTTTCTATTAGATAATGTGCGGTAATTCTATCCATGCATGATAAATTAAGCCTGAATCTAAATTTCCATCAAAACATAAGATTTCGCATCCTGTCCTTACATGCGCTATTTCAGGGTTTCTAATTTTACGGGGCCTATTAGCCCGGCCGGAAGTAATTTCTCACCATTTAATCGATAAGGTGCAGTAGTCCAGCTTAAGCTTTTCTTTTCCGATAATTTATGATCGCCTATTAATCTATTTCGCCAAGTATTGGTTATTTTTATTTCCAATTTATTGTTTCCATTTTTGAGCGCTTTGGAAACATTAATACGATGCGGAAACGTCCAAATTACACCTACATTTTTTCCGTTAAGAATGACTTCAGCTATATCTGAAAACTCCCCAAGATTAAGCCAAATATCATCAGTCTTTCCTTTAAACACAAACTCTTTTTTATAAACGGAAGTTCCTGAATAATACTTGATACTATCATTTTCTGAATCAGACCAATCGAATAATTGATCTATTCTAATATTTTTTTCTGCTCCATAATATTTTTTTTCAAAGGATAGTATCCATTTTTCATCCAAATTATCGAGATTCTCAAACTCATGCCAGTTTTTTCCTTTCGCTAATTGCTCTTCAGATGTTTTTTCTTTAAATAAAAGAAATAGCGAAGCATTTTTTGCGAATTTCAGGGGTACGACCGTACGCTTATTTTCTTCTTTCCAATTCCTAAGAGGACGTGTCTCATTAGTAACAGGATCATATAAATAGGGTTTTTGGCCAATTATACGGAAAGAAACTTTGACCTCTTTCTCTATGGAATCCTGATTGCTTAGAAAATAAATTTCAGATTTATTTGTCTTCCGGTGAGACCACGAAAATTTCTGAATCCCATCTCTTTCTAGTTGAGAAAACAATACATCTGGCTCAACGCCTATTTCATTAAAATTCTTCCCGTAAAATGGAAGTTGAATTACTTTTCCTTTTCCTATTTTCCAAGAGTTACCAACTTCTAAATTCAAATCGTTTTTATAGCCTTTCCAGATTTCATCGATTGTTTTTTTCCATTCCAATTTATCTATTGAATCCGAAAATCCTGAAATCCGAATTGGTTTTTCAGCAACGAAAATTGTAGCTCCTTTTTTGACTAATTTTAATATTTTATCGGCTACTTTTTTCGAAATCATACGATTAGGCGACATTTTTCGACTTCCGGGAAATACTAACGCCTTGTACTGAATATTTCCCTTAAATTGAACATACCCATCAATAACCTTTGCGTCATTGAGCAAAACATCTGGATTGAATGAATCATATTTATAGCCATTCATGGTGTTCACCCAATCTTTTTGATTAGTAACATTTTTAGAATAGGTAACTTCTTTAGGCATTTTTGCCGTAGGCTGTCCTTTATTATTTAAACGAGATTTTTCAGAAATAACTCGTTCTTTTCCAAAAATATTCGGCATAAAGGGAACCAATCTATCTGGTAAAACCGATCGAGACGGTAATTCTTCTCCACTAAAAACGGCTAGATCTACTACCGGAGTTCCTTTTTGAAGTTGAAACTGAACTCTTCTACAATACTCTACCCAAGCTTTACCGGGCTTCCACCAGGTTTGATCTCTTTGAAAATAATGTCCTACGCCATCTAAAGTCATTCCCGGTTTACGATCTAACCATGGGTTGTGTACAAAAACATGATAAAAGATTCGATTTATACCAAGCGCAAAATTACGATCTGCCATTGGTTTCAATAACTCTGGGTCTTCATCCCAGTCCATTCTTAACTCGGTAAACGCTTCAGCCTGAATAATATTTTTATCGTAAATATGCCCTCCTGAAATGGCATCTAACATATCGTTTGGTTTATCGTGGGTCGGACTTTTTAACCAATATTCACCTCCGGGATAATCAACATTTTTAAAATGCATTAATGCATCACTAACCATAGTTGGCGCTACATTTTCAGAACTGAATTTCACACCTAGTTGATCTGCTTCAGTTTTCATGGTTCCGAAGAAATTATCCACAATCAGTTCAGAAATAGTTTTACGGACATCGTATAAAATCTGCTCTGAAGTTTCCTTGTCTTCTAAAGGAATTCCAGCAAAAAGCGGAAGAAATGGAACAATGTCATACCCACGACGATTTTTAAATTCATTTCTAAAAACAGTACTCCAGTTTTGACTTCCTGCCTCCCAACTATCAATATGCAGAATACTCAGCACTTTTGGAACCAAATCTTCCCCAGCTATCGCTGCTGATTTCCCAAACCATTTATGAAATTGAAATTTTATTGCATCTGGATTAAATTTATCTACTTCCAGCCCTTTTCCTGCTCCACCGGTTTCATTTTCCTGACCCGTAGTGGTATGTCCAAAACGTATAATCTTCCATTTACCAGAAGGAGCATTCCAGCTTAATGATCCTTTTTTGTCTATATATTCAGAAATATCTACAATCTTATCTTTTTTTGTATAATCACCTTTTAGAATAGTGGTGGTTTCCGGACTTACTCTCCAGACTAAACCTGATTTACCTTCGTAATTACCTATTTTTGATTGATTAGAAAGTATAATTTTACTCACCTTAAGGGATTGTTTCCATTTCCCGGCATCGAGATCTTCAGAACCAGGTTCAGATCCTTCAGGATCATACACAAATCGAAAATATTTTGCTTTTACCGGTTCTATGCTATGTGTATAAGGAATTCCTGAATCTTGCCAACCATGACGCGGTGCCGTAAGCCTTCCCAGATCTTTGAAATTAGTTCCATCATCACTCACCATAACTCGAAGACGATGTGCCTGATAGTTTACTCCTTTACTTTCAATTAAAATCGATTTACATAAAAAGGCTTCTTTAAACTCATACTGAATCCATCCTTTTTCACTCAACTTCAATTCATCTTCACTTGAAAGATCATTAAGAAAAGAAGCATCAAAATCAATTTTAGTAGATGTTAATTTTGGCGATTTATCACTAGATGTTATTTCTTCTGAATATTGTGGAATGGCAAACGTAGCGATATCTTTATAGTAATGCTCAATAGTTTCAGGCTGTTTTAAATTGAGATTAAGTTTATTCCCTCCACTAACAACAGTATCTGTCCAAACCACTTTTTGCATAGATTGTTCTGGTTTTATCCAAGGGCCACCTGCAACGGCAAAACCATCGGCTGCATGCATGGCTATTTTCAGATCTAAACGATTTGCTTCTTCAATTGCAAAACCAACCATTTCCCAAAACTCCTCGCTTAATTGTAAGATAGGAGGATTTATTAAAGGCGGATCTGTAGGGCCTTTGATGGTCATTAAATAAGCACCGGCAATCCCCGCATCTTTCATCGCTTCTAAATCAGCTGTAATCCCCTTTTTAGAATAAGCACTATTCATCCAATACCAGTACACCCAGGGTTTAGAATTTTCGTAGGCTTCGTCTTTTTCCTGTGAAAACAAAGTTGTTGTAATGAAAACAGCCAATAATAAAGCAATATAAATGAAGCTTTTTTTAATCATCAATACTTAAACTTTTGCAAATTGTCTTTTAAATTTGTTCCCTTTTTAAAAGGCTTCAGAAAAAAACTATACTCGTAATTTTGCGAAGGGATTTGATACTTTTCCAAAGGTTGACCAACAGGAGACCAACTATCATTTCCTCCCACACCCATTTGTTTTAAATCGATATTTAAGGTTATATAACCGGGATTCTTCAAATCTATAGTATGCTTAGCATCATCTAAATTTTCCTGAGTATATGGCCAGGCACTCATGCTCAATGTTTTTTGTTGAGCAACAACTAAAAGGCCTTTATTTTTATTTGAAGTCGTTAATGCCATCCAACGAATTTCTGTACGATTAGCGTTTTCCTGTGGCATCACATAAGGTTCTACAAATTCGTTAAGCTTTTTTGAATATTTACCTACGCCAAAGCCATGATTTCGATCACTATAATTTTCCATGGGCCCTTTGCCATACCAATTCACCAAATCATGATTTTTCTTGATTCCTAGCTGCATACCAATTTTCGGAATATTTGGTAATTGTTTAGAAGCATTTAGGGAATAATCTACTTTGATTAAAGCCTCAGGCAAAATTTCGTAAGTTATTGTTAGCGTTGCGCTATCCTTAATGACCTCGTAGTGACTAAGGATAGTTACCGATTGTTTATCGGAATTCACTTTGAAATCGACCAATTTGGGTTCAGTCTTGTACCATTGCTTCAATACTTTATTTGGTTTCCATCCTTTTCGATCATTATCTGTTAACGGACGTACAAAATTTGGTAGTAATGGAGAGAAAACCTGTTCTTCTCCATCGATTATTAAGGAAGATAAAGCTCCATTTTTCTTATCAAATTCGGCTTCAAAATATTCCGATTTCACGATAGCTTTTTCTGAATCTTCAGAAACTTGAACATTTAATTTTTCATTGAAATTCGGCTGAATTTCTGGTTTAGACTGTATTATAAATTGATCTGAAGCTACTACAAATCCCTTTTCAGCCCAAGCTTTATTTTCTTTTAACCGAAACTCAATATTCAATAAATACTCAGATTCTTTTTCAAGCTTTGATACAAATAATGAAGGGTTTATATTTATAGTATCGCCAGGAGCAACATCCAAAGGCTTGACTATTTTTTCTTTAGCAATTTCACCATCTTTAACAAGGATCAAAGCAACATCGTAAACCGATAAATTTTGTACTGGATTTCGGTTGGTAACTTGTAACGTATTTTTATTAATCAATTTGCTGCTCGCAGGTTGGTAGACCCATTTATTTTCATACATCGCAGCTTTTGGTCGACCATCTGACGCAACAATACCATTAATATTAAAATTACCATCATGTAATTTTTCACCATAATCACCGCCATAAGCATAGAAATCTTTTTCTGTTTTAGGATCGTTTTTTAGTAATCCCTGATCTTTATAATCCCAAATGCAACCACCTATCACTCTTGGAAGCGAACGAAATTCATCCCATAATTCTTTTAAATTCCCTGTTGAATTTCCCATAGAATGAGAATACTCTACAAAAATAATTGGCTTGGTATCAGCCTTGCTATCTACCAGAAATTTTGGTGTAAATACTCCGGGATAAAATCGACTCACCATATCTACATAAGGTGCATCTTTAGGATTCTCAAAACGATGTGAATGGTCACCGGTAGAAGGATAACCTTCATCTAGAGGATCCAGATACCCCGCTAAGCGCGGATCACCTTGGGCGGGTTCGTAATGTACAGGTCTGGTAATATCAAAATCGTGGGTCCAGCCGGCCATCGAAGCATGATTGGGGCCGGTACCAGCCTCATTACCCAAACTCCAGAATATAATGCTGGGATGGTTCTTATCACGTTCAACCATTCTTGTCATCCGCTCCATATAGGCGTGATTCCATTCGGGATCATTACTTAATTTACCTCCAATTCCATGAGTTTCTAAATTAGCCTCATCCATTACCATCAAACCATATTTATCGCATAACTCATAAATATACGGGTCGTTGGGGTAATGGCTGGTACGTATCAAGTTGAAATTAAACCTTTTGATGGTTTTAATATCCTCTTCCATATCTTTGCGAGTCATTGCTTTTCCTCTAACCGGATGATGATCATGACGATTTACTCCGTAGACATAGGTCTCTTTTCCGTTAATCAATAATTTGCTATCTTCTTTAGAAAATTCGATAGATCGAAATCCTATTTTTGATGCTTTTACTTCAGAAATATTTCCTTCAGCATCCTTTAAAATCATTAACAGAGTGTAAAGATTCGGAACCTCAGCACTCCATTTTTTTGGATTTTTTATTTGCTTTTCAAAAAAACCGAACCTTACATTATCCAATCTGGGATAACTTTCATTAATTATTTCTGAAACCGCCGTATCCAAAGCTTTTTCAAAAACAGGATGATTCTCTGGATCGTATAACTGAACTTCTAGGCGATGGTTTTTAATGGTATCGTCGGTAAGATTTTGCACTTCTGGTCTTAATTGAAATAGAGCATCAGTATAATTTTTATCCAATTTTCCTTGAAAGAAAAAGTCTTCTATATGCAATTTAGGTTCAGCCATAAGAAATACTTCTCGTTGAATACCACTTAATCGCCAATGATCCTGATCTTCTAAATAGGATCCATCGCTCCAACGTAACACTTGTACCGAAAGTGTATTTTCACCTTCTTTTAAATAAGGTGTAATATTAAATTCTGATGGTAAAAAACTATCTTGACCATATCCTAAAAAGTCACCATTAATCCATACTTTAAAGGCTGAGCTTACACCGCCAAAATGCAACGTAATAATATGATCTTTCCAATCTACCGGAACGGTGAAATTTCTTTGATAAGACCCCACTCCATTAGTAACTTTTGGTACTGACGGTGGATTTATAGGACGGAAAGGATACACTGCACTTTTGTAAATAGGGATATCGTATCCCTTTAATTCCCAGTTTGAAGGAACTTCAATTGTATCCCAATTTTTTACTTGCTTTCTATAAAATTCTGATGGCCCATTTTGAAAGTTTACAGCATATTTAAAATGCCATTGGCCATTGAGCATTTTCAATCGACTTCTGTTTCGATCACCAATTAATGCATCTTCAATATTTTTATAGGAATAAGCTGTAGCTCTTGCTGGTTCGCGATTGATACTGGTTACCAAAGGATTCTCCCAGGGATTAGGTTTATAAATTTGCGGTAATTCTGGTATCCCTGCCTTTTCTCCGGTAACCGTTTGACCAAATGTTGACAAACATGTACAGACTAAAACTATAAAATAAAAATTCTTAATTTTTCTTTTTCTCATCAGGGGCTACAAAATGAAGTTCACTTTTTCCTAAATCTTTGGAAGTTGCTACAGCGATACCACGCTGAAATGGCTTGTTTACTGCACAATAGAAATGATAAACCACCCCGTCATGCTTTACCACAAAAGATTTATGCGCAAAAGATTCATCATAAGGCTCTGATGGCGCAATGAGATCTTCTCCTTCCCAGTCTTTCCAGTTAATTAAATCGTTGGAAACAGCAAATCTATTAAACGCGCCCTCCTTCCAGAAGGCGCCAAAATAAAACATTACCCAGGTATCATTAATCCGTTGAATATATGGATCTCCTGAAATCCCTGTATGGTGATTGATTAATGGCTTATTACCGTAACGCTTCCAATCTTTCATATTATCAGAAACTGCCATGGCTATTCTTTCTGCACCTTTTCCCGGATTTAAACTATCTCCACGGGCATTGTAATACATAATAAATTCGTGACCTGTTTCTCCTTGAAAATCTCTTATCACAGTTTCCTTATACATCGTACTGTTATCATACCATCTGGCATCTTGATCATGTGGTGTAAGTATAGGTTTTGGCAGTCTTTCAAATTCAACTGGTTTATTAGGTACTTTTTCAGAATAAGCCATGCCTAGCGATAAGGTGCCGGCTTCATAACCTTCACTATCACCTCCAAAATAGCTCATCCAATATTTATGATCATATGTATTCCATTCATAACTACCACCCCATGTTGGATCTTGTAAAGCGATATATCCTGCCTTTTGATTTCTATCCCATTGGGTCGTATCGTTTGAAAAAGACATAACCTTGCCTAGGTGTTCCCAATCCAGCAAATTTTCACTTTTAGCCATCCATGTTTCATACCCTCTACCATCATAAATAAGGTAAGTCATATACCAGATATCGTCAATTTTATACACACTAGGACAATCCATTTTATAAGAATTATCTTCAGGAACCATCACCAAACCGTATTTATAAGGGGTTTTGATCTCGTTATAAATCTCTTCCATCACTGCATTAGTAATCTCCCTTTTTTTATACGTTTTCTTTCCCACCTTATTAGAGCATGAAATGCATATTGAAAATATCAAGAACACAAAAGAGATATATAATTTTTTCATTGAAACTAGGTTTGACTGAACAGTAAGACAATATAAGACACTAAAGCTTTATAGCTATCCTGTACTTACTTGAAGATTCTATTTCCAGTTCAAATCAGCAAATTTTAAGAATTGTTCCCAGTCGTATTTAGTAATATCATGTGTTCCCGATCGAATATGGTATCCCATTCCTTTTTTAAGTATGGGTTGATTTATTTCCGGAAATTGCGTAGTTGTAAAAGCTTCTATTCCAAAAAGATTATATATCGGAGAAGCTAATTTTGCCGAAAGAAATTCGCCTTCTGGATCTGATCCGGGATCGCCTTCAGCACTAGCAATATAAACTGGTCTTGGCGCTATAAGAGAAAGCACCATATGCTGATCAAAAGGTAATTTTTCTTCATTTAGATTAAACTCTTTAAACTTTTTACTAAACCAATGCTTATTGCCATTATTCAAACGAGCTAGATCTTCTCCCACTTTGCGTTTAGAAAGTGCAGCTCCGCCTCCGCCGGATTCATTACTGATAACCATTCCAAAGCGTTGATCTTTGGCTCCAGCCCAAATAGCTGCTTTTCCCATCCTAGAAAATCCTAAAACGGCTATTTTTTCAGAATCAATATCTTCGTCAGTTTCAAAATAATCCATACAACGACTCAATCCCCAAGCCCAGGCACCCATAGTGCTAAAATTATCTTCTCTATTTTGCAATTCTGGATATAAAGCATGTATTCCGTTTTTAAAATCATCAAAATAATCCGGATCAAGATCGCCCGCATAAACCGTAGCTACACCATAACCTTTTTCCAAAATCATTTCTATCGGCCAGCGACTCGAAACTGCACCACGAGATTTTTCGGTTGGATGATTTTTAATTGAGCCCCCTGCTCCTATCCAAACCCACTTGTCTGATAAACGAATTTTGGGATCTGAATTAACTGCATGATTTCCCTGAAAATTTAATCCTAAAAATACCGGTGCGGGTTTAATGTTTTTAGGTAGATAAATCAATAAATCTAGTAAATGGTAATCGGTTTTCCCTGGTATATATACAGCCACTTGCTTCCGAATCGCTTTTCCCTTTAAAGCATTTTCTGATTGATCAAAAACTATAATTTTGAGTTCGTGAGGAGCTTCAGGGGAAATTCCATACATTAACTTTTTGACCATTTCTAGAATTTCTGGCCGGCGTACACTTTCCCATTCTTCAATTTTGGTGATTTTAATACCGTTTTCTGATAGTAGCGGGTCTAGTAAATTTAATTCGACAGACTTTCTATTCTGCGCAGTTAGGTTGAAAAACATTCCGGTGAAAAATATCGTAAAGAAGAGTAATCTCATATTAAGCCCTTTTCCTCTAGTTTTTTCTTAAGGCTATAATATTTCTGAAGATCAAGCTCATCCTGTGATTTTCTATCTTTTCGTCTTACACGCTCCGGTTCAGAATTTTCAAAGATATCTTTTACTTTCACTTTAATTTCTTCATCTAATTCTAAAGTAGCATTTAACCAATCAATATTTTCATCATTATCCGTATCTAGTCCTCCAAAATGAAGATCTATTGTATCGTGATGTTTTGTTAAAATAACGGTTAAAACACCTTTATATAAAGCTGCTTTAAAAACTTCGCCTTTTACATTTAATTCAAAACCTATCATATTATTTTAAAATTAAATATTTATTCTTCTAATGAAGATGGATCAACCCCACCCTTCTGATTTGAAATGTAAGCCGCTTCAACCGCAGCCATGGTATGAATACAATCTTCCACACTATTATTGGGAATATAATTGTTGTTCTTGCGCGCCTTAAATAGTTCTTGCATAGAACCTATAAATGCATGCGGAAACCAAGTACCATTGATTTTTTCTTCTTGCCAGTCCTCGTTTTCATCATATAAAATATATTCAAATTTATCATCCCTGCCTTTTGGATAATCCTTTAAGACTCCAATTTCAATTCGAATTGCCCCCTTGGTTCCCTCAATTTTTATAAAAGAACGCTGATATTTTTGAGAATACCCATGATTATGATTGGTAAGAATATTAGCTCTTATAAAATCACCGTAGTCCATAATAATATTAGATCGCACCTGTGCAAGATTTTTACATTCAGGATGCTTGATAGATTTAGCATAAACCTTCATGGGATTTCCAAGAAAGGATCGAACAAGATCTATATAATGAATGCTATGATAAAGAATTTCCATTCTGGGAATATTTTTCAAAAAATCCCATAAATGCCATGGTGTAAAAACATTTACATTTATCTCTATATCATGTATTTCTCCAAGCTTACCTTCAATGATAAAATCTCTGGCTTTACTAATAAAAGGAGCATAGCGTAATTGAAAATTAACGCCTGCCTTTATTTGTTTATCACGACATAGGTTTAAAATTTCCTGCGCTGTTTTCAAGTTTTCACCCATTGGCTTTTGGATAAGTATTACTGAATCTTTAGGTATTTGTTCTAAAACATTAAAAACTTCTTTACCAGGAACAGCGACGTCATAGACTGTGGTACTATTACTGTATCGTATAGCCTCATCGAGGGATTTAAATACATTAGGTATTTTAAAAAGTTCTGCAAGATTTTTAGCCTTCTCTAGATCCATATCAAATATGCCAATCACATTGTAATCAGCAATTTGATAAGCGGGTAAATGGGCATCTTTAACAACGGCACCTGCTCCTATTATGATTATCCCAGTTTGATCTCTCATTAGGTTGAAATTGAATTACCCATGGTTAATGAAAATACAGCTAAAAGCAATATAATTATAGCCATCACAAGTGAAAAAATTGTTCTTCGTTTGGCATGAATCCATTCTTTTAGTACCAAACCTGCTACCATACTGAATAATACCAGCATAATCATATGTATTGCCCAACTTGTAAATTTATAGGCTCCCATTCTTACATGTCCCAGTCCATAGAAAAAGAATTGGGAATACCACATCATCCCAGTAAACGTCGCTAGGACAAAATTTAATCGAAGAGACTTGCTTTGTAAAATATGATATTCTACCCAAGTTTTTTCTTTATTATGTAGAAAAATGCAATAAATCGAAGTGGTTATAAATGCTCCGGTATTTGAAAAAATATAAACCACATTGGTTTGAAAATTTCCAGCACCGTGTTCTAAAGCAATATCAGCAATAGGTTGTCCTTGATCTATCGCGAAGCCATATAAAGCAGATAATATTCCGGCAAGAATACATAAAGGAAGTCCTTTTTTTACTGAAAATGTGGTATCAATACTACCCGAATATCCAGATATATCAATTTCTTTAAACCTTCCTGCTACTCCACAAAGTGCAATTCCTATCACTCCTAATAACATCCCTAAAATAATCCAAAATGAACCTGATTGAGACAAAACTTCACCTAATTCTCCTTTCACTAAGGGTGGTAACAACGTACCTATGACACAGGAAATTCCTATGGAAATGGCGTAAGTAAGTGAAAAACCAATATATCGTATCGCCAGTCCAAAAGCAGTTCCTCCCACACCATATGCTGCTCCAAGTGTAAATGCTTTCCACATCGCATCTGAAGGCGCTTCGTGTAAAACCTGTATTAATTCAGGAATGGTTATCCATGCTACGATTAACGGAAGTAAAAACCAGCAAACAAATGCCTGAGCAAGCCAGTAGCTTTGCCACGACCAGTTGACCAATTTCTTTTGCGGTGTATAGCATAAAGCTGCAAAAGCAGCTCCAATAGCATGAAATGCCACTCCTCCAATTACACTCATAAATCTTCTAGGTTTAAATTATAAAAAGTATTTGCGTTATCGTAATAAACGGCACGCCTTTCTTCTTCACTTAATAAATCCTGAAGCGTTTCTTCATACTGTCTCCAGGTATAAGAATAACTGCCTGATAATAAAGAAACTGGCCAGTCACCGCCTAAAAAACAACGATAACTTCCAAAATGATCTAAAATGAATTTTATATAATCAGAAATATCATCTTTTCGCCATTTTTCAGGTTTTCCGGAGGTAGTTCCCAGACCTGAAATTTTCATATAGAAGTTTTGATTTTGAGCTGCTTTTTTCATCAAATCTCCCCAAGATCCGAATTTCAGATTTTCTTTGATAGGAGGTTGATTTAGGTGGTCGAATACCATTTTCAGTTCCGGCACCTGTCGGCAAACTTCCAGCGCAGTTTCGATGTGTTCCGGCAAAACCCCTACCACATCAAATGGAATTTGGTGTTTAGCGAGCACCTGTAACGACTTCAATACCTTTGGCTGTAATAACCACCTGGCATCCTTTTCATCGTGAATGAGGTGTCTAACACCTTTAAAATATAAGTTCTTTTGATATTTATTCTGCAAGATTGCTTTGGAATACTCAGGATCTAACAAAGGTAACCAACCAACCACACCTTTTATCCAGGAGGTTCGGTTTGCCACATTCAGCATCCAATCTGTATCTTCAAAATTGTTAGCCGCCTGCACCAATATCCCATATTCCACATTAGTTTTGAGTCTTTCGCCTTCAAGTTCTTCAATAGCATAGGTGCGATTTAAAGGAGAATTATTTCCTTCTAACCACGTGTATTTTGCTTTTTCAAAATCCCAAATATGAATATGGGTATCAATAATCTTCATTTTCTAAGGCTTTAAATTGAATTCTCTCGAAATCGAATCATTGTGCTCTCCCAGAAATGGAGCTCCAACAACAGAATTTAGTTTTTCACCGTTAATTCTAATCGGGCAGCGTGTTGTCTTTATCACTTCACCTTTGCTGGTTTTCACATCCATTTCCATTTCCAGCAATCTGTATCCTTCCTCTTTTTTTAATTCTTCTATATTGTAAACTTTTGCACACCAAATATCAGCAGCCTCCAAAATATTGAGCCAGTAGGATGTGGTATTATCTTTTAAATGCGCTGCTAGAACTTCTTTAATCTCGTCTCTCTTCTTAAACCACTGCTTTGAATAGGGAAACTTTCCCAATTCTGAACAATTTAGAAGTTCTCCCAGTATTGGAATATTTCCCATGGCAAGAGCTAAGAATCCGTCTTGAGTTTTATATATTCCATAAGGTGCTGCCACATAAGAATGTGCATGATTCTTTTTGCTTCTTTCTGGTAATTCTTCGCCGTCATTCAAAAAGGTGGTAAAAACTTCAAACTGAAAATCCAGTGCAGACTCCAGCATACTAACCTGAACAAGACTTCCTTTTCCCGTATTATCCAGTTTCACCAATGCTGCGAGAATACCCTGAGCCAGATGGGTTCCAGCAAGAATATCAACCACGCTTATTCCCATAGGTGTGGGCAATTTTGTGCTTTCCCCATTTAAATATGGTAAACCGGTTAGTGATTGTAAAAGCAGATCTTGCCCCGGCAGTCCTTTCCATTCTCCTTCAACGCCATATCCGCTAATGGAAGCATAAATGATCTTTGGATTAATTTTCTGAACCTCATCATAGGAAAAACCGAGTCTTTCCATTACTCCAGGTCTAAAATTATGCATTAACACATCAGCATTTTTCAGTAACTCCAAAACTTGCTTTTTATCTCCCTCAACCTTCAGATCTGCAGCAAAGCTTTCTTTATTACGATTAATCGTATGAAATAAAGTAGATTCATTGGCAACTTTTATCTCAGAAACATAAAGCTGCCTACAAATATCGCCGCTCCCTTTTTTCTCAATCTTAATCACTCGAGCTCCAAAATCAGCTAAACGAAGACTGGCAGATGGACCCGATAGAAATTGTGAAAAATCTACAACCCTTATTCCTTCCAGCAATTTCATAAATGCGCTGCCTTTAAATTGAACTCCTCTTTAATATTTTCAGAATTTCGACCAAGCTGCGGCGCGGGTACGGCTCCCCACATAATTTCCCCGTCAATTCTTATAGGACAACGATTAGTTTTAAAACCTTTTTCTTCGGAAACTTTTATTTCCTGTTCGAGTTGTAAAAGGTCGTAGCTAGCCGAATTTTTCAGTTCATTCCAGTTTTTCAACTGGGCAGCCCATAAACAGTTGGTCTGTAACTTTTCTATCCAGTATGCTGAAGGTTTTTCTTTCAGCATATCAACAAGAACCGCTTTGATCTCATCTCTGTTTGAAAAAATCATGGATTGATCAAAACCATTCAAGCTTTCAGAATTCAATACGTCTTTCAGATCTTTCAGCGGAATCATGGCCAGCGCAATATGCCCATCTTTGGTTTTATAAATTCCATAAGGAGCTCCCAGCAAAGCGTGAGCATTGTTCACTTTGGAACGCTCCGGAAGTTTACCGCTGGCAAAATATGTGGTGAATAGTTCAAACTGAAAATCAATAAGCGACTCCAGTAAACTGACTTCAATTTTGACCGCTTTGTGCTTACGTTTTCGATAAACTAAAGCTGCCAGAATTGCCTGTACCACTTGGGCGCCACAAAGAATATCTCCAATTGCCAGACCAAAAGGCGTTGGAGCATCATCTTGATCACCACTGGCATACATTAAACCGCTCATAGCTTGCAAAAGCAAATCCTGACCTGGTTTTTTAGCCCAAGGCCCTTCTTTTCCGTAGCCGCTTATTTCAGCATAAACCAGTTCAGCATTGTATTTTTGAACCTTCTTAAAATCCAGTCCTAGTTTTTCCATCACACCAGGTCGAAAATTGTGAATCATTACATCTGCTTTTCCGATCAATCTCCTGATCTCAGCAAGTTCTTCTTCAGATTTTAAGTTGGCCGTGTAACTTTCTTTATTTCGATTTATAGTATGAAAGAGGAGTGAATTATCATCCACCCATTGATCTTTTATAGGCAAAACTCGACATAAATCACCTTTGCCAGGATTTTCAATTTTAATCACTCTTGCACCAAGATCAGCAAGCCGGAGACCAGCTGAAGGTCCGGAAAGATACTGGCAAAATTCCAGGACCAAAATTCCTTTTAAAGGTTTATTATTGGATTTATTTTTCATTTTTCGTTTTCAGGCTTTCCTTATAAATACTATTCATTTCACTAAAGGCATCCAACATCCTTTTCTCTCCTTTCAAAAATTGCTGTAAAGGATCACCAGCATGATCTTGAAAATGTAAATACCCGTTATATCTTGGCCGCAAATAGGAATTATCCAAAGATTTCAAGGAGTCTTGAAAACAATTATTACTGATGGCATTATTGGTTTTATCAAGCCAGGCTTTCCGATGACCAGGCTGGCCGCCATGTAATACAAATTCAGTGGACTGGTATCTTTCTGAAGCTATCATTTCAGCAAATTTCAAAGCTTCCTTTTTATGCCCGCTGAATTCGGAAACCGATAAACCGGTTCCTCCTAATGTACTTCTTAACTTTTTTCCTTTAAAACTTACAAGGTCACCATAATGTAGTTGATATTTCGCATAACCCCTGTGTGTATAATTTGAATATCCATATGCAAAAGGGCAATACCAGAAATCGTTTCCTGAGGTCATCATTTCGGCTACTTTAATTGGATTCGCCTGAAACATTTTTTTATCCAGCAGACTGTAAAAATCCTGCATCGTGCTCATGGCTTCATAGGCCACCTGTTCACTTACGATAATATCTTCAGCTTTAAATGGTACTTCACCATGAGCCTGACAAAACATATAGAAATTCATTAGAAGATCTATGGGAATTGCAGGGGCGGCTACTTTACCCTTTTTCGCCAATTCCATAACCTCCTCCCAAGTTTGAGGAATCTCAACATTATTTTCCTTAAGCAAATCTTTTCTGAAACTAGGGACGGGAGCAGCGGCATCGATAGCCAGCGCCCACTGGTGCTCGCCAAAATAATAACTGTCATGTGAGCTACCTACCTGATTTTGCTGCTGATTTTCTAAAAATTCTTTTGGCAAATGTTCTTCTAATGGTAACACGCAGCGGGTAGCTGCGGCACATCCAACCCAGGGATGATCGATCACTAGCAAATCGTAACTTTTTGTAAGTTCTTCAATAGGATAATCTGCAAATTCCTGCAGTGTTCGCTGGCGCCATTCGATATGAACATTGGGATATAGTTCTCTGAAACGCTGCGCGCAGGCTTGCAATGGAACGAGTCCGCGGGTATGACCCCAGGTTATTCCTTTCAATACTTTTGGAGAATCATCCATTAGCCTTCCTTCTTTTCGGTTAGTAATAAGTGTTCGCAAAGCATGACCAGCTCATCATTCTGATTGAAAACCTCTACTTTCTCAGTCACAATACCATATTGTGGTTTTTTATGATCTTTTTTATCAGAAATACTAATTTTTACGCGAATGGTATCCTCAATAAAAACCGGATTGGTAAAACGTAAACGTTCATAACCGTAAGTCATTGCCACTTCATTAATCACATTGGCCGTCATGCCGATAGCTACTGAAAAGATCAAAGTGCCGTGTGCAATTCGCTTTTTGAATGCTTGTGTTCTACACCATTCTTTATCCATGTGATGCGGGAAAAAATCGCCTGTTTGTCCGGCATGCATCACAATATCGGTTTCGGTTATGGTGCGGCCAATGGTGGTTCGCTCTTCACCGATTTCAAATTCTTCGTAGTACTTCTGTATAAACATATATTCTAGATAGCTTTATAGCTGATTTTATATTCCTTTCCAGGATTGATGATCATTTCATATTCATCATTTCCCAGACTTTTGATTGTTTCTGAACTCTTGGGTTTCGATTTACTTTTGAAAATTAAATTTCCTTCTCCTTTAACTCCGGTTAATCGTATTTCTTTCTTACTGGCAAATATTTCGATTTCGCCATTAGGTGTTGGTACTTTCCCTTCCATCCAATCGAGTCCGCCAAGATTTGGCCTAATTTCATATTGCGCGTAACCTGGAGCAGTTGGCTTGACCCCTAAATAATATTTACCGAACAGATAAATAGGACTAGCTCCCCAGGCATGGCACAAGCTTTTCCCGTAAGGCCGTCCGTACATCGATAAATGCTGTTCTCCTTCATCTGAAGGATCATATTTTTCCCAGAATGAAGTGGCGCCTAAATCCAGCATTCCGCCCCAATAATCCCGAATTTCATCAAGAACATATTCCTGCTCCCCAATAGCGCAAAGAGCCTCTAATTCGTAAAAACGCATATAAGGCGTAGTAATCAGTAGAATATCATCGTTCAACAAAACCTTCTCTTTTACGCTTTGCTTCTGTTCTTCATTGAAATAATTGAAGAAAATCCCGAACATATTTGCATAACGGGTTACAATATTCTGCATTTCACCATTAACTCTCTGGTGCTTCATGACCTGGTTTTTTTCATCCCAAAAAACATCGAACAGTTTTTTTTGCATTTCTTCAGCTAAACTTTTATATCTCTTTTGGTCGTTATTTTCACCGGCAATTTCTGCACTTCTTGCCATAGCCTCCAGACTTCTAGCCAGGAGCATTTGTTCAAAACTTACTTCACCTGTCTTCGGTAAGCCATCGGCCCAATCGATAAAAACCCAGTCACCCTCTAAAGGCTCCAGGAATCCGGATTTATTACGCCTTCCTAAAACAAATTCCATAAGACTTTTCATTCTTGGATAGAACTGTTCAATAAAACTTGTATCACCAGTATAGAGATAGTAATCATATATTCCCACAAACCAATACAGCGAATAATCCATAATGGTATTGATATGCGCAGTTACCGGTTCTTTTCCTCTTAACGCAAGCAGCGTTCTTTCTACGGAATTATTATCGAAGAAAAGGTAGTAGTTCATCAAATAACTCTGGTAAGCGTCGCCAGACCAAATCCAACGATCCCTTTTTATTCCATCTATAAAAAATTCTCGGGAGGTAAGGTGCATTGTATAGGCTGAAACATCCCAGATTTCATTCAGCAATTCATCTGAAGAATTAAATTCCCCGCGATAATCCAGTGGAAGGTATTCGTACAACATCGAAATAGAGTCGTATTCAATAGAGGCATCTGCCTGTAACTGGACGTAACGAAATGCTTTAGATTCGTCATGTGTATATTCTGAAGGTTGATTGCCATCAAACTGAATATAATCCAGTGTTTCACACCTGGCAGAATCCATCGCTTCTTCACGGGATTCGCCATAATACAAAGAAAGCTGTCCTTCTCCCTTCAAGCCATGAACTTTTATATAACCAAAAGTTTCCTTACCAAAATCGACTAATTCCCCATTTCCTACTTTCTCTCTTTTTTTTGCATTCCAGGGTTCGGTTTCCAGCCTGAAGTCTGAAGGATTTTCATTAGGCGAATTAAATTTCCAGTAACCCACTGATTTCCAGGGTGTACCCGACTGTTGCGCTTTTCCTTCTTCATCAATCCATAACTTATCTTCGTTGGTAACGATCCAGGATTCATCTGAATTAATATATTTTCCCCGTATATAAATAGACGGTAAAAATTCCTGATTATAAACTTTAAGCGAGATAGTGTGTTTCCCTGCTTCTATTGTGAGAGATTTTGGCTGACCATAAATTTGTTCACCGTCAATCAGTAACTGAAAAGAACCTTCTGAATAAATACTAACCTCATCTGCTTCCGGCAAGTCGACTTCCGTCTGAAAAGTAACCAATGGAAACGGACTGTAATAGCCCCATAATGGCGGAAATACCGCTTCTCGCTCTGTACGACGTACTTGCATCTTATTGCTAAGCCAAATTTCGAAATCGCCAGGATACCAAATCCAGGTTGCACTGCTTTCCCTCATATTCTCTTCCTGGGAAATGGCGATATTACAACTACAAAGGGATATTATTAGAAGTACGGCAATTTTTATAAAGGAGTATTTCAATGATTTCATGAACTAATAGGCCTAAGTTATTGTTGAAATATCCCTAAAATTTATTATGAATTTATCCTGTACCTCCCTGTTATTCCTTTTAATTAGAATCCTGAAATAGCCAGTCTACCGATTTTTCACCTACAAGACCCGCATCCCTGCTATTTATTTTTTGCACTGCCGGGATAAATCCAAGTATTAACACTCTTCCTTTTTCCAATTGAAGTTCATTTTTACCGGTCTCGAAGTGATAGGTATGTATATTTATTTTGGGATAACCATCCAATTTCAAAGCATTAGCAATTGCAATATCAGCCTGTCCCATAATATTACCCGCTGCATTATTTTCTAAGGTAGGAGCTATTAGATTTTCTGTATCCTCGGCATCTTCAAAAAATCCTACCACCACTTTCACAGGTTTTGAGTTTTCAAACTTGAGAATTGTTCCATTTGCTATCTGATTCTTCTCCTTAAATTTTACGCCGGTTAGTTTTGAAATTTCAGGAGCAGCTTTAATAATTTGCGCACTCATTTTATCATATACAAGACTTCCCACTGCAACCGAATAAGTTTCCTGCCCCGAGAGAATTTTAACTTCAGCAGGTGTCCATGCTTTAACTTTTTTGTCCTGTGAATCAGATTTTACTGAAGAGTCAATATTATTTAAATTTTTTCTAAAATTTTCTAATTCCTGTTCGTAAAGCGGTAACATTTCAGACCACAGCTTATATTTTCCATCATCTCCACCAGTAGGAATCCGCCTCATGGATGTTTGCATACTATTAGCATAAAAATAATTTCCGTCGGTCAATTCAACCAGTTTACGATAGTGTTTCAAACTGTTTTCTAGATGAGGGATTGCTTTTAAAAGAGCATTTTTCTCTCCCGAATGATCATATCTTAATACAAGCATGGCCGCTTTTACTTTTTCAGAAAAGAAATATGCAAATGCTTTATACGCACGAATATCATTTTGAAGTCGAATGAATTCATCTTTATTTTTACTTACATTCGGTTCTGTCTTATCTATTGCCTCAACAGCTTTTTTACCATGGTCCTCAATTTCCTGAATAATTTGTAGGGGTGTTTCTCCGATATGTGGTTCATTATTAAATTCTTTTTCGGCGTATTCAATCAAAATTTCTCCTTCTGGCCCGGTGGATTCATAAAATCCCGGATAAACGCGCCACTTATATGGATTAACCAACTGACTCATAAACATACCTAGTAATAAGGTTTGCCTGTTCCCTTCAGTTATTCCAAATCTTCGTAATGTTTTAGGAGCAATTTCTCCGGTCTCCTCATAAGCCGTTAGAATTTGTTCAGAGGCAGCCCGATCAGTGCCATACTTTTTAGAAAATTCGTCGCTCCAGAATTCAATTTCTTCATTTCTTTCTCTTTCTTTTTGCCAGGCATATCTTCCCCAGGCGCTATACCAGATCCAATCTCGATCCATTTCCAGTAAACGGGGTGCCGTATTATCTGCGGTATATGGCCAGTCCCAATAAGAAGTTTGAGGATACAGATGCAAGGCATTTGCTCCGTGAACTTCATGCATAGCTTTAACTGTCTTTTCAATAAAATTAGGAGAACCAAAACGAAATGGCTCCAGGTTTGCAAGGATATGAACGTTTGAAATATGTACCGAAGCCAGATTACTTAAATCCTGATGGATTTTTGTCCAAGGACCTCGTGGTTCATAAGTCGTTAAAGACTCACCAGTATACTTATGTGTGGTATAGAGATTTTTATACATGGGAAACGCAGCCTGCACAACCTTTGGAGCATCAGTATCGTGCGCTCTCAAAATGATTGGTGGTTCATCTTCTCTTCCCAGTCGTTGCATGCCATCCTTCACGCCGGGAATAATGGTATTCGTAAACCAGCTTATATCATTTTCAATGCCGCTCATAGCTTCTCCCAGTGCGACCAGAAGCCCAACATTAGGATATTTCTCTATAAAAGCGGCTATTGATTTTCGAGTATAATCTTCCAGTAACGGAGTAATTTCACGTCCTCTATCCTGAGTAGGGATATTATGATGTTCTGCAAAAGGTTTGGAAACGATAATATTATAAAACATTTGAATTACCCAAATTCCGCGTTTATCAGCTTCTGTTGTTAGAAATTCAAATATTTCTTCGTTTTTTCTGAAAGTTTCTTCATCTACTTCAAGTGCATAGGGATAATCTTCTAATTTCACTAAAGACGCAAATGGATGCCCGTTCCATAAATACAAGGAATTATATCGATTTTCAACCAACATATCCAAATATTTTATCCATAGTTCCTTATCATAAAACCAGGGAAAGTTTTTTGGAGTATATGGATATTCATAAACATGCCTATCGGGAAGAATATTCATTTTTTGCATTCCTATAGCAGTTCCACGCAAAACCATCTCCGGCTGATCACCAAAATCGAGATTTTTCGGTAATTTTTCTTCAGATTTAATTCTATCGGCAAGCTCCAATGCTCCATAAAGTGCACCGGACTCGTCATTCCCTATGACATATATTTTATTTCCTTCCGAAGAAATTCTGAAAGCTTCCTTTGAATTGGTAATTTTGGGCAGATCACTTTTAAAAATATGTGTTCTAAACCAATCAGAATCTTTTTCAGCTACAATGATTAGTCTTGATTCTGAAAAACCGTTTGGCACGTCTTCAAGGAATCGAATATCTTCTCCAATACGATCCAGTTCCAGCATCAACCGTTCTGAACCAAAATTTATTCTTGGTGATTCTTTATCAAATGAAATTGCAATCTGAGCATTCAGTTGCATTGAAAAAATGATGAAGAATGTACTTAAAATGGTTTTCATTAACGCTTTTTAATTTCCGTTGAAGAATATATAAAGACCTATCATTACGATAAATAAGGCGGCCCACATCACTTTAGCTGAAGGTTTCAATTTTGATAATTCTCCATAGTCCAGCGTACTTACATATTGGTTTTTCGATTTATCGTTAAGCGAAAGAATCACAATTAGTACAGAAAGAAACACGAAAATGTAAAAAGAAAGCAATAGAAAATGTGGCCAAAAATTATAATTGGCTGCTGGGAAAACCCATAAATAGAAGACGCCTATGCCCATGCTAAGAATGGTTCCTAAAATAAGAATGATATTTACGGCACGGGTGGTGGTTTTCTTCCAAAGTACACCAAACAAGAAAACTACCGACATTGGTGGTGCAATGAATCCTAGAATTGATTGAAAAACGTCAAAAAGATTTAATCCTTTGATACTATTTATCGCAAGCGTGATAAAAATGGCTAATACCGCTCCTATTACAGTTACTATTCGCCCAATCTTAACCACTTGTCTTTGGGTTGCTTCAGGTTTAAATTTCTTCACATAAATATCCATTGTAAAAACAGTACTTAAAGCATTTAAAGCCGAATCTATAGTACTTACCAAGGCTGCGATTAAAACTGCCATCACGAGACCTGTCATACCAACAGGAAACATTTTGGTCACCATGGTCATGTAAGCCTCATCTGGATTTTGTAATTCGGGATAAAGAATAAAGCAAATTACTCCTGGAAGAATAAATAAAGGCACATCCAGTATTTTAAGCCAACCGGTAAAATTGGCGCCAAGCTGCCCCTGTTTAATATTTTGCGCTCCCAGGACCGATTGTACCATTGATTGATCTGTACACCAAAACCAAACTCCCATTACCGGATATCCTAAGACAATAGCAAGCCATGGATAGTTAGCATCATCGGCTGGAAGAAAAAGATTCCAATACTCTGAAGGAGTTTCTGAAATTAGCCTTTCTGCACCCCCAATTTTGTAAATCCCGGTTATTGTTAATGCTAATGAAACCACAATCAATAAAACCATCTGAAATACATTGGTAGCAGCGATAGCTTTGAGGCCACCAGCGATAGTAAAAAAAGAAGCTATGATGATTAAAACGATAATGGATAGCCACATGGGAATTCCTAAAATCTGCTGAATAAGAATACCTCCTGCAAAAAGTGTAAGAGATAGCCAGCTAATTAATACCGTTACTATCGTATACCAGGCCAAAATATTTTGCGTAGAATTACCAAAACGTTTCCCCATAAATTCGGGTAAAGTTTGTGTTTTTGCACCTAGATAACGCGGAGCAAATACTACGGCCAGTAAAAAAATAAAAATAAAAGCATACCAGGCAAAATTTCCCGCTACAATACCTGTGGTATAGCCAATACTAGCGGAGGCTATCAACATTGAAGGCCCAACGTTTGTTCCCCACATGGTAAAACCAATACTAGTCCAGTTAAGGGAATTACCTGCTAAAAATAGATTCTCGTCTACATCTTTTTTATCTCTAAAGCTGGCCCAGTAGCCTATCCCTACAAGAATTAAAATATATACACCCACAACGATAAAATCAGTTATGGTCAATAACTCATGAATTTCCATAAATAATCTTAAAATTTAGGATAGTAGTTTCTGCAGATTGAATTCCTCAATAATTGTTGAAATTTTTTCCGGTTTACCAGAATCAAGAGATCTCTCCATAGCCTTTAATAGAACAATTGTACCTATTCCTTCTATTAAATCGGGGTATGCGGTAAAATCCTGATGAATACTATCGGCAAAATAATTTAAATAGTTCTCGTATTCTCCGGCATGATGACTTTTCCCTTCAAACCTGAAAAAATGCTTTAACTTATGTTCCCACGTTATTATACGTTCTTCACCATCTTTATCTGTTATAGCGTATCGTAAATCCATATAATCTCCTTGGCTACAACCTAAATTTCCGCGAAGAATACAGCTCATTTCACTGTCTCTCTGTACTGGTTGTACTGGTCCTGAATAGGCACCTCCAACCCTGGCAATTCTACCATCTTTGGATTTATATATAAACTGCATGGTGTCGTAATTTTTAAGACCACCGTTTTTACCATTTTTGCTAAGCATGCCATACCCCATTACTTCTTCAATTTCTGGCAAATACCATCTAATGAAGTCTACCGGATGGCTTAAGCCTCCATATAGCCATTTAAAAGAATTTTCCAGGGCCCAGGGTTTTTCCAGAAACCATCGATGATCTGCATTATAATAGGCTTCCACAGTAACTAAATCTCCAATTAAACCATTCTCAAAATCCTGTCGTTGTCGTTTCATCGGTTGAAAAAACCTACTGCTCTGGCCTACAAATAACTTTTTTCCAGTTTTTACCTGAAGCTCAACTAATTCAGAAGCTTCTTTAAGATCATCAATCAAGGGTTTCGTACAAACTACGTGTTTATCATGTTCCAGCGCCAGTTTAATATGAGCAGCATGCAAATGATCTGGGGTGTAGATTGCTATAGCCTCTACGGTAGGATCATTAAGCAAATCTTCAAATTTTGTAGTATATTCATAAAAATCAAATTCCTTTGCTCTTTTCTTACAAACTTCGAGATTGAGATCACACATCTTCACCAATTCAATCTTAGGACTGGAAAGTGCTGCAGAAATAGTACTTCTACCTTCTCCCAAACCTAAAATCCCTAATCGTAACTTTTTGTTTTCTTTACTCATTTTTTATTTGTTGAAACTCAGGTTGTAGACCTGCATTATCCTTAATTTCTTTTGCTACTCCAGGACCATTGTTTTCCCATAAATTACCCGGTCCCGGACTGTTCTCAAAAAATTTATCCTTTTCGGTCCAGTTATTTATAGATCTTATGTAGGAAGAGCCCTCATCGTAATAAATATATTGATGATGATGTGGCATGTGCGCATAAGGTGCCTCGTTTAGATCATATATTGCATTTTCACTAATCTCTGTATTTGGCTGGGCAGAAAGGGTATAAATACCGCCTACATCATACATTTGCTTAGCGAAATTGTGAATCCTATTAGCGTGAATCCTATTATTCTTAGCGATCGAAATCGTTTTAGTCCAGCTCCAACCCAAACAAATCCCACTATAATTGATATCTGAAACTTCATTATGACTAATATCAATATCGTGAGCGACACCAATACTAATGCCTACACATCCCCAATCTTCGTTAGTAACATTAGTTATGTAATTATTATGAATATTTAGGTGGTGTACTATTTCCCGTTCATCTTTTGGTTGATATGGCAAGTGAGCCTCAAATTCAGCCCCTCCAAAAAAAGCCGCCTGAATAGCGGTTCCTCCTACATCCTCAAAAACATTACCCGCAATTTCACTTTCAGCCACACCACTAATAAGATCTAATCCAGTAGCAGCTAAATGACTGAATTTGCATCCAATAATTTTAATATTATTGGCATTGGATACTTCAAATGCAGCTGGCTGTCTTTCTATCCATGCTTGATTTTCCAATGCGGCTTTGTCTGGTGTTCCTGGTTCTTCTAATTTATAGGCATCGATTATAGACCAACCGGCCTGAAGCGGTACATGACCTTTTTGTGATGGGCGCATCCATGTAGAATGCTGAAAACTTATATTTTCAAATTGAATATTAGAAACTGTTTTATCCAAAGTTCCCTTAATCTCTACAAGACTTTCTAAAGCAGGAACAATAATTTCAGAATTATTAGGGTCCTTTCCGTTTTTCGGGTAATAGTAAACTTTAAGGTTTCTTTTGTCGAGGTACCATTCTCCAGGTTCGCTCAACAATTCGGCGGCTCCAGTAAAATAAAATGCCGAATTTCCGTTATACTCCTTTTTAGAATCTATAAACGGTGCCGGCCACGGATGTTCAAATTCAATTTTACTCTCAGGTTGATGAAATTTCACTGCTGTGCTATCCCCATGCCTTTCCAGTGATTTAACACGAAGATTGGCGATAGCCCACCACTGGTGAATTACAAATTCAAGATCTTCCGGATTTTTAAAATCCAAATTAGGAGTCGGGATCCACATAATCTCATTTTCAGAATCTACAGAAAGAATTCTATTTAGCTTCTGCTCCCCAAGATTTGTCGCACGCCTTGCTTTTTGACCATCTACCCAGATTTGTCTAAACTGAATCGAATTTCCCCCGAACAGCGGCAAATCTGCAACCCAAAGATTATTATTAATTGCTGAATCAATATTTAAGTTAGTGGTATTCGCTTTTTTCCAGTTTTGAATTTCTATGCCTCCTGAAAAAACAGGCTTCGATTTATCGGCTGATTTTATGACTGTAGGGGAATCTAATGTTCCAGAATCTTCCGGACGTAATAGAATTGGCTCATAAAGTCGGTAAATACCATCCTCTATAATTATTTGAATACCTTCATTTTCATCCAGTTTATTTAATCTTCTTAATTCCCTGGCTTTTCGAAGCGCAGCTGAAACTGTTGCCAATGGATTTAAACTATCTCCTGTATTACTATCTTTACCATTTGGGGAAACATAAATCTCTGCGGCATGAGAAAATGATCCAAACAGAAGAAGCAATATTGATAGAAGTCTTAAGTAAATTTTAGATAACATAGTTGAGCATGTTGTTTAATTACATCAATGATAATTATTCAACACATTAAACCTATCCTGTACTTACTTGAAGAAAAACAAAAAATCAACTTTAAAGCTGAAAAACAACTATTGACCTGCTGAAAAATCAAAAAATAATGTCATCTTTTTGCTTCTTATCCGCCAATCATCAAATGTGCCGTAATCGAAGAAAATATTTTTTTGCCCATCTGGCCCAAGCCGTTCTGGCTGATTTGTTTTACTTCCAATAGCAGGAATTGCCTGCATAAAAGAAATATCCTGTTCTGGAAAAGGAGGTGACGTTCGAGCTTCGAACTCCTTTTGAGGATATTCAGGAGTATATAATCTCAAAAATACATCATCGGTAGCCGTTGCTACCAAAAACGACTGTTGTTTTGATTCAATTTTTGTCCAGTACAAATTCGAATGATATCCTTTAAATTCAGGATAAACTATCGGTGAAACACCAGTTACAGTATTGTTATAATCTTTTCGATGAATTCCATATTCTACGCCCTGCATTCTGTTTTTCCAAACTCGATAAGGACCATCTCCAAGCCATGTAACGGCTTCGACTAAATTTTCGGGATATGAAAAATCTACACCCATATAATCGAAATCTACATCGTATTCTTCTGGTTTGTAATAAATTTCCAGTTTTACCCAGCCCGAAGGATAAAATGTCCAGGTAAATTCTTTCATCCTCGATTCCTCTTCAAATGATGAAATTACCGATAAGGTATCACCAGATTTTTGAGTTTTAAGAGATTTAAATTCAACTTTTCCTGCACTAAGATGAGGGCCATTATTAAAAGGAATGATGCCATTTTGATTAGCAACTTTTTTTAATAATCCGTCATTTTTACCAATTTCAAATTCAATCCCACCTGCCTTTACCGTAATTTGAGTATCATTTTCAGTCATTTGGACTGAACCTTCAGATTTCTTTGAGAGCAGCTTATCGATAACTTCTTTTGGAAATTGTAAAGGCCAGCTCCAGCTATAAATTTCTCTGCCAAAATTATCTGTGGCGGTCATATACATCACATCGTAATTTTGCCAGTTTCCAGGAAGTGAAAGGTTTAGATATCCACTGGCCCCGGGCGCAATGTCTGGTGAGTTGGCTTTATCTGTAAACGGCTTCGTTTTTAAGTCTTGATTGGATCCAGACAAACTTTCCAATTTCCAGCTAAAATTAATTTCTTTTAAATTGGTGTAGAAATATCGATTTTCAATTTTCAATTTGCCCTTGAAATATTCCGTAATATTTATATTCTGAAAATGAATCGGAGACCAGATTTCTTTGATTGCATAGTAACTTGCTTCTTTTTCGTGAAACGGACCCAAAATACCATCAGCTGCAGCACCATTATAGGTATCGATTTCACCGGTGTCTGTTCGCTTCACTCCTTCATCAGCAAAAACCCAAATAAATCCTCCTGCAGCAAGTGGATTGTCCCATATCATTTTATTCCAAAAATCATTCAAACCAGCACCAGCTCCACCATCATACATTCCGTGTAAAAATTCAGTTGGAAAAACAACATTCCGGCCATTCCAGTAAGTACCTACTCCATAATTATAAGGTCGATAATGCTCATTAGACAAACCATTAAAGGTTTGCCAAGGATGAATGGTTCTTCGATTTTGAATATCATATTTCTGAAAAAGTGAGTCTAGATCTGTATTATGACCTCCTTCGTTACCATTATCCCAAAATACAATAGAAGGATGATTAACATCTCGAATAACCATTTCCTTTACTAACTTGCTACCTACTTCAGTATCATATGATGCATGCCATCCGGCAAGTTCATCAAGTACAAAGAGTCCCAAGGAATCAGCAACATCCAGAAAATGTTGATCGGGTGGATAATGTGACATACGCACCGCATTCATATTCATGCTTTTAATCAACTCAACATCTTCAATACTTCTGGTTTTACTTGAAGCACGACCAGTAGTAGGCCAAAATGTATGTCTGTTTACACCTTTAAACTTTATTTTTGTTCCGTTTACATATATTCCATCTCGCTCTCGCAATTGGATTGTTCTAAAACCGAAGTTTTGTGTGAGTTTATGAATAGTTTTACTATTATTTTTCAATCTGAACTCTACCTTGTATAAATTTGGATCTTCAGGATTCCAAGTTTGGATATTTTCAAAATTTGATTGAACTATTACGGAATTTGAGCCCCTATTAAGGTCAATGGTAAAAGTCTCCCCAACCGGATCTCCATTTAAACTAAAGATTTGAGCATCCAGACTCCCATTTCTATGAATATTATTACAAAAAATTTCTGCTTCAAACTGACCATCGGCCTGCGCATTAATAGCTACTCTTTCTATATTTTGAATAGGTTTTGCCTGTAAGTATACCGGACGAAAAATCCCGCCAAAAATCCAGTAATCGGCATGTCTTTCGGCCTGATTCACGGATTCATTTGTGGAATGTTTTTTGACGCTCACTTCCAGTAAATTATGTTCAGAACCAAAATTCAGTAAATCTGAAATATTGTATTTGAAACGATAAAAAGCTCCTTGATGTACCGGGCCTGCCAGTTTTCCATTGATTTTTACCTCGGTATCCGTCATTGAACCTTCAAAAACGATTTCTATTTGTTTATTTTTCCACTCTGATGGAATATTAAATTCGTACTTATAATGACCTGTTTCCTTCCCTCTTTCATCGTCTTCTGCATGTCCGTAATTATAAGTTCCAAAACCGAATTGCTCCCAATTAGAAGGTACAGGAATTGTGGTCCATTCGTTTGCTTTTCTCCCATCATCAACCATAAATTTCCAGTCTACAGTCTGGTCACTACCGGTACCAGATAAATATTGAATTTCTGTTTGCTGGGCAAAGGCTTCTGAAAGAAAAAATACGTAAGTAAAAAATATAACTAGTTTAAAAAATGATCTCATTTAATTTCCGAGTTAGAGTTGGAAAGCTTAGATTTTTTATACAAAAAATAAATTAGTAACCAGGATTTTGGCGGAGTTCTGAATCAATATTAGCGTCTATAGCAGATTGAGGAATAGGAAAAAGATTGTGATAATCCTGTACACTTGAACTACTTTCCGGATTATATTTTCTTACCCGTTCGTACAACAAACCCAATCGATTTAAAGTTAAACGCCTTGGTTCTTCAATAATTAGTTCTCTGGCACGTTCATCCAATATATAATCTATGTTTATATCTGATGCTGTTATCAATTCTGCCTTGACTCGCTTTTTAAGCGTATTTATATCGTTTGCAGCTTCTTCAAGATTACCATTACGAAAATATGCCTCCGCTCTCAATAAGTATGTTTCTGCAAGTCGCATAACGTAAGTATCCTTAAAGGCTCTACCATAAGTTGGACCTTCAGGAAATAACTGTGGTTCTATTTTCATAATCATCGGATAATACTGAACTAATGTATCAAGATTCGTAATTGAGGGATTTACTTTCTCTCCAAAATAAGGAGAATCAGGATTATTATAATAATATTCTCTTTTAATATTGTATTTCGAATTTCTCATATCCATCGGATCTTCATTCCATATCTTATCATAGTAATATGCTGAAGGTCGAACCCAGGCGACTCCTCTCCCTAAACTATCTGTTGTAAGCTGCATTCCAGAATTACCCTGCGGATCTTTTATATCCCACCATTTAGGTCCCCACGCCCTTAACCATCCATTAGAATACCATTTGGCGCCCCCGGCTGTTCCTCCTGGAGTTTGAAATTCGAATTGCAAAGCCCATATTGTTTCTGTATTGGTAGTACTAGAACGATTTTGATTTTCATCCTTAAATAAATCTGCGAAAACATCTCCCGGCTTGTCAAGATAATTCCCAAATCTTTCAGTCATCAATTCATATCTTGGAGATTCTATAACTTTAGAAGCACTTGCCACTGCAGCATCAAAATCACCTAGACTTATATATATTTCAGACAATAGATGGTCTGCAGCGCCCTTCTCAATTCGTCCATCAAAAGGTGCCTCTACTGGTAGCCACTGGCTTGCAAATTCAAGATCCTCTTTGGCAAAATCGTAAACATCTATTCTAGGACTTCTCACAAAATCAGTCTTTGGATTATTATAAATCTGATTAACTAGAGGAACATCTCCATAAAGTTTTGCTAAAATATTATATGCATAACCTCTAAAAAACCGGGCTTCAGCTGTAACGGTATTTTTTTGTTCTTCACTCTCCCAAACCGCATCTGGACCATTCGCAAATTCTATGATAGTATTTGCTCTTGGAATAACATCCAAATATGCCCAATCCCAATAGAATTCCACAGAAAATTGAGTTGGTGTTAACCAAGTTTGGTAATTCTCAAAATCGGCAAGTGATCTGTCCCCCGTATATGCCACATCGGTTCCAAGCCATAAAGAGTTCATTCTCGAACCATCAGGATAAAAATACATTTCTCTAGCCGCAACATGTAATGCTACAATTGCACTTTCAAAACCGCCTATATCTTTTAAGATGTTATTAGAATTTGGAAAGCCCAATGGTTCTTCTTCCAAAAATTCTTTATTACATGAACTAAGAAACATTAGAAAACTTGCTCCAAATAATATATATTTCAGTAGATTTTTATGTAATTTCATATCAAGAATTTTTATTAAAAACTTAAATCAAGCCCGCCTACTATGGTCCTAGCTGAAGGATATAAATTATTTATATTGTTATATCCACTTTCGGGATCAGGCCCCATCCAATCTGTAAAAATCAGTAAATTTCTTCCGCTTAAATAAATTTTCAAATTTTTCATATTTAAAGAGTTTACAAAATCAGAATCAAATTTATAAGCTAGTGTAGCATCCTGAAGCCATATAAAATCTTTGCTTTGATAAAAAGACATTCCTAATGGATTAGTCCAGTTAAGGGATGGTCTTGTGTTGGATTGATTCTCAGGGGTCCAATAACCCGCATTAACCATATTTACAGATCTTCCTGGAAAACTATTTCCTGAATAACCGCTTGGATCCAGAATATTTAAAGGTGCTTCCCAACCCTGTGCACTATTTACAAAAAACGAAAAGGAGAAATTTTTGTATTCAAAATTATTTCCTAATCCGAGTCTATATTTTGGTTGCCCCTGACTAATAATTGTTCGATCTTCAGGTGTAATGCTTCCATCATTATTTATGTCTTTTACTTTTACCCATCCTGGCATATAACCCTCTGGAATATCATCTCCTTCCTGATAAATACCGTCAAATACGTAATCGAAATTTGAATTAATAGGTTGACCTATAAACCAACGGTTACTAACATCATCATCTTCAATACCATCTCTATTATTATCATTCCCATATAGACGAACAATTTTGTTTTTATTAGTTGAAAAAATAATTGATGAGCTCCATCGAAATTGTGAATTAGGATAATCTATATTAATCGTAGAAAGGCTTACTTCTAAACCTTTATTATTTAATTCACCGATATTTGTGAGCACACTAGAAAATCCATTTATCACAGGAATGCTTCTTGCCGTTAATAAATCTATTGTCTTAGTATCATAATATTCAACTGTACCATCTATTCTTCTGTCTAAAATTGTAAAATCTACTGCGGCGTTGAAAGATGTAGATGTTTCCCATTTTAAATTTGGATTAGGCATATTTCCAGAGAGTGGAAAAGAGCCCGTATAGGTCTGACTGCCGTCGCCAAAAACATATTGATCGAAAGCAGAACGATCTAAAGAAGAATAAGGATCTATGGATTGATTACCTACTTGTCCAAAAGACAACCTAAATTTTAATAAATCAATTTCATTAACATGGTTTAAAAAATTTTCTTCAGATGCTATCCATCCTAATGCCATTGAAGGAAAAATTCCGTATTTATTATTTGTACCGAAAACTGATGAACCATCACGCCTGATTGTTAAGGTAACAAGATACCTGTCTAAATATTGATAATTTAATCTTCCCATTTCAGAAGTTCCAGTTCTGTCTTCAGCATATGAATATGAGTTCTGAACTTCTCCTATATTAAGATTATTCCAACCATTTACATCCGTAAAAAAATTACTTGATTCAGCAGTCGTAGTTTCGTAAAAACTACTATTATTACCATAAAGCAAAGTGAGATCTAAAGCATGTTCGCCCCAATTTTTAGCATATTTTAAAATATGCTCTATTTGCCAGTTGAATTCATTTTCATTTGTCTTACCTGCCGCTCCTGTATTATTTATCCCATTTTTTATATAAATAGGAATAAATGTATAATCTCTATCCCATTGAATATTTGGATTATAATTAAAAGAATAAGACAGACCATCCAAAAATGGAAAGTTTATTTCTGCGAAAATATTTGCAAAAAGATTATTTGAAACTTCTTCATTCTTTCTTTGTGAAGCATCAAATAAAGGATTTGTAACTAATTGATCATTTGTTGGGTAAGGTAGTAAATCTCCATTATCATCGTAAACTTTAGCATAAGGACTTAGCCAATATGTTGAAGATAGTGAGGCTGGAATGCCAGACAAATCTCTTTGTGTGTAAGAGCTATTCAGGCCTATCTTCAACCAATCTGTAATATTGTTTTCCAAGTTCATACGTATAGAAATTCTTTCTGATTGGTCTCCATAGATCAAACCTTCTTCTTTCACTAAATTACCGGATAAATAATAACTAGTATTATCCATTCTTCCGGAGATACTTAAGTTATAAGATTGCTGTATTGCATCTTGCGCAATAAATTCCCAGGGATCTATTGTTTTTCCGGCATTATATTGCTCTAATTCAGTTTCAGTATCTAAAATTCGTTCTACATCGGTAATAGGTGTTTCTCCTTCATTTGCATTTTGAATATTAAAATCGCGTCTACGTTGAAGGTAAGCTTCTGGACCATATAGAGGCACCTTATCATAATAATCTGATATCCCAGAATATACATTTAATCTAATCGTTGGTTTACCCTGCACCCCAGTTTTTGTAGATATAAGTATAACACCATTAGATGCTCTCGAGCCATAAATTGCGGTTGCACTAGCATCTTTAAGTACCTGCATGGATTCAATGTCGTTAGGATTAATATCTGCTAATTCTCCGTAAAAAAAAGCTCCATCCACAATAATTAAGGGATCGTTTCCAGCAGTCAAGGATGCTTGCCCCCTTATGAGAATGCTGCCTCCTTGTCCAGGTCTTCCATTATCATTGAACTGCACACCTGCAACCCTACCACGAAGTGCCTGAGCCACATTTGTATTAGGTTGCGATTCAATTTGCTCAGTTTCCACTGAACTTACCGAACCGGTTATATTTCTTTTATTTTTTTTACCATAACCAACAATTACAACTTCCTCCAGACTTGCCTGATCTGATGCCATAACAACATCATAGTTTTGATTTTCTTCCACTAACTTCTCAATCGTTTTCGTTCCAACAAAACTAAATATCAAAATTTGTCCATCGTTGGCTTCAATACTAAAGTTACCATCAAAATCAGACTGAGTTCCTGCATTGGTCCCTTTTATTCGAATGTTAACTCCGGGTAGCGGTATATTATTTTCATCTTTAACTGTCCCTTCAACTTGTTTAGACTGAGCATGAACAAACAGATTAATAAAAAAAAAGCTTATCCCTAAAATAGCCTTTACTATCGTTTTTTTCATAATATTTTACTGTTTGATGATTTCAAAAACTAATGGATGATATTAAACGAATAATACCTGGATAAACGCCAAATTCAGCCTTGAGGTAATAATTAAATCTTATATTTTAATCATGTTTTTTAAAACATAGATTTTTTTCTGAATCGTGAATATAATTTTAGTATCCTGGATTTTGCACTAAATTTGGATTGTTATCTAATTCAGATTGAGGGAAAGGCATAAGATAGTTAAAATCTCTAAAGATTGGATTTTGCCCTAAAGGGTTTGTTATGTTTGAAATAACATCTTCTGCAATTTTCCATCTTTTTAAATCATTATACCTTATACCTTCAAGTGCTAATTCTACTCTTCTTTCTCTACGTATATAATTTCTTAACTCTTCTTTAGTGTTGTATCGCGTTCTGTCTACAGGAGGCATTTCTACACCTGGCCTATTTCGAACTTCATCTATTGTATTATATGCCATATCATTAGGGCCATTAACCTCGTTTTGAGCTTCAGCAAACATTAGCAGAACATCAGCATAGCGGATATGTATATAGTCCTGATCGGTGTTTATAGCTGTGGAGAAAGTAAACGGTGCCTTTGAAAGATCTACATACTTTTCAGTAAGAAATCCTGTATAAGAATTATAGCTTCCATCCCATACTTCGCCTTGGTTATTCTTCCAAATTTCGTTAGGAAGTTTGATCGTCATATCTAAACGCGGGTCTCTATTTTCGTAAGGATTATTGGGATTGTAAATCGCAGAATTCTCTGGCAGTTTACCATCAATCATTTCGTAACTATCAACCAGGTCTTTATAAGGCTGAAGCAATGAGTACCATCCTAACTCAACATCATGGCCACCTGCACCCGGTCTAATTCTTTGAGGATTATTAGGCGAAAGGTATTGAGTTGCAAAAATTATTTCTTTATTAATGGAGGGATCTATTTGCCCATTTGTGAGAAATAATAATTTGTAATTGTTTGCAAGACCAAAAACTTCAGAATCAATGACCGCTTTTAAATAGGGCAAAGCTTCACCAAATTTTTCTTGAGTAATTAATACACGCCCCATAAGACTATTAGCACTACCTTTCACAGCATGACCTTGAAAATCTTTTCGTGGCAAATTATCTATGGCAAATTGCAGATCTTCCTGGATAAAAGAATATACCTCCTGAACGGTGCTTTTTGCAATTTTAACCTCTTCTAAATTTTGAGGATAATCTCGATAGATTATTACTCCTCCAAAAGTTCTTACTAAATCAAAGTAGGCTAAAGCTCTAATAAATCGTACTTCTGCTCTATAAGTTAAAATTTCTGATTGCTCTATAGGTGCCTTATCAATATTATCTAAAAAATAATTACAAGCTACAATAACGCGGTAAGGAGTTTCATACATATTTGGAATGGCTCCTCCCAAATTTGCCGAAATATTCCCTAATGCCACATTTCCCAGATTGGACTGGTTAGAATTTCCGGGATCAAGAAAGGCATTATCTGTTAATCCATCTAAATATACTCTTTCATAGCCAAGAAAATTTTCTTGTAGTCTATAATATACCCCCGCTAAGGCAGTTTCTACATCTTCCTGTGAAGTCCAGAAGTTTTGGGTAGAAATTGTATCTGGTGGATTTTTATCTAAAAAGTCATCATTACAGGACAAGATTAGCATCGCACTCATTACCAGAATAATTATATTTAAACTTTTCATATTATTTTTATTTAAAAAGTAACATTTAATCCAAAATTGTAAACTTTGGCTTGAGGATATTGTGCCAAATTCCCAGTAAGCGATGTCCTTTCCGGATCGCCCCCTTCGAAATCTGTAATAGTCAAAAGATTATCTGCCGAGAAATAAACATTAATTCTTTTGGCATTTAATGTTTGTAAAACACTACTTGGCAAATCGTACCCTATATTTATATTCTTCAATCTTAAATATGATGCATCTTTTAAATAAAAGGTCGAAGCTTTATAGCTAGCAACACCTGGGTAGCCAGCAATATATAAAGCTGGAAGAGCATTAGTTGGATTTTCTGGAGTCCATGCATTTCTCCATTCTTGTGTTGGTGCGGTTCCTTGCATATAAGGATCGACCCCCCAATTTTCTAATCTTGCCTTTATCCCCTTAACTCCCTGAAAGAAAGCACTGAAAGTAAAATTTTTATAGTTAGCATTAAATCCAAAAGAATAAGTGAAATCAGGATACGCCCCATCTACTACTATTCTATCTTCTGCGTCTACTACTCCATCTCCATTTTGATCTTTCATTTTAAGATCTCCAGGTCTAGGATTCGCATTTAATTGATGAAAAGGAACATCCGGATTATTAATATCTTCTATTTGAAAAATGCCATCCCACTCATATAAGTAATGAGAATCGTATGGAAGACCTTCTTCCCTAATTCTAGATCCGTAATTTGGCACCCGTATTTCTAGAAGCTCATTTCTAATCCTCGAGAATAAGAAGTTTGCATTATAATTAAATTCTCCGATGCTATTTCTATGGGTAAGCTCCAGTTCAAAACCCTTATTTAGCATTTCTCCATCGTTAAGAGTTGGTTCATCTAAGCCAAGACTTGCCGGAACTGGCTGAAAAGCTAAAATATCGTAAGTGTGTTTTCTAAACCAATCAAATGTTATTCCTATCAAATTATTCTTAGACTGAAAATCAAGACCTATATCTAAAACACTTGTAGATTCCCATTTAATCCCCTGATCTCTAAAAACCTCTAGAACAGCTCCTTGTTGCAGGGTTTCATTATCAAATGAATAATTGACATTATCGATTTCTAATACATCCTGATATAAGTAAGTTCCAATATCTTGATTTCCTAATGTACCATAAGAACTTCGAATCTTTAAAGTCTTGATCCAATCTGTATCTTTTAGAAATTTCTCTTTCGAAATCAACCATCCTGCCGAAAATGATGGAAAAAATCCCCATCTATTATCAGGCGAAACTTTTGAAGTACCATCGTATCTAAAATTTGCTTCAAATAAATATTTACTATCAAAATCATAATTCAGCCTACCAAAAAACGATCGCATTGCCCATTCTGATGGATTTATCAATCCCGGTAAGCGCGGATGACTGAAAAACAGAGACTCTCTTTCTGAAGAATAACCAGACAATTCTTCCAAAGATGGAAGTACAGAATTGATTCTTCTTCCTCTTAGACTTCTTATTTGATAAGAAATCTGCTCAAATCCAGCTAACAACTTAAATTTATGCAATTCATTAATTGATTTATCGTAAGTAAGAGTGCTGAATACTGTAGGACTAATCTCCTTAGCATACTGATCTGTAACACCTAAGATATCTGGACCATAAGTAGATTGTTTATAATCACCTGTTTCATCAATTTCCTGAAAAAGATAGGCGTTGTAATTTCGCTGATGCATCTTAAAAAATTCATCTACGTAATTCACGGCGAATGTGGTTGACCATACCAAATCCTCAAATGGTTTTACATTTACAAACGCTTGAGCATTTAAATTATATTCTTTAGTATATTTATCCCCCATCAAATAATATTCTTGAGGATTTCTATTTCTGCCCTCACTTTGATAAGCTCTGGAAACTGCTCTACCGCTTCCATCTGGTAGAAATGGACTGTAATTAGGCCCAGCAGCATAAATTGATAGCGCCATATTTGCTCCAGTGAAAGGTGGTTCTTTACGATCTTTATAACTCATTTTAATACTGGTTCCAATATCAATTTTATCTGAAATCTTATTATTATAATTAAGTAGAGCATTGTAACGATCGAAATCATAACCAGGAATCATTCCTTCCTGATCTAGGTAATTCAAGGAGATATTATAACTACTTTTTTCTGCCCCCCCAGATATTGATAGGCTGTGATTGATTAAAGCTGCGGAATTGAAATAATAATCTAAATAATCAAAATTTGGATATTGAGGATCATTATCGGCATTTCGATAAGCTATAATATCACTTTCTGGATACCTAAAAGCAACTCCAGATCTCTCGGCAGCTTGATTATACATTTCCATATAATCCGCAGAGTTGGTAATTAAATCAGGAAGAGCTGTCGGAGTTTGAATTGCATAATTCATTCTGTATGAAAATTCAGTTTTACCCTTTTTCCCAGATTTTGTAGTAACAAGAATTACCCCATTCGCTGCTCGAGCACCATAAATTGAAGCAGAAGCCGCATCTTTCAATACAGTAATATTTTCAATATCATTTGGTGACAAATTGTTCAATGATCCTGTTACACCATCAATTAAAACTAATGGAGCTGTACTTCCTCCAAAAGAGCCTCTACCGCGAATTAGAAATTCTGGATTATCTCTTCCAGGTTCCGCACTAGATTGGGTAACTTGCAGTCCTGTCACCCTTCCCTGGATTAAATTTCCTGCATTTGGAGCAGGTCTTTCATTTAATGTCTCTCCAGAAACCGATCCAACAGCTCCAGTAAGATTCTCCTTTTTCTGAGAGCCATATCCAACAATTACAACTTCCTCCAGACTGGCCTGATCTGATGCCATAACAATATCATAGTTTTGATTTTCTTTTACCAGCTTCTCAATCGTTTTCGTTCCTACAAAAGAAAAGATCAAAACTTGTCCTTCACTAGCATCGATACTAAAATTACCATCAAAATCAGATTGGGTTCCGTCGTTTGTTCCCTTTATCATAATATTTACTCCAGGTAGGGGCACATTATTTTCATCTGTAATTGTACCAGTAATTTTTGAAGTTTGTCCATAAGTTACCAGAGAAATAATAAAAAAGATAAACAGAGAATATATTTTTATTCTAAAGTTTGACATGATCTTTTTAGATTAGTTAAAAAAAATAAAAACTTCTAAAGGTTTCTTAAATTTATTAACTAATGAATAGGAAAGTATCCTGTCGCATCCTGTTTTTAAAAAGATATCTAAAATTTCACATCAGAAATTATCATATTCTAAGTTCTTTGAAATTTTTTCAAAATTATAATGCCACTGATTTAAAAGGAATAACTATTAAGGATATAAATTTAATAAATATCTAAAAATTAGAGCACTTGCTTTAAATAAAAACCTTCTTGATATAAAGAAGCGTCAACCATACATCTAATTATGAACAAATGGAATATTTGTATTTTTAAAATAAATGTTCTCGGTAAGATTACCCTCTCTTTTAATCTTTAAAGTATCCCCAGAAACGTTAAATATCGCATCTTTAAAACTGATGTTTCTAGCATCCAGAAACACCATTAAAGAATCCTTACTGGTAATATTTATATTATTGAAAACCAGTTGATCTGCATCATTTACGATAAAAAGCTCATCGCTTTTCTTAACTTCTATATTTTTCATTTGCAGATTAGTCATTGGTGATTCTGGTATCCCGTATAATTTTAAAAATGTTTTTGCTTTTTCAACTAAAATATCTTCTATAAAAATATCTCTGAATGTTGGAGTTAATATATTAACTTCTAGCACTGGTTTTCTCTTAGCCAGATCTCCAACGTACATTGGCTGGCCGAGCATATCCCATTTAAAAGCAGTACCGTGTAGGTTCATTCTTAACCTTTTATAATACAAATTTTCTCCTCCTCCACCTCGTGGTCTACGAGTTTTAAATCGAATTCCTACTCCTGTGTTATCAAAAACACAATCGTGAATATAAAGATTTCTAATCGTTCCTGCGGTTTCACTTCCTATTGTTATTGCACCATGTCCTTTTTTGGCCAAACAATATCTTACAACCACATTTTCCGTGGGTTTATCTACTCTTATACCATCTTCTCCTCTACCTGCTTTCATTGTAAAACAATCATCGCCACTATTTAGTGTAGAATATTCAATAAGAACATTTCTTGAAGATTCAATATCAATTCCATCTCCTCTTGGAATCCCAACCGAATTAACGGTTACGCCCCTTATAATAACACCGTCACAATATACCGGAACAATATTCCAAAATGCTGTCCTTTCTAAGGTAATTCCTTCGATATAAACATTTTTGCAATTTGTTGGAGAAATTAACATGGGTAAAAAAATAGGTTCGTTATTATAACCTTCATAAATTCTATCTTCAACAGGTTTCTCTATAGCTACAAATTTTTCCGTAACATCCTCGGTCATCATTTGACTTCTTACAGGTCCCTCTTCAGGACCATAAATAGTTCCTCTACCTGTTACCGCTATATTCTCCTGATTGAGTGCATAGATACAAGCTCCTAGAGACATTACCTCTACCCCTTCATGACGAGTGAAAACCGCGGGTCTGTAATCTTCCAATTGTCCAGAAAAATATAGTTCTGCTCCATCTTCTAAATGCAGATTTATATTACTTTTTAATGAGATTCTGCCAGTTTTCCATTTACCTTTAGGAATAATAACTTTACCACCTCCAATTGCGCTTAAGTCATCTATAGATTTCTGAATTATTTCTGTAATTTTTTCTTTTTGTTTTGCTCCCTTTTCCAAAATATTGATCGTATGATCAGCAAAAACCGGTTTCTGAAATTTTGGCATTTTAAAAGGAGCTTCAATTGCAGCTATAGTGTCTGGAAGGTTTGCTGCTCCAACTTCATCTATAGTCGGCAGGCTATCCAAATTATAAAATTTTTCTTTCTCTAATGCTAATTTCTTTGATTCTTTTTTGCAAGAAACTATTATTAAAAAAGAAAGTATGTAAAAAAGGTATTTCATTAAATATCTCATCAATAACACTTTATATTATTTTCCTGCCAGCTTTGTTTTGGCTAGATCTTCTCCTCCATTCAGAAGATAAACTAAAGGTAATGGCCTATCTTTTCCTTCTATAAATTGCGGTCGCGCCGCCCATGGCGTTAGTGAGATAACATTCACAAAATCCATCCAGTACTGCAATCTGGCAGGTCTCAAATCCCATGTCATATGAAAATGATTTGCAGGAGCATACTGTTTATATTCTATCATTGAAGCATATTTGGGAATTACAAAAGTGTGTGGCCAGGTTGGATTAGCTCCATCACAAACTTTTTGAGCGACTTCTGCTGGAAGCTCTACTGTTTCCGCTTCATCCCAGAGCATTGAGAACATTCCGCTCAAAGATGAATAGGATAGTCTCGCAGCTACACCTTTAATCTCTCCTGGAGATTTAAAATGAACCGAATTACCTAAATAGAAAAAGTAATCTACTGCTTTTGGGAACTGGATTTTATTCATAATTTCCTTTTCTGAAGCACCAGGCGCAGCAGCCCAATTAAACGATGCAGAACCGGAATTAACACCATCAACAAATCCTTTTTCTATCCACTTTTTATTTTTAAGATCTTTGATTCCATGATCTTTAGCTAGCGCCGCTGCGTCTTCTTTTTCATATACTTTTCTGAAATCCATAAATAATGGAGGGTTACCACCAGAGAGCCAGGTCATAAAAAGCTGCGTTAAAAGCCCTTGGACATCGGCTTCAGTTGCAAAAGGGATTACTTTTTTCTCCCCATTATGATCGAAGGTAGAATTAAATAAAGATTCCATAATATCGGCTACAGGCAATTGAATCCCCCGATCATCAGACCCCCATTCTAATTGGCTCATAAAACCACCACCAACGGCATCGAGATCCTTTATAATATCTCTCACGATTAGGTATAATGCAAGACTTTTTTCCAATAATTCTTCATCCTTTTCTGTAGGGAGTTCAATCTTTTCCTTTCCGTGTGAATAAAGCCAGTTTTTTAGTTTTTCAACTTCTTTTTTATCGTAGGATTGTTTTTGAAGCATATCCGACAAAAGCTTCATATCCAGTCTGGTGATTTCAATTCCAAATCGATTTCTGGTTTCCATTACATGAGGTAGCGCTGTTTCCATCCCCATAGAATCATGACCAAAAATCACGATTCTTCTTCCTTTTAGACCTTGAAAAGTTATTGCTGCGTAACACCAATCTATCAATGAAACTAAAGTTTCAGCAATCATTTTAGGGTTTTGCCCTTTATCAGGCCATGCACCTATATTAATATGAGATAGTTTACCGTATTGTGCAATTGCTCCATTAGTGGCATGAGTATATACAACTCCTGGACGAGCAGCTGAATTTCCAGTAGTAAAATTAATTGGAATGTCCTTAGGAAAATGAGATAATAATGAAATTGTAGTTAGTTGAGGAAACGACCACGTATCTGGTATGCACACTAAAATATTAACACCAGCCTGTAAGAACTGCTTAGCTACCATATCGGCCTGGGGCTCAAGATCAACTAATATATCTGAATAAACGACTTCTACTTCATTACCGCATGGAAGTTTTATAGCACCCGAAAGTTGTTCTGCCGTGTTTCTCACCAAATTTTTACATCGGTTGCGACTGTTTTCATCTATTCTTGGATCGCAAGGCGCAAAAATTCCTATTACAGCCTTAGACGTATTTTGATTTATTTCCTTAGATAGCAATCTGGCACTCATAGTTAAAATTTTAGATTAGACGCTTATTTTTTCGTAAAAGTATATTCAATAAAAAACCGCTTAAAAATATTACCATTGTTCCAATGACTATAGTTAGGTTGGTATGTAAAGGATTTTTAAAAGCCAGCCATTTTCCAGACGTGATTAATAAGGGTGTAAGACTCATCCATCCTACAACCAAAATACCTAGAATAACGGCAATTGCAGCCTCGGTTTGTTTTATTTTATTAGATACAAAACCTAATAAAAAAAGGCCAAGCACTCCACCACTAAATACTGAGGATAATGCCCACCAGGTGTCTAGAGCACTTTTCACTGAAGTCATAGCAAGTGAAACTATTATACTTATAGACCCCATGACAATCCCCGAAATAGCCAAAATTCGAAATTCAGCTTTACTAGAAAAAAACTTATTTTTTCGTTTGAAAAAATCGGTTAAAATAACTGTAGAACTACTATTTATACTGGTGGAAATTGTGCTCATGCCAGCTGCGAAAATAGAAGCTATTAGTAATCCCGTTACCCCTTTTGGAAGTTCCGATACTATAAAATAAGGGAAAATTTTATCGGCTTCAGCAATATCCATAAGTGTTTCAGGAAGCAGCTCTGGATTAATTTTATAATAAGCATAAAGTGCTGTGCCGATCATGAAGAATAATAGCGAGACTGGTATATAAAGTAAACTTCCAAACCAAGTAGATTTTTTGGCTTCTTTTTCTGTTTTCGCACTCATATAACGCTGAACGTAATTTTGATCTATCCCGAAATTTTGAAGATTTATAAAAATCCCATAAATAAGAATTACCCAAAACGTAGATTCTTTAAAATTTAGGTCTAAGCTTCCCAGGCTAAATTTGTTGTTTTCCTGACTTATTTGAATAATTTGTTCAGCTCCATTAGGCACAGAAATAATAATTATTATTAAGCAGGCTAAAGCTCCTGAAATAAGAACAATTCCCTGAATTGCATCCGTCCAGATTACAGCTTCTATTCCTCCCATAGCTGCATAGATTATCACAAATACTCCTGTACCAATAATAATAGTGTTAATGTCCCAACCTAATAAGGCGTTAGCTGGTAAAGCTAATAAATATAAAATGGTGCCCATTCGAGCAAGTTGGGTTAATAAATAACATATAGAAGCGTAATTTCTTGCCCACGAGCCAAATCTTTCTTCTAGGTAATAATAAGCAGACTGACTATTGATTTTCCTATAAAGGGGTACAAAAAACTTAACCGCAAAAAATGCAGCTATGGGAATAGAAAGACTGAATACAAAACTATTCCAATTACTTAAATAAGCTTTGCCTGGTAATGCTAAGAAACTAATACTACTTACAAACGTAGCAAAAATAGACATTCCTATTGCCCAAGACGGTATTCGCTGACCTCCAGTCATATAATCTTTTGTCGTTCTATTCTTTTTAAAATAAAATGATATTCCAAAAAATAGAATTGCGAGCAGATAAAGTGTAAATACCAGGAGGTCAACGATAGGTAATCCCATTATCGAAGTTTCTTTTGAATTTTATGCAAAATACCTTGAAGTTGATCTTTTTCCTGTTGGTTAAACCTATGCAATGGTGAAGACATGAAGTCACTACATATTCCCATAAGATTTAAAGCGCATTTCAATCCTTTTAAATAGCTAGAGCCATATTTTCCTAGAGAGTAGACTTCTGCAGAAATTTCCATTACTAGCTCGTGTAAATTCCTAACAGTTTCGATGTCTCCAGCTACCGCTGCACTATATAATTCAACATAAAGTCTAGGGAACATATTAGCACCACCATTTACACCACCAGCTCCTCCCAACATAACGGTTTCAGCTGTAACTTCTTCCGGCCCTACAAATAATGCAAAGTTTTTTTGATCTTTCATTTTATGTAAAAGCTTATTGAAATATGCAGTATTGCCTGAACTGTCCTTTAAGCCTATAATTTTTTCATGCCTGGAAAGATAACTTACTGTATCTGGTTCTATATTTATCTTTGTATGTGAAGGCATGTTGTACAAAAACAGAGGTAATGGCAATCTATCAGCTAGATATTCGTAATACTCAATTAATTCCGGCTGGCCGAGGCTAAAATAGTAAGGAGGAGCGGCGACTAAGGCAGAAGCACAGCACTGTTTAGCGGTTTCGGCCAATTTAAGACTTTCAGAAACCGCTGTATCTGTAATACCAACTAAAACAGGAACACGACTTTTCACGATATCGCAGGTCTCTTCTATTAATCGATGTCTTAATGCATATGGCAAACTTGCGCTTTCCCCCGTAGTACCCAATATAAATAATCCATGGACCCCACCTTTAAGAATATGTTCTATTAAATTTTTAAGACCTTTTAGATCGAGCTCGCTCTCATTATTTAAAGGTGTGATCATGGGAGGTATAATACCTCTAAATTGATTTTCTGTATTGTTAGTCATGTGCTCAAAAAGATATGTAGGTTTCTCTCAAAAATATTATCTTAAAAGAAATAAACCATCCTGTACCGTCTTGGAGCTATAACTAAAGATTAACTCCAGGAAATAACTTTTTGTTTCGAACTTCCCAAACCTTCAATTCCTAATTCTACAACATCACCAGGCTTTAAATATCTTTGCGGTTTAAGTCCCATACCTACACCAAAAGGAGTACCAGTTGAAATGATATCACCAGGCAGCAAACTCATAAATTTACTTAAGTAACTAACAACTTCGGCAATTCCAAATACCATATCGTTAGTATTACTTTGCTGTTTAATTTCGCCATTTAGTTTTAACCATAACTCAAGGTTTTCGGGATCAGAAATTTCATCTTTCGTGGCTAGAAATGGACCCAAAGGTGCAAACGTATCACAGCTTTTACCTTTAACCCATTGACCGGATCGCTCTAACTGAAATTCTCTTTCGCTATAGTCGTTGTGTAATACATATCCAGCAACATAATCCATTGCTTCTTCTTTGGAAATGTAACTAGCTTTCTTTCCTATAACAATGCCTAATTCCACTTCCCAATCTGTTTTCTGACTATCTTTTGGAATTACTAGATTATCATTAGGGCCTACAATAGCACTGGTAGCTTTAAAGAAAATCACCGGTTCTTTAGGAACCTCAGCTCCACTTTCTTCAGCATGTTTAGCATAATTAAGACCTATACAAATTAATTTAGACGGTCTTTTTACTGGAGGTCCTAACCTTATTTCTTTAGATAATATTTCACAGGATTCTTTATGATTTTCAAGCCATTTTTCAAGCTTTTTAATCCCATCATTAGCAAAAAAATCTTCGTCATAATCACTGCCGTATGCAGTTACGCTAATACGTGTACCATCCTCCTGTTCTATCCCTGGTTTTTCTTCTCCTGGGGATCCAAATCTTATTAATTTCATAATATATTTTTTATCCATTTAACTTTATAAATCCTCCGTCAATAGGGAAATTAGTTCCTGTTATAAAGCTAGCTTCATTCGAACACAAATATAGTGCTAGCGCGGCGACTTCTTCAGGTGCCCCCATTCTGCCTATTGGCTGAGTTTTAGATAATTCCTCGAATTTTTTATCAATCTCATTAGGATAATTCTTTTTGATAAAGGCATCTACAAAAGGCGTATGTACTCTAGCTGGTGAGATCGCATTACATCGAATATTATATTTTAAATAGTCTTTAGCTAAAGAATAAGTCATAGTTAAAACAGCTCCCTTAGACATTGAATAAGCGAATCGATCTTCAATTCCTACAACAGAAGCAATACTAGCCATATTTAATATAAGTCCACTCTTTTGCGATTTCATTCCTGCAATAACCGCTTTTGAGCAATTAAAGACACCCTTTACATTTATATTATAAATTTTATCAAGATCTTCTTCTGAGGTATTTTCAATATTACCAACATGTGCTACACCAGCATTATTTATTAATATATCAATATTATGTTCTTTCTCAATAGCAGCAAATGCTATCTCTGTCTCTTTATAATTAGAAATGTCACAGGCCACTAAATTTAAACTTCCTTCAAATTTTGAAGTGTCAGCTTTTAATTGGTTTGCTTTATCGATATTAATGTCTAAAATAACTACATCTGCTCCGTGAGCTACTAACTTTTTAGAGATTGCTTCACCAATTCCACTACTACCGCCTGTTATCACTACCTTCTTCCGTTTTAAATCAAAACTTGACTTCATAATCTTCTAATTATTCTTATGTACATAATCTTTATAAAGCTGTCTCCAATCTCTTCCATTACTATTTAGATAAGCCTCCGCTTTTGTCTTATAAATTTCAAAAATTGCAGATATTTCTTCCATATTTTTAAAATCGATTGCACGCTCCCGGGCTTCTTCTAAAAGCCCCCTTATATGCTTAATTTCACCAGTTGATAGATCTGGCACTATTTCCTTATAAGCCTTCATTGTGAAATCAACTTTTCCTACCGTATGATAATCTAGAATTTTAACAACTTGCTCTTCTGTCAATTCTTTTCTTAGAGATGAAATAAAATTTTCATGAATATCTGCAGGTTGTGCAGAATGCGCAATTATACGTCTGTCTAAATCACTTAATTTATCTCCCGTTTTTGGATTAATCCCCTCAGGAACTATAGTATATGAATGTGAATTATGATAATCTCGAATAGTTTTAAGGTGTTCGAATATAAGAGTACGAACTTTTTCAGTTTTACTGCTATCCATTATATTGAGATCTGAAACCCATTTTGAAGCCCTGGAATACTGATCTCTGTCACTTTCTGACATGTCTTTCAGATTTTGAGAATTTATCGTTCCAGTAATACCCAAAATTATTGCGATAAGGATATATTTATATTTTACCATTAAAAACTAAACTTTGATTAATTTCTAAACTTATAACCTATCTATATTTATTCTATCCTGTACCTCCCAGTAAAATTTGAGTTATCTAATTTAGTTTTGAGTTTTTAACCATTCCAATAATAATTTGGGCCAAAGATTGTTAGGTAGATGTTCTGCAAGACCAAATCCATGCCCTCCATCATTATAAATATGCAACTCTGTTGGTATATTATTCTCTCTTAATGCATTAAAATAGTTTAAAGTATTTTCTACCGGAACAGAATGGTCATCTAACGCATGTACTAAAAATGTTGGTGGCGTATTTTCTGAAACCTGAAATTCATTAGAAAATTGTGTAACTAAATTATCAGATGGATTTTCTCCTAAAAGGCGTCTGCGAGACCCTTCGTGAGTAATTGCGGAAGTTAAACTAATAACAGGATAAGCTAAAATCGAAAAATCGGGTCTGGCGCTTTCTTCTATTTTATTTAAGTATACTTTTTTATCGTAATGAGTGGAAAGCGTTGCGGCTAAATGACCTCCGGCTGAAAATCCCATAATCCCTATTTTATCAGAGTCTAAATTCCATTTTTCAGCATTATGTCTAATTAATCTAACTGCTCGCTGAGCGTCCTGAAGGGGTCCTATAGATTTATCTTTCATAATTCGATCATCTGGCAATCGATATTTAACTACAAATGCTGAAATCCCCTCTGATGCCAACCACTCTGCTACTTTAAATCCTTCTTTACTCATTGATAAATGACCATAACCACCTCCGGGAAAAATAATTACTGCAGTTTTAGAAGTATTCTCTTTAGCGAAAAAAGCATAAACTTTAGGCTCGGTTACTTTACTTGCTCGCGATAGTATACCGCCATCAATTTTTTGGTCTTCCTGATAATCTGAATGTTTTTTGCTATCCGGAATTTCCACATCCCAAAGTGCTATTTCCATATCCTGGGCACTATTAGCTAATGTGAAAAACATGCTCAGTACTATTAAAATTCTTTGCATAAAATATAATTAATTTAAATCCCCAAACAAAGGCCTCAAATGACGTTCGTATAAATTATAAGTCACATTTTCTTCAATCCTATCTCGGCAAGTTTCTAGTAACCAATAAAACTCATCTTTTTCGCCAGCAATTTTATAAGCACAATGCATCAATTGCCGAAAATATGGATTGTAAGCTTCATTTCTTTGATCGTGCCGTAACGCATTTGCAAAAGCTTCGCCGTTTTTGAATACATTTTTCTCTGGAAGCTTTGCCTTATCGATATCTAAAACTTCGGTATAATTTTCAGTAAGTTCATCATAGCGATCTAAGGCTTCAGCATACAGACGATTTATAAAATCAAATGCTTTTCCTTCGCTTTCAGCGAGTCCTATGGCTTCTTCCAGCCACGTGGTGCCAGCTGTTTTCAAATGCAAACCGCTCTCATGTTTTTTGATAAGTTTGTTGATCACCGGATAAATCGAAAATTTATCGCTTCCACTGTGCACACTTAGTTTCAAGTTTTTTGGCAAACCGAATTCTGTTTTTACAAATTTCAGAACACATAAATCAGCTTCAAACTCTTGGCTAAACTGATTTAAATTCCCTTCATAATCAACACCTTTATAAAAGTTACCTGTAAATTTTGGCGCGATGGTGTTTACCGGAACCTGATAAAAAGCTAATGCGGCAAGCACAAAAAATAATTCAGTGGGTGTTTGCGGATTTTCAACTTCATCTATAGAAACTTCCGTATAAAATTTATCGTTTTTATTGGATTTTATATAGAAATAGACTTCTGAAGCTTTCTTCATGGCAAATAAAAAAGTATCGATCATTTTCTGAAATTGTGCTTCAGAAATAGCTATTTCCGCTTCTATTCCTTCTATTTTAAAAGCACTCAAATACTGTTGAAAAAAACTAATAAACTCAGTAATCTCTTCTGAAGAAGCCTTTTTATTGATAAACTTAGCCACATCTATCGTAAAGAAATTACTGTGATCCAAAAAAGGATCCACTGTTTCTTTATCTATATGATCGGCATCGATAAAATAATCTTGAGTAAAATTTAAAGCTTTAGTGGCTTTTTGGGCTTCCTCTAGAACACTTTTGGGATTGGTATTAACGGTTTCATGCTCTCGATTTGATTTGTTCCAAACCGGCGTTACCGCAATACCGTCTTTCTGAATTTTTAAAATGGCCTCTAATTGTGCTTTTCCTTCTTTTCCAAATCGATCCCCTGTCCCAAATGAAAACTTGCTTAATTCTGCCATATTTAAAAATTTAGATTATTAATTTTCTACATCTTTCCCTGCCGCGGTGGGTACACCGGCTTCTTTACCAATAATTAAATTGTCTACCACTACATTTTTTGTGTTTGTTATGGAAGTTCCGTTGTTGGATTTATTGACTTTGATGTTTTTAAGCTGAACATTTTCAACCTTACTTTCTTCAAATCCCTGAATCACCACGGCTGTACCTGTAACTTCTTCACATTGAATATTATTGATATAAATATCGGAAATTTTTGAGTTATATCCCTCTCCTTCACCATGATAAAATGAAGTAATGTAAAAAAGATCCTCGGTTTTATCGAATTTCAGGTTATCGATATAAATATCTTTAATGTAACCGCCACGATCGGGATTGGTCTTAAAATAGATCCCGCGTTTTAGGTAGCCGTGCGCTTTACAATTCTGCACAAATACATTGCGAACGCCGGCACTCATTTCGCTCCCAATTACAAAAGCATGTAAACCTTTCAGTAAACAATTTCGCATCACAATATTTTCTGAAGGAGTTGCTGAATTTGCTCTACCTTCATCATCCCTTCCTGCTTTTATGGCCACGTTATCATCGCCATTATCAAATGTAACGTCTTCGATTAAAACATCGCTGGTATATTCTAAATCGATGCCATCGTTATTGCTGTTATGTGAATCGTATGAAAGTCCGCGTAACGTCGCATTTTTACATTTTAGTAAATGCAAACACCAAAACGGTGCGTTTTCTATTCTTATATCTTCAATTAAAATATTTTCTGAATTTACCAATTGCAATAATTGCGGACGCAAATAACTGCCTTCACCAAATTGTCGATCTTGAAGCGGAGTAGCATTATGATTCATTTCCCGACTTTTTTGCTTTGCGGGATCTTCCTTACTTTTCCAGCTTTGCCAGAATTCTTTTCCGTTTCCGTTAATGGTTCCTCCACCGGTGATGGCAATGTTTTTGAGGTTGTTGCCATAAATTAGCGGACTATAATTGTACAGCATCGTACCTTCCCAACTCGTTAACACCATGGGATAATCTTTAGGATTGGTGCCGAAATTCAGCAATACGCCATCCGCTAAATGAAGTTCCATATTACTGATTAAATGAATTGGTCCTTCCAGCTGATATTCGCCTTTTGGCACAATTAATTTACCGCCGCCTTTTTTTTGGAGTGCTTTTATCGCTTTATCAAATGCTTTTTTACTGTCTTTTGCTGAATTGGGTTTCGCGCCATAATCTAAAACTGAAACATCAACTTCAGGAATTTCCGGCAACTTAATTCGGTTGACGATTTCATCGATTCGCTTTTGTTTTTCTTCAGAAGATAGCTGAGCGAAATTCAGCATAGGAAATAACAGAAAACAGTAAAAAACGATTTTATTTTGCATCTTTCAAAAAATCTTCACGAATCGGATTGAATACGTCTATTAGCACGCCAGATTCTAAACATTCAGCACCATGCTCTGTATTTGGCAATACAAAAAAACCGTCGCCTGCTTCTAAAATCTTCGATTCGCCATTGATTGTAATTTTAAATTTACCGGAAGCGACATACGATCCTTGCGTATGAAAATGATCGTGTAAATCGCCAATAGCGCCTTTTTCAAACTTTACTTTTACCAACATCAACTGCGGATTATAACCGATAAATTTTCGGGTAATTCCTTCTGCAGCATATTCCCATTCACTATCGCTGTCTTTGAAAAATAATGGTGGCGTATACATTATAAAATTTCTTTTTTAAGGGTAGTTGGTTTAATATATTTTTTCAAGGTTAAGTCTTTTTCTGCAATTGCTTTTAAAGCCAGTGTTGCGACTAAAGTTGCGCCTTTTTCAGAAAGATGCGTATCATCATCTTTTCGCTTTTCATAATACGCTACTTCTCCCGGTGCAAAATGCAAGTGTAGGCTTCTAGATTCTTCTTCCCCATATTTTTCTTCTAGCTGTTCGGTCAACCACTGCATGTCTATAAAAGGAACATCAAAATCTTTTGCAACCATTCTAACCACTAGGGGATATTCTCCATGCGTATCGACCAAAGTTCCGTTTTCGTTAAAATTTCTACGTACAATTGAAGTCATTAAAATTGGTATTGCACCTTTTTCTCGAGTCTCTTTGATGTATTTCTCGAGATTATAACGGTAGCCTGTAAAAGGATTGGTATAGCGATCTGGTGAATTAACTTTTTGATCGTTATGACCAAACTGAATAATAACAAAATCGCCTGATTTTAATTTATCGTATACCGTTTTCCATCGACCTTCACTTATAAAACTCTTACTACTTCTGCCATTCACTGCATGGTTTTCTATCGTAATATTATCGGTCATTAAGTCCGGAAGCATTTGTCCCCAACCGTGTTCAGGGTTTTCTTCTGGATCTCTTTTGTCGGCCATAGTAGAATCTCCTATTAAATATAAAGTTGGGGATTTTTGTGCAACTATTTGCAACGATAAAAGCATTAAAAAACTAGCAAATAAAACTCTCATAATTTTTATTTTAAAATTCAAATGCTCCTAAATCAGGAGCGGTTCCATTAAATTCAATATTATCTATTGCAACTCCTGCGTCAATCAAACTGCTTTCTGAAACTAAATGCATAAAGTTAATTTCAGGCAAACTACCATCGGCTTTTCGCGCTGCAGTTAATTCTTCTACTACCAAACTTTCAAAATCATCTTCAGCAACAGAAAAACCATCATTCCAGCTATTATTAGAAATATCTGTAGAAGTTGCTTTAAAACTATTGGTTCCGTTTAAGGAAATAGAATTTTTAATAATCAGTTTTTCAGCCGGATTTGTACTACCAAAAGCATAATCTCTACCATTTAAATACGCCGAACAATTATAAATTTCAATTGTTCCTCGGTTACTATTATGATCGAAGCCATCATAAATATTCCCCACCGATAAACATCGTATATATGTGGCATGATGCTTTAAATCTTTAGTATCACTACCACCGGTTTTAAAGCCGTTACCATCTCCCAAACCTTTTGTGCCATCTTCTAAATAGCCATTTTTAATCGCCCAGCAATTTATGTAGGTAGTTGAAATATTATCGTTATTTCTTAAATAACCATCCCAACCATCGTCTAGATTATTCCAAGCGCGGCAGCCTTCAAATGTATTACCTGTGCCGGCAGTAAGTTTACACGCAAAACCATCAGCATTTTCAATAGAAGAATCTGCATTGAAATAAGAATCACAATTTAAAATTAGGTTATTAGCTCCTCCATTATCAATTTGTAACCCGCTGTCTTTATTTCTTAGGAAATCACAAAATTCAATATGATTATTACTTCCACTTATAAACATGCCGTTATCACCGGCACCTTCAATTTTAAAACCTTTGATTTTCCAATAATCTCTATCGATTATCCAGCCTCGATTAGCACTATTTTCTTGCATTGCTGAAAAATCAATTAAAGGTCTTTCATCTTCTGCAAAAACCACAATTGGTTCATTTTCTGTTCCTGATGCTGAAATTTTTAAAGAAGTTGAAAATTCATAAACTCCCGAAGCCACAATAATTGAATCTCCAGCAACAGCATTTTGTAAAGCCTCTCTAAATTCTTGAGAAGTATTCACCGAAATTGCTGAAGAAGTCTCTGGATTTTCAGGAATTTCACCAGTAGGCTCATCAGTAACTGAATCATCGTCTGAAGAACTACAAGCTGTAATTAACACTACGGCTAAAAGCAATATTCTATAATTTATGAGTAGTTTTTTCATATTCCTTGTAGCTGATATTAGTTATTAGGAATCCAAGAATTGTAGTTTCCAGAAAATATATTTTTCAGTGTATATTTTTTTACCTCTTTTTTATTCAGCTGATGCGACCAGCTTACACGAGTATTTGGCGATGCCCCTTCGCCTTTACTGTTATATTCTGCGTAATAAGTAGTTTTTTCTTTCTGCGGAAACATTTTATCGCCCGTCCACGGATCCCAACCTTTTTCTACAATATGATCGCCTAAAGTTGAATTGATAAAAACCGTTTTAGCATATGAACGCCAAGGCCTGCCCAAATACACTTTATCTATACCATCTTTCGCAATTAGGTTACAGTTGAAAAACACATAGCCAAATTCCTGATTTTGGGGTGTAGCTGCCGCTGTAACGTAAGAATTTGCTAAACTCTTAATCGTACAATCTTCAAAAACACAGGTCGCTTCCCCAAAAATAAAATCGGTCGTGCCTTCAATATAGCAGTTTTTGTAGTATTGACGACTTCCTTCAGTAGCTGTGTACAAAGTGTCTTGACAACCTAATAAATTGCAGTTTTCAGCAATAAATCGATCGCCCTCTACATGAAGCGCTACCGCCTGCCCACGATTGCACCAGGTATTTTGAACGCTTAGATTTCTAAAATGAATATCATCGCCTTGTACTAATACGGTAGAAGAAGTAAATGTTGACAGTTCTTTCCCAGTAACCGCATCAATTTTACCGGAATAATCATTTCCTGTAATAATCGTGTTTTCTTTATTCTCCCCAATTAAGGTTAATTGATGTTTCCAGCTGGGAATAACCAGTTTTTCTTGATAAGTTCCATTTTTAATGAATATTTCAACCTCGCCCGGACCTAAATCTCGAGTGGAATTTATCGCTTCTTGAATAGTTCTGAAATCGCCACTTCCATCCTGAGCGACTGTTAGTTTAAGATAAGGGTCTTTTGCCGTAGCACACTGAACTACCAATAAGAAAGCGAAGATATTTACTAGTATTTTCATAGATTATTGATTAAATATTTTGTTTAAAAATGAAACGGTAAACTCTACCGTAGGCTCAAACCAAGGTTCTAATAACCAAAAAGAATGTGGAGAACCCTCCAACGTATGAACTTCAGAATAGATATTATTTTTATTTAAAATTTTAACCATATCATCACGACCTGCGTGAAATCTTGGCATGGAACTATTGATAAATAAAGTTGGTGGTGTATTTTCATCGACATACTCTAAAGGTGAAGCTTCTTTCCAATTTTTTGGATTTTCAGTACGAGATCCATTCAACCAAAGTCCGGCAATTTCACCTTCCGCACTGGCCTCAGGATGAACAAATGAAACAATACCATCTACATTTACAATAGCCTGAACTGCTGAAGAAATTGCTTCATTTTTTTCATTGTACAATTCTGAATTAGGCGTTACCCCAACTAAAGCTGCTAATTGCGCTCCTGCAGAAGTGCCTAAAACGGCAATCTTATTCGGATTTAATTTATAGGTTTCAGCGTTTTTTCGCATCCACCGTAAAGCATCTTTTAAATCGATTACTGCTGCCGGGTAAATTGCTTCGGGACTTAACCGATATGAAGCGGTAACCGCTACAAATCCATTATCAGCAAGATGTTGCGCCATAATTCGCTGGTTTTCCTTACTACCGGAAATCCAACCGCCGCCGTGAATTAACAGCACGCCAGGACAATTTTTATCATTTTTTACTGAAGGGTAATAAACATCTAACTTTAAGTTTGACGTCTTTGTTTTTTTATAAGTGATGTCCTTGGCAGCAATAAAACTATTTGATTCTAAAGGCTGAATTGGCTTTATAAAAGGATAGTCTTTTTTAAACTTCTCTACCGTCGTGGTAATGGTATAAGGGCGTACTTCTACTTTTTTTTGAGCAGAAGCACAAGCCCCTATAACCAAAGTTACAAACACAACAATGAAATTTTTAATGCTACTACTATACATTATTTTGTATTGATTTTCTTCAACTCGTTAAATACCAACTGTGCAATTGCTTCTGCACCTTTTGGTTGAAAATGAGTATTATCTTTTTGACCATCGGGATAAGCTTCATATTTACCCGCAGGTAAATTCATAAAGTAATTTTCGGTTACAAAATCTTTGCCTTTTTTAGAAAAGTAATCCATCGACAACTGATTTAAATCAATTAATTCTACATTCATTTCTTTAGCAATATCTTTTGGGGCCTGATCGTATTCTCCGTGTACATTTTGTAAATGACCGTCTTCCCAAGGATAATTTCTAGCCACCGGAGTTAAAATAATAGGAGTAGCTCCTTTCTCTCGAGACTGACTTACAAAAAGTCTTAAAAACTCTTTATAACCTTCAATATCTACATAACGTTCTGTTTTATCTTCGGCAGCATCATTATGCCCAAATTGCATAATCACTACATCGTTTTCTTTTAAATTTTCAAAAACACTTCGCCATCTACCTTCTTGAAAAAAGGTACGGGTACTACGGCCGCCACGAGCACGATCGTCTACAATAACAGAATCGGAGTGAATAATGTTTTTTACTTCAGCTAAACTATCTTTTACAAAAAATTCCTGAAATACTTGTCCCCAGCCCGTAACCGGATAGCGAGTTTCCATATAATCTTTGCCGGGTTCATAATCATCGGCATAATTTGCCATTGTAGAATCGCCAATTAAATATATAGTTTGAGAGTTTTGCTGAGTCGATTTTTCCTGATTAGAAGCTTCAGAAGATTCTTTCTTTTCTTCAGCACAGCCCTGCACTAAAAAAGCGGCACAACTAATAATTACAATTTTTTTTAACAAATTCATCTTTTTCTACTTGGTAATTCTAAAATATTCAACATCAGCATAACCTCCTCGTTTAGCACCGGTGGGGCTTATACTGAACAAACCTATTTTTGTGCCAATCCATTTTCCTACCCGTGCTTTAAAAGGCTTTCCTATTTCTTTATAGTTTTTATCATTTTCGCTATATAAAAATTGACATTGCGCATCTGGTTTTGATACCTCAACTTTTACGTAAACCGTATTCGATTTTAATTTTTTCTCTTCTAAAACTTTTTCTTTTTCACCTTTATCAGCATTTTTAGCCTCGGTTTGTTGTATATAAAAATCACCGTCTTTTTCTGTAATTGTCAAGGTAAAATAATCTCTACCCATAACGATTAAACCAGCTTTACGTTGCATTTCAGCATCTTCAGGAGTCAATGTAATTTTAGAACTTGCCGTAAACTCTGGTGCCGCAAATTTTTGTAAAAGTAGGTTGGGAACATCCCAAAGATTTTTAGCTTCTTCAGGCTGAGCTATACTGAATAACCTTAAATAATCATTCCCCGGTAATTTAGCGTGCCATAATACATTTGGATTCGCGTTCCATTGCCATTGAATTCCTAAACTATCACCGGTAAATTCATCGGTTTCTTTAGGGGTTACTACGGAATATGTTTTGCCAACATTCGGTTTTTTATGCTGAAGTACCGGTTCTCCAATACCGTTACCATCTTGATCTTTTCCCATTACCGGCCAATCGTTTTTCCAGCTCATCGGTTGCAAATGCACAATTCTTCCGTAGGCATCTTTATCTTGAAAGTGATAGAACCAATCTTCTCCTTTTGGAGTTTCTACCCAAGCGCCTTGGTGCGGACCGTTAATTTTGGTACTTCCTTGCTCAAGAACAACTTTTTCTTCATAAGGACCGTAAACATTTTTAGAACGAAGAATTAATTGCCATCCCGTGGAAACTCCGCCAGCCGGAGAAAAAATGTAATAATAGCCATTTCTTTTGTAGAATTTTGAACCTTCTACAGTTTCGTGATCTTCGTGACCATCGAAAACGTGTCGACCTTCGTCCAAAACCTTAGTACCATCGGGAGACATTTTACGTACCGTTAATAAACTTTTTACACCGGCACGACTTCCTGCCCAGGCGTGTACTAAATAGGCTTTCCCATCTTCGTCCCAAAGCGGACAAGGATCGATAGCGCCTTTTGCCTCCATAACTAAAACAGGTGCTGACCACTCACCGGCCGGATCGTCGGTTTTTACCATATAAATCCCAAAATCAGGATCTCCCCAATAAATATAAAATTCGTCGTTGTGATAGCGAATTGCCGGAGCCCAAACTCCGTTACCGTGTTGTGGTGTTTCAAAATTTGCTACCGGAACCTGTTTAGGAAGCGCATAATTAATCAACTCCCAATTCACCATATCTTTAGAATGTAAAATTGGTAATCCTGGAGCTGCATTGAAACTAGAAGCCGTCATATAATAATCGTCGCCTGCTCTAATTACATCTGGATCTGAATAATCTGAATGCAGAATCGGATTCTTATAAGTACCATCTCCCTGATCTGCCACCCATACTTCAGAAACGTAATTATCATTTTTTTGTGCCAAAACGGAACCGGCAATGAATAAAAATAAATATATGGGAGAAAACTTCATTTTGATTACTTATTTAGTTCTAAACTAGCCATAATAAATGGTCCGGTTCCTTTTGGATCGTTAGAACGGATTTCTTCATTTACATAATATTCAAACGAAGCATCACGATACGGATTTCCGCCAAGCCCCGCTACCGCACAACATTGATTTAAGTTCACAGTCCCGTCATCTTCAACAGTTACCAGATTATTTATAATTCCCTGATAGGTTTTTTCAGCTTCCTGTTTAAAACTTTCAGGTAAATATCCTTTATTGGCTCCTTTAGCAAACGTGTAAGCAAACATTGATGAGCCTGTAGCTTCAAGATAATTGCCCTCTTTATCGGCTTTATCTAAAACCTGATAGTAAAGTCCGGTTTCTTGATCCTGAACTTTTAGTAAAGCTTCAGCATATTGGTTTAAATAACCGATTATTTTTTCTCTACCAGGGTGATCTTCTGGTAAGTAATCTAAAACATCTACCATCGCCATACCGTACCAGCCCATTGCTCTAGACCAAAAGTTAGGAGAAGTACCGGTTTCTTTATTTGCCCATTTTTGTTCTTTGCTTTCATCCCAACCGTGATATAACAACCCGGTTTCTTGATCTAAAGTATGTTTTTGAATTAAATCAAATTGATGTACAATTTCGTTATACGCTTCTTCAGCTTTTTCACCTTCCGAAAACATTTTAGTATAATGCGTATAAAAAGGTTCTGCCATATAAAGTCCATCTAACCACATTTGATGTGTGTAACGTTTTTTATGCCAAAATCCACCATCTGAAGTTTTTGGCTGCCCAGCAAGTTGTTTTCTTAAAGTATCTGCGGCTTTTTTGAAGCGTTCTTCTTTAGTTTTTGGATATAAGTACAATAAAACATCTCCAGATTTTATCATATCCAGATTATATTTTTCTATATCATAAGTTTTGATAGTACCATCTTCCTGAACTAAAGCATCTGCATAATCGTAGATATAATCGTAATATGTTTCTTTTTGCGTTTGTTCATATACTCTTTGTGCTGCGGTTAACACCAATCCGTTCGTATAACTCCACCTCGGCTTATCTACGAAATCAAGTTTCGACGCTTCAGGAAATCTTTTTATTTCAGAAAGCATCATACGTTCTGACCATTTAAGATCTTCAGAAATTTCTTTTGCTGAAACCTCTTTCTTTGATTCAGCATCCTCTTTGGAACTATTTTCATTTTTACAAGAAAACATTCCAAATAAAATCAAAGCTATAACTGCCGAACTTATAATTATACTATATTCTTTTTTATTCATCTTAATATAATTTACCGTTTTCCTGGAGCTTGTTTAAATGTTCATCAAGACTTTTCATGAAGTCTTCTTTATTTTGTATTCCGTTTTTTTCCTGCTGCCAAGCAGCTAGGATGTAATAATTGATATCTTTCGTAGTAGGTTTAAAAATAATCAGGTGATCATGAGGTCCATCATGAACCTTTTCAATTTCTGAAACTTTATAGAAAATTGCCATTCCTAAATGGTCTTCATCACTCACCAAAGTTTGAGTGCCATAGGTTGCTATATAACCCCATTCTCCATCTTTACTTTTCTTTTCGACAAGATCAATATCCTCAAATTTCACGATTCCAGTAGTTAATCCATCAATTTCAGTAGAAGGAGTCAAGCTAATTTTGCTAAACCTTCCTTCTGGATAAATCGTAAATTTAGCATCAAGATCAATTGTATCCTCTCCTGTTTTCCATCCATCATAATCAATCATCACAGACGAACTTGCAGACGAATTTTCTACGGAAGCAATGGTTTTTTCAACATTTCTGAAATGCGCTACAGAATCGTTCATAAACCTTCCGTAACCGCCAAGACCTACAGATTTTCCAGCTTTAAGAATATCCTGCCCCCACCCAGAATCATGGTGATAATCCTCATAGTTTTCCTGGCCTATATAGGGCAAAACAATGGTATCTGTTTTTTTACCCCAAATATCTATCGCATTTCTCCAATCTAAATAAAATCGAAATCCAACCTTACTGTTTTCCCAGCCCGGACCTTCATACCGAATATAATACGCATGATCGGAATGCCCCTCAGGAAGTTGAAGTGAATCTACATTTTCGAATTCACCTCCGCCAAACTTTTTTGGTTCCCAGTCATCTCCTTTTCTAATGGAAAGCTCTGCGTAGGTTTTTGCAGTTTTATCAGGTTTTTGCCAACTGGTTTCTTTGGTTTCTACTGTTGTTTCATTTTGATTTTCAGCTTCTTTTTTTTCTTCTTTACACGCGGTAAAAAATAAGGCTGAAACCATAAATGTTGGTAGGATAATTCTCTTCATAATTTTTTCGGTTTTTAGTTTTATAAATAGCCAAAGAGAAGCTTTAAAATTCAAAGCTCCTCTTCTGACTAACCAATCAACTTAAAAATAAAATCTAAACATGTACTAACTATTGATATGCCGGATTTTGTGGAAATTCATTATTTTGATTAAGATCTAATGCTGATTGAGGTATTGGTCTTAGAATTTTCAACTCTCCATTAGCTCCGTTGAAATTCGACGCCTCTATAAGGTAATGATACCTAGAAGCTCTATCTACCAAAGTTCCTGTTCTTTTAAGATCAAACCACCTATGATATTCCCCTAAAAGCTCTCTACCTCTTTCATCTAAAATATAATCAATATCAAAATCTGCTAAAGTTGCATCTTCTACTCCTGCGCGCTGTCTTACTGCATTCAATCTTGCTAGACCCGTTGTTGCATCACCAGATTGCAGATAGGCTTCTGCAGCTACAAGATATGTTTCTGCCAGTCTAGAGATTACAATATCATTTCTATTTGTACTAATTCCGAAAGGTGCTTCTGGATCGTCAAATTTCTTAACTGGTATCGTTTGATAATCATTAGAAGGATTTACTGAAGGAACATAGCTTCCATAATCATGGTATACGGCATCTGGATGCTCTTCTAAATAAGCCTGCTTAAAATCATCTGTATCATTCCAACTTGCCTCATAATAATGTTGTACTGGTAAACCTTCATAATCATCGGTTTCATAAAAAGCAAAATATGGATCGTATACTTCAGTCATAAACGTTGTATACCATCTATCATCATCTTCAGTAAATAAATCTATAGCATACTGTGTAGGACATAGCGTATAAGTTCTATAAGGTGCTTCACCAGCTATTTCAGATCCTCCTTGATATGGGCCAAAATACGAAGATTGTCTATGTCCTAATTCAAAAGGATCTGTACTAACAGAACTTTCGTCGTACTGAACAGAAAATATAGTTCCTTGTTTAATGGAATAATCAGGAGTCCAAAGTTCAGCAAAAGAAAGACTTAATTCTTCCCCATTTATGGCCGCATCTGCATACTCTGCTGCCTGTGTAAAATCAGTTGAGCTTCCAAAATCTTCGTACGCTCTGGTAAGATAGACCTTCGCCAATAAATCTTTTACTGCTCTTTTGTTTACTCTTCCATTATAAGGGTTGTCGTCTACCATTTCTAGACTTTCTTCCAGTTCAGCGATGATAAAACTATAAACCTCTTCGGCCGAATTACGATCAAATTCTAGTTTACGTTCTTGTATATAATCTGTAATTAAAGCAACACCTCCGTAAGTTTGAACCAGTAAAAAATAAGAATTTGCTCTTAAAAACTTTATAGCTCCAATTTGTTGAGATAGCTCTGAAGATTGCTCTGTTAAATCCCCATAGTAAACTCCCATATTAGCAGTTTGTATGGCTTTGTAACAAACATTATATAAATGACCTACACCATCAGAATTAGAATTAAGCTGTGTATATCTACTTAAACCTGGTGGCTCATTCTCACGTCCTTCAGCATACATATCTGTTCCTGCAGCAAAAAGCCAAGGCTCGCCTCCATAAATTTCCCGTAAGAATCCATAATTAGCATTTACCAGCAAATTATATCCTTCAGTTGTTAAATAAAAATCTGTTGTTTCGTTGGATCTATTATCTTCTTCTAAATAATCCTGACATGATATCAAAATCATGGAAAATAATAGAAAGCTGATTTTATATATTTTATTCATCTCCTAAAAATTTAAATTAAATCCTAACTGATATGTAACCGAACTAGGCCTACCTGTATTTAAAGATGCTCCTGCCCACTCTGGATCATACCCTTCATAATCTGTAAAAACAAATGGATTTAAAACATTCGCATAAACCCTTAATTTTTTCAGGTTCAAATTATCTAGCATTTTATCAGATATATTATATCCTAAACCAATGTTTTTGACTTTTACGAAAGATGCGTCGTGATAATATCCAACTCCATCATTTCTCCAGAAGGAACCTTCATTTCTCGCCTGTGGATATGTATTTGATACTTGCGCAGGAATACCTGCATCGTTCTCTGGAATATACCAATTCACATCTAATTTTTGGCGACCACGATCTCTTACATCTGCAAAATTAGAGTGGAAATTACTGTACACTAACACGCCCTGATTAGTGATTAAAGATGCGGATAGATCCCAGTTTTTATATCTAAAATTAGTAAATAAGCTCCCTGACCAATCTGGATTTGAAGATCCAAGAATAATTCTATCTTCTGGAGTATAGCGGCCATCATTATTAACATCTACCAATTTCTCTTGTCCTTCTTCCATACCATAACCAGCAGCTTCGTCGACTTCATCTGCCTGCCAGATACCATTAAATTTATAATTATAATGTGCATCTATAGACTCTCCTATAAACAAGTTATTACCGATATCATCTACCTGATCTTGACCATAAATTGATTCAATAGCATTTACATTTCTAGTAAAAGTGAAATTTGTAGTCCAGTTAAAATCTGATGTTTGGATGTTTCTGGTCGTTAATGCAATTTCTACCCCTTTATTACTTACAGATCCTATATTTGCCGTAATATTATCCCATCCACTTTCCAATGGCAATTGTTGCTCTAATAATAGATCGTCTGATAGTTTATCGTAATAATCTACACTACCCTCGATTCTATTATTCAGGAATCCAAAATCTATCCCGAAATTAACTTCTCGGGTTTTTTCCCACTTTAAAAATGGATTCGCTAAAGATCCAGGAACCCAACCTGTAGTAACCTGACCGCCGAAATCATAGAAATATCGAGAATCTAAGGTATTAATTGTTGAATATGGAGCAATAATATTATTTCCTGTAAATCCATAACTTACTCTCAACTTAAGGGTTGAAATAGCGTCTACATCTTTAAGAAAGTTTTCCTGCTTTAATTTCCATGCGAATGCTCCAGAAAAAAAGCTATCCCAATTATCTGCTAGCAAAGACGAACCATCCCATCTAGCAGAAGCGGTTACCAAATACTTATCCATAAGCGAATAATTGGCTCTTAAAGCATAAGATGCCAGCGTTTGTTTCTGGTAATTAGAATTCATATCATAAGTACCAGGATCACCACTACCAATGTTATAGAATTTAGTTTCGAATGGAATTCTTCTAGCAGACTGAGAGGATGTTTCTCCTTCAGCAGAATAAAGACTAAATAATCCAAGTAAATTAATATTATGATCCTCATTAAAGGTTTTTGAAATATTAAATTGGTTGTCCCAAGTATAGTTGAAGTTTTCTCCATTTTGTATCTGAGCAGAAGGTAGATTATCATTATCAATACCTACAGCAGTTTGTGCACCCCAAGACCTTCCAATTCTATAATTTTCAATTCCTGTTGAAAAAGTTGTTTTTAATTCTAACCATTCTAATGGATCATATTGAAAATAAGTGCTAGAAAGTATATTCCAGCTTTTATTAACATCGGTGGTATTATTTATATTCAGAATAGGATTGTACGTACTTGTTTTATTGATTAAAAAGTTTCCGTCGTTATCCTGAAGTTTTCCTGGTAATGGATAAAGTTCGCCATCCAATCCATACGGACTCAAATAAGGATTCAATCGAAAGGCATCACGCATGGCAACATCACTTCCAAAGTTTTGTTCCAATAAAGTAATGGTAAGATTAGTACCGTAAGATACTTTATCGGTTACCTGATGATTAATACCTAATTTAAGGGTATATTTTTCTAAACTCTCATTTTCGATATTTCCGGTCTCTTTTTGATAACCCAAACCTAAGTTATAACCAACTCCATTATCTGATCTTCCAGATACATTCAAATAATGATTTTGTTGGATTCCGGTTTGAAGCACCTCATCATACCAATCGAACGATTCCCCATCTACCACTCTTCGAAATAACTCATCATTTTGTCCACCGGCTGATACAGCATCTCTTAGCGTCTCTGGTGTAACTGTTCCCGTTAACGGATCTTTAGCTGCGGTTGGTAAGTAAGCCGATTGATGATATCTCCACCATTTTTCAGGAGACATTAGTTCAGGCAAACGAGTAACTTCACGTACACCAACAAAATTATCGAAAGAAACATTAAAGCCAGCTTTTGCTCCCGCTCCATCCTTAGTGGATATAATCACTACTCCGTTTGAACCTCTGGAGCCATAAATCGCAGTTGATGACGCATCCTTTAGGATATCCATTCGCTCAATGTCCTGAGGATTTAAAAAATCAATACTATTTGTAGGCACTCCATCTACGACGTATAGCGGAGAAACATTGCCGCTAATAGAGTTTTTTCCACGAATAGTAATATCAAAACCATCTCCTATTCTACCGGTAGAAGTGCTAATCTGTACTCCTGGAACATTTCCCTGTAAGGCCTCTAGAGGATTGGTCATATTCCTTTCTGCTAAGTCTTCACCTCCTACCGTTCCTACTGAACCGGTTAAATCGGTTTTCTTTACCTTTCCGTAACCTACAACTACAACATCACTTAATGCCTGAACATCGTCCTGCATTTGAATATCAATAGTTGATCTCCCATCCACTTCAATCGTTTTCGTTGTAAAGCCTATATAACTTACAGTTAGTGTTGCGTCTGATGGAGCTTCTATTGTAAAATTCCCATCAAAATCTGATACCGTAGCGTAATTTGTTCCTTCCACAAAAATATTCACGCCCGAAAGAGGAATACCATCTGCTTCAGAGCTTACGGTACCGGATATTGTTTTTAAATCCTGCGCATAAATTTCATTGGAAATTCCAATGGACAGGATTAAAAAAAACATCGTTAGATAATTTCTAAAGTTCGTTTTCATTATTCATCCAAGTATTTAGAATTAGTATTCGATTAGTTACTTATTTCAAGTCTGATTCCTATTCCATTTTTGAACCGTTTATAGTTACATTTTCGTAATTAACAGGATCAGCATCGGTAATTTTTGTAGCAGTTTCTGCTCCTTTAATGGTTATATTCTTCAGATTAATATTCGAAATTTTTGAACCTTCGCGTCCAATAATTAAGATTCCATATTTTCCTGCATTCTCAACATTAATATCTTCTAGGTATATATTAGAAATATTTGGAAAGAATTCACCCTCCTGATTATCGTAGATTCCATAATGAAGATTCACTTTTAGCATTGCTTCTTTCACCTGTCCTACTTCAATATTTTTAACATAAACTCCATCTACAAAACCACCTCTTAAAGTATTTGTCTTTATACGAATCGCACGATCTAAATTGGGACTGTCCATTATACAATTTCGAACATAAACATTGCGAACACCAGCAGAAATTTCACTTCCCATAACAACACCTCCATGGCCATCCTTCATATTACAGTCTTCAACAACAATATTTTCACTAGGAATAGCGACACGCCTTCCATCATTATTTCGGCCAGATTTAATAGCTATACAATCATCACCTGTATTAAATAAACAATTTTTAATATGTACATTTTTGGCATACTCCGGATCACATCCATCGTTATTAGGGCCATGACTATTTACCGTTACGCCATCTACAGTAACGTTGTTCGATTTAATTGGATGAATTACCCAAAAAGGGGCGTTAGTAAAAGTTACATCCTTAACTAGAACGTTTTCGCAACCGAAGGGCTGAAAAAAAGTTGGACGCAGTTGGTGTCCTTTTCCAAACTTTCGTTCTGAAACTGGTGTATTTTCTTCATTCATTCTTCTTAGTGCGGGTAGATTGTGATCTTGCTTTTGGTGTGCTTCACCTTCCTTATGTCCATAACGCTCTGCACCAGACCATGGCCACCAATTATCATTATCGGCTTGACCGTTAAACGTTCCCTTTCCGGTAACAGCAATATTTTCCTGTTCGAAAGCATAGATTAAAGGAGAATAATTCATTAATTCTACACCTTCATACGAGGTATGTACTGCCGGAAGATAATCGTTTGCATCTTTACTAAACAGAACCTCTGCTCCTTCACTTAAATGTAAATTTACATTACTTTTTAGATGAATGGGACCTGTGAGATATTTTCCCTCGGGAACGATAACTTTACCTCCTCCTGCTTCATTACAAGCTGCAATCGCTTTTTTAAATGCTTCTGAATTATTAGTTGTACCATCTGCAACCGCTCCATATTCCGTAATATCAAACAATTGATCTTGAAACTGAGGTACTATAATATCTGCGATAATTTTATCTGCTTTTTTCCAAACATCAGATTCTGATATTTCGTTTTTAATATCCTCTTTTTTCTTTTTTTTATCGGTATTGGTTTTACAGGCCATAAAAGCCGTAATAATCGTAAAAACTAAAAGCAGTTTTTTCATATAATTATCTTTATTATGTTTTGTAATCGATTGCACTAAAATATAAAACCTTTAGCAATTAACATAATTTATAGTCTTAAAACTAAGAAAAACTAAAAATCATAGCTAACGAAATGTGGTATTAATATTATTAAGTTTAATTTATTGCAAAATTAAATTAGAAATCAATAATATTAGAAATCGAAAATTTAGAAACTTCCTCTTTGGACAATTTTCTCGCCCATTTTACTCGGTCGCCATCGGCTCCAGGACCTTGAGAGTTAAATTCCGCATAAAATGCAGTTTTTTCAGCATTTGGCTTATCCCAATTATGCCAACCTTCATCTTTAATATGTGCTCCCAAATTGCAATTTATCAAAATGGTCTGCGCATAATCTCGCCAAGGTCTACCTAGGTATACAGTATCTTCATCTACACTACCAGTAAAATCACATTCAATAAAAATCATACCGAATTTAGATTCTTTTTTAGTTGAAGCCGCCGTTACATATCCTTTAGACTTACTGAAGATTTCACAATTTTCGAAAACAGCTGATGACCAACCAAATATAAAATCAACCGTACCTTCTATATAACAGTCCTTATAGTATTGTGTATTGTTTTCACCATGCAAATACAATGTATCCTGATTTCCTAAGAAAGAGCAATTTTCAAATTTTGCATGATCTCCGTCAACTCTAACAGCTACAGCTTGACCTATTTGCCCTGCATTATTCTGAAAAGTAAGATTCTTAGCGGTGAAAGAGTCTCCGAATATAAAAAATGAAGAAGAACCTGTTGTTCCCAATTCTTCCCCAAAATCATTTACTTTAGTTGCATAATCATCGTAAGTAATTATAGTTTTATCTTGATCTTCGCCTATAAAAGTAATATTTGTTTTAGTGGATGGTAAAACTAATTTTTCTTTATAAATCCCATTTTTGATAAAAACTCGAGTTTCTTTTTTTCTGAAGTTTGGTAAATGATTAATCAAATCTGTAAGTGTACTAAAATCACCTGAACCATCTTTTGCAACCAAAAAGTCATAACTTTTAATTTCATCTGAATTGTTTTCTTCCACCAGACTATTCATATATACTTCAATATTCGTATATTCTTTACTCAGGTCGTATGCATTAGCATCGTTTGAATTTAGATTCAAATTGTATTTTTTTTCCCAAACATCCGGCATTCCATCGTCATCCAGATCTTCTAATTTTTTTCCTTTTCTCAAAACGGGCCATCCTCCTACGGTTTCCTGAGAATCAATTATTCCATTCTTAAAAGTTGTTTCTCCTGCTCTTACCTCTGCAACCAGTCGCTTATCCACTTCATCCCGTGCATAGCTAGAACCTGCATATCTTAAAACAGAATTGTAAGCTTCTAAAGCAGATTGAGTTTTTATATTATCGTTTATGGAAAATTCCGTTTCACTTTTAGCCGCTAAAGGATCTTCGCATTGGATTCCTCCATCCCAATTATTCTTAGTTATTTCTGGGAAATTGTACATATAATTTCCTTCAACATAAAATTTACCGTAAGGAAGAGATGGTGCTGCAATGCGATCTTTTTTAGAAGAAGTGGTTGCTGGACCCGACTTAAAATAGTTATTTACTATATTGTAAGAACCTTTTTCTCCACCGTAAATATTATTATCCCCCCAATTAAAGATCACATTATTTCTGAAATCTACTAACTCATCTGGTGTATTTGGTACACTTTTAGACCCTCCAAATCGTGGATTTCTACTATTGTTACTCATAATTAAATTGTGATGGAAACTTGCTTTTTCACCTCCCCATATTCCGCCATATCCATGAGCTCCTTTATGATGAACTGATCTATTTAGAGCTTCTGAAATTATACACCATTGCATGGTAAAATTCTTATTCCAGTAAAAGGATACGTTCTCATCTGTAGCCCAACTCATTGAACAGTGATCAATGATAACATTTTTTTGACCTCGCCCCCCTAAGGCATCATCTTCAACTTCATTTTCATCTCCCATTCTAAAACGCACATAACGTATTATAACATTTTCTGCTTTAATCTTCATAGGAAATCCTTTTAAGGTTATACCCCCACCTGGCGCTGTTTGTCCCGCAATAGTTAAATTGCCATGATTAATGTCTAAAGACGATTTTAAATCAATCGTTCCTGCTACTTCAAAAACAATAATTCTAGGATCATGTTTTAAAATTCCTTTACGCAAACTTCCTTCTCCATCATCATTCAAATTGGTTACTTTATAAACTATACCTCCTCTTCCTCCAGAGGTATATCTACCAAATCCTTCTGCAGTAGGAAAAGACAAGGTTTGTGAATTAGCGAACTGAATTACGCATAATACACAAAAAAGCGAGAAAATTGATTTTTTAAGTACTTTCGACATAAGTATTTATTTAAAAAGAACCCTGAGCATCTAATTTATCAATTATCAGGCTCAGGGAACTAATAGCAATTATTTTTCTTAGCTAACTTTAATTAATACCACCATCTGGGATCGCCAATAGGACCTCCGCTAGAAGATGCCGTTTGTAAAGCAGAACCGCTTGGCAATGTGAAATTGGTTGTTTGGTTATCCCAATCTAATTCAATTTCGAAATTATTGTTAATGGCATTTGTAGCTACCTCTGGGAAGGTAATTGGCTGAGCATCATCTCCACCAGTAGTTAAATTATAAAGGTTATTGTAACTCATAATTATAGAACTATTTTGCCCATTTAATCTGTACAGATCGGTACTACCTAATTCTCCGTCAACTCTTGGAATGTTTGCAATAATACTATTCTGAACGGTAAGATTAACGTCTACAGTGTTTGCATCGATTAGCGTATAGCTTTGTGCATACCCAATACTATTAATAGTACAGTTATCTATAGTGATATTAGGCGTTTGAGCTGGTGCCGGATCTGAAAAGTTTGCTCTATACCTCATAAACAGATCACTAATTTCATAGAAAGTTGAGTTTTTTAGAGAAACATTTTCGAAAATTAGTTCTTCCAAATGTAAAAACGCGTAATTAGAGATGCTAAAATCATGGAAGATGGAATAATTGATTGAAAAAGATTCCATTGTATAACCTCCAGTTGGCCCTCTATTAGCTCTAAAAGCACTGGTCCCTACGCCATAAACTTCGCAGTTTTCTATACTTACATTTGCAAAATCTGCTGGTTCACCACCAGTACTTGTTAGATTGATCAGGTAATTTGCTCCTATGGTAGCTCCATCTAATTCAAGATTTTTTAGCGTAATACCTGCTCCGGTATCATTCAGTTGAAATTCCTTAAATGATATTTTCGTATCAGATGGATTATTGGTAGTTCCCTGAAGAGTAATAGATTTTCCATCTAATAAGAAATTCTCTGTCGCTTCGTAATTACCAGGATTTAAACCTATAACCGCTCCATCTTCTGCAGAATTTACAATGGTTACAAGGTCTTCTCCTTCTGACACCATAATCGTGAATTCAGTAATTGTCTTTGTTTTAAAGGAACCATAACCTACACTGGTATTTCCGCTATACAAATCTACGTTATACCTAGTATCGGGCTTTAAATCTGTTATCGTTTTGGATCCTTCAGCAGCTTCAGTAGAAGAGATATCGTACGATATAGGATCTCCAATCAAGACAGCATCTTCATCTTCTTCCTGAGTATACTCCTGTACTTGGATTGTGGTAACACCTTCAGTAACATTCCACTTTATAACCGCTGTTGTAGCATTTACGTTAGGATCATAAACTTTTTGTAAAAATTGAGTTCCTACAATTCTAAAACTTGTACTTGTAGACCAGTTAGAAGCCAAATCATCAGTTTCTGCATTAGTTTTAACGCGAACAAAATATTTTTGACGAACGGAAACTTCATCACTATAAAATACAACGCCCGTAGAATCTGTTTCTTTGGTGAGAATAATATCTTCAGAATTTTCAAAAAGAGAGTCTTCAGAAACTTGTGCTGTATATGTTTCATCTACTTCGCTCGTAAATAAAGCAGCGTCCCAGCTAATCTCAGAACTATTTTCCAAATTGGATACGCTAAGTGATAAAGGCGTAAACATTTTCATTTCTCCAGTAGGATCATCGAACATTTCGTCTTCACAGGAAACAAATAATGCGCCCAGTGCTAAAAATACTCCTAAACCTGTGGCTTTAGGGAGTATATTTTTAAATGTATAGTTTTTAGTATCCATAGTCCTGACTTAAATTGTAATTGGTATTAATAATCTCATCATAAAAAGGAACAAGTTCTGAATGATTTGGTTGAAAATAGTAAGCAAAACCACTACGTTCTCCGTTTATATAATCATCGTCTATTTGTGCTCTCCAATTCACTTTACTGTAACCGGCAGGAACAGATTCTGCCGTTGGTTGATAGAAAACATTTGCCTGGCTTGTACCGTTAAAGAAAATATCTAAATTAGAAACGGTTTGCGATGCTGAAGTAGAAGGATCGTAATCTGAGGGCTGGTAGTAAATAGCATCAGGTACATTTTTGTATTCTCCAGTACCGTTCATAAAATCAGTCAATTTTTGTCTAGTTTCAGCTATAGTGCTTTCCAACTCGTTCCATCTAATTAGGTCATAGCGTCTTATACCTTCCCCGCCAAATTCTAATAGTCTTTCATGCATAATCTCTGCGAAAAATTCTTGATAATTATTAGCATTAACTTCTGGCATTTCTTCAGGATTATCGCTAAAAGCTCTTGCTCTAACCTCAGTTAAAGCTTCGATGGCACCAGAGGTTGGCCCGTTATTTAATTCATTTTCTGCTTCAGCATACATCAATAATATATCTGCAAATCGCATAATTGGCCATTCTATTCCTAACTGCTGAGTTGAACCAGTAATATTAGTCCAAGTTTTTTTGAATTTCCCGTCTGTGAAACTATTTGTAGATGTAAGTTTCGTTTTGTCTTCAGCATCAATCTGAAATATGTTAATCGTTACATCTCTTCTTTCATCATTTCTGTCAAACTCATAGAAGTAAGTTGGTAAAGCATTTACTCCGCCGCCGCCTCTTCCGTAAGAAGAAGCTGCATCAATTCTCAAACCGTTGTAAAAACCTAGTTTTGTATCTGTCTTAGAATTTGCTCCATAAGCACCAACTTTAAAAATCATTTCGTTAGTGGCATCTTCTCGATTTTCGTGTAACGCTCTAAAAATATCTTCGTAATCTGGATTTAGATTATGTTGATTACGATTTTGCATAATTTCGTAGCATTCTTCTCTTGCTATTTGGTAATATTTTTCTGGATTTGTGCCCTGAATCATATCTACAGGATCTCTTCTTAGAGAATATCCCGCTCGTGCTAACGCAATTCTAGCTCTTAGGCCTTTTACAAATGCTTTGGTCACACGTGTTGTAGTAGCAGAAGATTCGCTTCTCCATGGTACATATTCTTTAGCTACCTCTAGATCTGTTAACAAAACCTCGTATATACTATCTCTATCTGTTTTAGGTAAATAGATATTTTCATATTGTGACGCAGGTTTATCTTGAAAAGGCACATCTCCCCAATTTCTTATAAGCTCATAATAATACTGCGCTCGCAAGGTCATTGCTTCACCTAGGTATTGTCGCATCTCTTGTTGCTCACTTTCTGTTCCGTTATTGAAGATATTAGACTTCGGAACATTGAAAATGATAAGATTTGCTCTTTCGATACCACTATATAATTGTAAGAATGGTCTATTTAACTCAGCATTTGAAGAACAAACCTGATACATACTAAACGCCCTTCTATCATTACAATTATAATCTCCTGAAGTCTCCATATCATCAGCAGACATTGGATAATATAAAGACATTCTGATTCCGTACCCGTTATCACCTACCAAATCACTATACACCGCTGTTAAAGCAGAAGAAGTATAAGACAAATCTTCGAAAACCTCAGCTTCGGTAAGATTTGACGGACTTGAAACATCTAGATAATCATCACAGGAAGAAAATAATCCTGCAATAACACCTGCTAATGCTATTCCTTTTAATATTTTATAATTCCATTTCATCGTATCTATATTTAAAATAGCCATTTTTTAAAAAGTAATATTAATTCCGCCAAGGATAAATCTGCTCTGTGGATATGCGGCATAATCAACACCTGGTGTAAGCGGATTAGAATTTCTAGTATTCGCCTCAGGATCATAACCTGAGTAGCCTGTTAAAGTGAATAAATTATTAACAGTACCGTAAATTCTTATATTGCTAACTACATTAGACTTCTTTAACCAATCTTCGTTAATTGAATATCCTAAAGTAAGATTACTAAGTCTTAGATAAGATCCATCTTCGATAGCCCAAGAATGAAGAATATAATTCCCACGACTTGGTGTCCATAATTGTGCGTTTTGATTTAAACTAGCCAACTCGTCAGGATTTGTAACTCGCTGCCCGCTGTCATCAAAATTTCTCCAAGAATCTGAAACTATTGCAAGTGAGTTATTATCTGTGTAATTGTAATCTGTTGTAAATTCTATTTTATTGGCATTATACACATCGTTGCCTACAGAGAATGTGAAGAATACGCTCATATCAAAGTTTTTCCACTGTAACTGTTGGTTAAAACCACCATAAAAATCTGGTTGGGCATTTCCAAGCACTGTTTTATCCTCTTCTCCAATAATACCATCACCACTAAGGTCTTTCAATTTTAGATCTCCAGGCTTTACCTCTTTAGCTCCAAGCGCTGCCTGGCTACCGTTTGGTACACCTTCTTTTAGTGTGTAAGATTGATCTGTTTCATTGTAGTTAAAATCATCTAAAGTATACCATCCATCAGTTACGAAACCGTAAAACTGACCTACTGGCTTTCCTACCTCCACTTTAAAATCATTCAGGTTATTTACCCATCCTGAACGTTCGTAGTAGTATTGAAGTCCCTCTCCGGTAACATCTGTACCTAGTGAGCGAATTTCATTATTGTTGTGAGAAATATTCAAATTTGCACTCCATTTGAAGTTATCGTTACTTATAATATCCGCTCCAAGGTTTAATTCTACTCCTGTATTTCTTGTACTACCAGTATTTTGATATTGATAAGAATAACCACTAGTTTGTGGAATATTAGCTAGCAAAAGTAAATCGTCTGTATCTGTAATATAGGCATCTATACTACCGTAAACTCTATTGTTAAATAAAGTATAGTCTAAACCAATATTCTTAGTTTTTGTGGTTTCCCATTTTGTATTAGGATTTGCAAGAATAGATCCTGCCGCTAAACCTGGAATTATACTACTAGTATAAGAATATCCATAATCTGAAGAACTTGTGAAAAAGGTAGAATATAAGAATGGACGAATACGGTTATTACCAGAAGTTCCATAGCTTAATCTTAATTTTAAATCATCTACCCATCTAGATTCTTGTAAAAAGTTTTCTTTACCAATATTCCAGGCGAAAGAGGCCGCTGGGAAAACTGCGTATCGATTATTCGGTGAAAATACCGTTGAACCATCAGTTCTTATAGTAAAATTAGCAACGTATTTTTGATCAAAAGTATATCCTACTCTTCCGAAAAAAGAAGCCAGACGATCTATATTTACTGAAGTAGATGGTGCATCCTGAATTCCTCCTTCTGGTGGTACTGCACTTTGAATATTTGCAAATGCCTGAGAAGGTGTGATATCCTCAGGAAGCCATTTAACTTCTAAACTCTGTGATTCCCCATCTGTTTTCACAATTTCCTGTCCTAAAAGGACATTAAATTTATTTTTCTCACCTAGCCTAAAGTCATACTGCAATGTATTTGAATTGGTCAATTTTCTAGACTGCTGATCACTCATTTGAACGACTGGTAAATCTGCATTTATTCTAGATCTATAAGATCCTCTACCATTAAAGATATTTTGTTGACGATCGTTTTGAACGTAACCAAAAACAGATTTAAAGGTCAGGTTATCTATAATTTCCCATTGAAAATATCCATTTAAATAAAGGTCATCTCGCTGATCTTCTTTGATCTCATTATTTACAAGAACAAGTGGACTAACCAGATTAGTCTGACTGGCATAATCTGCATCAAATTGATTATCAAAAGAACTACCAGTAGCGCTCTCGAAAGGCTGAAATCTTACTGCATTACGCAAACGGTTAGCACTATTACTTTGGGTACTACTGGTACCGATTCCTGTAATTAAACGCTTACTAAACCTAACATTTGCACCAACCTTTACGGCATCGCTGATCTTATGGTTCATTTTGAAATTGGCAAGTTTTCTTTTATATCCTGAATTAATCATAATACCATCTTCCTCCATGGCATTTAAATCGATACTAAAATCAGTTCTCTTGTCACCTCCGGTTACAGATAAGTTGTTATTATAACTAAAGGCACTTCTACCAAAAATTTCATCTTGCCAATCTATTGCATCTATATTGCGATAATTCTCTAGATCAGCATAAGTCCCATAACGTCTTTCGAAATTTCTTGCCGCTTCTTCTCCTCCATAAATATTGTATACTTCATATTGATGTTTTACAAACTGGTAAGGATTCATTACGTCTAACTTATTTGTAATCTCCCTAACACCTGCAAATCCAGAGTAAGTTACTTTGGTAGGTGCGTTAAAACCGCTTTTAGTAGTAATCAAAATAACACCATTAGCACCTCGTGCTCCATAAATAGCAGTAGAGGCTGCGTCCTTCAGGACATCTACAGATGCAATTTCTTGCGGAGAAAGTATGGAAAGGGCGTCATCTACCTGAATACCGTCTACAATATAAAGCGGACTATTGTCCTGAGTAATTGAAGTTCCGCCACGTACTCTAATACTTACCTCAGCTCCCGGAGCTCCTTGAGATTGAGTAACTCTTACTCCTGCTAAACGTCCTTGAATTGCCTGAGCTGCGGTATTTAATGGAATATCCTTAATCTGTTCAGATTTTACAGTGGCTACTGAAGATGTTAAATCTTCCCTAGAAACCTTAGAATATCCAACAATCACTAATTCCTCTAGCTGATTTGCTTCCTCATTCATTACTACATCGATAGTAGCTTGATCATTGAATTCTTTCGAAATCGTTTGAAATCCAATGTAAGAAAAAACTAACGTACCTGAAGCCTTGCCTACAACGATTTCGTAATTACCATCAAAATCAGATGCCGTTCCATTACTGGTTCCCTTTTCAAAGATGTTTACTCCGGCCAATGGCACGCCATCAGTATCGGTGATTTTACCCGAAATGGTTCTTTGCTGATTTGTTGGATCACCTATAGCATGTATAGATGCATTAATAGTCCCATAAATAAGAAATACCACACAGCAAATTAAGTATCTCCTAAAATAAGAATGCGTAATTGTTTGTTTCATATTGAAAGATTAGATTGAATGAATCTTTTTTTGTAATCGATTGCACTAAATTATGTAATTATTACCAATAACCAAATAAAAACTTCAAAAAAATGATAAAATATGAAAAATGGTTTTCCTTATTAACATTTAACCAAACCTAATGGCTTTATATTACTAATATCGGAATCCATATGTTTTAATTCTTATTCCTATATTGCGTCTCGTAAAGTACAAACTTTAACTTTAAAAGTGAGTTCCTGAATGGCAGAAAAAGTTACCATTTATGATATTTCCAAGAAGCTGAAAATTAGCGCAGCAACTGTTTCTAGAGCGTTGAACGACAATCCTAAAATTAGTCAGAAAACTCGGGAATTAGTTATGGAAACGGCAGCAGCGATGAATTATAAGCAAAATCGACTTGCTCAGGCATTAAAAAGTGGACGTACAAATAATGTTGGAGTTATTGTTCCTTATATAAACCGTAGTTTTTTCTCTAGCGTTATTCGTGGTATTGAAGAGGAATTATCGCCTCACGGTTATCATGTTATCATCTGCCAAACACATGAAGATGTTCGTAATGAGGTTAAACAAATAGATACTTTACTAAACACACAGGTTGATGGAATTTTTATGTCTGTCGCAAAAACCACACAGGATACTTCTCATATTAAGAAAGCAATTGCCGAAAACACACCTTTGATCTTTTTTGACCGTAAAAAAGATGTAGAAGGTTTAAGCGCTGTAGTTATCGACGATTTTAAAGGCGGCTATTTAGCTACCGAGCATCTTATAAAACAAGGTTGCAAAAAAATAGCTCACTTTTCTGGAGACTTAAATTTAGAAATTTACAAGAATAGACACGAAGGTTATCTAAAAGCCCTTAAGGATCATAAAATTACACCATTAAAAAGGTTTAGTGTTCAGGTAAATAGTAAATTAGAATCTGGTGCTTCAGCAATTAAAGATTTATGGGAATTTGATGAAAAGCCCGATGCTATTTTTTCTTCTAGTGATTATGCGGCTTTAGGTGCCATTCAAGAATTAAAAGCAAATGGGATAAAAATACCTGAAGAAGTATGTGTGGTTGGTTTCAGTAACGAGCCTTTTACAAAATACATGGAACTACCAATTACCTCTGTAGATCAAACCCCACTTGAAATGGGTAAAATTGCAGCTCAGGTTTTCTTAGAACAAACAAAAGAGAGCCAGCCACTTACTACAGAAAAGAAAGTTGTGCTGGCTCCCGAGCTTTATGTTAGAGATTCTTCTAATAGAAAATTATAAAGAAACTCCACGTTTCCACGGAATAAAGTCATTTTGATTATTTTGATCTGCTTTTGAGGTGATCTCGCCACTAGCAACATTAATAATATATTCCAAAATTTCTTCTCCCATCTCTTCGATCGTTTTTTCTCCCTTAATAACCGCTCCGCTATCAATATCAATAATATCAGGCATTCGGGCTGCTAAAATTGAGTTTGATGAAAGCTTTATTACAGGCGCTATAGGATTTCCTGTTGGCGTTCCTAAACCAGTGGTAAAAACAACTACATTAGCTCCAGAACCTACCATGGCGGTTGTACTTTCAACGTCGTTACCCGGTGTGCACAGTAAATTTAATCCTGGCTTAGTTACATATTCCCCGTAATCCAAAATATCCTGAATAGGTGATGTACCTCCTTTTTTGGCAGCTCCGGCAGATTTCATCGCATCAGTTATCAAACCATCCTTGATATTTCCCGGAGACGGATTCATATCAAAACCGGAACCGGAAGCTTCGGCAGCATCTTCGTAAGCTCGCATTAGTTCAAGAAAACGCTTGGCTTTTTCATCATCAACAATTCTATTTACCAATTCTTGTTCTACTCCACACAATTCAGGAAATTCAGATAAAATAGGCGACCCGCCTAAGGCTGCCAATAAATCTGACGCGTAGCCTAAAGATGGATTGGCTGAAATTCCTGAAAATCCATCAGATCCCCCACATTCTAAACCTAATTTAAGTTTTGATAATGGTGCTGGTTTTCGTTGAATTTCGTTTGCTTTTTTAATACCCTGAAAAGATTCTCGGATAATTTTATTCAGCATATCATCAATAGTGCCCTCTTGCTGCTGCTCGTAAATTAATACCGGCTTTTTCAAATTTGGATTTATAGCATCCAAAGCTTTCTGAAAAATATCTATTTGTAAATTCTGGCATCCTAAGCTTAACACAGTTGCACCCGCAACATTTGGGTTATTTACGTATCCCGCTAAAAGTTTCGATAAGGAAACAGCATCCTGGCGTATACCCCCGCAACCTCCTTGATGTGTTATAAAACGAACATTTACATTACTAAAAACCTCTTCTTCCTTTTCGCTTTCCTCTTCATTAAAATCTATATCGTTACCACTAATAAGATTTCTCAATAATTTTCGCTGCTTGGTAGACTTATGAAGGGATAATTCTTTTTCAAAAACATCTTTCAATAATTCCACATTACGATTTTCGCAAAAAACCAAAGGAAAAAATAACCACGTATTCGCTGTTCCCACCTGCCCATCTTCACGATGATAACCCATAAAGGTTTTATCTTTCCATTTAGAAATATCAGGTTTTATATAACTTGTACTTTCGGTTTTACCGGTGGTAATACTCGCTTGATGCTTTACATTATCTACTGTAAGTACGTCACCTCTCTTAATGCTGCTAGTTGCTTTTCCTACTAACACGCCATACATAAAAATTTTACTTTCAGGTTCTAGATCAACCATTGTAATTTTATGCTTCGCTTTAACATCAGAAAGTATGATGACATCTTCGCCCTCAAAATTTATCTTATCACCCTGCCAAAGATCTATCAAGGCAATAGCTACATTATCATCTGGATGTACTTTAATTAATTTATTCTTCATTTCTCCTAAGTTTTAAGCTGAATAAGTACTAGATTGTAGCTTTTTCAGTAAAATTTTTATATCCTTCTTCTATACCTTTAGTTTCAATCAATTCTAAAGCTAAGGCGATGTTGTCTTGTAAACCTGGAACTTTTGTTAAATCGCTGTCCCAAAATTTTTCATTTTTCAATATTTCGCCGCTAATTTCCTGATAACTGTGCATTTCCCAAACTCGCTTGAGTTCAGCAACCACCGCATCATCATCATTAATTGGCAAAGTATGATTATTCCATTCGCCTCTATAAAATCTTATTAAGCAAGCAAATGCAAAAGTAAGATGCAAAGGTAATCGATTGCAATCTTTTTGAAAAGCTAATAAACTAGGTAGTACTCTAACCTTAAATTTTGAAATTGAATTTAAAGCAATACTCGCTAATTGATGCTTAATAAACGGATTTCTAAAACGGTCTAAAACTTCTTCAGAAAACGTTTTTAATTCATCCTCTGGCAATGAAAGTGTTGGAATTATTTCTTTAAAAATTGCTTCTTTTACAAAGGCTCCCGTAAATTCATGATCTACAGTTTCTTTAACGGTTTCATTTCCGAAGAGCATAGAAAAAGGAACCATCGTGGTATGCGCGCCATTTAAAATTCGAACTTTTCTTGTTCGATAGGGCTGCATATCTTCTACAACGATTATATTTTCGTCTATTTTATCAAATGGAATTTTGGCTTTCAAAGCTTCTCCTCCTTCGATTACCCAAAGTAAAAATACTTCTGCAGAAACAATTAATTTATCCTCAAACTGAAGTTCACTTTGATACGCATCAATATCAGCTTTAGGATACCCGGGAACAATTCGATCTACTAAGGTATTATGAAAACTATTACTGTTGTTGATCCAAGCTACAAAATCGGCTTCTAATTTCCATAATTCTGCATATTGAAGTATAATTTTCTTTAGAGTATCGGCATTATAATTTATTAATTCACAAGGAATAATGGTTAATCCTTTCGCTGAATCCCCGCCAAAATGCTTAAACCTTCTATACAATAAAGCGGTTAATTTTGCTGGAAAACTTTTATGTGGTGTTTCTTCCAGAGTATCGCTTTCATCGTAAGCAATACCTGCTTCTGTAGTGTTAGAAATTACGAATTCTAAGGTTTCTTCTTCCGCTAGTTTTAAATAATCTTCGTAATTTTTATAAGGATTTATTCCTTTCTGAATACAAGAAATTGTTCTTTGCTCCTGAATTTCTTCACCCTGCTTTACTCCTTTCATAAACAGGTTGTACAACCCGTCTTGTTCATTAAGCATTTCCACTAATCCGCCTGCTAAAGGCTGAATTACGGCGACACCGGCATTAAAATTGGCTTCTTTATTTAATTTATCTATTACAAAATCTACAAAGGCTCTCAAAAAGTTTCCTTCGCCAAACTGAACTACCTTTATTGGTAAAGTTGTTGTTAGATTTGCATTTTTTCGGTTTAATTTTTCCATTTTAAAATCTTATTTTATTCAAATAATTTTGGCAGCCAAAGGCTAATTTCTGGGATATAAGTCACTAATAATAAAACAATAAACATAACCACATACAATGGTAATAAAGGTTTCATCACTTTTTGTATGGTCGTCTTCGCTACTCCTACCCCTATAAAAAGTACGGCTCCTACTGGCGGTGTACATAATCCAACGCATAAATTCATTACCATAATCATCCCGAAATGCACAGGATCTACGCCTAAATTCTGCATAACAGGAAGTAAAATTGGCGTAAAAATTAATACGGCCGGCGTCATATCCATAAACGTTCCTACAAAAAGTAAGAGCAAATTGATTATAATAAGAATCACATATTTATTCTCGCTTAAGCCTAGTAAAAGATCACTAACCGTCTGCGGAATATTTTCAAAAGACATTACCCAGCTCATACTCATAGATGTTGCAATAAGTAATAATACAATTGATGTAGTTCCTACTGAACTTAGAAAAATATTATAAAGCTTTTTGAGGTTTATTTCACGATAAATGGTTGCAAGAATCAAAGTATATAGGACGGCAATTCCTGAAGCTTCTGTAGCTGTAAAAATTCCGGAGACAATTCCTCCAATTACAACCACCAATAATAACAAGCTAGGTAAAGCATCCAGAAAAGTTACGGTAATCAATTTAAAACTAGACTTTGTACCGGGCGGATATTTTTTCTTTTTAATCCATATGGAAGCAACAAGCATTAACGCTAATCCCATCAAAATTCCTGGAATGTATCCCGCCAAAAACAAACTTGCAATAGAAACCCCTCCACTTGCTAGCGAATAAACAATTAAGACATTTGAAGGTGGAATAATCAATCCCGTTGTCGACGCTGTTACATTAATCGCTGCTCCAAATTCTTTAGAGTAATTTTCTTTTTCCATTGGCGGCCCTAAGATCCCTCCAATTGCAGAAGCTGCTGCAACTGCAGATCCGGAAATGGCTCCAAATAACATCGCAGCAATCACATTTACGTAGATTAAACCACCGGGCAGGGAGCCTATTAAAGCTTTCGCAAATTTAATTAAGCGATTCGCGATTCCCCCCTGATTCATTATTTGTCCCGCCAGAATAAAAAACGGGATTGCTAATAGCGAAAAGCTATCTAAGCCTGTTGCCATACGTTGAGACACTGTAGTAAAAGAAGCTATTGGATCGATAGAAAATAAAATCGTCACCAAACACGAAATCCCAATAGACCAGGCTACAGGAACTCCTATACTTAACAAGATCACAAACGAAATGACCAATATGAGTATTTCTGTAATCATAATAAGTATTTTTTAGGATTAAAAATTTCGTTCAGCTTATAAATAATAATTAACGCGCCACTTAATGGTATTACCGTATACACCACTGATAATGGCAAATGTAAAGCTGCGGAATCCTGACCGAGTTCTATATTCATTAATACTAAATTTCCTCCTCCGATAATCAATACCGTCACACAGAATAGAATTATTAGAATGTTTATAAAAATCATTAATTTAACTCTGTTGTCTGGATTTAATTTTGGTGGTAAAATATTGATTGCTAAGTGTTCTTGCTGTCCAGAGGCATAAGCCGCGCCAAGTAAACCAATCCAAATTAAGAGATATCGGGCAATTTCTTCGGTTACTGAACTGGGATTTTGTAAAACATACCTTGAAAAAACCTGCCACAAAACGGCAATTACTATCAAGGTCATTAAAAACACCAAAACGCCTCCCAGTAGCTTGTCTAATACTTTTTTCATAATTTTATTGTACAGCTTGTATTGCTTCTATTGTTTTTTTCATTACAGGGTCTTCTTTAAATTTTTCGTACATAGGCTCTACCTTTTCACGAAATACTTTTTTATCAGGATAGGTAACTTTTACTCCCGCTTTTTGAATTTCTTCTAAAGCATGCTGTTCAGCTTCGTGCCAGATTTTTTTCTCATATTCAGCAGATTCCATAGCGGCTTCTTTTAACCATTTTTGCTCCTGCTCATTCAATTTATCCCATACAATGGTACTCACTATTAATTCGTCCGGTAGTGCTGTATGCTCATCGACCATAAAGTATTTACATACCTCGTAATGATAAGAAAGGTAAAAACTTGGTAGATTATTTTCCGCGCCATCTACAATGCCTTGCTGCAATGCAGTATAAAGTTCTCCCCAACTAATTGGTGTTGGAGAACCTCCAAGATTTTTCACCATATTGATTGCAGTTTGGGATTCCATAACTCGTATTTTCTGCCCTACTAAATCATCAGGATTATTTAATGGTTCTGTGCTGTAGAAACTTCTACTTCCGGCATCATAAAACGTAAGTCCTCTCAAACGATTTCGTTCACTCGCTAGCAAAAGATCTTGTCCTATCTCACCTTCTAAAACATTAAAACGGTGATCGCTATCTCTAAACAAAAAAGGTAAACCGAAGACTTTTAGTTCTGGAGCAAAATTTTCTAATACTCCAGTAGAAACCTTTGTCATTCCCAAACTCCCTATCTGTAACAATTCGAGACACTCTCTTTCTGACCCTAATTGCTGATTGGGGTAGATATCGATTGTCATGGTTCCACCAGATTTTTCTTCTAGACGATCAGCCATGAATTTCATTGCTTTATGTACTGGATGAGAAGTATCTAAACCATGCCCCAATCGTATTATCTTTGTTTGATCTTCCGATTGGCAACCTGCTAAAATAAGCAGGCTACACAACGAAAAGTAAAACAGGTATGTTTTTCTTAGTATCTTCATTATCTTAAAGATTCAACTATTTTTATGGCTTCTGCTACTTTTGCCTGAACTTTTTGTAAATCAAACTTTCCATCTTCATTTTTAATAAAAAGTTTAGATCCTATCCCGACGCAATGTACGCCAGCTGCAAACCATTCACTTAAGTTTTCTTTTGTTGGGGAAACCCCGCCTGTAGGCATTATACTTGCCCACGGTAAAGGACCTTTTACCGCTTTTACAAACGAAGGGCCACCTACCTGAGAGCCTGGAAAGATCTTTACAACCTCAGCACCTAACTCTTCCGCATAGTTAATTTCTGTTACCGAACCACATCCCGGCATCCATGCAACTTTGCGTCGATTACAGGTTTTAGCCATTTCAGCATTAACCAAAGGAGAAACAATAAAGTTTGTTCCTAGCTGAAGGTAAAGTGTACTTGTACCTGCATCTATCACCGAACCCACACCAAGCATCATTCCTGGCAATTCTTTCACAGCATACTTTACTAATTCACCAAAAACCTCATGAGCGAAATCACCTCGATTGGTAAATTCGAAAACACGAGCTCCGCCATCATAACATGCTTTTAAAACTTCTTTACAGGTTTTTATATCAGAATGGTAAAAAACAGGAACAATTCCTGTCTCTTTCATCTGTTGCGCTACCGCTATTCTTGAATATGTTGCCATTTAATAATGGTTATAAATTAAATTATTTCCTATTTCTAGATTTTTAGTTTTGGTTTAATACAGAATCTATTCAAGTTTATCAAGATGTGATCCTGAAATAGATCTAAGAAAACCTTCTTTCTTGTTTCCTTCTTTTAAAATCTAGCGTCTATATTCTAATACCTAGTTTTGTAAAATCTACCTTTTTATTCTTCCGCCGGTACTCCCCTCTGCTACTTCTAAAACTTCTTCAGGACTTACCAAATTGGCATCACCTAAGATGGTATGTTTTAAAGCACAAGCTGCATTTGCGAATTCTATTGCTTTTTGATCATCAAAATGAAGCAATCCATAGATAAGTCCGGCCGCATAAGCATCCCCCGTTCCTATTCGGTCTACAACATTTGTTATTTCTAATTGTTGAGTTTCAATATATTCTGAACCTGTCCAAGCATGAGCGTAAACCTTCTGCCAGCTTGCACTAACGCCTTCTCTTATTTTATCAAACACTTTTTCAATAGAAGGACATTCTTTAATCAATGCTTTGCTCGCCTCGATAAAGCCTTCCTGCGAAAAATCGAAATCAGTTTTTAAAATCTCATTAATTTCGTTAACGCCACCAATAAATATGGTAGACATCCCCACTAATTCTTTCAAAACCTGATGGCCATCTTTACCATATTTCCAAAGATTACTGCGGTAAGCGGGATCTGCAGTAACTGCAACTCCTTTTTCTTTAGCGATCTGCAAGCCTTCTTTCAAAGTTTGGTAAGCACTTTCTGAAATTGCAGGAGAAATCCCCGTCCAATGTAGAAAACCGGCGTCCTCTAAAATTTCCTCCCAATTTACACTTTCTGGTGTAATATTGGCAAAACTTCCTTGTAAACGATTATAAGCAATTTTACTAGCTCGAAGGCCTGATCCTACTTCTAAAAAGTAAAGCCCAAGAGGATGGTCTACTTTGTTAACAGCAGATACATCAATCCCGAATTTTCTCATAGCAGCGATAGCTGCTTCACCCACTAAATCGTTTGAAACATTAGTTATTTGTTGTGTTTTTTCACCGAAATAAGATAGTGAAGCTGCTACATTCATTTCAGTTCCCCCGAAATAAAAATCCATGGAAGTAGCCTGCGGAAGCTTTCTATTTTCCGCAGGTGATAATCGCATTAGAACTTCTCCAAAAGAGACGATCTTTGTATGTTGATTTAATTTCTTCATCTAAAAATTGAAATAATCTTTGGCATTTCCGTAGCAAATTTTTGAAATAGTATTTCCTACCAACTCCATATCTTCTGGTAGTTCTCCTAAAGCTATTTCTTTTCCGAAGAGATTACATAATACTCTTCTAAAATATTCGTGTCTTGGGAAAGAAAGAAAACTTCTAGAATCGGTTAACATTCCTATGAAACAACTAATTAAGCCCATATTAGAAAGTGCATTCATCTGCTTTTCCATACCATCTTTTTGGTCTAAAAACCACCAACCAGAACCCAACTGTACTTTTCCTTTTACACTACCGTCATTAAAGTTACCAATCATTGTGGCAAAAATCTCGTTATCAGCCGGATTAAGATTATACAAAATAGTTTTAGTTAATTTATCTTTTCCGTCGAGCGCGTCTAAAAATTTAGAAAGTTTTTCAGCCTGACTATAATCACCAATTGAATCCCAACCAGTATCTGGTCCCAACTGCGCCAACATACGCTTGTTATTGTTACGTAGCGCTCCTAAATGGAATTGCTGCACCCATCCAAATTGATGATAAGTTTTCCCTAAAAATAATAGTAAAGCAGTTTTAAATTTCTCTATATCACCAAATGAGATTTCTTTTCCTGCAAGCTTACTTTTGAAAACAGCGTTTACTTCAGCTTCTGTAAAGTTCTCAAAGCTCATAGAATTTAGCCCGTGGTCACACAATTTGCATCCATTTTCGTCGAAATATTGAATACGCTTTAAAAGTGCATCTTTTAGATCCTGAAAACTCTGAATATCTATCTCGGCAACTTTCCCTAACTCTTTTAAATAATCGGTATAACCTTCCGCATCAATTAAAATAGATTTATCCGGACGAAAAGCTGTACTTACTTTAATACCAATATTTTGTTCTTTGATGGTTTGATGATGCTTTAAGTTGTCTGTAGGATCTTCTGTGGTACATAAAGTTTCTACATTCATCTTATTCAACAAACCTCTACAAGAATTTTCTTTTTGTTGAAGTTGTGCATTTACATTTTCATAAATTGAAGAAGCATTTTTTTCATTCAGCAACTCCTCAATCCCAAAATAACGTTTTAATTCTAAATGTGTCCAGTGGTAAAGTGGATTTCTAAGCGTATACGGAACTGTTTTACCCCAAGCCTCAAACTTTTCTTTATCGCTTGCATCGCCAGTAATAAACTTTTCGTTTATACCCAAAGTTCGCATCGCACGCCACTTGTAATGATCCCCGGCCAACCACACTTTAGAAATATTCTCGAATTGTTTATCGGCAGCGATCTGTGCCGGTGGTAAATGATTATGGTAATCGATAATTGGCTGATCTTTTGCATAAGAATGATACAGCTCTTCTGCATATTTATTCTCTAAAAGGAAATTATCGGTTATAAAAGTTTTTGTACTCATTTTTCTATTTTTCAATATTTTGAGAAAAATTATCTTCCCATCCAGCCACCATCTACGGTAACTATACTTCCACTCATATAGTCACTAGCTTCTGAAGCCAAGAAAATAGTGGGACCTTTAAAGTCTTTTGGTTCGCCCCAACGTCCTGCTGGGATTCTAGCTAAAATTGCTTCGCTTCTTTCCTCATTATCACGCAAAGCTTGAGTGTTATCTGTCGCAATATAACCAGGAGCAATCGCATTAACCTGAACGCCTTTGCCAGCCCATTCGTTAGAAAAAGCCATCGTTAATTGACCAATTGCACCTTTGGAAGCCGCATAACCAGGAACCGTAATTCCACCTTGGAAGGTTAACAATGAAGCGGTAAAAATTACTTTACCGTGACCACGCTTAATCATTTCTTTTCCGATTTCTCGAGTTAAGATGAATTGCGCATTTTGGTTAACTTCAATCACTTTATCCCAGTATTCATCTGGATGCTCTGCTGCCGGCTTACGCATTATGGTACCGGCATTATTAATTAGAATATCTATTTGCGGATTTTCAGCTTTTGCTTTCTCAATAAATTCGTAAAGCGATTTTCGATCTGAAAAATCACATTGATAGGCTTTAAATTCTTTTCCTAATTCTTTGATTCGCTTTTCAATTGCCGAACCTTCTAATTCTAAAGAAGCAGAAACTCCCAAAATATTTGCTCCGGCTTCCGCTAAGGCTTCTGCCATTGCAAAACCAATACCGCGTTTACATCCGGTGACTAAAGCTGTTTTTCCTTCTAAACTAAATAAACTCATAGATTGCTTCTTATTTAAGTTCGTCTGGAGTTACTTTATCCATATCTCCATAATCTAAATTTTCACCGGCCATTCCCCAAATAAATGTATAGTTTGAGGTTCCTGCACCTGCGTGAATAGACCATTCCGGAGAAATAATTGCTTGATGATTTTTCATAAACACGTGACGTGTTTCATTTGGTTGTCCCATAAAATGGCTAATGGTTTGCCCTTCTTCTAAATCGAAATAAAAGTAAACTTCCATTCTACGCTCGTGCGTATGCGGTGGCATGGTGTTCCAAACAGATCCTTCCTGAAGCTCTGTCATCCCCATTTGTAGCTGACAAGTTTCTACCACGCTATTTACGATCAATTTGTTGATCACACGTTTGTTTGACGTTTTACTATCTCCCAACTCAACAATCTCTGCCTCTGCTCGAGTTACTTTTTTAGTAGGATTTATTCGATGTGCTGGCGCAGAATTAATGTAGAAATAAGGCTGTTCATCGGTAGCTTCGAAAATCACTTCTTTAGAACCTCTACCTACATAAATAGCTTCACGGTGACCAATTTCATAAACCTTACCATCAACGGTAACTTTTCCTTTACCACCAACATTAATCACTCCTAATTCACGACGATCTAAAAAGTTTTCTGCTTTTAACTCGTCGATAGGTTCTAATTTTAACGCCTTATTTACCGGAAATGCACCACCGGCGATATAGCGGTCATACATGGTATATGTTAATTTTATTTGATCCTTTACAAAAAGTTCCGGAATAAGAAAATGTTCACGAAGTTCTTCTGTTGTATATCTTTTCACATCTTCGGGATGATGTGCATATCTAAATTCTGATGTTGTCATAATTTTGGTTATTTTCTTATTTTATAGAATAAAAGAGCAATTTATTCATAATTAGCGAAAATTGCATCCCGGACTAGCCTGAGAATTATTTGATACTAATTTAGAATTATGCAATCGATTACACAAATTATTTTTCTCTTTTTTTAGTAAATATTTAATATAATCTCAGTTTAGAAATAATATTAAACTCCACTAAACGCATTGAAGCCCCCATCGACTGGAATTACCGTTCCGGTTACGAAAGCTGAGGCATTGCTCGCTAACCATACTGCAGGACCCTGTAATTCTTCTGGTTCACCGAAACGCCCCATAGGCGTTTGATTTACAATTTTTTGTCCGCGACTGGTTAAAGAACCATCTTCGTTTAATAATAGATCTCTGTTTTGTTCCCCTACAAAAAATCCGGGCGCTATGGCGTTCACGCGAATTCCTTCGCCGTATTTATGGTTCATTTCTACGGAAAGCCATTTGGTGAAATTATCGATCGCTGCTTTTGAAGCGGAATACCCCATCACTCGAGTAATAGTTCTTTGTGCGGCCATCGATGAAATATTGATAATACTTCCCTTTTTCTGTTTTACCATTTCTTCAGCAAAAACAAGCGTTGGCAATATAGTTCCGTTGAAGTTCAGTTGATTTACACCATCTAAAGCATCCATAGAAAGATCAAAAAATTCCTGATCTGGAGTAATCACCGCGCCTTTTTTATTTCCGCCGGCGCCATTTACCAAGATATCGATACTTCCCCATTCAGAAAGTACTTTTTCCTTTGCGCTTTTTAAACTTGATCTTTCCAAAACATCAGCAACCAAGGCTAGAGCTTCTCCTCCACTATTTTTAATTTCTTCAACTCTACTATTAACTGTTTCTTCCGTTCTACCCAAAATCGCCACTTTAGCACCGTTTTTTGACAAACCATGAGCGATTGCTCCGCCTAAAACTCCATTTCCTCCAGTGACAATAGCTACTTTTCCGTTTAATTCAAACATATTATTATTTCAATGCGTTTATAATTCCAAATTCTAATCCGCGTAATTCTGCTAAACCACGTAACCTTCCTATTGCAGAATATCCAGGATAATACGGTTTCCCCTGGTCGTCCATCATTTCGTGACCGTGATCTGGTCGCATTGGTAAAAGTCGATCTTTGCCTTTGGAGCATTCATAAAAAGTTTTTACCAAATCGAACATTTTAGCGCTTCCTTCTAAATGATTGGCTTCATAAAAATGATAAGGTTCTACGCGATTTACCGAGCGTAAATGCACAAAGTGAATACGATCATACCAAGTTTTGATAATTTCGGGAAGATTATTGTCTTCTGAAGCACCTAGACTTCCACTACAAAATGTGAGTCCGTTATGCTTTGAAGGGACTTTTTCAAAAATAAATTTCAAGTCTTCAGCATTGCTCACAATTCTTGGAAGTCCAAAAACCGGCCATGGCGGATCATCGGGATGTACCGCTAAAACCACATCATACTTTTCAGCTACAGGAATAACAGCCTCCAAAAAATAAATCAGATTATCCTGAAGTTGTTCTCTGGAAATGTTATCGTATTGCGCTAATCCATTTTTCAACTTTTCAATAGTAAAACCATCTTTATCACCTGGCAATGCCATTAAAAGACTTTGTTTTAAGACTTTAATTTCTTCATCTGAAAGACTATCGTATTTTTCACGCGCTTTTAGCAAAATATCATCTGAATATGATTTTTCGGCATTTTTACGTTGCAGCATATACACATCGAAAATCACGACATCGATCATTTCATGTAATAATGCCGTGCTTCCGTCTTCTAATTCAAACCGAATATTTGTTCTTAGCCAATCCAAAATCGGCATAAAATTGTAACAAATTGTTTTAACGCCACAAGCCGCTAAATTTTTGATACTTTCTTTATAATTTTCGATTAACTGATCTCTTTCTGGTCGTCCTTGCTTTATAAACTCATGTACAGGCAAACTTTCTACCACATTCCAATGTAGTTTAAAAGAATGTAATCGATTGCTCTCTTCGAGCAAATTAATCCGTTCCTGAATCTTTTCCTGTGTCCAAATATCGCCTACAGGAACTTGATGTAATGCCGTAACCACACCATGAGCACCGGCCTGTTTTATAGTATTTAGCGAGACAGGATCATTGGGACCATACCATCGCCAGCTTTGTTCGAAAATCATTTTATTTATTTAGTTTTCTAATTTTGTTTCTTTTAATAAACCGTAAGGTAAGGGTTTATCGATTGTTTTTAAATATATAAAATCTATAGCAACTGCCGGATCGATCATATAAATATTTAAAGTATGTTTTCCCGACTTTAAAAGTTTTACCGGTAATCTTGCTTCAGCTTTATTACTAAGAACATTTTCTTTCCAAATTGCACTTCTTCCATGGGTTTCAAAATTCAGAATCTTAATCGGTTCATTATCCCATTGAACACCTACTCTCACGCCATGTTTATTAGTTATTGGATGCGTAGGAAGCGCATAAATAATAAGTTCAGCATTATCGGTTATACTTTCTGTAATAATCTCATAACTCAATTTTGCATGATTTTTTTCAAAATTTAAAGTATCTAAGGGATTTTTATCGAATGGCATTGCCTGCATTATCGCACCAGAATATCCTAAACCATCAATCTTTTGCCATTTATTATTTTTAAAAGATGATTGTTTTTGAAAGTTCTCAGCATACACAACAGCTATCCCGTTTTTTTCGAAAACACCTGATTCTAAATACTGATATTCTTTAAATTGAAGATCTATTTGGTGAAAATCTCTACCTAGTTGAAGTATAAAATGATCATCATTATTTCTAGATTTTCTATATTGATTCCAGTTTATTTGAAAATAAATTCGGTTTTGAAGTTCATTGAAATCTGAATTTAATTCACCATTTCTATTCGAAACCATTATCCATTCCGGAAGATCATTTAAACTCCATTTTACGATTCCTTCTTTGGTAAGAAAAATATCCATAAAATAGGTATTGTTAGCGCCTTTATAAAAAGTTGGTAGTTTATTCACTTTGTCAAAATCTCCTTCAATATAAAAATCAACTGATTTTTCGGTATTCTTGATTTTAGAACTGAATTCTGGTTTCTTGAAAACCGGTAAATTTCTAGGTTTCATGGACATGATTCCGTTCCATTTTCCATCAGCTATTCTATTATATCTTTCTGTAATTTTCTGAATACTATCATACGCCGCTAATGATTGTTGCTGAAATATTTTTGTACTTAATCTTCCCTGTTTTGCATATTTTTCGGCTAAATCGCGATTCAACTGCTTTTCATTCATAAACATTTCAGCCTTAACCGGATAATGCACTAATTGAAAGTAGCAAGCTTTCAACGAATCTGGTACCTTTTTCCAAACACGATCTGATTGTCGACCTAAATTCTGGTACGTTTCTAATCGATGCTGAATTTCATCTCCATAACTAAAAGGAGAATAAGCAGTAGGTTTTACTTCCGTAGTAGGTTCGGTTTGGCTCCAACCCATAAATTCCGGTTTACGTTCCCAGGCTAAATCGTAATACTCTTTTCTTAATGCTGAAATTTGAGTTCCTAATTCTTTTCCGAAAATCGTATCATAGAATTCATTTCTATGATTTTCAACTTTTGAAGCAGATTTAAATTGACTCATATCGTAAGCCATATCTAAAAAAAGCTGCATGTTATATTCTGCCGGTTTCAGGTCTCCAACATTCAGGATCCAAATTTTGCGAGCGTTCATTAGATAAGCTTTATGCATTTCTTCCCAAATTAAGGCAGGATTGGTCGTACTAAGCCATAAATAATCATGTGGTCGTCCCCAATACGAAGCGTGATAATAGACTCCAGCGCCACCGCTTCTGGCACGCTCTTTCTCATTTCCTAAACGCCTTATGTATCCATAATTATCATCGGTCCAAACCAGCGTAATATCCTCTGGTAATTTCATGCCGTAATCGTACAAATCTAGCACCTCTTTATACACCGTAAAGGCTTGTGGAATTTCAGTTGCACTTTTTCCACGATGTTTTTCAAGCATTGCACGCTGATCGGCAATTACGGTTTCTAACAAACTCGCCGCTTCTTCGATACTCTTCACACCTTCCATCCCGCTATCGTGAATGCCACGCATTCCGACAGTGAAAATAGCATCGATATCTTTAGATGCTGATATTCTACTTCCCCAATATTCGTTGATTTTTGCTTTGTTATTTTTATAATCAAAATGTCCAAAATCATCTTTCCATTCATCGACATTATTCCTCAACATGGGTTCGGCATGCGAGCTTCCTAAAACAATATGATACTTTTTTGCTATTTCAGGATTTCCGGGATAATGAAAGAATGCTTTAGTCGACGGGTGCATTGCCGGCCAAATGGTATTCGCTTTCAATCGTAATAATAATTCAAAGATTTTTGAATACGTTTTCGGCCCAATATCGCCTGTTTCCGAATCAAAATTTTTGGCAGCCCAGGGTTGCAATCCCCAATCTTCATCATTTAAAAATATACCCCGAAATGCTACCGAAGGTTTTTTAGAAAAATAATCGTTCTCAAGAAACTTTAATTTTCCAGACTTTTTTACGGGAACATCTGCCCACCAATACCAAGGTGAAACGCCATTTTTTTCAGCAAAATCGAAGACTCCATAAGCGGTTCCGCGAGGATCGGTTCCTGCAATAATAAAGTACTTTTCGTTTTTAGACCAACCTTGATAATAACTTTCTTTTTGTTGCTGAAATGACTTTGGAATGTCTTCTGAAAGATTTTTTTGAATAAATTCAGAATCAATACTACCTACTAAGATTGCTGATTTTTGAAAGGCTTTTTCTGAAGTAAGCACATTTGGTTTTTTACCGGTCACTTGAAAAATATCTTCCGCAAGTAAATGAGCTGAAATAGAATCAAGACTATTCCCATTTTTATCGTAGCAAATAGCGCTAATCGAGAAGGCTTCACTTTCCATTTTTTGCTTTTGAAATGCAAAACAGCTAATCGTAAGGAAGCAAAAACAACATAAAATATATCTCAATTGGAGCATTAAAACGTTTTAAGTATAAATATAGTAAACTACTTAAATCACTCGTCCTGTTCTGTCATGAATTTTAATAATTATGCGTGGTTAAATATCTCACAAATAAATATTTCCAACTCTTTTGAATTGTAAATTTAGATCACTAATAGAACCATAAAAATGAAAAATGATTCCACTACTTATCCTATAGCGCCATCACTTGGCATGGGCGCGATTATAGAAGAAAACTTTACCACATTTAGAGTTTGGGCACCCCATGCAAATCGTGTTGCGGTTACCGGAGATTTTAATGATTGGAATCCAGATGATCTAGAACTGGAAGCTGAAGATAATGGCTATTGGGCCGGCACTACAGATAAAGCTAAAAAAGGCGACCAATACAAATTTCTTATCCACAATGGCGACCAATCTCTTTACAGAAATGATCCTTATGCTTTTGAAGTAACCAATAGTGACGGAAATTCTATAGTTAGAGACCTTAATTTTGACTGGGAAAATGATGAATATCAGTTACCTTCCTGGAACTCTCTTGTGATCTACGAATTACACGTGGGAACTTTTAATCGCAAACATCCAGATCAAGTAGGAACATTTGACGATGTTATTGAAAAACTAGACTACTTAAAAGATCTCGGCATAAATTGTATCGAATTATTGCCGGTGGCAGAGTTTGCCGGTGGAATTTCTTGGGGATATAATCCAGCTCATCCTTTCGCTATCGAGCAGGATTATGGAGGACCTGAAGGATTGTTTCGTTTGGTAAAAGCTGCGCATCAAAGCGGAATTGGAGTAATTATGGATGTTGTTTACAATCATCTTGGCCCATCTGATGTTGATCTTTGGCAGTTTGATGGATGGCACGAAAATAATAAAGGAGGTATTTATTTTTACAACGATCACCGCAGTGCTACACCTTGGGGAGACACGCGCCCAGATTATGGCCGTGCTGAAGTAAGACAATATTTTAGAGATAACGCTCTAATGTGGATAGAAAAATACCATTGCGATGGTCTACGAATGGATGCGACCTCATACATTCGTTACGAAGGTGGTGGTTTGGGATTTGATACCGAAATTTTAGAAGGTATTATGATGATGCGAGATATCAATGCTGAAATAAGATCGAAATATCCTAATATTATTACTGTTGCTGAAGATCTGAAAGCTGATAATATTGTTACTGCAGATGTTGAAAATGGCGGCTTGGGCTATGGTACGCAATGGGATATGAAATTTGTGCATCCGGTTCGTGAGGTTTTAACCACTATGCAAGATGATGACCGTGATATAAAAAAAATTGTCGATGCGATCACTTATAGATATAATAGCGATGCATTTAATCGTGTAATTTATACTGAATCTCATGACGAAGTTGCTAACGGCAAAGCTCGCGTACCAGAAGAAATACAGCCGGGAGATGCAGAAAGTGTTTTCGCTAAGAAACGTGCGATCTTAGGTTTAGCATTGGTGATGACCTCTCCGGGAATCCCTATGATTTTCCAAGGACAGGAATTTATGGAAGATGGTTATTTTCAGGATAATGCTCAGTTAAATTGGGAGAAATTAAACAGAATGGAAGGTATTGACCATTTAAGCTCCGATCTTATAAAACTTAGAACAGGAGCAATATCGGGTGCAGATGGTTTAAGAGGGCAACATACAGAAATTGTCCATTGTAATAACGAAACTAAAATATTAGCCTTTAAGCGAACTACCGATGAAAATCCTGTGCTTGTAGTACTCAATTTTTGCAATAAGGATTATCAGGATTACGGAATTGGCATACTGGAACAAATGGACTGGAAAATAAAATTCAACAGTACTTGGAAAGGTTATGACGAAGATTTTTCAGAACTTCAAGTTCAAGACGTTCAAAAATTACATGAAACTACCGATCAAAAAGAATGGACCGGTAAAATTAATATTCCGGCTTATTCGGCATTAATTTATACACTTAACTAATATTTTTTGAATTTCGACAATAGATCATAAAGAGTTGTGGTCACCCTCAATTTGGTTCAGGGTCTCTTCACTAATTTATTTTACAAAATAGAATGAGATTCCCGATCAAGTGCCAGAATGACGAAAGTAGGAAGTATTATAAATTACAGATAATCGATACTGGTAAAGTCTGAAGATTAATTTCTTCAGATTTTTCTTATTGTCCTTTACTTATCACTCAAACTAATCGGGATCTTTTTAAGATTTGTTGTTAAACTTATAAGCTAGTTTTTATATTTATGGCTTGAATCCAGCAGCTATTTTAGCATTTAAAAAGCTTTGCCAGTGAATAACGAAAGATATACAAGACAAACTCGACTTCAGGGATTTGGCATAGTAGGCCAGCAAAAACTAGCAGAAGCAAGTGTTTTGGTAGTTGGAGCAGGTGGCCTTGGTATTCCTGTTCTACAATATTTATGCGGAATGGGTGTTGGCAAAATGGGTATCGTAGATAATGATAGTATTGATATAAGCAATTTACAACGCCAAATTTTATATACAGAAAGTGATATAGGCAAATCTAAAGTTGAAGTAGCGAAACAAAAATTGCAAGCTTTAAATAGCGAAATTGAGATTACAACGTTCTCAACTTTTATTTCTACGGAAAATGCCTTAGAAATTATTGAAAATTTTGATGTCGTTGTCGATACTTCAGACAATTTTGCAACGCGATATTTAGTAAATGACGCCTGTGTAATACTAAAAAAACCATTGATTTACGGAGCGATACAAGCTTTTGAAGGTCAGGTTAGTGTTTTTAATTATCAAGGCGGTCCTACTTATAGATGTCTATTTCCTGAAATGCCAAATCCTGAAGAAATTCCAGATTGCAACGAAAATGGCGTCTTGGGAATTATCCCCGGAATCATAGGAAGTTTACAAGCCTTAGAAACGGTAAAAGTGATTACCGGAATTGGTGAAACACTTTCTGGTAAATTAGTATTGTTTGACGGATTAAGTCAACTTCAGCAGCAAATAAAATTCAGCTTAAATCCTAAGAATTTAGAAATTGAAAAGCTTCAAAAATCCTATGAATTTAGTTGTACTTCAGAAATTAATGATATTAGTGCTGAGGCCTTTTTAGCAAAATGGAATTCTGAAAATATTCAATTAATCGATGTTCGAAATCCTGATGAAATCAAAAAGCAAAATCTCGAAAATACCTCTCATCAGCAGTGGCAAAATATTCCGTTAACCAAACTTAATTCAAAATATAAAACTATCGAAACGCAAAAACCAGTATTCTTTTTATGCCAGTCGGGCGTGCGCAGTTTAAAGGCTATTCGCTTACTTAAAGAATTAGGATTAAACGGTAATTTTATAAATATTGATGGCGGAATGAATGCCATTATTAAGGTTAAAAATAAAACTTTGTAAGTTAGAATTCCTTTAAAATTTCTAAATTAAACTAGGCAGTTTCAACCTGAAAAGAATTCATTAAATTTTTAAGATAAGGCACAAAATTATCTTTTGATCGTAATTTATCCCACGCTTCACGTCTTTTAAATTCATCATTAATTTTACCAAGAAAGAAGTTATAAATTTCCGGATATTTTGAAGTATAAATTTCAAAATTGAAAATTACAAGATCCATTTTATACTCTGCCTTAGATTGCTCTCTTTTATTTGAAGCCGCTGATAGCAAAGATTTACTTTCATTAAATTCTGAAATAAATTTCTCTAAAACCGAAAAGTGACGAAAAACTAAATAATTCATAATTGATATAAGTATAATTGGTTAAACTATTATACGTACAAATGTATTATTCGGTTTTAGCCATCTCAATACCCTCAAGAAGGGATATTCTTACTTTTTTTAGAATTCACCCTACATGAAAGTTCAGTCTATTTCTTTTGAAAACCGCCGTAAACACTATGATTTTCATACAAATACTTTTAGGATTTCTTTTTCATTAAACAAAAAAAGACCGCATTATAGCGATCTTTTTTCAAAATAAATTATAAAAATTTAATAGGCGTTAGCGATTATTTGCTCGTAAAGCTCCTGTTTTCCACTTATTTGTTTTGGTTCTCCATTTGCTTTTCCTAATTCGCTTAATTGCTCTAAAGTAAGTTTTCCAGTCTCAAAATCCTTACCGCTACCACTATCGAAACTTGCATAACGATCTTTTCTTAAGCTGTTATATTTTGTGTTTTTAAGAATATGATCTGCAGTAATAAGACCTCTTGCAAATACATCCATACCTGCAATATGAGCTATAAATTTATCTTCAAGATCTGTAGAATTTCTTCTAACTTTTGCGTCAAAGTTAATTCCGCCACCTTGTAAACCACCACCTTCAAGAATAATCATCATGGCTTGGGTTACTTCAAAAAGATCGATTGGGAATTGATCGGTATCCCAGCCGTTTTGGTAATCTCCGCGGTTAGCATCTATACTTCCTAACATCCCGGCATCAATCGCTGTTTGCAATTCATGCTCAAACGTATGCCCGGCTAGTGTTGCGTGATTTACTTCAATATTTAGCTTGAAATCATCTTTAAGTCCGTACTTATTAATAAAACCTAAACAAGTTGCAGCATCGTAATCGTATTGATGTTTTGTAGGTTCCATAGGTTTTGGCTCTAAAAAGAAATTACCTTTAAAACCTTCTTTTCTAGCATAATCTCTACACATTCCTAAAAACTTAGCCAAATGATCCTGCTCTCTTTTCATGTCAGTATTTAGCAGGCTCATATAACCTTCACGACCACCCCAGAAAACATAATTTTCGCCTCCCAAAGCAATCGTGGCATCCAGGGCTATTTTAGCTTGTGCACCAGCGTAAGCAACCACATCAAAATTAGGATTTGTAGATGCTCCATTCATGTATCTTGGATTACTAAACAAATTCGACGTTCCCCAAAGTAATTTGAGTCCGCTTTCCTCCTGCTTTTGTTTAGCATATTCTGTAACGGTCTGGATTCTCTTTTCAAACTCTGCCAAAGTTGGTGCTTCATCCACAAGATCTACATCGTGAAAACAGTAATAAGGTACACCAAGCTTTGTCATAAATTCAAAAGCAGCATCCATTTTATCTTTTGCGCGCGCCACAGGATCTTCTTTTTTATCCCATTCAAACACTTCGGTATCAGCACCAAATGGATCTCCCCCTTTGTTGTTGAACGTATGCCAATAAGCCACCGCAAACCTTAAATGCTCTTTTAAAGTTTTCCCTGCTACTACTTTATTTTCATCATAATATTTAAAAGCCAAAGGATTATCACTCTCTTTACCTTCAAATTTTATGGTATCGATATTTTTAAAATAATTACTCATAATATTAAAATTTAATCGCTTTTTTCCAGTTATTATATATTGTCTTGTATTCTTCTACCAACTCTGGTTTTGGTTCTATAGTTTGTAAGCATTCTAGGCTGTTGAAAGCTTCTTCTAATGTTTCGTAATGCCCGTAACCAAAAGCCGCTCCTCTTGCCGCACCATCAGCACCATTCGTTTTGTAAAGTTGAAGTGTGGTATTTGTAGTATTCACGAAAATTTCTCTAAAAACTTCGCTCAAAAACAAGTTATCCTTACCTGCACGCACCGTTTTTCCTGAGGCTCCAACTTCTTGCATAATTTCAAAACCGTAATTCATCGCAAACACAATACCTTCACAAGCTGCTCTAACAAGATGCGGAGTTTTATGGATATTAAAGTTAAGATTTGAGATTCCGGAGGATACTTCTTTATTCTGAAAAATTCTTTCTACACCATTCCCAAAAGGATGAAAAATTAAACCTTCACTCCCCGGTTTAGACTTTGCAGCCAGTTCATTTAAATAATCATAATCCAATAATTGCTCATTTCCGGTAGATAAAATATTGCGTAACCACTGATATAAAATCCCCGAACCATTAATACAAACCATTACTCCGTTTCTATTTTCCTGCTCTTGATTATTTACGTGTAAAAAAGTATTAATACGGTTATCTTTATCGAAAGCATGATTTTCGCTAACCGAATAAATTACTGCGGAAGTTCCTGCAGTGGTGGCAATTTCTCCCGGGCTAAGTACATTTAGAGACATTGCATTATTAGGCTGATCCCCGGCACGATATGTAATTTTCACATCTTCTGAAAGCCCTAATTCTTTAGCGATTTTTGAAGATATCGTGGCATGATCACCAAAATTAGAAACAACCTCTGGAATTAAATCTACTGAAATTTCATAATAATCTAAAATCTCAGTAGCTAGACGATTTTCTTTGAAGTGCCAAAGCATCCCTTCAGACAAACCTCCTTTACTAATCTGTGCTTTCTCGCTAAAACAAGCTGCTATATAATCTCCAGGAAGCATCATGTAAGCCGCTTTTTGATAAATCTTAGGTTCATTCTCTTTTACCCACTTCAATTTTGAAGCAGTAAAATTAGCGGGACTTCCCAAAATCATTTCCTGGCATTTTTCTTCACCTATTTCATGAAAAGCATTTTCTCCTATCTCTGCCGCACGACTATCACACCAAATTATTGAGGGTCTAACTGGTTTTAAGGCATTGTCTGTTAAAACTAATCCATGCATTTGATAGGCGATACCAATACTCTTTATTTTGGATAAATCAATATCAAATTCAGTATGTAAACGTTGTAGTGCAATCTTTACATTTTCCCACCATTGGTTTGGATCTTGCTCTGCCAATCCAGGCTTTGCGGCTTCCATGGCCATTTCAGACTTTGGCTCTCCCACTGCGGCTATACTTTTGCCCGCGTGAGCATCGAAAATGGATAATTTTACAGAGCTACTTCCCAGATCTATTCCTAAAAAATACATTCAATGATGGTTTTATAATTTTAGATTCGAACTACTAATAGTTTATTTGACTACAAGTATAATTTAAATTTTGACTATTATCAAAAATTAAAGACTAAAAATGACTAATAATGAAATTAAATTTGAAATATTAAGATATAAACGATTAACGGATCATCGAGAAAGAAAAAATTTAAAATTTCGCTATAAACATAATTTTAGATTTTTCACTTTATTGAAATTCTCACCTAGATTTTGATCGTAGTTAAATAGAAACAAATTTCTCCAGGGGCAAGCCCAAGCAGCATTTTATCGGAACGCATTTTAAACTTTAAAGATTACTGGCGAGGCGAGCCTCGGATTATTGAATAAAAAAGGCTAGCTTTTAAAGCTAGCCTTTGTATTATCTAAATTATTTTGAAAAACTATAATAACGTACTTGGGCAAACATATTCCGTTCTTGGAATTGAAGTTTCTTTTATAGATTTAAAACCTCCGGTAACATCTGTAAGATCAGTCCACCCCCGCTGTTGTAAGATTGAAGCTGCAATCATGCTGCGGTAACCACCCGCACAATGAATAATAAACTTCTGTTCTTGTGGAAAGCTTTCTAAATGCTCATTAATCTGACTAAGCGGTACATTTATGGCTCCTTCAATATGTTCTGAATCGAATTCACTTTTTTTACGAACATCTATTATTGCAGTTCCATTTTCAAATTCATGCTTTAGTTCTTCCGCAGAAATCCGGTTTATACGCGCAACTTCTTTACCTGCTTCCTTCCAGCTCTGGATACCGCCATTTAAGTATCCCTGTGCATTATCATAACCTACTCTGGATAATCTGGTAATCGCTTCTTCTTCAGTTCCCTCTTCGGTCACTAATAAAATAGGCGTTTCTAAACTTGGTATCATTTCTCCAACCCATGGCGCAAAACTTCCGCTTAAACCAATATTAATACTATTTGGCACATGCGCTTCTGCATAAGCGGTCGCATTACGGGTGTCTAAAATAAGACATGCATCACTATTTGCTTTTAGCTCAAATTCTTCTGGAGTTAATGCTTTACCGGCCTGTTTCATTACATTATCAAAACTTTCGTAACCACCGATATTCAATAAAACATTCTGCGGAAAATATTTAGGAGGTGCGGTAAGACCATTTAATAGTTCATCTATAAACTCATCTTTGGTCATATCGGCTCTTAGTGCATAATTTGTTTTCTTTTGATTACCCAAGGTATCGGTAGTTTCCTTACTCATCTTTTTACCACAAGCAGATCCCGCACCGTGATTTGGATACACTATAAGATCGTCGCTTAGGGGCATTATTTTATTTCTTAGCGAATCGTAAAGGTAGCCTGCAAGTTTTTCTTGGCTTAAATCTGAAACCACATGTTGGGCAAGATCTGGGCGACCAACATCTCCTATAAACAAAGTATCGCCTGTTATTATGCCGTGCTCTTTGCCCTTATCGTCTATCAATAAATAGGTGGTACTTTCCATCGTATGGCCGGGTGTATGCATGGCTTTAATGGTATAATCCCCAATTTTGAAAACCTGACCATCTTTAGCTATCAAAGCAGGGTAATCTGGTTTCGCATTTGGACCAAAAACAATTTCTGCTCCTGTTTTTTTCTGAAGATCTAAATGTCCGCTTACAAAATCTGCATGAAAATGAGTCTCAAATACAAACTTGATTTTAGCATTATCACTTTCAGCTTTTTTTATATAAGAATCTACTTCTCTTAAAGGATCGAATATTGCGGCTTCTCCATTACTTTCTACGTAATAAGCTGCATGAGCTAAACATCCGGTATATATTTGTTCTATTTTCATATTTCTATTTGAAAAAGGATAATTTAAATTTTATATATGCAAAAATAAAAGAAGATTAAAGACTAGCCGGTAACACTTACAATAAATATTAAATTTCCTTTCAGTATAAAAGTAAAAAGGAGACCCCGAAAGATCTCCTTTTTAAATCAAATCACTTTTCTTTTAAAAAGTGGAAATACCTATTACTTATTCAACGACCTTAAAATGCGCATCTGTATTTGCTGTATTACCATCGTGATCTGTAACTTCTATAGATATATGATATTCGCCGATTGCAGCATCTGCCGGTACATCGATGTGCTTATGAAAATCGATCGAAGTTTCTTCTTCATAAGGAAAATCTTCCTCGTAAGACCAACCTTCACCGTCCTCAAAATGAATATGAACTTCTACATTTTCGATACCATGCTCACTGGTAATCTCGGTATCTACATCCATTTCTTCTCCAGCTTTTACTTCTTCATCTACAGTTAACTCTGAGAAAGAAATGGCTTCTGCATTGTTACCTGCTTCAGTGATATGAAAATGAACTCCTTCTGTATGAGAATGTCCTTCCGCATCAACAACGGTAATTGACATGTGATACTCACCTAAAGCAGCATTTTCTGGAATATCGATATGCTCATGAAATTCTGCAGAAGTACCACTATAATCATCGAAAGTTTCATCGAAAGTCCATTTGATTTCTCCATCTTCAGGATTAAGATTGTGACCGTGAATACCTACTGAGATTGAGCTGATTTCGTGTTCAGCGCTTATTTGAGCTTCAGCATGCATCTCTGATCCTCTCCCAACATCTTCACTTTCGATATCAGTAATGCTAATACCATGCTCTTCTCCTGTATGATCTTCACCAATAATCACCTGAACATAAACCTGATTTTCATTTCCTGAAGCATCAACTACAGTTATTCCTAAATGATAAGGCCCCTCTGCAATGTCTGCTGGAATTTGGATATGCTCGTGTGCATGATAGGTTTGAGGCATCCCTTCGATCTGGAAAGTTTCATTATAAGACCATGGGCTAACTGTTGTAGCCTGCTTTGTACCTACAGCCACAGTACTGTTTAAAACACCAGAATGTGTATGCCCATCAAAATTATTATGAATATCTACCTTGTAAGATTTTAAAGCGTCGTTATCGCTTAAATCGACATCAAAATGCAGCTCCCCGCCTACTGCAAAAGCTTCATCTTCTACGGGATCGTTAATCGTTATTTCCGGTGCCTCTGTATCTAAAATATTATCATCGTCACTACTACAAGATGCGAAGAATGCTATTGTTAATAGACCTATTACTTTTATTGAAAAATTTTTCATTTTAAAATTCTATGTTTAAATGTGTATTTCTTTAAATCTGTATTCTAATTTTTTTGCTGAATTAAATACTACACACGGGCGGTCCTCGCACATAAAATCTTAAATAATTTAAAGTCTTGATATAAGAACTAACATCAAGATAAGTTCGTTTTTTTACTGCTATGCTAAAAAATTCTTCTTCGGGCGTAATATTGGGAAGTAACCCACGATTTTCGCCATGTAAAAAATCTGAACACCAGTGCGGTGAGCTTACTTTCTCAAATTTTAGATCATTTACCTCAAAAGAATTGGCATGCTCTTCTAAAACCAAATGTGCAGACCATAAAATTTGCCCAAATGGTAAAAGCAGCAATAGCAATCGACTAATATATATCAACAACAAATTCCTCATGATTGTCCAAATGGAATTTTAATACTTAGTTGAATATTTCTTCCCATCTCTGGAATCTGTAGTCTGCGATAAAAACTGGTATGATTAAAGTATTTTTTATTAAAAAGATTATCTACTCTTAAATTAATTTTAGCCAAAAATTTATTGAATCTTAAATCGCTACGTAATCCTAAACCCCATAATCCATAACCTGGCGTGATTTCCTCTCCCTGGGCAATGCGATCCTGCTCCATAACCAACCGGTTATTGATGCTTATTTCTGAATTATTAAAAGTCTCCGAAGAATTAAAAAGTTGATAACCTACTTCTGTAAAAAGATTGTTGGCCGGCGTAAAAGGCAACGGGAAATTACGTGAACTTTTTGAAGTTAATTGCTGGTTATACAAATATTCCCCAGCCAATCCAAAATGCCATCGTGCTATTTGTTTGTCTATGCTAAATTCGAGTCCGGTTAATAAAGCTTCAGATTCAGTATAGCTGTACAATTGCCCAGAATGTGGCAATAAAGAGAATGTTCCAGTTGGTTCTAAAAAAATGTAATTACTGAAAAAATAAGCATACGGACTAAGATTGATTTTCCATGAATTTTGAGCAAAATTTAGGCTAATATCGGCCATAAAACCCTTTTCTGGATCTAAATTTGGATCACCCTGCTCGTGTCTAAAAGAACCATGATGAATTCCGTTAGCTCCAAGTTCTATTGCGGTTGGCAAACGAAACGCTGTTCCGATATTAATTTTACTGTTCCAGTGCTCATCAAATTCGTGATCCCAGCCTAATCTTATATTGAAACTATTAAAATCTCTATCCAGATCCTGACTTCTTTGAGCGTAGCTATTTGCAGTTTCTTCAGATTGATTATTTCCGAGAAGGAATTCATATAAATTAGGATCATAATATCTTTCCATATCTATGGTTCCGTAATCGAAACGCATTCCCAACGTCCATAAATTTTCTGAAGAAGGTTTAAACTCATGGATGAGAAACATGGCATAATTAACCGACTGATATTCTGGCAAAAGAAAATTGAAGCCTTCAATTGTATTATTTTTCCATTGAAAATCAGCTCCTATTTGGGTCTCATGTTCTTTACTAAAATTATGATGGTAAGTTGCCTTGGCGCCATAAGTTTCTAAATCAAAATCAAGTTCTAAATTTGGGTTTACCTCTGGCGGTTCTTGGCCGGCATAATGCGTATGAAATAAACTCCATTCCTGCCGATGATTTTTTTGATAAGAAAGATCTACATCAAGTTTTCCGTTCTTAAAATCAAAATCAGAATTACTAATCACTTTAAAGTGAGTTACCCGCTGAAAGGGTTCTTCTATGTTTCTAGCATCACCATCGGGTTGTACTCTACTAATATCTGGTATACCATGAGAACCAGGAAAAAACCCAGATTTTTGATATACATTACTTACACTAATTGTAGAGGTGAAATTATCTTTAATTACTCCAAATTGGCCGTACCAATCTAGCTCTTTCCCCGCTGTATTTTTAAGTTTCTCATCAAATATGGGTATATCGAAATTTAGATAGGAAATCTGTTTTGCTGGTAACTTATAGTCTGCAAAACTGATTCCGGTAATTTTTGCTTTTGCAAACCAATCTTTCTTCCTATATGCTACCTGCACCGAGCTTCCCAGGCTATTATTTACACTTTTAGTAAAGCTATAAATGCTACCTGAAATTCCTTCCTTAGGGACTTTATTATTATTAATGCGAACAACCCCTCCCAAGGCATCACTACCATAAGCAATTGAGCCAACTCCTTTAATCACTTCAAGATTTTCTACTTGTAGTGCATCGATTTCTAAACCGTGATCTGCTCCCCACTGCTGGCCTTCTTGTTTTACGCCATTTTCTGCTATTGCAACTCTATTCAGCCCTAAGCCTCGAATAATTGGTTTAGAAGCTCCCGATCCTATTTGCATGGCATTAAAGCCCGGTAGTTTTTCTAAACTCGCTGCCAAAGAACCGCTAAACTGATCTTCTAAATATTCGTTATCGACATATAAAACACTTTGACTTGTCTTTTTATGTTGATGCCCTTCCAGCAAAACTTCATCAAGACCGTTTACCGCTCGTTTTAACTCAAAATTTAATACTGAATTTCCTGTAAGATGGACTAAAGAATCAACCGACTGATACCCAATTATGGAAACATGAAGTTGGTAATCACCTTCAGTTAACTTTGCCGAATAATCACCATCTGCCGATGTCCAGTAAAATTGGTCATTAATTTTAATGTAAGCGCCATCTAAGGCATCCCCTGTTTCAGATAAAACTTTACCTGATAACGTGTATGTATTATAATCTTGCGAGTAAGAATTATAAAAAAACAGGGATAAGAATAAACCTATCCAAAAGATTTTCATAGAAATAAACCGTAAATAAAAATGTAACAAAGTATTAGTAAAATCAATTACCAAGAATTAAACCTAATTATACACGGTGAGCAGGTGGTGCTCGTAAAGAAAAATAAGGATTTGGATAATCCCTAAGTGTTTGGGTAAGTGAAAGTGAATATATACTTTCTTTAAGCGGAATAAAAAGATCGTAAGAGACAAATTCTAAATCATCTGCTCCTGAGAAATGGAAATCACAAATCTTACAATCCAGATTGGACTTTACGAATGTCTTATCCATTTGAGCGATATGATGATGCTCTTTTGATAAATTTGCTGAAAAATCATGATCAAAAATATGAACATAAGGATATACCAGCGCAAAGACTACTAAGAGCGCAGTAAATAGAGAAATATATCCAGATGAATTTTTCATGAGACGCAAATGTAATAACTATTTGAACGCTTACAAGATTATAATCCACAAATTATTCCGTAGCAACCTCATGAAAATAGCTGAAATTTTTTTCAAATTTCAGTTTTTATCCTGCATTTCACTGGTTTTAAATCTTTTTTACTGAAGTTATTTTTTCTGAAGGGTACTCTATTATTTTTCCTTTTTCAGCCAAAGCTGTTCCATATCTTCAAGCGAACGTCCTTTTGTTTCAGGAACGAATTTCCACACAAATACCCCTGAAATTACTGCAAAAGCTCCATAAACCCAATAGGAAAATCCGTGGTTGAAATTATCAACCAAAAATGGATTATTATTCATAATTGGGAAAGTCCAGGATATCACTAAGTTTGCTAACCATTGCACTGCTACAGCTACAGCCATCACACCTTTTATAGAATTCGGGAAAATTTCAGAAAGTAAAACCCATGTTACAGGTCCCCAGGAAACCGCAAAAGCTGCGATGTACACCAACATTAAAATTAGCGAAGTAAAACCAACCGTACCAGAAAAAAGCGAGAAACCAAGCCCAATCATACTAATCCCCATCACTACACTACCAATTAATAATAATTTCTTCCTTCCAAAATTATCAACTGTCATTATCGCAATTACGGTAAAAATAAGGTTAATAGCACCAACGATAATGGTCTGAATCATAGAGGCATTGGTATCTACACCCATCCCTTTAAAAATTTCAGGAGCATAATATAAAACTACATTTATTCCTACAAACTGTTGAAATACCGAAAGCAAAAGACCTACGATTATTACAGGCCACCCATAAAATAGCCAATGTGCTTTCTTTGTTTGAAACGACTTTTTTATTTCAGCAAGAATTCGATCTGAAGAAGATTGCACATTTAATTTATCCAAAATCGATTTTGCTTTTTCCTCTTTCCCCTTTAAAACATGAAAACGTGGTGTTTTCGGCATAAATAATAAGAGAAAGAAAAATAAGCATGCAGGAATAACTTCAGATAAAAACATATAACGCCATCCCAAAGAAGATATCCATTCATCAGTTTGTCCTTGCACTATAAAGTAATTAACGAAGTATACGATAAGCATACCAGAAACGATTGCCAGTTGATTACAGGAAACCATTTTCCCTCTAATATTCGCAGGCGCCATTTCAGCAATATAAAGCGGTGCCAACATACTTGCTATCCCGACTCCCATTCCACCAATTATTCGGTAGATTATAAAAGAAGAAAGTGTTTGTATTCCAAAAATATTGAAAGCTTCCGGATAGCCAGATCCCAATGCTGAGAGCAAAAATAAAACCGCCGAAATAATCAAACCATTTCGCCTACCCACCGAGTTTGCTATAAAATCACCAAAGGAAGCTCCTAAGATACAACCTACTAATGCACTACTCGTCATAAACCCTAAAATCGAATTTCTTAGATTCTCGGTAAGCAAATCGGGGAGATCCAGAAAATAAATTTTAAAAAGAGGAATCGTTATGAGTAGAAAAACAATAACGATTGCGATCGCAGTTATTTTTTTGAAAAATTTAAAGAGAAAATAACCAAATAGAATAAGAACACCTACGGAAACAATACTAATAATACTTTTAAATTCTATAATCGCTCCAGAAGCTAAAACGTTATCGGAATCTAGCGGATTAATAAAATATGCGTTCATAGCTCCCACTGCTCCTGAAATTACAGCGGTATCATACCCGAATAATAATCCCCCAAGACTTGCAACCAAGGTGATTAAAATTATCAATTTATTATTGAAAGTGCTTTTATCTGCCATCTTACTAATAGTTAATTAGACTACAAGTTTAGCTTAAATTTATATGATTTTCAATTTTTATAATATCTTTTTATCAGGTATTAATTTTAAATGAAAATAATTATTGAAAATGCTAAATTTCAAACAATAAAAAAGTTAAAGATTGCAAACTGTAAAACTCCTGATAAGAAAAAATGAGTTTATTATAACTGAAAATTATTTTTTCACCAAATGAAATCTTTTAACCAAATATTGCTGAAATAAATAAAGCAGGTAACCGTAAAGAATACCGAATAAAGCACCTATTAGAATATCGGCAGGATAATGTACACCAAGATAAACCCTACTATAAGCTACGATTGCAGCCCAAATTAAAAGATACCATATCATTTTTGGGATCCTTTTCTTAAATACAGATCCCAAGAAAACTGCCACTGCAAAAGTACTAGAAGCATGCGCTGAATAAAAGCCATATTTGCCACATCTTTCGGCTACTATTCTAGCAAATTCGGTTATACCATCCTGCCGGCACGGGCGAGCTCGCATAAAAAAGTCTTTAAAGACGTTAGACATCTGGTCGGTACATGTGATCAACAAAGCAATGCAAACCATTGTGGCCAAGCTATATTTCCAACCAAATTTTTTAAAAAGAAGAAATAAAAGAAGTGCATAAAGAGGGATCGCCATCCATTTGTCACTAATGCCGATCCACATCCAGTCCCAGGTTTCAGAGCCAAGATTGTTTAAATAAAGGAATAATTTATGATCTAATTCTATTAAATTCTCCATAAAAACTTCTTAATCTTCCTCGTATCTCGCTACTTCGCGATCATAAAATTCGTTGGCCTGCTGAATCAAACTTTCAGCTTCATTAGTTAATTCTTCTTCATCAGATTTATCAAAATCTTCAAGCCATTCTACCTCATCGTTTTCAAGATTAATAATAAAACGAGGAAATTCAGTATGAATTACAAAAATTGCATCTGAATAATCGGTGTTATCACCCAATAAAAATTTAGGAAATTCCATTGTATATATTTTTAAACAGTTTCTTCTTTAATTTCGTTTGGTTTATTCGCAATCAATTTATTACTTAAATAGTTGAATCTAAAATATAACATCAATGCGGAAGCCGTTAATCCCGCCAACAAACCCATCCAGATTCCCATACTTCCCATGTTTTCAGCTTTACCAAAATACCAAGAAACCGGGAAACCAATGATCCAATAGGCTACAAAACAGATTGCTGTGGGAATTTTAACATCCTGCAAGCCTCGCAAGGCACCCAAAATTACCACCTGCATCCCGTCACTAAGCTGAAATAAAGCGGCTACAATCAATAATTGGGCTGCAAGTAGTACAACCTCTGTATTTTCAATATAAAAGCCAGGCAACCAATCTTTCAGTAAAATAAAACCTACCGCGAATATAGCTTCAATAATAAATACTAAAAGAAAAACAGACATGGCAATTCGGCGTAATTCTTTATAATGACGCAATCCTTTTTGATTGCCCACCCTAATGGTTGCCGTCACTCCTAAGCCTACAGCTATCATAAAGGTCATCGATGCTAAATTTAAAGCAATTTGGTTTGCTGCCTGTGGATTAGTTCCTAAAAGTCCGGCTAAAAAGACGGTAGCCGTAAAAATCGCAACTTCAAAAAGCATTTGTAAAGCGGTTGGAAAGCCCAGATTCAATATTTTCTTGAAAATATCGGTTTTAAATAACTCTTTTTTAGACCAAACAAAATAAGGTTTAAACTTCGATTTTCGTCTTAGGATTTCCCAAACAAACCAAAGCATAAAAAACCTTGAAATCAATGTGCCAATAGCTGCTCCTTCCAGACCCAGTTCAGGAAAAATCCAAATTCCGTAAATCAATAAATAATTGAAAAGTACATTTACCAAATTTGCTAAAATTGTAGCGTACATGGCATATTTGGTTTGTGATAAACCATCGGCAAATTGTTTATAAGCTTGGAAAATCATTAAAGGCAACATCGAAAACGCTACAATTTCCAGATAAGGGATCGCGTAATCTACAACCTCGGGCGGCTGATTTAAATAATACAATAATGGCTTTGCTACCAATAACAGTAAAAATAGTAGTATTCCGTTTATTCCGCAGAGAATAATACCATGATGAAAATAGCTTCTTCCTTTCTCTATATCGCCAGATCCATCAGCTTCAGCAATCAGCGGAGTGATCGCGAATGAAAAACCTATCCCTAAAGAAAGTGCAATAAATACAAGACTATTCCCTAAAGAAACCGCGGCTAATGGCGCTGCTCCTAATCTACCCACCATCAAGTTATCAGCAAGCCCCACTAAAACATGGCCCAACTGCCCTAACATTACCGGATAAGCAATATTGAGGTTTTTCCCGAATTCTTTTGTATAATCTGAAAGCTGCAAAATCGAAAATTTAAGTTTGCAAAGATAGTAGCTTTTATCTGGCTTAAGATTGATTTATCATTAAAAAATAGATTTCTAAAGCCTGCAATTTTGTTGGAATTTTAGTTTTACTTCCCTAAAATTAATTCTTCATAAGAATTTGCCTGCCTTAATTTTAAAATCCATTTCACTTCAAATTTGCCATAACCCAAAGTTTTTATTCTCTCTATCAAAAAATCGCGAAGATCTTCTAATGTCATATATTCGTTAGTAGGTTCGAAAATAAGTTCGGTTTTGTAGATATTGGGTAAAAAGAAAAACACTTTTCTAAAGATCGATTTTGGTTGTTTTTCGCCTATAATTTTAAAGATTTTTCCGTTGCTATCACAAAACAGGTTGTCTTTTAAATATTCCTGAAAATAGGTTCCAGAATTATTATAAATGAATTTATCCTGAAGCAAAAAAGAAGTTAGATCTTCTTCCCTGCTCCAATTAGGATTCGAAATATTTATTGCGGGAAATTTTATCAATTTAAAATATTTAAAAACCGTGCTTATCTATCAAGTTAATTTGAGCGTCATGCTTGCGCAACCTAGTTGAATGCTCTCATTTATTGATCTTATACAATTTCATAGCATCCTTTTTAAAGGTAGATTGCACAAAAGCTAGTAAAACTACTATTAAAAATATAAAGCAACACTCTTTATTTCTTCGGAATAAATTTGAGTTTAAAATAACTACAAAATCATTCAATAGAAAAATTTTCTAAGCTCAAAGGCCGTAAAATCTTTTGCTGAAGAAGCTATATTAAATTTCTAATTGAATTGAAAACACTTCTCGAATAATAAACCTTATGAATTTATTATATTCGCAACCTAAATCATCGAATTTTGAATCAGGAAGAAAAAGCAGATATTATAAGAAAAGTGACCACTCTTTTAAAGGAGATCCCATCGTCTATGGACGTTGTAAAAAAGGGAGGGAACGAGCATAAAAGATACGAATATCTTGCAACGCATATGGTAAATAAAGCGATCGAGAAAGATGCGCTCATTGTTAGTGAAGATGGAAACGGAATTGCCATTTTGTTTAAAACAAGTAAGAAAGATGAAAATTTCTGGAAAAATGCCTGGTCTGAATTAGGTTTAGTCTTTAATGTAACCGGAGTAAAAAACGCTTATAAAATTGTAAAAACTCAGGATTACATTAAAAAACAGCGACCGCAAGAAGGTGAATATTTATATTGCTGGTTCTGGGGAATCTTAAAAGAAGCTAGAGGTCCCGGCACACAGGTTGGTGTAGAAATGAAAAATGAATTTTACAGAAGAGCTAAGGTTTATAATCTTCCTTTATACGCCGAAACGAGAATGCGAAAAAATGCGATCGTTTATCAGAAATTCGGATTTCAGTTATTTCATGAATGGGATCACCCAAGTGGAGATACCATGTATTTCTTAAGATACCTTCCTGAAGAAAATAAAAAATAAAAAAAGCCGAATCTTAGGATTCGGCTTTTTCATTTTAACTAATCAACTAACCTCAACTTATGATATCTCTATCATTCTTTTAGCCTGTACTTTTGCTTCTTCTTTTTTAGGAAGTGCAATTTCTAAAACACCGTTATTGTAATTTGCAGAGATCTTACTGTTATCTACCGTATCAGGTAAACTAAAAGCTCTTTTAAATGTGCTATAGCTAAATTCTTTACGAGTATATTTTCCATTTTTTTCTGAAGTTTCTTTTTCTACTTTATCTTCAGCTGAAATGGTTAATACATCGTTATCCAATTCAATTTTAAAATCTTCTTTTGCTTTTCCGGGAGCAGCAACTTCAACAATAAAATTCTCGTCTGATTCGTGAATATTAACCGCAGGAATTCTTGTTCCTATATTATTCACATTTGTAGTTCCTCCCATCCAATCGGTTTTAAACATATCGTCAAATACAGATGGTAACCAGTTTTCATTTCTTTTTATTAAACTCATAACTCTTATTTTTTATTTAAACATTTTTCTTTTAAAGACACTAATCCAATAGCAATTTAAATTCCAAATAAATTTTAACGTCATTTTGGCAGTATTCCAGGTTTTTAACATGACTTTTTAACATACTAGCTTATTTTCGTACTATATTGTGCGAACTTTTATTTATTCGATGAAGAAACTTTTTACACGACTACTCTCTTTTTTCAATTCTATAAGAAGTCAGATTGCATTTTATCCTACGTTATTTGCTCTTTCAGGATTTTTATTTTCGGCGCTTACGCTTTATCTAGAAAGCTTGGGAATTTCAGATTTTATAAGAGAAAACGTTCCCTCGATAATCGTCAATAATGGTGATACCGCATTAAGTGTGCTTGGCGCTATTATTACCGGGCTAATCTCTATGATGGTTTTTAGTTTCTCTATGGTTATGGTCCTGCTAAACCAGGCTTCCACTAATTACTCACCCAGGCTGCTTCCCGGTTTGATTTCAGATCGTAAACACCAAACAGTTTTGGGAGTATACCTCGCGACAATTCTTTACTGTATTTTTACTATGGTTGCCATAAATCCAGATGCTCCCCGAAAAGAATTACCTGGATTTTCGGTATTTTCAGGAATTGTATTTACAGTTTTCTGTATGGCTGCTTTTATCTATTTTATACACAACATCTCAAAAAGCATACAGGTAAATAATATATTAGACAACATCTATAATTTATCAAAAAACAGATTACATAGACTGCTAGAAAGTGAAGCAAAAGAATTTAAACAATTTCCAGACTCCACGAACTGGCATACCTACTGCGCAAAAAAGAGCGGTTATTTTCAAAATATCTCTATAACCAATCTTTTAAAACTTTGTGACGAGTTAGATACAAAATTGCATATTCTTCCTGTTAAAGGAATTTTTATTCTGAAAGATTATCCCATACTTCGCTCTGAACGTAAATTAGATGAAGAACAATTAGATGAAGTTTTAGCAAATTTCAATTTTGCCCGGGAAGAATTAGTGGCAGACAATTATGTTCTTGCTTTTAAACAACTTACAGAAATTATAGCTAAAGCCATGTCGCCTGGAATAAACGACCCAGGAACCGCGATAAATGCGATTGATTATTTAACTGAACTGCTAGGTCTAAGAATGCAGAAAAAGGACACGAGCGTTATAAGTCGAGAAAAAAAATGTTATTTAAAATTAAACACAGTAGATTTTAAAAGTTTACTTTATAATGTTTTAGCGACTATAAGAACATATTGTTCTCATGATCTAATCATTATCCAGAAGATTAGCTTAATGTTTGAATATTTATTAGAGCAAGAACAAAAAGAAGATTACTACAAAAAGCTTATAAGAGAAGAAGCCAAATTATTTTTTGATAGTGGAATACAAGCCGTAGAAAGTGATACCGATATTTCACTTATAAAAAGTCTTGCTGAAAAAATGAATATTAATCTAGATGAAGCGTAATTATCAAGATTTTTCAGTCCTAATAGCTAAAATACCTATCTATAGGTAGTTAATTTACAAACTATTTAGCTATTTTTAATTATCTCCAAACACTTGATAATTAAAGTGCTAAGAAATTTTCTGTATTTTCTAATTTTACTAATACCTTTTTTCACCTTTGCTTCTGGTGACGATACCCTTTATGTTAAAGGCTCATATCCCGGCCATATTGTAGATTTCTTGAAATCATACAAAAGTTGTGCTGAAATTTCTGAAGAAAAATTAATCAATGCTTTTAAAGATGGTGCATTTAAAAACATGCCTTCCAACCGGGTTGTCAATAAAGGATTTACAAAATGCCAGCACTATTTTGCACTTACTGTTAAAAATGATCAAAATCAAACAGAAGATTACTTTTGGAGCTATTATAACGACGGCGTAATTTTTAGCCTTTATGAGTATAAAGACGGGAAGTTACATCAAATAGGGAAAACATCGGCATCAAAAAGCCTTGCTAAAAGATCAATTCCTATACGATGTCTTTCTTTTCAGATAAAAATGAAACCTTTTGAAACAAAGACTTTAATTCTTAAAACCGAATTACAGGGACATGCCAATCTCTACTTTCCCACTGATTTTACGACTGCAAAGGATATTTATATTTACGAAACGAATCACGCTTTTTTATTGGGCCGCTATTTTGGTTACTTCATTTTCACAGCACTATTCAATCTACTTCTTTACATCATAATCCGAAGAAAATTATACGGATTTATGTTTGGCTACATTATAAGCATGATGGCTTTTAATTCGATAGAATACATGTATGACACCCATTTAGTACCAGACTTTTTACATTCTTTTTGGGTGCGCTTTCCGAAGATGTTTTTTGCGTTATTCGCTTCATTTTTTCATACTAAAGTATTTCAGTATTTCACTAATCAAAAAACAAACTTTCCTAAATGGTTTAAACTTTTAAAATATATAAACAATTTTATTCTTTTTATTTTATTACTATTCGTAACATCAAAAGTAATTTTACCAGAAAACAATGCAATTTTTGACCAATATCGATTAATTCTGCACATATGTTTCATTCTAAATCTAGGCGCTTTAGTTGTTAGTTTGATATATTCTATCGCAAAAGGAAATAAACAAGCAGTTTACTACATCTGCTGCAATATTTTGTTAATTCTGTCACTCATATTCTATATTACAAATTCTCTTCAACTGGGTGGTTCTACAATTTATATGGCTCCCGGAAATATTATTAATAGTGTATCTTTTGAAATTTTAAGCCTTACCATAGCCTTTTTACTGAATTATCGAAAGGAATTGAGAGCTATGAATCAAAAAATTATTCAGGCTAAAAGAAAAAGTGAGGAATTAAGTACCGCACTTATTGAAGTTCAGGAAAAAGAACGGAAAATCATTGCTAGAAATCTTCACGATGGATTAGGAAATACCATGAATGCCCTGCGATTACTATTAGAATCGAAATCTGATAACAAAAAACAAATTGATGGTGTATTTGATTTGGCTCAAATTCAATTTAAAAATTTAATTTTTCAGATCTCTCCTAAAAATATAGAACGTATCGGGCTTTTTAAAACCATCCAGCAGGATTTAAAACTATTGGAAAATACCAACATCGAAATAAATCTGACCATCCTTGGAAAAGATGATCGTATAGAAACTATAAAAGCCGTAAATATTTATAGAATTTTCCAGGAGCTAATATCTAATATCATAAAGCATGCTAAAGCAACTGTTATAGATATTGTTATAAATTGTGATGAGACTACCTGTAGCTTACAATTAGAAGATAATGGTGTTGGACTAAAAAATAATTTCACCAAAGGCATGGGTATTAAAAATATAAAATCCAGAGTTTCTTATCATCAGGGGATATTTCATATGGAAAATACGGAATCAGGCATGATAAGCATCGTCGAAATACCTATTGAAAAATGAAAAAAATTAATATAGTTCTAGTTGACGATCATTCGCTTTTCACTGAAGGAATTATGCAAATTTTAGATCCTTTCGAGGATTTACAGGTAATCGCAACTTTTAGAGATGGTGAAACGATGCTCCAATCGGATGAAATTCATAAAGCCGATGTTTTGCTATTAGATATTAATTTACCGGGAAACTCGGGTATTAGTATAGCTAAAAAAATGAAACCCTATTTTGGCTCGTTGAAGATTATTTGCCTCTCTATGCTTTTTGAAGAAAATATCAGAGAGAAATTAACGAAAATCGGCGTTGCGGGTTATTTACCAAAATTTGTAAATACTGAAGAGCTTATCGAAGCTATACGAAATGTAGGCAAAGGTGAAAAAGTCTTTTATGAAGAAAAGGTAAAAGCAGTTAGCAACATACAGGTTTGGACTACAGATTTTAAATTAACTAACCGAGAGCTTGAAATTTTACAGCTCATCAAAGAAGGTAAAACTACTAAAGAAATTGCTGATCTTCTTTTTCGAAGCCAATTTACAATAGAAACGCATCGTAAAAATATGATAAGAAAACTAAATCTTAAAAATTCAAGCGGGCTATTACATTTCGCCATGAAAAATTTAACGAGCGAATAATTAATAGGAACATTATCTAATTAAAAAAGGCTCCGATTTGGAGCCTTTTTCTATATTTATCTAGTAAGTTTTTTATACTTAATTCGTTTAGGCATAATATCACCACCAAGACGTTTTTTCTTGTTTTCCTCGTAGTCAGAGAAACTACCTTCAAAGAAATAAACTTGAGAATCTCCCTCAAAAGCAAGAATGTGTGTACAAACTCTATCTAAGAACCACCGGTCGTGAGAAATCACTACAGCACACCCCGCAAAATTCTCTAAACCTTCTTCTAAAGCTCTTAATGTATTTACATCAAGGTCGTTGGTAGGCTCATCTAGTAATAATACGTTACCTTCTTCTTTTAAGGTCATCGCCAAATGAAGGCGGTTACGTTCCCCACCAGAAAGTGCGCTTACCTTTTTATTTTGTTCACTTCCGCTGAAGTTGAAACGGCTTAAATAGGCTCTGGAATTCACCTGTCTTCCCCCCATCATAATTAACTCTTGCTCGTCGCTAAAGTTTTGCCAGATGGTTTTTTCAGTATCAATATCAGAGTGACTTTGGTCTACATAACTAATTTTAGCAGTTTCTCCAACCTCAAAAGAACCTTTATCGGGTTGCTCTTCACCCATTATCATTTTAAAAATAGTAGTTTTACCAGCACCGTTTGGACCAATAATTCCAACAATACCAGCTTGCGGTAAATTAAAATTAAGATCTTCGTAAAGTAATTTATCGCCAAAGGCTTTACTTACTCCCTTAGCATCGATCACATTGTTTCCTAATCTTGGACCATTTGGGATGTAAATTTCAAGTTTTTCATCCATCTGTTTTTGATCCTGACTAAGCAATTTATCGTAATTCTTAAGACGAGCCTTCTGTTTAGATTGGCGACCTTTAGGATTCATCTTAGACCATTCTAACTCTCGTTCTAAAGTTTTTTGGCGTTTGCTGGCTTGTTTTTGCTCTTGTGCTAAACGCTTAGATTTTTGGTCTAACCAAGAAGAATAATTTCCTTTCCATGGAATACCTTCTCCCCTATCTAACTCTAAAATCCATCCTGCAACATTATCCAAGAAATAACGGTCGTGAGTTACGGCTATTACAGTTCCTTTATATTGTGCTAAATGATGCTCTAACCAATGTACAGATTCGGCATCCAAATGGTTTGTAGGCTCATCTAGTAAAAGGACATCTGGTTCTTGCAATAAAAGACGACAAAGGGCCACACGCCTTCTTTCGCCACCAGATAGTACTGAAATTTTCTTATCAGCATCTGGAGTTCTTAAAGCGTCCATGGCAATATCTAACTTGGTATCTAATTCCCATGCATTACTGGCGTCTATTTTATCCTGAAGTTCTGCCTGCTTGTCCATAAGCTTCTGCATCTTATCTGCATCTTCATAAACTTCTGGCAAACCAAACATATCGTTTATTTTGTTATACTCATCGAGAATAGCTACTGTTTCAGCAACACCTTCTTTTACAACTTCAAGTACTGTTTTCTCTTCATCTAATTCTGGTTCCTGCTCTAAGTACCCAACACTGTATCCAGAAGAAAACACTACATCTCCCTGATAATTTGTGTCTCTGCCTGCAATAATTTTCATTAAAGTGGACTTCCCCGAACCGTTAAGACCAAGAATCCCGATTTTTGCTCCGTAGAAAAAACTCAGGTATATATTTTTTAACACTGGTGTATTCGCCGATTTGTAGGTTTTGGTAACCCCACTCATCGAGAATATCACTTTCTTATCGTCTGCCATGTAATTTTAAATTTTTTGGTTGAATCAATTTAATTTGAAATCGAGTTTCATTTCTATAGAAAAGAAATAAAATCGAGCAAAAATACAAATAAACGAATACAATTTATTTGTGATCTCCTAAAAGTCGAAGTAAAAGAATAAGTTGACCAGTATGATAGGCATTATGCTCTATTACTAAAAGTAGTTCTCTTAATAAAGAATGCTTTTCGCTATTTTTTACCGGCGCATCCAAATCGTTAGAATCGTCCTGAATATATTTCGACAATTGCTGTCTTTCATTAAAAAACTGCTCTTTTAGCTGCTGCCATTCCTGTTCACTTTCTGGTGCTTGTTTTTGGTCCCAGTAGCCTTCTGGCCATTTTGGTGTATTGTAATCATCTAAGATTAGATAATCCAGAATATCTTTTTGCGTATAGGTAATGTGATAAAATATTTCATAAAAAGAATATGGTAAGTCCTATATTCGTTTACCAAGATTTTCAAATGAAACTTTTTCTAAAACCTTATCAATAGGCATAAACGCCTCGCCACCCTTAAGATGTTTTACTAACTGCTCTCTCTCCATAAATCCTTTCAATTTTTAAAATCAAATTCGACCTTTAAGGGCATTAAACACCCATGAAATGGCAAAAAAACCAATTCCAACTACAGAAAAACCGATCGCATGATCTTTATATTTTAAAACACCCAGTAGTACAATTGCGGTGGCTATCAAAAAAATAATAAACGAAGCCCACGCAAAAATGGAGTTCTTATTTAATCCCATAAATTATTATTTCTTACAAATATCGCATATTTTGATTAGTAATTTAAAAATCAAATTGCCTGTATTTTGTATTTTAGCCAATATTGTGAAATTTTTTAAATTATTTTTGAAAAGATTTAAGCAAATCAAGATTAAAATTCATTTTTACTAACCATAAAATTGCTTCCAAAAAACTGTTTATATGGATATTAACTTCAATAAAAATGAAGATCATAATAAATTATTAGTTTCAGATTTAAACCACCATCTTAAGAGAGTACATCTGGGAGGTGGCGAGAAACGTATAGAAAAACATCATGCCAAAGGAAAAATGACCGCCAGAGAGCGAATCAATTTTTTATTGGATAATCCAGAAGCTGCTATAGAAATAGGTGCTTTTGCAGGCGATGGCATGTATAAAGAACATGGTGGCTGTCCTAGCGGCGGCGTCGTGGTAAAAATAGGCAAGGTTTCTGGCAAACAGTGTATAATTGTTGCAAATGATGCTACTGTAAAAGCAGGTGCCTGGTTTCCGATCACCGGAAAGAAAAATCTAAGAGCTCAGGAAATCGCTATTGAAAATAGACTACCTATTATCTACCTTGTAGATAGCGCCGGGGTTTATTTACCAATGCAGGACGAAATTTTCCCTGATAAAGAACACTTCGGAAGGATCTTTAGAAATAATGCTGTAATGAGTAGCATAGGAATCACTCAAATTGCAGCTGTGATGGGAAGCTGTGTAGCTGGTGGTGCTTATTTACCAATAATGAGTGATGAAGCTATTATTGTTGAGAAAACCGGAAGTATTTTTCTTGCGGGCAGTTATTTAGTAAAAGCAGCTATCGGCGAAACTATCGATAATGAAACTTTAGGAGGCGCAACAACGCATACAGAAATTAGTGGTGTTACCGATTATAAAGCCAAAGACGATAAGGACGCGCTCACCAAGATTCAAAATATTATGGATAAAATTGGCGATTTTGATACCGCTGGTTTTAACCGAAAAAAGGCAACTCAGCCTAAATTAGACCCGAAGGAAATCTTCGGAATTTTACCTAAAAAGCGCTCAGATCAATATGATATGACACAAATCATTGAGCGTTTAGTTGATGACTCTGAATTTGAAGAATATAAAAAAGGTTACGGTGAAACCATCATAACCGGATATGCAAGAATCGATGGATGGGCGGTTGGAATCGTAGCCAATCAGCGTAAGATTGTAAAAACCAAAAAAGGTGAAATGCAATTTGGTGGGGTGATCTATTCTGATTCTGCCGATAAAGCCACTCGTTTTATTGCTAATTGTAACCAGAAGAAAATCCCGTTAGTATTCATTCAGGATGTGACCGGATTTATGGTAGGTAGCAAAAGTGAACATGGCGGCATCATTAAAGATGGTGCAAAGATGGTGAATGCAGTAAGTAATTCCGTAGTGCCAAAATTCACCATTATTATTGGTAATTCTTACGGTGCCGGTAACTATGCGATGTGTGGTAAAGCTTACGACCCAAGATTGATTGTTGCCTGGCCAAGTGCCGAACTTGCCGTAATGGGCGGCACACAGGCCGCAAAGGTATTGGCCCAAATCGAAACCGCTTCTTTAGAGAAAAAAGGAGAAAAGGTAGATGCTGAAAAAGAGAAAAAGGTTTTTGAAGAAATTAAATCCAGATACGACGAGCAAACCTCAGCATATTATGCGGCAGCAAGATTATGGACAGATGCGGTTATTAACCCTATGGATACCCGCAAATGGATCTCGACCGGAATCGAAGCTGCGAATCACGCCCCAATTGAAAAAGATTTTAATTTAGGTGTAATTCAGACTTAATAATAGTTCTGTCATTTTATTTACATTAATATAAAAATTCAAAATTGTAATGTATGTTCCCAATTTTGAAGTGTAAAATTTACTTAAAATCAAGAATGGTTTGAAAATCTTCTTAACCTCAAATAACTAATTAGAAACCATATTGTTTAATTTAACCATCAGGAATGAAAAAAGTTTTTTCCACATTTTTATTTTCAATGCTTGCTTTTGCAGCTTCCTCACAAGTGCTAAGCAACAAAGAAAAATATACTGAAGCTGATACACTGCGCGGCTCTTTAAGAGCAGAACGTGCGTATGATGCTTTAAAATATCATCTAAAATTAAAGGTAGATCCTTCAGAAAAATTTATTGGTGGTAGTAACGTAATCACCTTTAAAACGGAACAAAAACTACCAACAATGCAAATCGATCTATTTGAAAATATGAATATCGATTCGATTGTTTTCCACGGAAAAAACCTTGAATACAACAGAAAATACAATGCTGTTTTTGTGGAATTTGAAGAAGCTTTGGATAAAAATACTACCGATTCTTTAGAATTTTTCTATTCTGGGCATCCAATTGTAGCTAAAAATGCCCCATGGGACGGTGGTTTTGTTTGGAGTGAAGACGAAGATGGAAATCCCTGGGTTGGTGTTGCTGTGCAGGGCACCGGTGCCAGTCTTTGGTATCCTAACAAAGATCACCAAAGCGATGAACCAGAAAGTGTTCAGTTAGATATTGCAGTGCCAAACGGACTAATGAATGTCTCTAACGGAAGAATGATCGGTAAAAAGGATTTAGGTAATGGTTATACCGAGTGGAGTTGGAAAACTGTGAATCCAATAAACAATTACGATGTGATGATTAACATCGCTAACTACGAGCATTTTTCAGATAAATTCCAAGACCTAACTCTAGATTATTATGTACTTCCTTACAATCTTGATAAGGCCAAAAAACAATTCAAAGAAGTTCAGAATATGATGGAATGCTTCTACAGTAAAATGGGACCTTATCCGTTTATAGAAGATGGCTATAAGTTGGTGGAAACTCCGTATTTAGGAATGGAACACCAGAGTGCAGTTGCTTACGGTAATAAATATATGAAAGGTTACCTGGGCAGAGATTTATCTGGAACCGGAATTGGTTTAAAATGGGATTATATCATAATTCACGAATCTGGACACGAATGGTATGGGAATAGTATCACCGCCAAGGACATCGCAGATATGTGGATTCACGAAGGATTTACTACTTATACTGAATCGATTTATACTGAATGCAGATGGGGAAAAGAAGCAGCTTTAAAATATATAAAAGGACAACGCGCTAATATTCAAAATAGAGCGACCATTATAGGAGATTACGGCGTGAATGCTGAAGGTTCTGGTGATATGTATTTTAAAGGATCTAATTTACTAAATACCATTAGAAGCATTTATGACGATGATAAGCTTTGGTGGAATACCTTTAGAGATTACACCGCAACTTACAGGCACAAAATAATTGAAACTCAAACGGTAGAAGATTTTTTCAACAAACCTATCAAAACCGATTTACAACCTGTTTTCGATCAATATTTAAGACATAGCAGAATTCCGGAGCTGCAATTCAAAAAAGACGGTAAAACTTTCGCTTATCGCTGGAGAGCAGATGTTGAAGGATTTAATATGCCAGTAGATGTTTTTATCGACGGAAAAGAAACTCGCCTGAAACCAACTTTAAAATGGAAAAAATTAGATAAAAAAGTTTCTAGCGAAGATGCTATAAAATTAAATGATTTAGAATTTTACGTGAATGTAAAGTTTGAATCATAAAACTTTTAATACTTAAAAATAAAGCCTGAAATTCGATAATTTCAGGCTTTATTTTTTTTAGATATTTGCTGTTTTATACCAAGAATAAAATATAATAATGTTCCGAAGACGCTAAAGAAAATTACTATAAGCAACCATATCACTTTATCATTTCCTTACAATATCAATTATTGCCAATAACGAAAATAAAAAAGCTTAAAGAGAAAAAACTAAGATGAGAATAATTTGCGGAGCTCCGATGGCAAGAATTTGATTCAAAATTGTCATTGATTGATTTGTTTAAAATAATTATTTTAAACAAATCAATCTGTTTCTTCCAGTTGAAAAATTTCATTCACAGAACATTCAAAAAATTTCAGAGAGCTTCAAAGCCAAAATTGTAGAAGGAGCGTATCTATTTTTTTCCATAGAATTTACCGTTTGCCGCGAAACACCCAGCAATTTCGCCAAATCCTCCTAAGTCATATTCTTTTTGGCGCGTTCAACCTTAATCGAATTCTTCATTAATTGAACTTTTTCATAAAGTAGAAAACACCAAAATACCATAGAAACATGGTAAGAAGTAACTGACTGGCATGGATATCGATTTCAAAACTTCCGTGAAATAAAATACTTACAAAAGGACTCACAACAACAAATAGGACTCCGTATAAAAAAGTAGCGGCAAAAGCAACCAATCTTAATTTCATACTACGTTCATCTTCTATTTTTTCTTTTGAAGGCGCCAATATTAAACAAGCAATTAGGATCAGATCAAAAAATATATTCTTTGCAATCTCTTTTTCTACGGAAATAATTTTTGTGACTGCAATTCCAAAAAAACTATTGAAATTGCTGATAATACATATCCAACTATTTTAAATTTATGCGAAAGTAATTTGAGATCTGTATTTTTCATTTGTAAAGAATTTAAGTCTAAATGACAAAAATATTTTACATTTCGATATAATCAAAAATTTTATAGTTTCGTCACACACTAAAGATTCTGGACTTGATTCCTGTGGCTTTCATAAAATAATAGCGAACATAAAGGATAACAGGTGTTTTTTTAGGGTTAAAATAGAACATATTTTGAACAGAATCTGTATTTTTACCTAGAATGATATAGATTTTCATTAAACTACCCAGGGCAATTCTTTGCAGTATTTTTTTAAAACTTTATCAAGCCACAGAGTATTTTTACATTCGATAATCTTATAAATAAATCATGAAAAAACCATATTATGTGATTGTTAGTTTCGAGATCGATCCTAAACAATTTTCAAATCTCATTGAATTAATAAAATCTTTTTTTGAAAAAGAAGTTAGTACATGTCCTGGTTTTATTTCTTCACGCATTCTTAGTAATGAAGACCAAAATAAGGTTGTAAATTACGCTACATGGGAGAGCAAAGAAAAATTTGAAAAATTTGCTAATGAAGTGGCTGCCACCTCGAAAATATCTCTTGAAATTGCCGAATTTAATCCTATAAGAGAAACTTTTTATGAATATGAATATTTAGCAAAGTCAGAGTAGTTTCTTAGGATTAAAGAACCGTACTTGCTACTTTTCGAAGGCTCGAAATTGGCATATTATTTTCTCAATATCCAAAATCGAAGCAGCCTAAAATTTCATTATTAAGTTTTGATTTTTAAATCAGCACATTTTCAAATTAATGAATTTTTAAATATTCAAAAGTAGTGAAAATTTTAACTCACCCTGCTTTTAAGTGTATTTTCACGATGAATTTTACCGCTGCTGGTTTCTTCAAATTTTTCAACAAAATAGATCTTTTTAGGATGCTCAAATCTTTCTAAAGATTTTAGATTATCTATTTTATCTTTCATTTCTGTGAGGTGTTCTTCTGAAAATGCAGCTTCAATAAATAGCACTAACTTGTTTCCTAATGAATCATCTGGGAGAGAGGTAATAAAAAAACGAGAATCTATAATTTTACCAAGTTTTTTCTCTATTTCTTCAGGATGTAATTTTACACCACCGCTATTGATTACGTTATCAATCCTACCTTTCCAATTGAATTTCTTATAAGTAACAATCTCAACAACATCATTTGTGATAATAACTTCGTCGGAGAGCTTAGGAGCTTTTATTACCAAACAATCCCGCTCGTCTTTACTAATATTGATATTAGGCAATACTTTAAAAGGGCGAGCTTGTTTTTTCTTTTTCGTAGGATTAATTCTACGAGCAGCAATATGGGTAATGGTTTCGGTCATTCCGTAGGTTTCGTAAACCTTAGTATTAACTTCTTTGACCATCTTTTGAAGTCTAAGCGACATTGCTCCTCCACCCACAATTAGTTTTCTAACCAAATGCAATCGCCCAACAGAGTTATCTAATTGGAACGGTATCATTGCACAGAAATCGTAGATTTTAAAAACCTGATCTAATGGCGTGGATGAAGGTGGTACCAAATCCAGTTGCCAACCACAAACTATAGCTCTAATAATCATCATTTTCCCTGCAATATAAGTTGCAGGAAGACAAAGTAAAGCTTTGGTATCTTCAGGAAGATCAAAATATTTTGCAGTAGCCATCGCCGAATTTGCCATATATTCTTTTTTAAGCTGAATAATTTTTGGCTTTCCTGTAGAACCTGAAGTTTTAACCTCAAGAAAATTGTGCGGTTTCAACCATTCTAATATGAAGTTTCCTACTTCTTCTTCAAAAGCTTCTCCTTCTTTTATGAAATGAAATGCAAGCTGGCGCAATTCTGCATTGCTATAGTGCTGTTTATTCAGCTTAAAATTAGGATGTGTCTCGGGAACCTTATAATAGTCTGCCATGTTATCAAAAATCAATAAATCCTGACTAGTCAAAGTTATTAAATTGCTACGATTATTTAAATTTAATTATTTTTTAGTAATCTTTTTCCATTTTTGACAAATCTTCAATATCACTTATTTCAGAAGTATGTGAAACGATAGGCTGCTGTACCTTACCAAATAGACGATTCCCCCAATTATTCCATTTGTATCTTTTTGCATAAATAAATAAAATAATAGGGTTTATAACTAATGCACCAATCCACACTTCCCAATCTGCGGTGGGATTAGATATATCCTTTAAAATAGATTCAGTATTAAAAGCAGTCCAATCTGCCGTGACTAAAAGCGAAGCTACCAAATTATTGGCTGCATGAAAACCTAAAGAAAGTTCTAGGCCCTCGTCCATCAATGTCATTATTCCTAGCATCAAGGCAGTACCAAAATAAGAAACCATCACCAAATCCCCCATCTGCGCTACCTCTGGATTTGCATAATGCATTGCTCCAAAAATAAACGAAGTAATCACTAATGGAATCCAACGATATTTTGTTTTTATACCAATTCCCTGCATCAAATAGCCTCTAAAGAAATATTCCTCAAAACTAGTTTGCAGAGGTACAAACACAATTGCAATAAGCGTTAAGATCAGAAAAGGAACCAAATTGAAATTAAAGACGTAATCATCCGGACTTACAAAGAAATAATCTACCAGAATCAATACTATATTTAAAATCGCTATTGTTGAAAATGAAAACCAAATTCGACTCCAATCAATTTTTTTTCTGCTTGTAGTTAAGTTCGTAATGCTATTTTTATGAATTCTTTTATATATTAAAAAAAGAAATAATAGAGATAATGCAAACCCGAGGAGCATTAAGAAAAAAGTAGTATTACTATTGAAAGACGACATCAAACTATTCTGATCTAGAAAAATAGCCATCATCTTTTCGTTATATCCATATTTGATAGATAGGGCAATAAAAAACGGAATTATTTGCAAACAACTCCAACCAAAAAATATTGCTAATGCACCAATTATATATCTTGCGCCGCTGCTTTTGCCTTTAAAGGCCTGCTCTATATACATTCGTTATTTTAAAATTTAAAATCCCAATTTTTTTCTGGATTATATCTTATTTCGCCTTCTTTTACCTCCAATGGACTTTCTATATTGTTGGTGTATAAACTTCCTGTTCCTAAGCCTTGTGGCATTCTTACCTTCTGTTCGTAGGTAAACTGTGAAATCGCATTTAGCCCAATATTACTTTCTAAAGCACTTGTATTCCACCAGCCAATATCTCTCTTTTCAGCCAGATCAATCCATTGCTGAGTCCCTTTAAAACCACCTATCAAACTCGGCTTAAATATCAAATATTGTGGTTGTATGGTTTGTAGCAGTTTCTCCTTTTTTGTTACGTCGAAAACACCTATTAGTTCTTCGTCTAAAGCAATTGGTAATGGCGTATCTTCACAAAGCTTCGCCATTTCTTCCCAATTTCCTTGCTTTATCGGCTGCTCAATACTGTGAAGCTCTAATTCGCTTAAATGCTTCAGTTTATCTAAAGCATTTGTAGGATCAAAAGCGCCGTTTGCATCCACACGTAGTTCTATTTCTTCTGCGGAATACTGCGAGCGAATATACTTCAGTAATTCTAACTCAGTTTCAAAATCGATAGCTCCAATTTTCATTTTTATACAATTGAAACCCGACTTCAATTTATCTTCAATTTGAGATTTCATGAAGTCTTTTTCTCCCATCCAGATAAGTCCGTTTATGGCAATCGCATCTTTGCCATTTGTAAATTTGGAAGGAAATAGCTCGAATTCATCTTTATTTTCTAGAGATTGGAATGCCATTTCTATCCCAAATTGAATACTTGGAAATTCGGTTAATTGTTCCCATAATTCATCTTTTCCTAAATCGATGTTTTTACAGGCCCATTTTAGTTTTTCTTCATAATCGGGACGGTCATCTATACTTAAACCACGTAATATTCCGCATTCACCATACCCAATATTATCTCCATTTTCAATTTTGATAAACCAGGTTTCTTTAACAGTAAGAACGCCCCGGGAAGTTCCACTGGGGCGTTTAAATTCTAAAATATGTTTTTTATATGTTGCTTGCATTTATACACTCATCTTTTCTCCAATTTCCATTAGAAGAAGTTCCTTTCCTTTATCGGCAAATTTCTTTTTAGATTCAGCATGATCTATTTCAATATACCCAAAAGTATCGTAATGGCATCCTAAAATGCGATCACATTCTATAAAATCACTTGCCACTATAGCCTCATCAATTCCCATAGTAAAATTGTCACCAATTGGCAGCACTGCTAAATCTAGTTTTGTAAAAAGCGGAATCAATTTCATATCCATACTTAATGCCGTATCTCCCGCGATATAAAGATTTTTTTCTCCCGTCTGAATTACAAAACCTCCTGGTAAACCACCTGATGCTCCATCAGGAAAAGTACTGCTATGCCAAGCCTGTACGTATTTTACTTTTCCGAAGTCAAAATTCCAACTACCGCCATGATTCATTGGATGCACATTGTATCCTTTATCTTCGTAATAAGAAGCGATTTCAGCATTACTTACAATTACAGCATCTGGATTATTCTTAGCAACAGTTTCAACATCAAGTACATGATCTTGGTGGGCGTGAGTAACTAGAATAAAATCTGCTTTAATTGCATCTATTTCTACTTTCCCCTTTGCATTTTCGTTACCCGATATAAAAGGATCGACAATCACATTAATATTTCCTATAGTAAGGCCAAGACAATTTTGACCGTAAAAAGTAAGTTCCATAATCAATTTATTTTTTTTTGAATTGATTCTAAAATACAAATTGAGTTAAAGAGAAGCCGAATTTAGAATTCTATAATTTTGTTAAACTTCCTTCTAAAATATTTGTCCTAAACCAAATAATATGGACATAGCGAAAGTACATAATGCCAATGTTTTTAATTCAGGATCTAGCAAAGCCGGAGATTCGTTTTGCATTACTCTTTTTAAATGAAGCACAAGTGGAATAAAAGTAACATAAAAAATAAGATCGTCCCAGCCCTCATAAAATAATGCTGAATAAATTACCATCAATAAAATAGCACCTAGAATTAAAAAATACTGATATATTTTCGCTGCTTTTTGGCCTAATTTTACCGCTAGCGTTATTTTCCCTGATTTTTCATCTGGAATACGATCTCGCATATTATTAAGATTAAGTACTCCCGCACTTAAAAGTCCGACTGCCGCAGCTGGCATTAGCACGGTCCATTCTAAATTATTAGCATACAGAAAAAAGGAGCCGAAAACTCCCACAATTCCGAAGAAAATAAACACGAATATATCGCCTAAACCTCGATATCCGTAAGCAGAATTACCAACGGTATATTTAATCGCAGCGACTATAGAAGCTACACCTAATCCTATAAAAATCAAGCTGTACAAAAAATTCTCTCTTCCAAAAGAAGCATAAATCAATAAAACAGCAAGTATAAATGTAAGAATGGAGGTTGCGATAATTCCATTTTTCATTTCTGCATGTGTAATCAAACCGCTTTGTATGGCTCGCTGAGGACCAACACGTTCGTCGTTATCTGTACCTTTTACTCCGTCGCCATAATCATTGGCAAAATTAGATAATACCTGAAGTCCTAAAGTTGTTGCAAGTGCTAACGAAAAAATACCTAAATTAAAATATCCCTGCTGGGCAGCAATTGCAGTTCCTACTAAAATACCCGAGAGTGATAAAGGCAAAGTTCGTAGTCGGGCAGCATTTACCCATGAATTTATTTTTTTCATTTAGCGCATTATTTTTACTAAAACTTCTTTTAAAAGATCTCCCGAGGATAAGTTTACTGCTCCCACACCTTTACTCTTTACATCTGCCTCTTGCAAAACACTTATGGCGTAGCTCACTTTTTTCATAGGATAATTTTTTGCTGCCACGGTATAATCATTTACAAAATAGGGATTCACTTTTAGTTGCTTTGCCACATTCATTTTAGATTTATCTGGCAATCCATGATATTGCAAAATTTGGGAGAAATAAGAGAACAATAGTGAAATTGTTACTACTAGAGGATTGTCCTTAGGATTTTGAGAAAAGTAATTTATGATGCGATGGGCTTTAATTTCGTCTTTAAGACCAACAGCTTTACGCAACTCAAAATTATTAAAATCTTTACTAATACCTATATTCTGCTCGATAAGCTCTGGAGTTACCTCGGTGCCTTTTTCGCAAACCAATTGTAATTTTTGTAACTCGTTATCGATTTTACCCAAATCTGTACCTAAAAATTCTACCAGCATTTGCGAAGCTTTAGGTGAAATTCCCAAGCCTCTAGATTTTAAATTCTTTACGATCCAATCTGAAACCTGATTTTCGTAAAGCTTTTTACTATCCAGTATTACGCCGCTTTTTTTGATGGTTTTATAGACCTTTTTTCGCTTATCTAGCGTTTTGTGTTTATAACATAACACTAAAACCGTGGTAGGTTGTGGGTTTTCAGCATAATCGCTCAATTTATCAATCGTTCGTGATAAATCTTGAGCTTCTTTTACGATCACTACCTGGCGTTCTGCCATCATAGGATAACGCTTGGCATTCCCTACAATTTCATCGGGATTAGTGTCCCTACCGTACATGATAATTTGGTTGAATCCTTTTTCATCTTCCCGCAGCAAGTTATCTTCAATATAATCGGCAACCTTATCAACAAAATAAGGCTCATCCCCCATCAAAAGATAAATGGGAGCAATCTTTCCATTTTTAATATCGGTAACAATCTGTTTTGCGTCGTCCATGCAGAAAAGAAACTTTTAGGCTGAAATTAGTTTTACCTTTAAAGGCTTTTGGATGTTGTATACTTTAGTATTTTTGGGGTCTATGATCGACCTCAATTTTCCAAAATATAATTTCAGGTTCAAAAATAGTCAAAATAAAATAGCTGTTTTTGACGAACTGCGGAAAAAATTTATAATTCTAACCCCAGAAGAATGGGTGCGCCAAAACTGCGTGCAATTTTTAATGAAGGAAAAAGAATTTCCTAAAAGTTTGATTAATGTAGAGAAGCAACTGAAGCTAGGTAAGTTAACCAAACGTTATGATGCCGTAGTTTACAATAGTGATGGAAGTATTCATCTAATTGTAGAGTGTAAAGCACCGCATATTAAAATCACACAAAATGTTTTCGATCAAATTGCACAATATAACATGACCTTAGATGCAGATTATTTAATGGTTACCAATGGATTGTCACATTACTATTGCAAAATGGATTACGAAGCAGGACAATATCAGTTTTTACCAGAAATCCCGGCATATAAACAAGCTTAAATGAAAGTAGCAGTTGTTATTTTAAACTGGAATGGGAAAGACTTGCTTAGGCAGTTTTTACCATCGGTCACTCAATTTTCTACAGAAGCCAATATCTATGTCGCCGATAATGCGTCAACCGACGATTCGATAGAATTTCTACGGAATAACTTTCCTGAAGTAAAAATTATTCAGAATAAAGAAAACGGAGGATATGCTAAAGGATATAACGACGCCCTGAAGCATCTTTCCGAAGAGATCTTAATCCTTTTAAATAGTGATATTGAAGTTACCAAAAATTGGTTACAACCGATATTAGAAACGTTTAGCAAACAATCTAAAACCGCTGTAGCACAGCCAAAAATCTTAGATTATAAAAAGAAAGATCATTTTGAATACGCTGGTGCGGCGGGAGGTTTTATTGATAAGTTTGGATATCCTTTTTGTAGAGGAAGAATATTTGATACCATAGAGAAAGATTTCGGCCAATTTAATGATGATGCAGAAATTTTTTGGGCAAGTGGTGCTTGTTTAGCTATTAGAAACGAGGTATTTAAAGAAATTGGAGGTTTTGATGAAGACTTCTTTGCCCACCAGGAAGAAATTGATTTATGCTGGCGAATTAAAAATTTTGATTACGATATAAAATATACAGGCAATTCTGTCGTTTACCACGTTGGAGGAGCAACTTTAGACAAAATGAATCCTAAAAAGACCTATTATAATTTTAGAAATAGTCTTTTTATGCTTGTTAAAAACCTCCCTAAGAAAGAAATGCGTAAAATTGTATTCCAAAGAATGATTTTGGATGGGATTGCCGGCTTAAAATTCTTAATTCAAGGTGATTATAAGCATTTTATATCGGTTTTAAAAGCCCATGCCCATTTTTACGCTAATTTTTCAAAAATGAGTAGAAAAAGAATTGAAAAATCGTCTAATATTCAGTATTTTGAGATTAAATCGGTTGTTTTTAAGTATTTCGTATTACGAAAAAAAACCTTTAAGAATATAATGTAAAGCCTGCCTAAAGTATTGTTAATACTACTTTTAAGCTTTATATTTTTTTGATACTTTTGGAAAATCTAACATTAACAATAATTACAACAAGTTATGAAAAAAATCATGCTTTTATCGGCCTCTGCGGCCATCTTGCTTTCTTCATGCGTTTCTAACAAGAAATATGCTGAACTCGAAGCAAAACAAAAAGAAACTCAGGATCAGCTTAATACCGCCACTGTAAAACTAAACGCTTGTCTTGATAGCAAAGACGAAATGACTGAAAGGATAAAAGTCCTTAATAACACAAATGCAGCGTTATTGAATAACGTTGGCGATCTTGCTACCCTTTCTAAGAAAGAAGCAGAAAATCTTGAGCGTTCTTTGGAAAGTATCAAAGAAAAGGATCTTGCTATTAAGAGCATGAGGGATGCTATCAACAAAAAAGACTCGGTTACTTTAGCGCTTGTTACTAGTCTAAAAGGAGCTATCGGAAACATGAACGATGAGGATATCGAAATCAATGTTGAAAAAGGTGTTGTTTACGTATCGATTTCTGATAAATTGTTATTCGACAGTGGTCGTTATAATGTAACTAATAGAGCTAAAGAGGTTCTAGGAAAAGTTGCTACTGTGATTAAAAATAAGCCAGACATCGAGTTTATGGTAGAAGGTCACACAGACGATCAATCTATCTCTACTTCTATGTTCCAGGATAACTGGGATCTTTCAGTAAAGAGAGCTACATCTGTAGTTAGAATTCTTCAAGACGAGTTCAATGTAGATCCTAAGCGTATGACTGCTGCAGGTAGATCTTACTACATGCCAGTAGCGTCTAACGATACTGCTGAAGGTCGTGCAAGAAACAGAAGAACAAGAATCGTTGTACTTCCTAAACTAGATCAGTTCTACGGAATGATTGAAGAAGGTATGGAGCAAGCTTCTAAAGCTTCAAACTAAGAAAATCAAATATTTTAATATATTGAAAAGCCTCGCTATGCGAGGCTTTTTCTTTTTCCTTGTTTTTAAATTTTCGTGAGAAATCAATAAAAAATCCCCGGTTTTTTGGCCGAGGATTTTTTTATTACCTAAAAGTATTATTGCTTACATTATTTCCAAACTTCCTTTACCTTCTCTTATAACTTCAGGTTCATTAGTAGTCATATCAATTACCGTACTAGGAGTATTATCACCATATCCACCATCAATAACAATATCGACGAGATTATCCCATTTTTCGAGAATCAACTCAGGATCTGTAGTATATTCGATCACCTCATCTTCATCCCTAATAGAAGTCGATACGATCGGATTCCCTAATTCTTCTACAATTGCCCGGCAAATGTTATTATCTGGCACTCTAATCCCAACTGTTTTCTTTTTCTTGAATACGGTTGGTAAATTATTATTTCCAGGTAATATAAAAGTATAAGGACCAGGTAAACAACGTTTCAAAATTTTAAAAGTCGCGGTATCGATTTGCTTTACATAATCAGATAAATTGCTAAGATCGTGACAAATAAAACTGAAATTCGCTTTTTCCAATTTCACTCCTTTAATCTGAGCGATCTTTTCTAAGGCTGAATTATTTGTAATATCACAACCTAAACCATAAACCGTATCGGTTGGATAGATTACGAGTCCGCCGTTACGCAAAGTTTTTACCACTTTAGCAATCTCACGCGGATTAGGATTTTCGTTATATATACGAACAATTTCAGCCATAGTTAATCAGCTTTTTCTACTTCTTTTTCTAATTTTAGAACTTTACTTCCGTCCTCCTGTTCAATTAGTAGCGCTTTATTGCCCTGTTCTCCTTTTCGGGTAATTTCATTGCCATCAATTGTTTTTGTAACCTCTTCAGTATAAGTTTCAGTTACTTTACCTTCAGCAGTTCCATTTCCCCATTCCCATTTTACATTACTTCCTTTCTGAATCATCTTTTTTCTTTTGAAGATAAAAAGAAAGCCGCAAATCGCGGCTTTGAATAACAGAAGTTTAACTCGAAAACCTTGTAAGCGCTAGCAATTTATAATTCTCGAATGTTTAGAAAATCTTTTAAGAAAGCAATTTCAATTTAGCGAATCTTAGCAATAGTTTTTTGATTCCGCCATTTTCAAAATTAATTTCAGCTTTTTTATCTTGGCCAACCCCTTCGATACCCAAAACTTTTCCTTTACCAAAACGCATATGTTCAACCTCATTTCCAACCTCCAGTTGAATAGCATTGGTAGCTTTAGCAGGTTCTGAGGCTGCAGGTCGTAATTTTCGTAATTTCCTAAGCTGCTCCTCAGTTGGCTTATGTGCCGGTGGTGGCGTCCCAGCTTTTGGTTTTGTTTGTCGAAGTTTGGACTTATCGACTTCATCTCCAAAAATATCTGTATCGATAAGTGGCTTATATTTATAATCATCCTGCGGAATCATATAATCCAAAAACTTATCATCAATCTCTTCAATAAATCTACTTGGCTCGGCATCTACAAGTTTTCCCCAACGATATCTGCTTTGCGTATATGTCAAAAAAGCTTGTTTCTCAGCTCGAGTTACGGCAACATAAAACAATCTACGTTCTTCTTCGAGTTCAGATCGGGTATTCATACTCATTCCAGAAGGGAATAAATCTTCTTCCATACCAACTATATAAACGTAAGGAAACTCAAGTCCTTTCGCAAGGTGAATGGTCATTAAAGCCACGCGATCCTCATCTTCGGTATCCTTATCCAAATCGGTTGCTAAAGCGACATCTTCTAAAAATTCTGCTATAGATCCATTAGCATCAGCAAGTTCTTTTTGTTCTTCAACAAAATCTTTAATACCGTTTAATAATTCTTCGATATTCTCGATTCTGGCGATTCCTTCTGGTGTACCGTCTTTTTTTAATTCCTGCACCAATCCTGTTTTCTTCGCTACGGTATCGGCAACAGTAAAAGCATCGGCATTCTGAGCCAAAATTGTAAAATGCTTAATCATATTTACAAAATTGTCCAGTTTTGTACGGGTACTTTTAGTAATCTTTATTTCAGGAAGATGATCCAGATTTTCTAAAACTTCGAAGATCGATTTTCCGTATTTGTTGGCAGCGATACTTAGCCTATCCATCGTTGTTGCTCCAATACCGCGCGCAGGATAATTGATCACGCGCTTTAAAGCCTCTTCGTCTTTCGGATTTATTAATAATCGTAAATACGATAGCACATCTTTAATTTCCTTACGCTGATAGAACGACAAACCTCCATAAATTCGATACGGAATATCTTTCTTCCGCAGCGCATCTTCCATCGCCCTACTCTGTGCGTTGGTTCGGTACAAAATTGCAAAATCACCATTAGCCATTTGATTTTGCATTTTATTTTCAAAAATCGAACTGGCTACAAATCGGCCTTCCTCACCATCGGTCAATAACCTGTTCACCACGATCTTTGGCCCATCGTCATTCGCCGTCCAAACTACTTTATCTAATTTGGTCTGGTTTTTATCGATTATCGAGTTCGCTGCATTTACAATATTTCCGGTAGAACGATAATTTTGTTCCAAGCGGTACATTTCTACGCCTTCGTAATCTTTTTGAAAGTTAAGAATGTTATTAATATTCGCTCCTCGGAAGGCATAAATACTTTGCGCATCGTCCCCCACCACACAGATATTCTGAAATTTATCAGACAATGCTTTTACGATCAAATACTGCGAGTGATTGGTATCCTGATACTCATCCACTAAAATATATCGAAATCGATTCTGATATTTCTGAAGCACTTCAGGAAAACGGTTTAAAAGCTCATTGGTTTTCAGCAATAAATCATCAAAATCCATTGCACCGGCCTTAAAACAACGCTGCACATATTCCTGGTAAATTTCGCCCATTCTCGGCTTTTTGCTCATCGCATCAGCCTCAATTAATTCAGGATTATTAAAATAAGCTTTTACAGTAATTAAGCTGTTTTTGTAAGACGAAATTCGGCTATAGACCTGCTTATATTTATACACATCTTTATCAAGCTGCATATCCTTTATGATCGCTCTAATTACGCTCTGTGAATCCTGCGTATCATAAATTGTAAAATTAGAAGGATAACCTAACTTATCGGCTTCAAAACGTAGAATCTTGGCAAAAACCGAGTGGAATGTTCCCATCCACAGATTTTTAGCTTCACTTCTACCCACGATCTGGGCAATACGATGTTGCATTTCTCGCGCCGCTTTATTAGTAAAAGTTAAGGCAAGAATGTTAAAAGCATCGATTCCTTTACTCATCATGTATGCGATCCTATACGTAAGTACACGGGTTTTACCAGAACCGGCTCCCGCAATTACAATCATAGGACCTTCAATCTGCAACGTTGGTGCCCTTTGGGCATCATTTAATTCGGCTAAATAAGCTTCCAATTTCCTTCAAATTTTAAAAGCGTGAATTTAACCAAAATGAATCAATTTCTAAACTCCGCTCGTTAATACTTTTAAACAGCGATTCGCTAGGCTTTAATTGTTTATATTTTTTAGTATTTTTAAAGGAAGTGTTTTTCGAATAAAAATAACAATCCCTTTTAACGAATTTCAATGAAGAAAATTTACTATCTATCCCTCTCTTTACTTTCTGCTTTTAGCTACGGGCAAAAAATGGATGCCGATCTTGAAAAGGACATCGCTGCCGTAGAAGAAAAAGTGATCGAATGGCGAAGAGATTTCCATGAGCACCCAGAACTCTCGAATCGCGAATTTGAAACTGCTGAAAAAATCGCCAAGCATTTAAAAAATTTAGGTTTTGAAGTTGAGACTGAAATCGCAAAAACCGGAGTTGTAGCTTTATTAAAAGGAGACCATCCAGGAAAAGTTGTAGCTCTGCGAGCCGATATCGATGCGTTGCCGGTAACCGAAAGAAATGATTTGCCTTTTAAATCTAAAGTAACCACCGAATTTCTTGGTGCGCAAACCGGAGTAATGCATGCCTGCGGTCACGATACGCATACTGCAATATTAATGGGTGCTGCTGAAGTTTTATCACAGCACAAAGATAAAATTCATGGAACGATAAAATTTATTTTTCAACCAGCTGAAGAAGGCCCACCACCAGGTGAAGAAGGCGGTGCAAAACTAATGATCAAAGAAGGAGTCCTAAAAAGTCCAGATGTTGATGCGATCTTTGGTTTACATATTAATTCTGAAACTCCTGTTGGCACCATTCGTTACAAACCGGAAGGTACAATGGCCGCGGTAGAACGTTTTGTAATCAAAGTAAAAGGAAAACAAACACATGGTTCACAACCTTGGAGTGGCACAGATCCTATTCTTATTTCAGCTAAAATCATCGATGGTTTACAAACGATTATTAGCCGTGATGCTAAATTGATCGATGCTGCAGCGGTAATTACCGTTGGAAAAATAACCAGTGGCGTACGTTTTAATATTATTCCAGAAAGTGCTGAAATGATTGGAACTGTTAGAACTTTAGAACCGAAAATGCGAGAAAAGATTTTAAGCCGAATGAAAGAAATGGTGCCAAAACTTGCGGAAGCCTACGGTGGTGAAGCCACTATCGAAATCCAAAATAACACTGCGGTGACTTATAATGATGTTACATTAACTAATCAAATGCTGCCAAGCTTACAAAAAGTGGCCGGCGAAGATCATGTAGAACTGGTTAAAGCGACGACCGGAGGTGAAGATTTCTCTTATTTTCAGGAAGAAGTTCCGGGCTTATACTTCTTTTTAGGTGGACAACCTTTGGATAGCGAAGAACCAGCACCGCATCACACACCCGACTTTTTTATTGATGAAAGCGGATTATTACTGGGGGTTAAAGCAATGACACAATTGGCTCTGGACTATCTTGATCCTCCGCAATAAAATAGGTGGAAAATCTTGTCATGCTGAATTTGATTCAGCTTCTCGCTTTAAATAGTTTTAATGAGGAATTTATGGATTCAATCAAAGGTACTTTTTCGTTAACTTTGACGTTTAACTTAGAAAAAGTACCTTTCGTTTTTTTAGAACAAACCAGCATGAACGATTTAGATTTATTGCAATTACTTTATAACATTTTACCGGCTATCATCGTGGCCGCGGTAGCTTTTTATTTTTTTAAGACCTTTTCTGAAAACGAGAATCGTAGACGTAGATTTTTATTGCATCAAGAAAATCAAAAAACAGGACTTCCTCTTAAACTTCAGGCCTACGAACGAATGGTCTTATTTCTTGAAAGGATTTCTCCCGGAAATCTATTAGTAAGGATAAAGCCAAATACTTCAGATAAAATTCAGTACTCAAATACTTTGATTAGTGCGATCGACCAGGAATTTGAGCACAATTTAGCGCAGCAGATCTATGTTTCTAACGAATGTTGGAATTACATAAAAACAGCTAAAAATGCTACAATTTCACTGATAAGACAAACCGCTGCAGATAATAACGTTGAAAATGCCGCAATGCTTCAAGAAAAAGTACTAACAGTTTTAATGGATGAAGATGCTCCTACCGTTGCTGCGCTTACTTTCGTTAAAAATGAAGTAAAGGAGTTTGTTTAGCTTAGCTAAGCTTCAGCCTTCAGTTTAAATTAATTCCGAAAATTTATAATCTGAATTTTTAGTTCTTAAATGTTTTTGGATTATCGCTTAAAGATTTTATCTGGACGTGTTTAGATGAAAATACATCTTTTAGAAATATATTGAAATTATCGAATGGCAGCTATGAATATACTAATTGGTCTAGTTTTAATTTTGAGTCTATTCCTATGGTTTTGGGCGATATGGGATTTATCTAAATCCAGATTCAAGAAAACTTTTCTTAAATTTGTGTGGTTATTGATAGTTTTATTCTTCCCAGTTTTTGGATCGATCTTTTATTTTCAGTTAAAGAGAGAATTCACAATAAAACAAAGACACTTTAAACCAGATTTTTCTCAGGCAAAAAGAACTTTTTAAAGTTATATTTTCTAAAATTAAATAGAATTATGAAAAAAGGTGAAGCAACTCAGAAACCAAAAGAAAAAACAAATATTTTAGTCCTAGGATTAAGTTTTATAGTTTTTTATACTATTTTCTCTTACTGGGATTACTTGAAAAGTTTAATTGCGAGCTTGTTTTAGTTACTTTATTCTTCAGTTAGCCTCAGACTCCGTGACATTTCGAGAGAGGTGCGAGTCGAGAAATCTAATCTTTAAATCGATTCATTTCCAAATTATCAAATTTCCTAATCAGCACATCACCAAATCATCTATTTTCTAAAAGCGCAGCAGTCTCAATTCTCTTTTCTAAAATCTAATTTTCTTTTAAACCTCAGGTTTAATCTTTTTATCTTCTGCTACTTTTTTTTGGGCGTAATCATAGCCTTGCTTCCACCATTCGGTCATTAGTTTTTTGTTGAAAACAAGCGAGTTTTCGGTAAGTTTTGTCGGAGTATAGAAAATATTCAACTTCACGTTTTTATTCAGCGCAGCAAGTTTTCCTTCGATCACATCGTGATACTCTACCTGATCTAGCACAAAGCTATATAAATTCATCATTAAACTGAATGGATTCTTGCCCAAAACCTTATTATACTCCATATTCTCTGCTTCTAAGATAATAGCATCAACTTCAGTAGCACCTCGTTTTATCGCTTCCCGAATAGGAACCACACAGCCTAAACCACCATCGGCATATTCGTAACCATTTTTTTTGGCCAAGCTCATAAACGGAATATAATTACAGGAAATCCAGATCCAGTCGCAAAAATCATCGTAAGAGAAATCGTGAATAGACTTATATTCTACTCGGTTTTTAGACAAATTGGATACTGTGACAATTACATCTCCTACCTGATTCTTTAAATTTTTGAAATTCTCTTCAGAAAAATTCCTGCGGATATGCTTTAAGAGATTCTTACTTTCTCCAAAAGTTCGCTTTTTCTTTAAAAATTGCCAAAACATATTAAAGTAGTTGATCGTCACATATTCCCGACCTTCTTTCTTCTTAACGATAAACGGATTTAAACTGAAAATTTTACGCTGATTTACATTCGTGTAGAGGTCGTAAACTTTTTGAATATTTCCTGCCGCCAGATGCGGAATCAATAGACTACCGGTAGAAGTTCCCAAAAAAAGATCATATTTTTTCTTTTCGGCTTCCATTAAATATTGGGCTACGCCGCCTGCAAATGCTCCTTTACTACCGCCGCCCGAGATGACCAATGCTCGCATTAGGGTTCGATTTGGTTTATTTCTTCACTCTTCATTTTAGCATAGTTGAAACCACTTTCCCACCAACGCTTCATTTTTTCCTGTTCAAAAATAAGGGAATTCGTAGTCAATACAGTTGGTGTATAGTAAAAATTAATAATTACATCTTTGTTAGCGGCAGCAAATTTACCAATTTTAATATTTTGATTTTCAACCCTATCGGTTACAAAATTAAATAGGTTTGTAATTAAACCGAAAACATTTTTTGAAGGCATCCGGTTAAAATGGCTAACTTCAGTTTTCAAGATAATGGCATCAATTTCTGTAGCACCACGTTTTACCGCCTCTTCGATAGGCACCATCGATCCAAAACCACCATCGGCATATTCACATCCATTTTTCTGAACTAAACTCATAAACGGTGTATAGTTACAGGAAATCCAAATCCATTCTATAAAATCTTGATACTCGAAATCTTTTATCGATTTATATTCCACTTCATTAAGTGATAAATTAGAAACGGTTACCAGAATATCTTTTTCTGAATGTTTTAATTGCTGAAATTCTTCTTCAGAAAAGGTATTTAAAATAAGTTTTTTCAGGTTTTTGCTTTCTCCAAATGTTTTTCGGCCTCTGGCTAAATTCCGTAGCACATTGAAGTGATTGATACTAATTTGATCATACCCATTTTTATGCTTAATTAAGAAAGGACGAAGATTAAAAATACTCGACTCGTTAACCGAGGTGTAAACCTGTTTAATCTTTTCAACTTTTTTCAATGCCAGGTGTGATATCAACAAACTACCGGTAGAAGTGCCCAGATACATATCGTAATCTTTGCCCATTTTTTCTATTAAATGCTGCGCAACACCACCCGCAAAAGCACCTTTACTACCACCACCTGAAATCACTAATGCCTTCATTATTTATAATTGAGATTGTAAATATTGCTGCTCTTTTTCTGAAAAAGAATTAGACAAGTCTTGTAGTTTTTTACGGTACTTTTGGTGCGTTAGTATTTCCTTTAGCAATTGTCTACAATAATCTCTAAACCTATAGGTATGATGTTGCGTACCTTGCATAAGATCTTTTAAGTTTTGATCTGAAAAAGCATCAATCTGGAATAAATAACTAAAGGCATTTTGTCGAATTTCGAATGGATATTTTGTTTGGGTGTAGCCGGAAAGTTCAGCATAATTTTTTTGGCTATTTTCAGCATCAAATTCTGGTGTCACCAGATTTAAAGTGAGCCACAACATACGTACATTCTTATTGTAAAATCCTTCTATGTTTTTCGTTTTGCTTAAGTATTTAGATCGTTCTTCCGGAAAATTAGTCCATAACGTCATTAAAGCATACTCTTTAGTGAGGTAAGAATCATCATTCAGTAAATCTTCATATTCAGATTTTAATGCTTTTGGAATTTCTTTCATGCTTGAAGCTATGGTTTGTCGCACAAAAATATTACCGGTTTCAAAAGCCTTTTTATAAAGATCGATTGTTTCTTGTGAAGTATTTCCCTGTAATTGCATTACTGCTTCCTGCCCAATATAATCGTTTACAGGAAAATCTAAAGCACCATTTAAAATATTGTATTTTATTCCAACGCTTTGCTCTCTCACAGCAGCAATATCTAAATACCTTCTAATAAATGCAGACTGTTTTAAAGAATTAAGCACGGCGTTCGCCTTAAAAGCCGATTGCTCTAACCAATCTTCTTTAAATTGGGTTAAATCCTGCCCGCTAACATTTTCCATTTCTGCAAGAAAATTATCGGTGGTTACATTCTTAAAACTATATAATTTTAAATAATTTCTTACACCGGTTTTAAAAGCTTCGTCTCCTAATTTTTCTCTTAAAATATGTAATGCCCAGGCTCCTTTTTGATAAAAAGTAAGAGAGCTTGCTTTTGGATTTAGTAGCGCTTCACCTTCACCGCGATCGCTATTTTTTTTAAGCTGCTCGGCGGTTTCATATAATTTCCAGTAATAGTAATCCTCACCAAATAATTGTTTTTCAGTAAGCAATGCATAGTAAGTTGCAAATCCTTCATGCAACCAGTGGTGTTTACCCTCAGTCTCGGTCACTAAATCCCCAAACCATTGGTGTGCCAGCTCGTGAGCATTTACATTTACATAATTCTGATCTTTAAATCCTATGCTATCGGTAAGCATAGATTCAGAAAAAATAGTTGCACCGGTATTTTCCATTCCTGCATAGAGGAAATCTTCAACCGGAATCTGTTTATAATTTTGCCAAGGAAATTCTACCCCAATTTCATTTACTAAAAAATCGAATATTTTCTTAGAATATCGATACGTTGGTTCTGCTAAATTTTCATCTTTTGTCTCGTAGAATAACGAAATTGGAATACCACCGGCACTTTGAAGTTTAGTACTTTCATAATTCCCGGCTGCAACTGCAACCAGATAGCTACTCATAGGCTCTTTCATACTAAAACTCCATTGCTTTACAGAATCGTTTAGCATTTCTTCATTTTCCAGTTTTCCGTTCGCTATTACTTTATAATTTTTATTGAAATTGATCTTCAAATTAAAAACGGTTTTCTCGCGCATATCATCAAAACTGGGTAACCAATGTGACGTATAGCGTCCCTGCCCCTGCGTCCAGACTTGTTTACTTATTTCTTGAGAATCTGGCTGATCCCAATTAATAAAATACATGGTTTGTTTTGGCGAAACTGAATATTTAAGCTGAAGTTTATTTTCTTTAGACCGATCAAGTCGCGTTTTAATCCAGATTTTGTCTTCAGCTAAACGAAAATCGGCTTCCTCTCCATTTACTAATACTTCGCGAAAACTCATGTTTTCAGCATCAATAAATATCGAATCTACCTGCTTTAAAACTTCAAATTCATAATTTACATTCCCTTCCACACGGGTAGCTTCGGGATAAATACTAATTTCTGCATTAACTGTTTTAAAATCTACAAATTCAATTTGATTATCGCTAGAGATCGATTGTGCTTTAAGAAAAAAAGCGTTTAGAATTATAAGGGAAAAGAAAATCTTCTTCATTATTGATAAACATAGTTTGGTAACGGCAAATTACAAAATTTAGCGCCAGAGGTCGCTTTTAAACTTAATCTTTCGGTTTCCTTCCATAATTTTTAAAAAGAAATAGCATAAAATATGCCCGAAATAATTCTAAAATTAGGCTTTTTAATATCTTCGTTTTTTATGAACCTTAATATTCTACAAACTCCGATTGATTATTTAAAAGGTGTTGGCCCAAACCGGGCTGATGTCCTACGGAAAGAATTAGGCATTCATACGTACCAGGATTTAGTAAATTTCTTCCCCAATCGCTACCTCGATAAAACACGATTTTATAAAATCTCTGAATTACAACGAAATTCGGCTGAAGTACAGGTAGTAGGAAAAATCACCCATATTAAAATGGTTGAGCAGAAAAGGGGAAAACGTTTGGTTGCTGACTTTGTTGATGACACCGGCCGTATGGAACTGGTTTGGTTTAGAGGCCATAAGTGGATTAGGGAGAATTTAAAATTGAATACGCCATACGTTGTTTTTGGCAGAACTAACTGGTTTAGTGGCATTTTTAGTATGCCTCACCCAGAGATGGATACGCTGACCGACTACAAAAAGCAATTGCGCCCCGCGATGCAACCTATTTATCCTTCTACAGAATTATTGCAGAAAAAAGGGATTACCAATCGCGCGGTTAATAAAATGTTACAACAGCTTTTTGCTGAAACTAAAGCCCGTTTTTATGATACTTTAAGCGAAGAAATTAAAGAAGAATTTCGCTTAATTTCCAAAGCCGAAGCGCTTTTTAATATTCATTTTCCAAAGAATGCCGAGTTGCTTGCTAAAGCACAGTTTCGTTTAAAATTTGAAGAACTTTTTTACATTCAGCTGCAATTATTACTTAAAAATCAACTTCGCAAACAGAAAATAAAAGGTTTTGTTTTTGGCGAAATTGGAGAAAATTTCAGCGGATTTTATAAAAATCATTTGCCTTTCGATCTTACCGGCGCTCAAAAAAGAGTGATTAAAGAAATTAGATCAGATCTAGGAACAGGTGCGCAGATGAATCGTCTTTTGCAGGGTGATGTTGGTTCAGGAAAAACCATTGTCGCTTTAATGAGCATGCTTATTGCTATCGATAACGGTTTTCAGGCCTGTTTAATGGCACCTACAGAGATTTTAGCGATTCAACATTACCATGGTTTGGTAGAACTTTGTGCACAAATGGATCTTTCGATCTTTTTACTTACCGGTTCTTCTAAAAAGGCACATCGCCGAGAATTGCATGAAAAATTAGAAACGGGAGAAATCGATATTCTAATTGGCACACATGCGCTTTTAGAGGATAAGGTAAAATTTAATAATCTTGGTTTAGCTATCATCGACGAGCAACACCGCTTTGGTGTAGCACAACGAGCAAAACTATGGCGAAAAAATAAAATTCCGCCGCACGTTTTAGTGATGACGGCAACGCCAATTCCCCGCACCCTGGCCATGAGTTTGTATGGTGATTTGGATATTTCAGTGATCGACGAATTACCACCGGGACGAAAACCGATAAGAACGGTGCATCGTTTTGATAGTAATCGCTTAAAAGTTTTCAGATTTTTAAAAGAAGAAATTGATAAAGGACGCCAAGTTTATGTAGTTTATCCACTAATACAGGAATCCGAAAAAATGGACTATAAAGATTTGATGGATGGCTATGAGAGTATTGCCCGCGAGTTTCCCGATTATCAAATCTCGATCGTTCACGGCCAAATGAAGCCTGCCGATAAGGATTATGAAATGCAACGCTTTGCGGAAGGAAAAACCGAAATTATGGTGGCCACTACTGTCATTGAAGTTGGCGTGAACGTTCCTAACGCCAGTGTTATGATTATTGAAAGCGCTGAGCGATTTGGACTTTCTCAATTGCATCAGCTAAGAGGCCGCGTGGGCCGTGGAGCCGAACAGAGTTATTGTATTTTAATGACGGGACATAAATTATCAAACGATAGTAAAACAAGGCTAGAAACCATGACGGCAACCAACGACGGTTTCCAAATTGCTGAAGTTGATTTGAAACTTCGCGGTCCTGGTGATATCATGGGAACGCAACAAAGTGGTGTCCTAAATTTAAAAATCGCCGATATTGTTAAGGATAATGACCTGCTTAAAACAGCTCGTCATGTTGCTTTAAAAGTGTTGAAGGAAGATCCAAAATTAGCTTTAGAGAAAAATAAAGTACTACGTTTTACCTACGGGCAGCTCGCAAAACACCAAAATATCTGGAATTATATTTCTTAGCGGAAATTTCAGTAGTATCGATATTTTTGCATGCCGAATTTCAGCTTAAAAAAGTCTATAAAATTCTTTCAAAATAGGCTATAATTTTACAAACCTTAGATTATGCCAAAATCAATGGTAATACTATCTTTGTAGATTGTAAAATTACATAGATGAAAATTTCATACAACTGGTTAAAACAATTTATAAAGCTTCCTGAAGATGCCGAAAAAACTGGCGAACTATTAACTGATCTTGGTTTAGAGGTTGAAGGAATTAAGAGTTTTCAAAGTGTAAAAGGTGGCTTAGAAGGTATCGTAGTTGGGCATGTACTAAGCTGCGAGAAACACCCAAATGCCGCTAAACTTAATATCACCAAAGTAAATCTTGGTGATGGCGAAGAAGTACAAATTGTTTGTGGAGCTCCAAACATTGCGGCAGGACAAAAAGTTCCGGTAGCAACAATTGGCACCATTCTTTATGATGAAAAAGGTGAAGAATGGAAAATCAAAAAAGGGAAAATTAGAGGTGAATTAAGTTTTGGAATGATTTGTTCTGAAAGCGAAATTGGTCTTGGATCTAGCCATGATGGTATTATGGTAATGGAAGAAGATCTAATTCCCGGGACACCTGTTGCTGAAGTTTTTGAAATAGAAAATGATCAGGTTTTTGAAATTGGTCTTACGCCAAACCGCGCCGATGCTATGAGCCATTGGGGCGTAGCAAGAGATTTAAAAGCAGGTTATCAACAAGAGAATAAAAGTTTAGAACTTATCACTCCTTCTGTAAGCAACTTTCATGTTGACAATAGAAGTTTAAGAATCCCTATTTTTGTTGATGATTCTTCTTTAGCGCCACGATATTGCGGAATCACCATAAGCGATGTTAAAATTCAGGAATCGCCTAAATGGTTACAAAACCGTTTAAAAGCAATTGGCATCGCTCCAAAAAATAATGTTGTAGACATTACCAATTATGTATTGCATGAGTTGGGACAACCCTTACATGCTTTCGATGCTTCTAAAATTGCAGGTAACGAAATTCATGTAAAAACACTTGAAGCCGGCACAAAATTTACCACCTTAGATGAAGTGGAAAGAGAACTTCATGAAGAAGATCTTATGATCTGTGATAAGGAAAAACCACTTTGTATTGCAGGAGTTTTTGGAGGATTAAACAGTGGAGTTTCAGAAAATACCTCCCAAATATTCTTAGAAAGTGCATATTTTAATCCCGTAAGCGTTCGCAAAACAGCAAAAAGACATGGTTTAAATACCGATGCCTCTTTTAGATTTGAACGTGGCATCGATCCTAGCATTACAGAATATGCATTAAAACGTGCGGCTCTTTTGATTACTGAATTAGCAGGCGGCGAAATAACCAGCGATGTTGACGATCTTTATTTCAAAAAAATAGAAGATTTTCAGGTTTTCCTAACATTCGATAAAGTAAACAAGCTTATTGGCGAAAATCTTGAAGAAGAAACTATAAAATCGATCTTAGCTTCTTTAGAAATTCGAGTGAATAATGTTACCGAGACAGGCATGGGACTCACAATTCCTTCCTATCGCGTAGATGTTCAACGAGAATCTGATGTTATCGAAGAGATCCTTCGAGTGTATGGATATAACAACATAAAATTCAATGAAAAGTTTAATGCTTCGGTTTCTATTTCATCGAAATTTGAAGATTATAAACTTCAGAATATTATTGCAAACCAATTAGTAGGACAAGGTTTTTACGAAACCATGGCCAATTCACTTACAAGTCCGTCTCACATAGAGCTGAGTGAACAACTAAAAAGCGAATATAATGTTGAAATGCTGAATCCGCTTAGTGGCGATCTTTCAGTAATGAGACAATCAATGCTGTTTAGTGGTTTAGAAAGTATAAGACACAATTTAAACCGAAAAAGAAGAGATCTAAAACTTTTCGAATTCGGAAAAACGTATCACAATTATACTGGTGGTCGTGTTGAAAATAAACATCTATCGATTTTTGTAAGTGGCGATAAAGCTAAAGAAAGCTGGAGCTCTGCTGCTCAAAAAGGAACTTTCTTTTATATGAAGGGAGTTATTGAAGCAGTTTTCCAAAGATTGGGAATTAAAAGCTTAAAATCTAGTGCTATAAAATCTGATGTTTTTGCTGAAGGAATTATTTTGAGTTCAGGAAAATCGAAATTGGTAGAATTTGGAGTGATTAAAAAATCGATACTAAAACATTTTGATATTGATCAAGAAGTTTTATTTGCAGATTTTAATTGGGATGCAGTTATCGAGATTACTAAAACACAGTCTAATAAGTTTGTAGATATTCCAAAATATCCGGCAGTGAGACGTGATTTCGCTTTATTATTAGACGATGCTATTTCTTATGCTGAAATTGAAACCATCGCTACACAAACAGAAAAGAAATTACTAAAAGAAGTAAATCTATTTGATGTGTATCAAGGCGAAAATCTTCCCGAAGGTAAAAAGAGTTATGCGGTGAGTTTTACATTTCAGGATGAAAACAAAACTATGACTGATAAGCAAATTGATAAAATTATGAGCAAACTTCAGTATAGATTCGAAAACGAATTAAAAGCTGAACTACGATAAATTCAGAAAAAAATATACTTAAATATTAGATTATTGGTTCAACTAAATTTGAATCCAGAAGTATATAAGTTTTAACTCGATAATCGATATTAAATGCTCCAAGGCTTGTCTTGAAATTATTTTTTTCAATTCCATGTCTCATGAACTTTCTCTGAGGTTGTTTGCAAAAAACCTGTGCACTAAAAGTTAAGAGGCTTATTAATATTGGGGACTAAAGGTCCCCTTTTTTTATTCCAATATTTTTTTGGAAGAAAGTTAAATTGCGCATGCTGGTTATCAATTTATATATCTATTATAGTAAAGATGCTATACAGGATTTTTTATAAAAGCAAATAACACTAAAGGGATGATATAAAAACTTTGGTTTGGTGCTTTTTACTATGTCTTTTTATAAGCATGAGCTTGCTTTTAAAAGTTACAAAGGTACTTTTCATTATTACAAGTTATGCAGTTTGGACGGGCTTTGGTGCAGCCGGTACCTTGATTTTAGGACTATTCCTTTTCAAAAAAAACAGTAACATTTTCGAGATTGTTTTTTTATCACCACACCTATTGGCTCTATCATTGGTTTAAAATTAATGTGCCATTAAAAATGTGAACCACCAAAAGCATCCTTCATCTTAACAGTCAAGTGCTGATACTTTAATTTAGTTATTCTGAAATATCGGCGCAGGAACTAGCCAGCATAATAAAAGAATACTTAAAAAGGCAACAAATGTGAGGATAATAAGAAATTTGAATCGTCTCAAAATGTAAAATTTTAATTCTTATTTTATTCTCTTTTCTAATAATCTTCGGTGTACTTTTCTCTTTAACATCGCCAGATTTTCAACAATCTTGAGATAACGCACACGATGCTTTTCCATTAGTTGAATATGAAGATCTCCGTACTCCTTTTTCCCATATTCAAATTCCTTCTGTAGTTCCTGTTCAAACTTGCAAAAACCAGCCGTACATAAAATCACATCTCTACGCATTGCCTGTAAAGTACCGGCCAGTTTTAAATCTTTTATCATCTGTTTTTCAAGCTTTAAAAGATTTCCTAATTCTTCATTTATATCTTCAAGAAGACTTCCCCACATGGCGATTTCTCTTAAATCCTTTTTAATACAGAGTTCTCTATAGGAATATACCTGTTCAAAAAAATTGATATTCAATGCTTATTTTAAATATGTTACACCCAAATTCATAAAGACAAAGCCTATACCGATATTTTAACAGAACTATCTAATATTTATATCAATCTGATTTACAAGCCCATAAACCAAAATTTATTTCAGAAAAAAACAATAAATTTGAGTATAATTGAACCACTGAGTAAAAACACCCCAATAAACAATCAAAAAAAAGACAATTATTAAACTGATTATCAAACAACTATAATTTGATTTTAGACTTTATGTAAAATCATATTGATTATTGCCTAATTATAGCTGTAAAGGCCATAGAGATTTTTAAAAATGAATAAAGAATTTACAGTAGAAGATCGCTTAAAGGAAAGGATAAAAGAATTATCGTGTCTTTATAGTATATCCCGTGTATTGCGTAAACATCAAGACGATGTAGAAGCCACTTTAAAAGAGATTTGCGAAATTACTAAAAACGCCTGGAGACACCCTGAAGCTGCCATTGTCCAGCTAAAGTATACCAATTTTGATATAAAAACAGGTGCTATTCCTTCTAAATATATCTTTCAGGAAAGCAGACTCTCAGATCGTCAGGAAAATTTGAGATATATTAGAGTGTATTATGATTCGGTTTTTTTTGATAACACCGAATTCTTAGAGGAAGAGCAACAATTACTAGATCAAATTTCAATAGAAATTAGCGACTTTTTTGAGCGTGAGCGTATAAAAGAGCGAGAAGAATTACTACGTCGAAAAGCCGAACATAATGACCGCCTGGCTATACTTGGTGAAATTACTGCCGGCATAGCCCACGAGCTAAACACGCCTTTGGGTAATATTCTTGGTTTTGCTGAGCTTATACAAGCGAATAATAAAGACGACCAGACTAAAAATGATTTAGACAAGATCATTAAAGCCAGCATATATTCTCGAGAAATCGTAAAGAAACTAATGTTTTTTGCCTGTGAAATGCCACACCAAAAACAAGCTCAACAAATAAAACCTATTATAGAACAGGCGCTTTCGCTTTTAGGGCCAAACCTCAAAAAAGCTGGAATAAGTTGTCAGTTTAAAATTGATGAAGAAAATTTAATCATTCCAATCGATATTGTACAATTTACCCAGATAATTTTTAACCTGGTTATTAATGCTATATACGTGTCCCCTACTCATTCTTACATTGAAATATTGGTTAGCCATACTAAAGATACAATGCTTATGGAAGTAAAAGATCAGGGCCCGGGGATTGCTAAAACATTTAGAAAAAAAGTATTTCATCCTTTTTACAGTACAAAACCACTGGGCGAAGGTTCAGGATTAGGATTAAGCGTGGTGCACGGTATTGTAAAAGCGCATCAAGGCGAAATCAAAATTGTAGACAATATTCCTAACGGAAGTAATTTTAAAATTTCATTACCGCTACACCCTTAAGATATGACATATAAAAAGGCCAATATTTTAATCGTTGATGACGATTTCGATATGTTAGAATTGTTGCAAAGGCAACTCCACGATCAAAACTTTCATGCCTATAAAGCTTCCAACGTATTAGAAGCTATAAACATTCTAAAATATAGTCGCATTGATCTAATAATTACAGATTTGCAAATGCCACAGGTAGATGGGATTGCATTAATAAAATATGTATTAGACCACTACCCTAAATTACCAACATTGGTCATTACTGGTTTCCCTTCTATAGACGGAGCTTTAGAAGCGATGAAATCTGGAGCTGTAGATTATCTTATTAAGCCATTTACCACAGAAGAATTAAAAAGTGCAGTAGCAAAAGCTTTACCCCAAAACTTACAGGAAGCAACAAGAGATTCGTTAGCTAATAACAGTATTTCTTATGCTGGGATTATTGGTAATTCTGAACCAATGCAAAAGCTTATCGATCTTATAGAACGGGTTAAAGACAACAAAGCAACGGTACTTATACAAGGTGAAAGCGGAACGGGAAAAGAGCTTATCGCCCGGGCGATTCATTACAAAGGCAGGTTTGCTGCACAGCCGTTTATCGCAGTGAATTGTGGCGGTATTCCTGAAGATTTACTGGAAGCCGAATTATTTGGTTACACCAAAGGTTCATTTACTGGGGCTTTAGAAAATAGGCAAGGTTTTTTTCAGGCGGCAGATAAAGGCACAATTTTCTTAGATGAAATTGGTAATGCCCCGATGAAAGTTCAAACCAGGCTGCTAAGAGTTCTTCAGGAAAAAGAAGTACAGCGTATTGGCGAGCAGAATGCCAAGAAAATAGATATTCGCATTATTGCGGCGACTAATAGTGATCTTTATAAAATGGTTAAGATCGGGAAGTTTCGGGAAGATCTTTATTACCGATTAAATGTTGTAAATATATGTACGCCGCCACTGCGTTCACACAAAGACGATATTGTATATCTGGCAAATAATTTTTTACGAAAATACGGTTCAGAATATGGAAAAAGGACTAAACTTAGTGACAAAGCATTAGAATTACTACAAAATTATGACTGGCCGGGCAATGTAAGAGAATTAGAAAATATCATTCAGCGTGCTATTATTTTAAGCGATGATGAAATTATTTCAGAACAGCTTCCGGAACATTTTAAATACGATATTGGTTCTTACGATGCTAGTTTTAAATCTTTAGAAGAAGTTGAGAAAGAATATATCCTGAAGGTTTTAGCCTATACCGATCAAAACAAAACAAAGGCAGCCGCAATTCTTAAAATAGATCGAAAAACACTTCGAAATAAATTAAAATAGGAGGTGGTACATAATTCCCTAGCAGGGGTAAAATGCCCGGTAAATTTTAAAAAATAAATATTTTTAAAATTTATAAAAACCTCAAATTCAATACTATAACAATTTAAGATAAAACTTTCCTTTTTTGGGTACAGCATTTGACTTTTAGGTATAGACGAACCTCAATAGTTATGAAAACCAATCGTACCAAAAATAAGTCGGCTTCAAAAATTTCTTTAGGCAGCCTCTTAACCCAGGAGATGCTTAAGGGGCTTTGCTTTAATTGCGATCATCAAAAGAATTGTTCGTGGCAAAACCACAGAAAGTTGTTTTGTGAACATTTTAAGTAAACTACCTCGGGGCAAGCCCTCGAGGCATTCGTTGGAAACAAATTTTTAATTTCAAGCCAAGCCTCGGGGTATTATGCCCTTTGGCGGTGCAAATAAATCTTATGAAAAAGGAAAAAACAAAAAAACAATCTATGCACACTACGGTCATGAGCCAGTTTAATAAAACTGCAGACCGTATGGAGTTAAATACTAATATTAGAAAGATCCTTTCGATCTCTAATAGTGAAATTATAGTACACTTCCCTGTAAAAATGGACGACGGCAGTATAGAAGTTTTTACCGGTTATCGAGTGCAACATAATAATGCCCTGGGACCATATAAAGGTGGTTTGCGTTATCACGATACCGTAGATATCGATGCTGCAAGGGCTTTAGCCATGTGGATGACCTGGAAAACTTCTCTTGCAGGCCTGCCTTTTGGGGGTGCTAAAGGCGGTATCGAAATAGATCCCAGAACATATTCTATTGGAGAATTAGAACGTATTACACGAAGATTTACCTATGCGCTGGGAGAAAATATTGGGCCAGAACATGATATCCCTGCTCCTGATATTAATACAAACGCACAAACGATGGCCTGGATTGCAGACACCTATATGTCTACCATTCCAACTGCAGAGCGTTCCCATAACCGTCATATTGTTACTGGTAAACCTCTAGGAGTTGGTGGTTTGGAAGGCCGAGATCGCGCTACCGGTTTTGGCGTTTTCCTTTCAGCAAAACTTTACCTGGAAAGTAAAGGAGAAACTTTAGAAGGAAAAACATTTATTGTTCAGGGATTTGGTAATGTTGGTTATTGGGCGTCACATTTTATGCTTAAAGAAGGCGCTAGCTTATTAGCCGTACAGGATGCTCATGCAACTTTATGCAAAAAAGACGGGATCGATGTAGAAGGCTTAGCGGCACATTCTAATCCAAGAAAAGGTTCTATTGCAGATTATCCAGATGCGGTTTCTATACCACCAGAAGATTTCTTTGGTTTAGAATGTGATATGATTATTCCGGCAGCACTGGGAAATCAAATCACAGCTACTGTTGCCGAAAAAATAAAAGCGCCTCTCGTATTAGAAGGTGCCAATGGCCCAACCGATAGCGAAGGTGAAACTATTCTACTAAGAAATAATGTTACTATTATTCCAGACATTTTTTGTAATTCAGGCGGAGTAATTTCCAGTTATTTTGAATGGCTCCAAAACCGTAACGGAGAATTATGGGATCTGGAAGAAAGTATGAGTAAACTGGAGAAAAAACTTTCAGAAAACTTTAGACGTATACAGCGTGAAGTAGAAGAAAAAAATATCGATTGGAGAACTGCTGCTTATATGCTAGCCATATCAAGAATTGAAACGGCTTACCAACAACGTGGAATTTTCCCTTAAACATTAATGCTGAAAATAAAAGCTGAAATTCGAAATTTAAAGTTGTCTTATGAAATATGAACCTGAAAACAGTGATGAAAATAATATCGCTGTAATTGAAGAACATGTGTATGACTGGCTTCAAAAACTTGAAATTATCAATTTTGAACTTGTACTCTATAAATCATATTTACAAGATCATAACTGTTTAAAATCGGTAGATAAAAAAAGTAAAATAAACTCAATACTATCATGTATAAATGAGCAAATAGAACAAAACAAATTTCATCTACGCACGTGTTTATTTTATAAAAACAGAGTTTCGAAAATCAGGGAATGTGATGATATAGAATGTGAAACAACATATTTAGAGGCACATTCTCTTTTTAAAAATCGACTTCAGTATCATTTTAAACAGATTAAAAGTCTGAAGCATCAGATTATATCTAAAGATTTAGCGTTTTCAGCATTAAAAATTGAATAAATAAGGAAATTAAACAGCATTTACATTTACAATTGCGTCGAACTGTTTGTTTAGATGTTTTTTCCGCAGCCGGACACCTGGTAAGATTCTATTAGAATCAATTTTTCAAAACAAGGTGTTCGGCTTTATTAATTTTTATCTTATTGAAAATGGGCATACATCATAAAATCAAATCAAGTTCAGAGTAATTAAAAAGTTGAATATATCAGATAAATTCCGAAGAAAAATGTTATAAAAACAAAGGCTGAAATTATCGAATTTCAGCCTTTGTTTTTTCAGTGTATGTTGAAGTGACTACGGAAATTGTTTGAAAATTTTATCTACATAATTTCTAACAGCGCGTGCCGTGCGACGATCAGTAATTTCTACTTCATCGGTTGTACCTCTCCATATAATTTTATTGTTTTTTCGGTTTATAAAATCGATCACAATAGTTTTTGATTTATAAGGAATTTGGTCGATATTATCTCCTGTAATTCGTTGAATAGTATAATAATCTTTATACATAAAAGGCTTGTAATAATCACCAATATAAAAATCGGGACGATAATACGAATAGCTAGTATAAACAGGATCTGCGTTCACCTCAACTTTATCGTCGAACATGGTATGAACATAAATTAAAACGCTTGGTTGATCTTTTTCATAGCGATAACCTTCGTCTTTCATGTTTTCATTCACCGTATTTACAATCTCATAATTAATTTCTTCATTGTTATAACCCGGTGTGGTGATTTTATTTTGGTTGGGCAAAAATGCATAGGTATTGTAACTTTTCAAATCTTTTGGATTCTCACCAACTTCTGAAGATTTACTACCACCGCAACTTGCAAATAAAAGGATGGTTATAAGAAATCCTGACCACTTAAGTAATTTCATAATTTAAAAATTTTTGCGCATAATACCAGCTTTCAACGGTCTATCAAAAACTTTTAGTAAAATTTAGACATAAATTTAACAGGCATTTAGAAACGTAAAGAAAAAAATTCCCGAAACATAAATTCTGAATTAACATTTACAGGATTGGTATTTACACTGATAATGTATAATTTAGTAGCTCATGTAAAGTGATTGATGATGATGAACTTACCCCGAACTAACATTGAAAAACAACTTCTAAAATCCAGAAATAAACGAAAAAAAGAGGATCATTTTCTTCAGGAAATCCATTCTATTTTCAAGGAAAACGATAAAATTGAAACCGCTATCCTACATAAAATAGAAAATGGTGGTAATGCAGAGGATATCAATTTTTTCAATTTTGATCTTCTTGAAACCAATCGCATTTTTCATATAAGCGATATTGAAAAGATATGCGTTAATTATCGATTACGATTTTTGAGTTCTAAATATTTTAAAGCCAAAATTCCTTACGATGCTATAATGGCTATTAGAAAACTGGAAAATGATCATAAAACCAGCTTAAAAGGATTTAGAATTATTGCACCGGCTCACCTTTTTAAATTGGATAATGCTGACGATCCTCTATTAATGGCGCCCATGGGCAATGAGTATTATTACTTGGTTCATAAATGGGGCAACGACCTTCATCCTTTTAGAAAATTATTAATGTGGCCTTTTAAAAAACTAGAAAACTTCATTTTTTCAATGTTAGTGCTAAGCTTGGCAATCACCTTTTTAATACCGGATAAGCTGTTTTTTCATGCTGGCGAACAAAGCCTTAGCGAATTTTTAATGATTCTATTTTTTGTATTTAAATGGGTTGGCGGTCTTGCTATATTTTATGGCTTTAAAAAAGGTAAAAATTTTAGCGAAACCATCTGGGAAAGCAAATATTATAATGCTTAGCTTATCATTCAAGAACGTTAAACTCTAATTAAATTATCCTGTAAAGATTAGTAATCTTCGTATTTTAGAATTCTTAAACTGAAAATTATGAGTACTGAAGAAACATACGATAGAGTTTATACAGGAAGTGAAGTAAATGTTCAATATTTACAAGAACTATTTAAAAAATCTGGAATCTCTAATCGCGTAAGAAATGATATGGAATCTGGATTGAGAGCAGGTTTTGGTGGTGGAATACCGGGACAGGTTCAGCTTTTCGTGATAAAAAGTCATTATAACGAAGCTGCTGCTATAGTGAAAGCGACATTTCCAAACGATGTTGCAGAGCATTAGTAAAGGAAATAAAGTTCCCTCAAGCAGGCGAAATTATGCATATTTGGCAATTGGTATTTTCTCCCTTGGATATGGCGCATACCGGGTTATAAGTTTATACGAAAATTATCAGAGATATGAAATCCAGTTCGCCATCGCTATTGGTTTTGTTGCGGCTGGTGTTATTTGTATATATAGATTCTTTAAATCATTAAAATAAAAATAAAAAGCGGCTTAAAGCCGCTTTTTATTTTTTCTATTCTAAGTTACTACCATTCGATTACGGCACTAGCCCAGGTAAATCCACTACCAAATGCAGCTAAAACAATGGTATCGCCTTCTTTAATTTTTCCTTCTTCCCACGCTTCTGTTAGCGCAATTGGAATAGATGCTGCGGTTGTATTTCCGTATTTCTGAATATTGTTATATACCTGATCATCACTCAATTTAAATTTCTGCTGAATAAACTGAGAAATTCGAAGGTTCGCCTGATGCGGAATTAACATATCGATATCTTTAACATCCAGACCATTTGCTTTTAAACCTTCCAAAATAACTTCAGAAAATCGAACAACTGCATTTTTAAATACAAACTGACCATTCATATAAGGATAGTAAGGAATATCTTCTTGCGGATTTTCAGCAATAATTTCCGGAACCCAATGATTGGTACTTGGTGCCTTCAAACTCAATTCGAGCGCATGTTTACCTTCAGAATGCAAATGCGTAGATAATACACCTTGTCCCACATGATCACTTCTTGTTAGTACCGCTGCTCCTGCTCCATCTCCAAAAATCACAGAAACCGATCGACCTCGAGTTGTAAAATCTAATCCTCCACTATGATTTTCGCTTCCAATTAAAAGTACATTTTTATACATCCCGGTTTTGATAAACTGGTCGGCAACCGAGAGGCCGTATATAAAACCACTACATTGGTTACGAACATCTAAAGCAGGACACGTGTGAATATCTAACATCTCTTGGATCTGTACTCCACATCCCGGGAAATAATAATCTGGACTTAACGTAGCAAAAACAATTAAGTCTATATCATCTTTGCTAATATTGGCCCTTTCTAAGGCTATCTTTGCTGCCTTAGCTCCCATACCTGCGGTAGTATTTCCATCGCCTTTCCTTATATGTCGTCTCTCTTTTATACCGGTACGCTCCTGTATCCACGCATCGTTCGTATCCATAATTTTGGACAGATCTTCATTAGTAACTACATTCTCTGGCACGTATTTTCCTAATCCAGCAATTTTAGACTGATACATTCAGTTTATTTTTAAATTATTAAAATTTACACTCTTAAATTTAGCAAATATCTAAATTTTTACATCTGCAATATAGTAAAGATTAACATTTTATAGATTATCTTATCTTAGCACAACAAATATTATAAAACCCAATAAATGAAAAAACAAGTCATTGTTTATTTGCTGTGTTTTGCTGCTTCAATTTTCAGCAATTATGCGCAGGAAAACCTAACCTATCAAAAACCACCAAAACCTATTTTAGATTTAGTTGATGTACCCTTAGCACCAGGAAGCTACATAAACAGTAAAGGTGATTTAATGCTGTTTCTTTATCGCGATCAATATAAAACTATTGCAGAGCTTAGCGAGAAGGAACTACGTCTTGGTGGATTAAGAATTAACCCTGTAACCAGTATTAGTAGCCGGGAACGGTATTACAACAATATAAAAATAAAACCTATAACAAACAACAAACCTACAGATGTAAAAGGTTTACCAGAAAATCCAAGAATAGCCAATCTAAGCTGGTCACCAGACGAAAAAAAACTTGCTTTCACGCAAACAACGGATAGCGGAGTAGAGCTATGGGTTATCGATATAAAATCTGCAACAGCAAAAAAGCTTACCGATGCTACTTTAAATGCAAACATGGGAAACACCATCAATTGGTTTAAAGATAGCGAAGCAATTCTTGCAAAGATGTTGCCTGAAGATCGCAAAGATCTGATAGACGAAACACTGGCTGTACCTACAGGCCCAACAGTTAGCGTTAGTGATGGTAAAGAAGCACAAAATCGAACTTATCAAGATTTGCTTAAAGATCCTAATGATGAATATAATTTTGAACAATTAGCACGCTCCAGTTTATTCAAGATAGATCTAAATGGAAATCAATCGGAATGGATGACGGCTAAGATGTATGATGATATTAGTTTCTCTCCAGATGGCGAATTTGTTATGGTTAGCCATATAAAGAAACCATTTTCTTATCTGGTTCCTTATTATAGATTTCCTACTGAAACCAATATTTATAAGAATGATGCTAGTTTAGTAAATATGGTTAATGATGTACCTCTTTTAGAAGATTTACCACAAGGTTTCATGTCTACACAAGAAGGTCGCAGAAGCCTGAACTGGCGAGCAGATAAACCAGCAACCTTAATTTATGCCATGGCTTTAGATGGCGGTGATCCAGAAGTTGAAGTAGATCATCGTGACCAGGTTTTTATGCTAGAAGCTCCTTTTAAAGGAGAAGGAAAAGCATTCTTGAAAACGATTAATCGTTATAGCGGTATAATGTGGGGTGATAATAAAACCGCTATCGCGATGGATTACTGGTGGAATACCAGAAATAGAAAAACATATTTAATTGATCCATCAACCAACAACGAAGATCCAAAAATTCTTTTTGATAGAAATTATCAAGATGTATACAGTGATCCCGGAAGTTTTGTAACGCATAAGAATAATTTTGGAAGATATGTTTTAGAACTCGATGATAAAGATGCCTACTTAATTGGTGATGGCTTTTCTGATAAAGGGCAATATCCATTTATCGACAAAATTGATCTTGAAAATGGAAAAACTGACCGACTATACCAATCAACTTTCGAAGATAAAAAAGAGAGCATAGTTGAAGCTTTAGACATGGACAAAGGAAAAATCTTAGTACGAATTGAAGCTTCGACGGAATATCCTAATTATTACATTAGAAACATTAAAAAGAAAGCTGATTTAAAACAGATTACTAATTTCAACAATCCTTTTAAAAGTTTAGAAGATGTAAGTAAGGAGGTGATCACTTACCAACGTGAAGATGGATTAGAATTAAACGGAACCTTATATTTACCGGCAGGTTATGATAAAGAAAATCCTGAAAAACTACCAATGATCATGTGGGCCTATCCTCGTGAATACAAGGATAAAAATTCGGCTTCCCAAAACACCAGCAATGCTAACGATTTTACTTATCCCTATTACGGCTCTCCTATCTATTGGGTAAACCGTGGTTATGCAGTTTTGGATGATGCAGCATTCCCAATTATAGGTGAAGGTGACGAACAACCCAATGATACCTTTAGAAAGCAATTGGTAGATAATGCTGCTGCTGCAATAGATGCCGTAGATGAAATGGGGTATATCGATCCCAATCGCGTTGCTGTTGGTGGGCATAGCTATGGAGCTTTTATGGTGGCTAATCTTTTATCACATTCTGATCTTTTTGCCGCCGGAATTGCAAGAAGTGGTGCTTACAATAGAACTTTAACGCCTTTTGGTTTCCAAAGTGAAGAACGTAATTACTGGGAAGCTCCAGAAGTTTATTACACGATGTCACCATTTATGCATGCTGATAAAATGAAAACGCCACTTTTATTGATTCATGGAGAAGCCGATAATAACTCGGGTACCTATCCAATGCAAAGCGAGCGTTATTTTAATGCACTAAAAGGACTTGGAGCAACTGCAAGATTAGTAATGTTACCTAAGGAAAGTCATGGCTATAGCGCCAAAGAATCGGTACTACATGTGCTTTGGGAACAAGACCAGTGGTTAGAAAAATACGTAAAAAATAAACCGAAAACGGATCTAAAATCCGGTGATGAGGAAATTAAAGATTAGATAAAACTAACTCAAATTTTACAAAGCCTTCTGAAGTTTCAGAAGGCTTTTTTAATAAGAAAAGCGTAATTCCAAATAATGAATTACGCTTTTCAACCTAACCAATAAATCAAAACTTGCTTATAAATAACTTCGGAAATTGTTAATTTCAACCTTTGCTTCTAGGTCGTGAAGCAAATTATATAAACCGAAGAAAGTCCGGTTAATGTATAGAAAATGCTTACTACCACGATTTCCGTTCATTTTTCTTAGCTGTTCATCTTTGCTATATTTTTCGCTCAGTTTTGTAATTGAATCCCAAAATTCTTCAGTAGAAAAATCAAAAGTTTCAGAGTGAAAAGGACTTGTAAATAAATTCAACATTTGATGAAATAACTCAGAGAAATACTTAATCTCGTTTTCAGTATCATCTTTTCTTAAAATTTCCAACTCATATAGTTTCTCGTTAAAAAATTCAGGATTATTGATATTTTCTTTTTTCGCTAATTCAAAGTACGGAACATAGAAATCGTCGGGTACTTTTTTTATACATCCAAAATCGATGGCAATTAAATTACCTTCTCGATCCACCAAAAAATTACCAGGATGAGGATCGGCATGTACTTCTTTTAAGCCATGCATTTGAAACATATAAAAATCCCATAATGCCTGCCCTACTTTATTTGCCTTGTCTTGATCTTTGTTTTCTTTAGCAAATTCACTTAGGTGCTTTCCGTCCATCCAGTCCATCGAAATAATTCGCTCGCTGGATAATTCTTCGTAATATTTTGGGAATTTTAAATTTGGAATGTGGGCACAAGCTTCAGAAATTTCTTTACTCTGCTTTACTTCTAGAATATAATCTGTTTCTTCTAGTAATTTCCCTTCAACTTCTTTAAAATATTTTTCAGAATCCTGTCCTTGTAAATTAAACATTCTAGTAGCAATCGGTTTCACCATCGCTAAATCTGAGCTAATACTATCTGCTACACCTGGATACTGAATTTTAACGGCCAGTTTCTTACCGTCTTTAGTAGCCTGATGCACCTGCCCTATGCTCGCAGCATTTACCGATTCCATAGTAAATTGATCGTACAATTCCTCGGGATAATTACCGTTATACTTTTTGAAGGTTTTGCGCACTAACGGAGCTGAAAGTGGTGGAACACTGAATTGTGATAGACTAAATTTCTCAACATAAGCACTAGGCAGCAAACTTTTCTCCATAGAAAGCATTTGTGCAACCTTTAATGCACTGCCTTTTAAACTTTTTAATCCATCATAAATATCGCTTGCATTATCTCTATCAAGATCGTCTCTCGTTAAATCTTTATTGAATGCTTTTTTACTATAATATTTAATATAATTACCGCCGATTTTGGCCCCGGTTTGAACCAACTTACTGGTTCTGCCGATTTTTCCTGTGGGAATTTTATCTATCGATTTCATCTAATCTTTTCTTTGTGACCTTTCGGCCTTTTTCATAGCAATTTTTGAAGGGTCTATTTTACCATTCTTTCCTTGTATAGGAATTTACCAAAATCTACCACTCTTTCTAGTGGAGAATTATCAAAAACATCGAATACTGTATTTACAGATTTTTCGATTGCCACATCTGTACTTTCAAATTGTGCGGAATTGTCGTCCATCCAGAACTTTAGTAGGAAAAGTAATTGGATCCACGCTGCTTCAGAAAATACTTCTTCAGGTTGTTGTAAAAATTTTAAAGACTTTTCTTTATTGTCATCCTGAATTAAACCTTTAGCAAAAGACTTTACATTTTTTCGTAAACCTTTTAATTGCTCCAAATTTTTCATTCGGGTTGTTTCCTTCTTCAACGTGAAGATCACATAACTTCTATTCGCCGTTAGTACTTCAAAAAAGGTGTAATAAAAGGTTAGCATTTTTTCACGATTCGAAAAACCAGGATATTCTGGGCTCTTTTCGATAACGTTAATAGTATTTAGATAAAAAGCTTCCCAAATTCCTTTTTCTAAGCCTTCAAAACTTCCGTAGAAATTATAAAATTCTTCCTCTGCAATTCCATTTTCCTTACAAAACTTATATACCGTTTTTGGCGCATGCTCGTTTTCTAGCACATAATCCATATACATACTTATAAGCTTATGCGAATCTAGTTTCTTTTTTGCTGTAGTTGCTTTCTTTGTCGTTGCCATAATTTCCTTTTTCTCTTATCAAAGATATTAATTGTTTAACTTAAATACATATTTGTTAAACAAAATGTTTGTTAAAAATATTAGTTCTTATTTTTGAAATTCAATCACTTAGACATTTTAGTGTTTATAATACTGCAAGTCTTATGCCATGTTGACAGCAAATACGTAATGGTATTTTTTTTGGTTAATAGCAATTGTATTTGACACTAAAAACTAAAAATATATGGCAACTGGAAAGATTAATGTATCTGTAGATAACATTTTCCCGCTGATTAAGAAGTTTCTTTACAGCGATCACGAAATTTTCCTGAGAGAGTTAATTTCTAACGCTACCGATGCAACACTAAAATTAAAGCACCTAACAAACATTGGTGAAACCGACGTTGATTACGGGAATCCTGTAATTGACATTAAGGTTGATAAAGAGAACAAGAAAATACTCATTACCGATCAGGGTATTGGTATGACTAAAGAGGAAGTTGAAAAGTATATTAACGAAGTAGCTTTCTCTGGTGCTGAAGAATTCTTAGAAAAATATAAAGATTCTGCAAAAGATAGCGGAATTATCGGCCATTTTGGACTTGGTTTCTACTCGGCATTTATGGTTGCCCATAAAGTAGAAATTATAACAAAATCTTACAAGGATGAACCTGCAGCACATTGGACGTGTGAGGGAACTACCCAGTTTACCTTAGAAGATTCTGATAAGCAAGAACGCGGAACAGAAATTATTCTTCATGTAAACGAAGAAGACGAAGAATTTTTAGAAGATAATAGAATTGAAGAGCTTTTGGTGAAGTATAACAAGTTTATGCCTATTCCAATTCGTTTTGGAACCAAAGAAGAAACACTTCCGCTTCCTGATGATGCACCAGAAGATGCTAAGCCAGAAACAAAGACAGTTGATAATATCATCAACAATCCAAATCCAGCCTGGACAAAGCAGCCTACAGAATTAGAAGAAAAGGATTATAACAATTTTTATCGTGAATTGTATCCAATGCAATTCGAGGATCCTTTATTCCATATTCACTTAAATGTAGACTATCCATTTAATCTTACCGGGATTCTTTATTTCCCTAAGATGACTCAGGATATGAGCGTTCAAAAAGATAAAATTCAGCTTTACCAAAATCAGGTTTTTGTAACCGATAATGTTGAAGGTATTGTCCCTGAATTTTTAACCATGTTACGCGGAGTTATTGATTCGCCAGACATTCCTTTAAACGTATCTCGTTCTTATCTTCAGGCAGATGGTGCAGTGAAGAAAATTTCAAGCTATATCACAAGAAAAGTTGCTGATAAACTGAAATCACTGTTCAACAATAATCGTGAAGATTTCCAAGAAAAATGGAATGATATCAAAGTAGTTATCGAATATGGTATGCTTACGGAAGATAAATTTTACGAAAAAGCGCAGAAATTTGCTCTTTACCCAACAATCGATAACGAGTATTATACTTTTGAAGAATTGAAAGAAACTATTAAAGATAACCAAACCGATAAGGACGGTAATTTAGTAGTTCTATATGCTTCTAATCAAAATGAGCAACACAGCTACATACAGGCTGCGAAAGACAAAGGTTATAAAGTATTGTTATTAGATTCTCCTATTATTTCTCACCTATTGCAGAAATTAGAATCTTCAGAAGAAAAAATTACGTTCACCAGAGTAGATTCTGATCATGTAGATAACCTCATCAAAACGGATGAAGAGAAAATCTCTAAATTATCCGATGATGAAAAAGAGAAATTAAAAGGTGACTTTGAAAAAGTAGTACCTAAAGAAAAATATACCATCCAGATGGAAGCGATGGATAGTAATGCTGCGCCACTTATTATCACGCAACCAGAGTTTATGCGTAGAATGAAAGAAATGCAACAAACCGGTGGTGGCGGTATGTTTGGAATGGGTAACATGCCAGAGATGTACAATCTTGTGGTAAATACAAACCACCCATTAACTTCTGAAATTTTAGGTGCAGATGAAGAAACTCAGCAACGTCTAATTAAGCAATCTTTAGACCTTGCGAGGCTTTCACAAAACCTCCTAAAAGGGGAAGAATTGACTAACTTTATTAAGCGTAGTTTTGATATGGTGAAATAATTTTTCGCTTTAAGAATATTCAAAAAGCGTTGCTTTAATAGAGCAACGCTTTTTTATTTCTTTACAAATTTTCCAGAAAAGTGAAAAGTACGCTATAAAGTTACTGGCAGAATATTTCTATAAACCACCTGATAAAATTTTTGTGTATCGTAAGGTTTTATAATAATGTCATTCATTCCTGCGCTATGTATTTCTTCTCTAAATTCTTCGACTTCTACAGCTGTTAATGCTATTACCGGAATAACCTCATTAAATTCACGAATTTTACGAGTAGCTTCCATCCCGGTTATTCCTGGCATATTTACATCCATCAAAATAAGATCAAAATTGCCATTTCTAACTTTCTCTACCGCTTCATTTCCATTTTGAGCAATTTCGCATTCAAAGTTTTTCTGCTCTAAAATTCTTTTGGTAACGATTTGATTAATGCGATTATCATCTACAATTAGAATACGGCTTTTTAAGTCTTTTTGCATTTCTTCCGGTATAGAATTGTTTGCGTTATTTATTTCAAGCTGAGGTAAAACTACTTTTTCTTTATCGATTTGTAAATAGATCTCAAAACTAAAATTAGAACCTTTGTTTTCAATACTATTTAAATGAATATCAGATTCAAATAATTTGAGCATCTTTTTTACAATGGGTAAACCTAAACCTGTACCCTGATAATTGTAATTGGCAGGTTTTATTTGAGAGAATTCCTGAAAAATTTCCTTTTGTTTGCTTTGCGGTATTCCTATACCATCGTCCTCTATCTCAAATCTAAGTTTGCATTGCTCTGATGTTGCACTTAGGCATTTTACCCGAACCCAAATATTGCCTCTTTCGGTAAACTTTAGAGCATTCCCCATTAAATTTACCATTATTTGGGATAATCTTACCGAGTCTCCTATTAAGAATTGAGGGACATCTTGATCAATTTTAAGATGTATGGTATTTTTATTCTGAATCCTGGTAAATTCTAGTGTTTTATTAATGCTTTCCAGCAAATCGCCTAAATGAAAAGAAATGTATTCTAATTTCGCTTCCTTAGATTCCATTTTATTTATTTGCAATACATCGTTTATTAAAGCCAAAAGATAGTCTGCAGAGAACTTTAGCGATTTAAGATCGTTTTTATGATCCTTTAAACTCTTGTCCTCTAACAATAAAGTAGTTAAACCAATAACACCGTAGAGCGGCGTTCGAAGCTCGTGGCTTACAGTGGAAAAGAATTGCGTTTTTAGGTTTGATAAACGCTCAGAAGCTTCCTTCGATTTTTGTAATTCAAGATTTTTTTCTTTCAGCTCGTCAATCAATATTTTCCGCGAACTATTAATTTTATATAGAAATATTAGGATTATGGATAAAACAATGGCAGCAACCACAAGTAGAATAAGCTTTTCGTTAGACTTCTCGATAATTTTTTGTTGGTATTGCTTATCTTTTTTAACCAGTTCTAGATTTTTTTGATATTGATTTACATCGAATCTTGCATTAGCTGCTTGTATTTGAGTAGTCTTTTGATAATCAGAAACGATAGACTCATATTTATTTTGTTTTTTTAAAGCTGAAAAGGCTTCTTTGTAATTTCCATTTCTAAAAAGCATCTCAGCGTACCATTTATAAGCTTCTGCTCCCTCATATTCTAAACTATCACGATCTACAATTTCTACTGAATTCTCAAAATAAACCCTTGCAGAGTCAACTTCATTTAATGCTAAGAAATACCTTCCATACAGCGTATTAACATCGGCGTTTATATAAGACAACGGCCTATTTTTCAGGATTTTCGTGGCATTATCTAAATATTTTTTCGCTTTAGAAGATTGATTTTTATCAAGATACGTCCAGGCAATATTAATGTTTGGCGCTATCAGCTCTTCTTTATTATCCAACTTGATAGCAAGATCTATTACTCTATTGTAATAAGCGATTCCTTTTTGATAATCTCTATTAGATTCTGAATAGATATTCCCTAAATTATTAAAGGCCCACATCAATAAAGTATCATCATTTGCTGCGGTAGCATACTTTAAAGACTTTTTATAATGGGATTTAGCTCTAGTTGTATCTCTTAGCTCTTCGTAAGCCGTTCCTAAATTATTATGGGCATGATACAGGTAATAATTATTATCTCCTGCTAATCCTATAATATTCATCGCAGATTGGATGCCTTTATGGTAATTGTGATTATCCAAATATTGGACAGATGTATTTAGCAGATTTTCAAGGCTATCATTACTCACCTGAGCATCCATCCGAAGAAATACCAGATTTGTTAATAATCCTAAGATGAATATTTTACTAATCAAGCCAGATGGAGAATTAAAAATAATAGCATCGAAAATTACACGATTTAAGCCAATTACCAAAAAAAATAAGCTAAACTCGACAAAAACTTAGTCAAACTACCGTAAATTTATTATCTATTTAAAAAAAAAGAACTTTTATGCATTATCCGTGGCATTTATATTTAATGGGTTTCATGTATGCTATAGCAGGTATTAATCACTTTATAAAACCAAAAATGTATGTAAACATTATGCCTCCCTATATTCCGGCACACCTCAACATGGTCTATCTTAGCGGTATTGCAGAGATTATTTTAGGAATAGGTGTTTGTTTTGCCTTAACAAAAAACTATGCTATCTACGGAATTATAGCAATGTTGCTCATATTTTTCACCGTTCATTTTCACATGCTTTCCTCTCCTGAAGCCGGAGCAGGTTTACCTAAATGGGTATTAATTCTTCGCATTCCACTACAGTTTTTATTAATTTGGTGGGCATGGTTTTATTTGAAATTTTAAAATGACTGAAGAGATCAATCTTCCACAGGCTAAATTAATTTACATTACTAATTTTATAGAAACCGAGTTTGCAAATTTGGTTTTTGAAAAATTATATACGGAAACCGACTGGATTCAGGAACCCATTAAAATTTTTGGAAAAGAAATGATGCAACCAAGATTGACGAATCTTTTTGGCAAGAAGCCTTATTCCTATTCCAATATTATAATGAAACCAAATCCTCTGCCTGAAGTACTTCAGCAATTACAAGTTAAGATTGAAGAAGTGACAGATTCAAAATTCAATATTTGTCTAGCTAATTTATATCGCGATGGCCAAGACAGCATGGGCTGGCACAGCGATGATGAGAAAGAACTGGGGAAAAATCCGATTATCGCCTCGGTAAGTTTAGGAGGAGAAAGGATGTTTCATCTTCAGCATAAAACAAAAAAAGAGCTAAAACAAAAGTTTGTTTTAGCTCATGGTAGTTTACTTATAATGGCAGGTGAAACTCAGCACTATTGGAAACATCAGCTTCCTAAAACTAAAAAACAAGTTTCGCCAAGAATTAACCTCACTTTTAGGCAAATCTTGGATTAGCCATAAATTTCATTTAAAATCTTTGCTAAACGTATACCGCCCTTTTGTAATTGTTGTCTAATTGTTGGAAACCACTGGTACATGTATTTGTAACCAAGGTCATTATCTTCTTCAACAGATTTGTATAATTCTTCCGCAAGATCCCTACTTTCGTGCACCCAATCTAATAAGTTTCCGCTCTCGATAACCTTAATTTGCATTTTGCTTAATTCATCACGATTTTCAGCAAGCTCAGTATAACTCATCTGGTAAGAATCGATCATTTTGCTATCCCAAACGCTGTGGATATTGGTCTTTTTTCCAAACCATTCTACATCAACTCTATTGCCCCCTAAATCTGCAGCATGCCCAACGTGAAATGGCTGATGCAAATCTCCTACAAAATGAACAAGCATTTTTAAATGAAACTGCTTATCTTCTCTGGTTGCGTTTTTATCTTCCAAAACTTCAATACACTTTCTAATTCCCACCACAAGATCTCCATCTTCACTAGCATGTTCAATATCGTACTCGGTTGCCTCTGGATCTATATTCACGTAATGCCAAGGGCTATATTTTCTATAAGAAGGATCACTTTTAATGTCATCACCATGATTTGCTACAAATGCAAGGCTATGCCCATTTAATAATTTATCAATTGCTTTCTTAGCCCTCCTGTTTAAATGAACTTGCGCAATTTCACCAGTAGTTCTATGGCCTGTTTTACCCCACTCTATACCATTGGCCAAACCAAGATTGCTAATTAATAAAGCGCAAAGTACAATCAATACTCTTTTCATTCTGTTTCAATTTTGCTGCAAATATAACTAAGCTTAAGTAATTTAAATGTTAAACATCTAAAGTGACTGGTTTTAATTCAATATATTAGTAATATCATTTTAATATCAATTAAAAATTAAACTACCAATGACACAAGAAAAATCTTCATCTCCATCGAATGGCTATTTCATGCTTTTCATCTTCGCAATTCTATTTCTCGGAAGTATTTTAGGGTTTATTGCTATCAAAAATCCATGGTTTATTTTAGGGATTTTCTTAGCGATATTACTTGCACCGGGATTTATTTTAGTGAATCCTAATGAATCACGGGTGCTTCTATTATTTGGAGATTATCGCGGTACTGTAAAAAAGAATGGGCTTTTTTGGGTAAATCCCTTTTACACTAAAAAGAAAATTTCGTTACGTGCCAGAAACTTTGACAGTGAACGATTGAAAGTAAACGATAAACTGGGAAACCCGGTGATGATAAGCACTATCTTGGTTTGGCGTGTAAATGATACTTACAAAGCCTCTTTTGATGTTGATAATTTTGAAAATTTTGTAGTGGTACAAACCGATGCAGCGGTAAGAAAGCTGGCTAGTATGTATCCTTACGATAATTTTGCCGATGAAGGTTTAGATGAAGATATTACCTTAAGAAGTAGTGTTAACGAAGTGAGCGATGCACTAGAAAAAGAACTAGATGAACGCCTGGAAATCGCCGGAATCGAAGTTTTAGAGTCCCGTATCGGTTATTTGGCTTATGCGAACGAAATTGCCAGTGCCATGCTTAAAAGACAACAAGCTACGGCCATTGTAGCCGCTCGACATAAAATTGTTGAAGGCGCTGTAAGTATGGTAGAAATGGCTTTGGATGAATTAGGCAAAAAAGAGATCGTGCATTTAGATGAAGAACGCCGTGCTGCCATGGTAAGCAATCTAATGGTGATTCTTTGTGGCGATAAAGATGCCTCTCCCGTTGTAAATGCCGGTACACTTAACCATTAAATATGAGAGTATTTAAAGAAGAGCAACGATTTACACAGTGGTGGCTTATCGCAATCTTTACAATAGTCATCCTGGGAATTTTACTAAACTTTTTTTCTTATGAAAAACCGCTACAGCAATTCTCTACCTTCAGTATAGTGAGTAAAACAATAGGGATAATAATTGGCGTAGGTATTTTTTTAGTAAAAATGCGCACAAGAATCGACAAATCTGGAGTTGAAGTTTGGTTTAGTCCATTTAGATTTACTCGAAAATCTTTTACATGGAAAGAGCTTGAAAAAGCACATACTAGAAAATACAAACCTGTTACCGAATATGGGGGCTGGGGAATTCGCGGCTTAAACAAACCAAAGGCTTATAATGTAAAAGGGAACAAAGGAATTCAGTTAAAAACAAGAAAAGGACGCTATTTTCTTATCGGCACTCAGCAACCAGATAATGTAGACCGAGTAATTCGTAGATATTTTAATAATTCAGAACAATGAAAAAAATACTATTAATATTATCGATTTTAAACATTAATTTTTGTTTTGCTCAATTTGAAGATAAAGAAATTAAAATAAACAAATATGTTCATGGCACCCTTTGCCAACCCTCTGAAACAACAGAAACTGCTGCTTTAATCATTGCAGGGTCGGGACCAACAGATCGTGATGGTAATAATCCTATGCTACAAAACCACAGTCTAGAAATGCTGGCGCACGGTTTAGCTGAAAATAATATTGCCAGCTATAGATACGATAAAAGGATCTTTAGAATGCAGGAGCTACAATTTACCGAAGCTGATCTTTCTTTCGATAATTTTATTGAAGATGCCATAACCGCATTACAGTATTTAAAGGATTCGCTTCATTACAACAAAATAGTTGTTATTGGTCACAGCCAAGGCTCTTTGGTTGGGATGATCGCAGCTAAAGATCGTGCTTCAGGATTTATTTCTCTTGCCGGGCCTTCAGAAAAAATGAGCACAAAATTAATTGAGCAGATTAGCAACCAATCGGCAGCCTATGGCGATACCACTAAAGTTTACTTTCAGCAATTACACGAAAAAGATACTATAGAAAAAGTAAATCCATTTTTGATGAGCATTTTTAGACCATCGGTTCAGCATTTTATAAAAACCTGGGATAAATACGAACCTAAAAAAGAGCTTAAAAAACTCGACATCCCTATATTAATTGTAAATGGCAACAAAGACATTCAGATAAATGTTCACGATGCCGAAGGCTTAAAAAGTGTGGTAAGTGATGCCGAATTATTACTTTTGGAAAATATGAATCATATTTTAAAGTCTGAAGCCGAAACTAAGAAAAATGAAGAAGGAGAATTGATAGTGCATCCAGATCTAATTCCCGCACTTACAAAATTCATTCAGGAATTATAAAATATGGCTAAGAAAAAGGCATTTGCATTACGGGTAGATGAAGACATGCTAAAAGCTGTTGAAAAATGGGCTTCAGATGAATTTCGAAGCACCAATGGGCAGATCGAATGGATGCTTAGCAAATGTTTAAAGGAAGCAAAGAGACATCCTAAAAATAAAAATCAAGAAAAATAATGAATTATAAAATTGTCTTTTCAGACATTGACGGTACACTTTTAAATAAAGAAAGAGAATTATCACCATTCACCATAAAAATAATTAAAGAGGTAAAAGAAAAACTTCCCGTAGTGCTCATTTCGGCTAGAATGCCAGATGCAATGCACCACCTTCAGGAAGAACTTGATATTAGAGATTCACCAATAATTGCTTATAATGGCGGACTCGTTTTGGTTAACGACCAACCAATTAGCTCTGTTGAAATCCCAATGGATGCTTTAAAAGCTATACATCAATTTAATACTGAAAATAATCTTGATGTACACTTGAGTTTATATCACCATGATGAATGGTATGTTCCGCAAACCGATTTTTGGGCAGAGCGCGAAGAAAACAATACCAAAGTGGCGCCACAAATAAAACCAAATGCTGAAGTGATCGAAAAATGGACTTCAGAAAACAAAGGACCACATAAGATTATGGCTATGGGCGACGAGGCAAAAATCGATAAAATTAGCGAGTTTTTATCTAAAAATTATAGCGACGATCTACACTTTTACCGCTCTAACAATAACTACCTGGAAATTGCGAATAAGGAAATTTCTAAATTTTCTGCAATCCAATATTTATTAGATAATCATTACAAAATCTCTACGGAAGAAACTATAGCTTTTGGTGACAATTATAATGATATAGAAATGGTTGGTGGCGTAGGAATGGGCGTTGCTGTTTCTAATGCAAGACAGGAAGTTAAAGACGTTGCTGCAAAAATTACCGGACACGGCAAAGAAGATGGTGTAGCACAAATGCTTCAGGAAATATTTTCTTTATAATCTGTTGTGAATAAAATAAAGGCTAAGCAAGCAAGCTTTTTATTTTAATAAATCTATTTCAAGCTATCCCGATATCTATAGCTATCGATATCGGGATTACTATTTAACCCCAATTATCTACTGAAAACTAAATTATGTAGGTAGAATATAATTTGTATTTTGCCTGCAAATCTTAATTTTATGGAAGACATGCCGGTTTTTACTAATGATGCTGTAGTATTAGGTTTATTAATGCTATCGCTTGGTTTTGTTTTTTATACCTCGTCGATCAAAACTGGTTTTTGGGCAAAGTTCTATAAAATAGTGCCTGGCGTTTTGATGTGCTATCTAATTCCGGCGATTCTAAATTCTGCCGGACTTATAGACGCGTCGGTTTCTAACCTTTACTTTGTTGCTAGTCGATATTTATTACCGGCTTCTTTGGTTTTAATGACTTTAAGTATTGATCTAAAAGCAATATTTAATTTGGGACCAAAAGCTTTAATTATGTTTTTTGCGGCTACTTTAGGAATTATTATTGGTGGCCCAATCGCTATATTATTAATTTCTGCAATATCACCAGAAACTGTTGGTGGTGCAGGATTCGATGCTACATGGCGTGGACTTTCTACCCTGGCAGGTAGTTGGATTGGCGGTGGTGCAAACCAGGCAGCAATGTTAGAAATTTATCAATACAACCAAGAAAAGTACGGTGGGATGGTGTTAGTTGATATTGTTGTCGCTAACCTTTGGATGGCCATCGTGCTTTTAGGAGTTGGCAAAAGTGACCGAATAGACAAATGGCTGCAAGCCGATAACTCTGCTATAACTGATTTAAAAAATAAGGTTTCAGCATATTCCGAAAGCGTTAAACGCATTCCCAGTTTACCCGATTTTATGATTATTCTGGCACTAGCTTTTGGTGCTGTTGGAATAGCTCATTTTGGTGCCGACGAGATTTCAAGGTTTCTAATAAGTACTTTTGATGTTTTTCAGGATAAAAAAAGTACACTCGCTTCTTTTTCTTCTGAATTTTTCTGGATGATCACCATAGCTACTGCTATTGGAATTCTACTTTCTTTTACTAAATTTAAAAAATACGAAGGCGCCGGTGCTAGTAAAATAGGAAGCATTTTTATTTATGTTCTAGTGGCAACCATTGGTATGAAAATGGATCTTGGCGCAGTATTCGAAAATCCTGGATTAATAGCAATAGGTTTAGTTTGGATGAGTATACATGTACTTATTTTATTAGTAACCGCTAAATTGATAAAAGCCCCATATTTTTTCCTTGCAGTAGGCAGCCAGGCCAATGTTGGTGGCGCAGCTTCTGCTCCTGTTGTTGCGGCAGCATTCCACCCATCATTAGCTACGGTTGGCGTCCTTCTCGCTGTTTTTGGATATGTAGTGGGAACCTATGGAGCGATATTATGTACTATGCTAATGCAGATCGCTTCAGGAAGTTAGGATAGTAGATAATTTTAACTTCGGTATAATTAAAAAAAATTAAATCTTCAATATTAAGATAAAATAGAAAAATATAGGATATTTGCCTTGCTTAAACCAAGATACAATGAAAAAAACTAGCTTACTTTTACTTACTGTTCTTAGCATTATCGCCTGTTCCCAAAAAGAAACCAATCTTAAAGTTTCCGGAAACATTAAAGGACTTAAAAAAGGTACGCTATTTCTTCAAATGATCGAGGACACTGCTTTGGTAAGCGTAGATTCTGTAGAAATCAACGGAGACTCTAATTTCTTGCTTCAGGCTAATATTGATAGCCCGCAAATGATGTATTTATACCTGAATAAAGTTGACAATTCTGAATTTGATGATCGCTTAGATTTCTTTGCTGATGAAGGAGAAACCAAAATAACAACCTCCCTTGAAAAGTTTGAAACCGATGCCAAAATTACCGGTTCTCAGAATCAGGAAAAGCTTACAGAATACCGTAAAATGATGAGCAGGTTTAATGATAGTAATCTGGATATTATTAAAGAAAACTTTGAAGCTCAAAAAGCTGAAGATGATGATAAGCTTATAGAACTAGATAAGCGCTACGAAAGTCTTTTAAAGCGTAAATATCTTTACACCGTAAACTTTGCTCTTAATAACAAAGATTTAGAGGTAGCCCCTTACCTAGCCCTATCTGAAGTATTTGATGCCAATATTAAATATCTAGACACTATTTATAATTCTTTAGAAAAGAACGTTAGAAAATCTAAATACGGTAAGCAACTAAAAAGTTTTCTAAAAGAGCGTCGCGCAGAAGAAAAATTAGAAGACAAAATAGAAGCAGATAACGAACAATCCAATTCTTAATTGCAATAGATAGAAAATTTAAAGCCGCATTATAGCGGCTTTTTTTATTCGACATTTTAGAAAACATTGCTAAAAAGCTTTAAGAGAACCTTAGTAGTTGTTCGCTAGCCTTTTCTTTAACTTTGAGAAAAAGGCTTATATGATTGCGAAACCTAATCCTAAGGAAAAATATGATTTAATTTGTGTTGGAGGCGGAATAATGAGTGCCACTTTAGCGCTTATGACCAAAATTATAGATCCCGATGCAAAGATTATTATTTTTGAACGTCTTAAAAAAGTAGCTCAAGAAAGTACAGAAGCCTGGAATAATTCGGGAACAGGACATTCCGCATTTTGTGAGCTCAATTACACTCCAGAAAATAAAGATGGCAAAATAGATATTTCTAAAGCCAAACAAATATTTCAGCAATTCGAACAATCAAAGCAATTCTGGTCTTACTTATTAGAAAAAGGGTTGCTGAAAAATCCCAAAAACTTTATTCATTCCATACCTCATCATAGCTGGGTTACAGGAAAAGACAATGTCGATTTTCTTAAAAAAAGACATGCAGAAATGACCAAAAGTTTTATGTTCTCAGAAATGAAATTTTCTGAGCAAACTGAAGACTTAAAAAAGTGGTTTCCGCTAATAATGAAAGATCGTAACGATAGCGAGCCTATGGCAGGAACTCGAATGGAACTGGGAACAGGAGTTAATTTTGGAAATTTAACCGAGGAATTTTTTCGCATCTTGAAGGAGGAATTTGAGGTTCCAATTCTCTTAGATCATGAAGTATTGGATATTGATCCAGATGGCAAAGATGATTGGCTAATAGAGGTAAAATACAACAAAACCGGTTATAAAACCTACTACGATAGCAAACACGTATTTATTGGTGCCGGCGGTGGTGCATTGCCCCTACTCCAAAAAGTAGAGATCGAAGAAAAAGAAGGTTACGGCGGATTTCCGGTAAGCGGCCAGTGGCTGTTTTGTAAAAATCAAGAAGTAATTGCAAAACATGATGCCAAAGTATATAGTAAAGCTGGACCAGATGCTCCACCAATGTCTACACCACACTTAGACACGCGCTACATTAATGGCAAAAAACAATTGCTTTTTGGACCTTTTGCAGGTTTTAGTACCAAATTTTTAAAAGAAGGATCATATCTAGATTTACCTAAATCGATCAATTTTAAAAATATCCCGTCCATGTGGGGTGTTTTCTGGCATAATATTCCGCTAACCAAATATTTGTTGGAACAAATAAAAATGGATCATGAAGACCGAATGAATGAACTTCGGAATTTTGTTAAAGATGCAAAATCAAATGAATGGGAATTAAAAGTAGCGGGACAAAGAGTGCAAATTATCAAAAAAGATGAAGAACAGGGAGGAACGCTAGAATTTGGGACCGATGTGGTTCATTCTAAAGACGGAAAAATTACAGCACTTTTAGGTGCATCACCTGGAGCTTCAACAGCAGTGCATATTATGATCGACGTTCTTAAAATCGCTTTTCCAGAAAAACTGAAACAACCTCAGATAAAGACCAAACTCGATGAAATGATCCCAATTTGGAACCGGACAATTACAGAAGAAAATAAAGAGGAGTTTAGAGAAATTCAGAAAAAAACGTCAAAATTACTAGAACTAGATGTATTACATTAATTGGTCGTGAGTATTGAGAATTTAGACTTTAGAAACTAGATTCTAGACCTAGAATTTAAAATGTTAAACTTGCTTAGTTTATAGAAATAAAAAACCTCCAGAAATCTTAAGGAGGTTTTGCTGTTATTCTAAAATAAACTCATTAACGATCACTTCGTCATTGAAACCATCATTATAAGTAATTTTTGTAGCAATATTAGTATCAGAATCAATTATGGCTTCAATTTTATATTCTTCATCGAGTTTTAAAATATTATTCACACTTTGTAGAACATTTTTAGAAGTCTCGCTCGTCGCAAAAGCATTAGTTTCACCGCCTAATAAATTGTAAACTTCTTTACCAAAAGTAGCATCGTAAATAAATGCTTCGGGATTTATATCATCTGTATAAGTGTAAACAAACTCCGTATGCCCAAACATATTCGCAGTCAATTTGTTAGAATTCTCATCATATGTAGAAATAACTGTATTATTATCTGAATAATACGGACCATTTGCTTCATAATAAACTAAATTTCCTTTTTCTGAAAGAACATATTTATGCGTTTCACGATTTTCTATATATTCATCATTAATTTCATTTTTAGTAGAAGAATTAGTATATATGGTATCATTGGCATAAGTATGAACAGATTTATAATAGTTGTCATCATAATCATCTTCAGAAAAATATACGTAACTTTTTAATCGGCCTTCATTATCATAGCTAAATTCATAACTACCAAGAACTTTATTGTCTTGTTTCTTCATGAATTTTAAAATTTTCCCATCTGTATCATATTGATAATGTATTGTTGATGTATCTACTGAAACAGTTTCATTATTATAATTTATTCTATAATTATAAGAAACGCTTTCTAATAATTTATTATTTTTTAAATGTGATACCATAGAATCACTAACCTTCCAGGATCCATCATAATTCCTACGATAGGTTGCCGATACCCATTTACGTATTTTAATATCTTGGTAAGAAGCTTCTGTTATCTCGCTATCATCTGAAGAGCAAGCCTGAAAAAAAACGAAAGACAACATTAAAAATACGATAAAGTAATTTTTTTTCATTTTGATTGGTTTAAATATAAAAAATTAGACATAAAAAAACTCCTTAGATTTTCTAAGGAGTTTTTTTTGAGCCGATGGAGGGACTCGAACCCACGACCTGCTGATTACAAATCAGCTGCTCTAGCCAGCTGAGCTACATCGGCGTCACTCTAATTATAGAGCATTTATTTTTCCAACAAGCTTTTCAGCTTTTTCTTTTAAATCTTTTTGAACTGCTTTAAAATGTTGCTTTTTATTTTCAACATCTTTTTTGTTGATTTCAGCGATAATTTCATCAAAATCTGCGATAGCCTCGTCCACTATGGCTTCTGTTTTTGCAGAATCTTCAGGAGTTGTTTCCTGATGGATGTATGCAGCTTCAATAATATCACCGAATACATTATTCGCGTCCCGCTTAAGTAATCTTTTACTTGCCATATCTTATAATTTCGGCTGCGAATTTAATTCATTTTCCGAATATAAAAACACTTTTCTGTATTTTTTTTCAAAAATCTTAATTTATCAACTTTGTTCAGAATGTAATCTAAAAATTTATTCGCCTTTATACGTCACAAAATTGCGTGGTGTTTCGTATAAAGTTACCTGAAGATCTAAATTCTCTCTTAATTTATCACGCAATTTATTCCAGATCACTACCGCAATATTTTCAGCAGTTGGATTTAAACTTTTAAATTCTTCCACCTCAACATTCAAGTTTTTATGATCAAATGGGGTTTCCACTTCGGTATAAATAAGATCCTTCAATCGCTTAAGATCCATCACAAAACCAGTTTCAGGATCAATCTCTCCGGTAACCGATACGGTAAGCTCGTAGTTATGCCCATGATAATTGGGATTACTGCATTTTCCAAAAACTTCAAAATTCTTTTCGTCACTCCATCCTTTTTTAAAAAGTCTATGTGCCGCGTTAAAATGAGCTTTTCTATGTACCGTTAGCCTCATTACGAAATATGATTATAATATTTATCGAATATGATTTTAAACCATTCAGTATAAACATCTGGGTTTGCTTTCATATCTTCTTTCACTTCTTCAAGACTTACCCATTTCCAGGCATTTACTTCATCTGGATTAGGTTTAGGGTCTTCATCGTAATGTCCAACCAAAATATGATCAAATTCGTGTTCTGTGAGTCCATTTTGAAATGGTGCCTTATAAATAAAAGAAATGGTATCTTTAAGTTCTGTCGTAAAACCCATTTCTTCCATCAAGCGACGTTTCCCGGCTTCTACGTTAGATTCCCCTTCTCTTTGGTGACTGCAACACGTGTTAGTCCACAGTCCAGGAGTGTGATATTTGGTAAGCGCTCGCTGTTGTAACATCAGCTCTCCTTTATTATTAAAAACAAAAACCGAAAATGCACGATGTAGCAATGCTTTCTCGTGCGCTTCTATCTTTTCCATCAAGCCGATTTGCTCGTCTTTTTCGTTCACTAATATTACCTGATCTGTTCCCATCATAAAATTTAGAGCTCCAAATGTACAAAATCGTACTTATCTTAAAAACCTGAGTTTTTGGTTCCAAAATTCAATATTAGTCATTCAACTTTAAATATGACTAACAAGGCATGTTTAAAATTCCTTAAAATAATAGTATTTTTGCGCCACAAATATCGGTAGATGAAAACTTTTCAGAAAGAATTACGGCGTAGAAGAACCTTTGGTATTATCTCTCACCCAGATGCGGGTAAAACAACGCTTACAGAAAAACTCCTACTTTTTGGAGGTGCAATACAAGAAGCAGGTGCTGTAAAATCGAACAAGATCAAGAAAGGAGCAACCAGTGACTTTATGGAAATCGAGCGGCAACGTGGGATTTCGGTAGCAACTTCGGTTTTAGCATTTGAATATAAAGACATTAAAATTAATATTTTAGACACTCCTGGACACAAGGATTTTGCTGAAGATACTTTTAGAACCTTAACAGCGGTAGACAGTGTAATAGTTGTGATTGATGTTGCAAAAGGTGTTGAGGAACAAACTGAGAAACTGGTTGAAGTTTGCCGTATGCGTAATATCCCAATGATCGTTTTTATCAATAAAATGGATCGTGAAGGTAAGGATGCGTTTGAACTTTTAGATGAAATTGAGCAAAAATTAAATCTAACGGTAACTCCGCTCTCTTATCCAATCGGGATGGGATACGACTTTAAAGGAATCTACAATATTTGGGAAAAGAACGTTAACCTGTTTACAGGCGATCCAAGGAAAGATATCGAAGATACCATAGAAATTTCAGATTTAAGTTCTTCAGAATTAGATGATTTAATTGGTAGTGATTCTGCCGATGAACTTCGTGAAGAATTAGAACTTGCACAAGGTGTTTATCCTGAATTTGAAAATAAAGCTTACTTAGAAGGTCGCTTGCAACCAGTATTTTTTGGTTCGGCTTTAAATAATTTTGGTGTACGTGAACTACTGGATTGTTTTATCGATATTGCTCCGCCTCCAAGACCAAAAGAAAGTGATGTGCGTGTGGTAGAACCTGCTGAAGATAAATTCACCGGATTTGTATTTAAAATCCATGCCAACATGGATCCTAAACATCGTGACCGCCTGGCGTTTATTAAAATCGTATCTGGAAAGTTCGAAAGAAATAAAAACTACCTACACGTTCGTCATGGCAAAAATCTAAAATTCTCTAGTCCCAATGCATTTTTTGCTGAAAAGAAAGAGATTGTAGATACTTCTTACGCAGGAGATATTGTTGGACTTCATGACACCGGAAACTTTAAAATTGGTGATACGCTTACCGAAGGGGAAACTTTAAATTACCGCGGGATCCCAAGTTTCTCACCAGAACATTTTAGATATATCAACAATGCCGATCCTATGAAATCTAAGCAATTAGAGAAAGGTGTAGATCAATTGATGGACGAAGGTGTTGCGCAGTTATTTACTTTAGAATTTAATGGCCGTAAAGTAATAGGAACCGTAGGAGCGCTTCAGTTTGAAGTAATCCAATACCGATTAGAACACGAATACGGTGCGAAATGTACTTACGAAAACCTGAATGTTTTTAAAGCAACCTGGGTAGAAGCTGAAGATGAAAAGAGTGAAGAATTTAAAGATTTTAAACGTGTAAAATCCAAATTCTTGGCTAAAGATAAACAAGGACAATTGGTGTTTTTAGCCGATTCTCAATTCTCATTACAAATGACACAGCAAAAATATCCATCTATTAAATTCCATTTCACTTCGGAATTTTAAGTTAGGATCATCATAAAAAGATCAAAGGAAACTCCCCTGTTTTTGATAAAATCAGAACTGGGGAGTTTTTATTTTACTACAGAATAATTGAAGTTTCAATGCTTAAAAAATATTCTTGGTGGTCGCGAAACTTATTCTGAAAAAGCCATGATTAGCGGTTTATTTACTATATTTTCGGCATAAAGCTGAATTATGGAAAGTATCGACAAGTTTGTCGCTGATTTTGCCTCTGCCGTTTGGGGATTACCTTTGGTAATCTTACTTATTGGTGGTGGAATATTTTTATTGATCTACTCTAAATTTCTTCCGTTTCGTTATTTAGGGCATTCGATTGATCTGTTAAAAGGAAAATATGACGATCCTAATGACCCAGGAGAAATCAGTCATTTTCAAGCTTTAGCCACAGCCTTAAGTAGTACTGTAGGAATGGGAAACATTGCAGGTGTGGCTGTTGCCATCGCAGTTGGTGGTCCTGGAGCTGTTTTTTGGCTATGGATTAGTGCTATCGTAGGAATGGCGACAAAATTTTTCACCAATACACTAGCAGTGATGTATCGCGGCAAGGATACTGAAGGCAAAATTCAGGGTGGCGTAATGTATTTTATTACTGAAGGTCTTGGCCGAAATTGGAAGTTCTTAGCTATCTTTTTTAGTATTGCAGGATTAATTGGCGCGTTACCTATTTTCAATGTAAATCAGCTCACCAAAGCCATCAATTTTATTTTATTGGAGCCTAACGGAATCGAAACAGGCAATGTTTCAAATTTTACCATAGGCGTGATTTTAACCATTATAACTTCTATTGTTGTATTAGGTGGTTTATACCGAATTAGCCGAACGGTTTCCAAACTTGTTCCGGCAATGGTAGTGCTTTATTTTATTTCTGTAATCGCTATTTTGGGAATCAATTTCGAGCAACTTCCACAATATCTATCTTTAATTTTCACCGATGCTTTTGCAGCTAATAACTATCATGGCGATCCACTTTTTGGTGGATTATTAGGAGGTTTAATTTTACTTGGAATACGTAGAGGTGCATTCTCTAACGAGGCCGGTATTGGGACAGCTACGATGGCTCATGGCGCCAGTAAAACCTCACAGCCCATTCGGGAAGGTTTAGTGGCCATGTTGGGACCGGCAATAGATACTTTAGTGGTTTGTACACTTACCGCTCTTACCATTTTGGTTACTGGAGTTTGGCAAACTAGTGAAGCCAGTGGTGTCGCTTTAACCGCCAAAGCATTTGGGGATTCTATACCTGTTTTTGGTCCATACTTACTGCTTATTTGTATTGCAGCTTTTAGTATTTCTTCGCTATTTTCCTATTCCTACTACGGAACAAAATGCCTGTCGTTCCTAATTGGTGCAAAGCATAAACATTATTATAATTACTTTTACATTATTAGTATTATGATTGGCGCCACTACAGAACAAAGTATCATATTGAATTTAATTGATGGTTTTTTTGCACTGATGGCGATTCCTACGATGATTTCTACGCTAATCCTTGCTCCAAGAGTAATGAAACAAGCAAAAATATATTTTAAAAAATATGGCTAATTTTTCTTATTTTTCATCTTATTGAAATACATCTACATTCTTACCGGTTAACTTTTCCAGTAAATCGGTTTTGCGCATTGCTCCCCATATTTCTAATTCTGGATCGCTTTGGGTAGTAATAATAAGATTGATTTTTTCTCTAGTTTTTTCAATTTCCAGATTCTGAACATTTTGATAGTGACTTCTATCCAAACCATCGGCCACTCTTATTATTGCAGAGAGTTTTTTAACTCTCTTTCGTAATTTTTTATCTAATTTTTTATAGGGCTTGTGGCTTTTCTTTGGCGCCGATTTTCGATGATAACGTGCGACGTTTGCCATAATATTAATCTCATCTTCTGTGAAGCCAAGCAAATCTGAATACCTAATTAAGTAAAGCGCGTGTTTATGATGTTTTCGATGAGATATATAATAGCCTATATCGTGCATCAAACTCGCATATTCTAGTAGGTCTCTATCACTTTTTTCCAAATCAAGATCTGCCTGAAATTCATCAAAAAGCTGTAACGCAAATTTAGCGACATGTTGGGAATGCTCTTTTGCCCAATTACATTTACGCAATAACTCAAAAACACTTCTACGCCTTGGATCTTCAAAACTTGCGACTAGATCTAGATGAAGCTCGTCTTTCTTCTTATCGATATAGTTTAGAATCATTCCCTCTCGCAAAGCTCCCTCTGAAATTTTGATATTTTCAATAGAAAATTGCTCTATTAAAAATTTCAATAAAATCATTCCGGGATTTATAATATCAACTCTTTTTTCTTCTAAACCCTTCTCTTCTAATCTACCTTTTTTATCAAGTTTTATAAAATCATTATACAAATCTAAAAAAGACGCTGAATCGAAAGTGAGTTCATTTAGCGTTCGTTTTGCAGTAATATCGTTACGTTTAGCCACCATTTCCGCAATATTTTCCATTGTACCAGAAGAACCAATAATAGTTTTTACATTATGTTTCTTGGCTAATTTTAGAACTTCAGCTAATTCTTTTTCAAAATGGTCTTCTAAATTCTTAATAGTCTTTTTATGAATAGGATCTGCATCGATAAAAGCAGCTGCCATTCTTGCTACTCCAAGTTTCAAACTATTGTAATAGATAAATTCATTCTGATTCCCAATAATGAACTCAACACTCCCGCCACCAATATCTGCCATAAGAACCATCTCTTCCTCTATAACAACACTGTGTTTAATAGCAAGACCTATCATCTCTGCTTCCATTTTACCAGATATAGCTCGAACAATTATACCTACTTCATCTGCAACTTCCTTAATAAAATCACCTCCATTTTTTGCTTCTCTAATGGCACTGGTAGCATAGGCAAGAATTTGCTCAACGTCATGACTAGCACAAAGGAATTTAATATGTTTTAAAGCTTCTAGACCACGATCCATCGCTTCTCTACTTAATCGATCTTCCATACCCTTTTCAGCAAGACTAACCATTTCTTTCAATTTATTGACAGTGCGAAAACTACCATCGGGATAAATATCTACTAAAACTGCATGAAATGAATTTGTACCTAAATCGACGGCTGCTATCCTTTTGGTAGGTTGGGATTGTGAATTTTGATTGGCCATAAAATAGTTTTAAACAATGGAATTACTTTTAAGGTTTTCTAAAGTTAAGCAAATATCATGTACTAGTTGTAAAAAGTAAAAAACCCACAGTATTCGCTGTGGGTTTTTTACTTTTTACAAGCGGACAACTAAGCTTGTCCTGTAGGACCAAAATTCATAGGTATTGGTGTTTTCTCGTAATCTTTTATTTCACCATGCTGCTTTTCGAACCGTTCTACATTATCTGCCAATGCTTTTAAAAATCGTTTCGCATGCTGCGGTGTAAGGATAATTCTACTTTTTACTTTGCTTTTAGGTTTCCCAGGCATAATATTTACAAAATCGACTACAAATTCTGAAACCGAATGGTTGATAATCGCAAGATTGGAATAGGTTCCCTCTGCTACAGCTTCGTCTAATTCAATATTAATCTGGCCTTGTTTTGGCTTCTTTTCTTCACTCATCTTTAAAAGTTTTTTCAGTTATCGAGAGGCTTTCTTTTTTCAAAAGATAAACTTCAAAATATCGATTTTCGATAATTCCCGATGTACTTATTGGTTTAAAAATACAAAAAATCCCGTCGCTGAAATTTTCAGGACGGGATTTTACTATTTGTAACGTATGTTCGTTTTCAGAACTTCGTTCTTAATTGTAATTTACTTCTTGCTTTTTCTCTAGCATTTCGTCAAATTCTTCTTTAGAACCAACTATGATGCTATCGTATTTACGCATACCTGTACCTGCAGGAATTCTATGTCCTACAATTACATTCTCTTTAAGACCTTCTAGAGCATCGATCTTACCGCTTACAGCAGCTTCGTTTAATACTTTAGTTGTCTCCTGGAAGGATGCCGCAGAGATAAATGACTTAGTTTGAAGTGATGCTCTGGTAATACCTTGTAGAACCGGTGTTGCAGTTGCTGCAACAACGTCTCTAGCTGTAGCCAGATTCTTATCTTCTCTTCTAAGTGTCGAGTTCTCATCTCTAAGCTCTCTTAAAGATACGATTTGTCCTGGTTTCAAGTTTTCAGATTCACCAGCGTCTTCGATAACTTTCATTCCGAAGATTTTATCGTTCTCTTCAATAAAGTCAGATTTATGCACAAGTTGGTTTTCAAGGAAAATTGTATCTCCTGGATCAACGATTCTTACTTTACGCATCATTTGACGTACTACAACCTCAAAGTGCTTATCGTTAATTTTCACCCCTTGTAGTCGATATACTTCCTGTACTTCGTTAACGAGATATTGTTGTACTGCGTTTGGCCCCTTGATATTCAAGATATCTTCTGGAGTAATAGATCCATCAGATAATGGCATACCAGCACGAACATAATCATTTTCCTGTACTAAGATCTGGTTAGACAGTTTTACTAAGTATTTTTTGATCTCACCAAGTTTAGATTCCACGATAATTTCGCGGTTACCACGCTTAATTTTACCAAATGATACTACACCATCAATTTCTGAAACTACAGCCGGGTTAGATGGATTACGCGCTTCAAAAAGCTCAGTTACCCTTGGCAGACCACCGGTAATATCACCTGCTTTAGATGATTTACGAGGAATTTTAACCAAAATCTTACCAACTCCAATTTTTTCAGCATTATCCACCATAAGGTGAGCACCTACCGGTAAGTTATAAGAACGAATTACCTCGTCTTTCTTACCTAAAATATGCAAGGTTGGGATAAGCTTTTTATTACGAGATTCAGAAATTACTTTTTCTTGGAATCCTGTTTGCTCATCGATTTCAACCTGATAAGTAACACCTTGTTCTATATTTTCGTATTTGATCTTTCCAGCAAATTCAGAGATAATTACACCATTATATGGATCCCATTGACATACTGTAGTACCCTCAGCAATCTCTACACCATCTTCTATAAAGATTTCAGAACCGTAAGGAATATTGTTAGTACTTAAAACAACACCTGTTTTCTTATCTTTTACTTTAATTTCTGCTGTACGTGAAATTACAATATCTGAAGTGCTACCATCTGGAGCTTCTCCTTTTACTACTTTAAGATCATCAATTTCAGCAATACCACTAAACTTAGTAATAAGCTTGTTTTCTTCAGAAATGTTTCCGGCAATACCCCCAACGTGGAAGGTACGCAGTGTAAGCTGTGTACCTGGCTCACCGATAGACTGAGCAGCTACTACACCTACAGCTTCACCTCTTTGAACAAGTTTATTTGTAGCAAGGTTACGACCGTAACAATTAACACAAATACCTTTTTTAGCTTCACAGGTAAGAGGAGAACGTACTTCTACACTTTCTATAGGTGCATTTTCTATTGCCTTTACAATATCTTCAGTAATTTCTGCTCCAGACTCAACGATTAGCTCATCGGTACTTGGATTGTAAACATCATTTAAAGAAATACGTCCTAGAATTCTTTCTCCAAGAGATTCTACGATTTCCTCATTCTTTTTAAGCGGCTTAACTTCTACCCCTCTTAATGTTCCACAGTCTTCTTCATTTACAATTACATCTTGAGAAACATCTACCAAACGACGGGTTAAGTATCCTGCATCGGCAGTTTTAAGAGCCGTATCCGCAAGACCTTTACGAGCACCGTGAGTAGAGATAAAGTATTCTAAAATTGAAAGACCTTCTTTAAAGTTAGAAAGAATTGGGTTTTCAATAATTTCACCTCCACCAGAGTTAGATTTTTTAGGCTTAGCCATAAGACCACGCATACCGGTAAGCTGACGAATCTGCTCTTTAGATCCACGAGCTCCAGAATCAAGCATCATAAACACCGAGTTAAACCCTTGCTTATCTTCACGAATTCGCTTCATCGCTAATTCAGTAAGACCGGCATTGGTAGATGTCCAGATATCAATTACCTGATTGTAACGCTCGTTATTGGTAATAAGACCCATGTTATAGTTACCAATAATTCCTTCTACCTGCTCATTCGCTTCATCAATCATTGTTTGTTTTTCAGCAGGGATAATAATATCACCTAAACTAAAAGACAATCCACCGCGGAATGCAAATCCATATCCAAGAGACTTAATCTTATCTAGGAATTCTGAAGTTTCAGGAACACTAGTTAACTTAAGAATATTACCAATAATCTCACGAAGAGATTTTTTAGTTAGTACCTCATTAATATATCCAGCAACCTCTGGTACAGTTTCATTAAATAAAACTCTACCAACTGTAGATTCTATAATTTGGTAAACAAGTTTTCCTTCCTCGTTGTAATCTTTTGCTCTAATTTTAATTGGAGCATTAAGATCTACTTTATTTTGATTATAAGCTATTACTACTTCTTCAGCAGAATAGAATGTTAATCCTTCACCCAGTACAGTCTCTTCTTCTGTAGATCGCTTAAGCTTGGTCATATAATAAAGACCTAGAACCATATCCTGAGAAGGTACTGTAATTGGCGAACCATTTGCAGGGTTAAGAATATTGTGAGAAGCCAACATTAAAAGTTGCGCCTCTAAAATAGCCTCTGGTCCTAATGGTAAGTGAACCGCCATTTGATCCCCATCAAAATCGGCGTTGAATGCCGTACAAGCTAATGGGTGTAATTGTATTGCTTTACCCTCGATTAATTTAGGCTGAAATGCCTGAATACCTAATCGGTGAAGCGTAGGAGCACGGTTTAGTAATATTGGATGCCCCTTAAGAACGTTCTCTAAGATATCCCATACTACCGGCTCTTTTTTATCTATAATCTTTTTCGCAGATTTTACAGTTTTCACAATTCCTCTTTCGATTAATTTTCTAATTACGAAAGGTTTGTAAAGTTCTGCCGCCATGTTCTTTGGAAGACCACATTCGAACATTTTAAGCTCTGGTCCCACAACAATTACAGAACGTGCTGAATAATCCACACGCTTACCAAGTAAGTTTTGACGGAAACGCCCTTGCTTACCTTTCAACGAATCTGAAAGAGATTTAAGTGGACGGTTAGAATCAGTTTTTACTGCGGAAGACTTTCTTGTATTATCAAATAATGAATCTACAGACTCCTGAAGCATACGCTTTTCATTACGTAAAATAACTTCTGGAGCTTTAATTTCCATTAAACGCTTTAAACGGTTGTTACGAATAATCACCCTTCTATAAAGATCATTAAGATCTGAAGTTGCGAAACGACCACCATCTAAAGGTACAAGAGGTCTTAATTCTGGTGGAATAACCGGGATTACTTTCATAATCATCCATTCCGGTAAATTCTCACGGTTTTTATTTGCGTCACGAAGTGCTTCTACAACCTGAAGACGTTTTAAAGCCTCCGTTTTACGTTGCTTAGAAGTTTCGTTATTTGCTTTATGTCTTAATTCATAAGAAAGTTCATTAAGATCAATTCTCTTAAGAATTTCGATTAGACATTCAGCTCCCATCTTAGCGATAAACTTATTTGGGTCACTGTCTTCTAAATATTGATTTTCCTGAGGAAGTTCATCCAGTATATTAAGATACTCTTCTTCAGTTAAGAAATCCATTTTCTTTAAAGGCTCTCCATCTTCATTTTTAGCATTACCGGCCTGGATTACTACGTATCTTTCGTAGTAAATAATCATATCTAATTTCTTAGAAGGAAGGCCTAATAAATAACCAATCTTATTTGGTAAAGAACGGAAATACCAGATATGAGCTACAGGAACTACCAAATTAATGTGCCCAACACGGTCTCTACGTACTTTCTTTTCTGTTACCTCTACACCACAACGGTCACAAACGATCCCTTTGTAACGTATTCTTTTATATTTTCCACAGGCACATTCGTAATCCTTTACAGGACCAAAAATACGCTCACAGAACAATCCGTCACGCTCGGGTTTGTGCGTACGATAATTGATAGTTTCCGGTTTAAGAACTTCACCACGAGATTCTGCGAGGATAGACTCGGGAGAAGCTAAACCGATAGAGATTTTATTAAATCTCTGTACTGTATTCTTATCATTATTTCTAGCCATAATAAATGCTGCTATCTAATTATTGTGAAAATCCTGAAAATCGGAGCAGTTTCCCACTCCGATAACCAGTGTTTTATTCTTCTAATTTTAAATCCAGTCCAAGACCTTTCAACTCATGCATCAATACATTGAAAGATTCTGGTAATCCTGGTTCTGGCATAGGCTCTCCTTTTACAATACTTTCGTAAGTTTTAGCCCTTCCTATCACGTCATCAGATTTTACGGTTAAGATTTCACGTAGAGTACTCGACGCACCGTATGCCTCAAGAGCCCAAACCTCCATCTCACCAAAACGCTGACCTCCAAACTGAGCTTTACCACCAAGTGGTTGCTGAGTAATAAGAGAGTACGGTCCAATAGAACGTGCATGCATCTTATCGTCGATCATGTGACCTAGTTTAAGCATGTAGATAACACCTACAGTTGCTCTCTGGTCAAAACGTTGTCCTGTACCACCATCAAATAAGTAAGTATGTCCAAATCTAGGAATACCGGCTTCATCAGTAAGCTCATTGATTTTATCTAAAGATGCTCCATCGAAAATTGGTGTAGCATATTTCTTACCTAATTTCTGACCTGCCCATCCAAGAACAGTTTCATAAATCTGACCAATGTTCATACGAGAAGGTACCCCAAGCGGATTTAATACGATATCAACCGGTGTTCCATCGTCTAAGAATGGCATATCTTCTTGACGAACGATACGAGCAACAATACCTTTGTTACCGTGACGTCCTGCCATCTTATCCCCTACTTTAAGTTTACGCTTTTTAGCTATATAAACTTTAGCAAGTTTCAAGATTCCAGAAGGAAGCTCATCTCCTACAGAAATAGTAAATTTCTCTCGTCTTAAATTACCCTGAAGATCGTTCTCTTTAATTTTATAATTATGAAGAAGATCTGCTACAAGTGCATTTGTATGATCGTCTGTGGTCCAGGTACCTTGTGTAAGGTGAGCATAATCATCTACAGAATTTAACATCTTCAATGTATACTTCTTACCTTTTGGTAGTACCTCTTCACCTAAATCATTTTGAACACCCTGAGCTGTTTTTCCACCAACGATTGCAAATAATTTGTCAATTAAATTTGACTTAAGAACCGCAAACTTCGCTTCATACTTCTTCTCTAAAACAGCAACATCTTCCTTATCCTGCGCTCTCTTGCGCTTATCTTTAATTGCACGAGCAAATAACTTCTTATTAATTACTACACCACTTAATGATGGTGAGGCTTTTAATGAAGCATCTTTCACATCTCCTGCTTTATCACCAAAGATCGCTCTAAGAAGTTTTTCTTCTGGTGTTGGATCGCTTTCTCCTTTAGGAGTGATCTTACCAATAAGAATATCCCCAGGCTTCACTTCTGCACCTACTCTAATCATACCGTGTTCATCAAGATCCTTAGTAGCATCTTCTGAAACATTAGGAATATCATTAGTAAGTTCTTCGTTACCTAATTTAGTATCACGAACTTCTAAAGAATACTCATCGATATGAATAGATGTAAAGATATCGTCTCTTACAACTTTTTCCGAAATTACAATCGCATCCTCAAAGTTATACCCTTTCCAAGGCATAAAGGCTACTTTCATATTACGACCTAGTGCTAGCTCACCTTTATCGGTAGCATACCCCTGACATAAAACCTGACCTTTAGTTACTCTATCTCCTACGCTTACAATTGGCTTAAGGTTAATAGACGTTCCTTGGTTAGTTTTACGGAATTTGATAAGATTATAAGTTTTAGAATCTGAATCGAAACTAACCATTCTCTCTTCTTCCGTACGATCGTATTTAATTGTAATTTTCTGTGCGTCTACATATTCTACTTCACCTTCTCCTTCAGCATTAATCAAAACACGAGAATCTGTAGCAACCTGTCTTTCCAATCCAGTTCCTACGATAGGAGAATCTGCTCTTAATAACGGAACTGCCTGGCGCATCATGTTAGATCCCATCAATGCACGGTTGGCATCATCATGTTCTAAGAACGGAATCAAAGAAGCTGAAATTGATGAAATCTGGTTAGGAGCAACATCTGTATAATGAACCTCTTTAGGATCTACTACAGGGAAGTCACCCTCCATACGAGCAATAACTTTATCTGTATCTATCGTACCATCATCTTCAGTAGGAATGTTTGCCTGCGCAATCATTTTTCCTTCTTCCTCTTCAGCACTTAAATAAATTGGCTCTTCAGAAATATTTATTTGCCCTTCTGAAACTTTTCTATAAGGAGTTTCAATGAATCCCATTCCGTTTACTTTCGCATAAACTGAAAGCGATGAAATTAGACCAATATTAGGTCCTTCAGGAGTTTCAATAGGACATAATCTTCCATAGTGAGTGTAATGAACATCACGTACCTCAAAACCAGCTCTTTCTCTAGAAAGACCACCTGGCCCTAAAGCTGAAAGACGACGTTTGTGAGTAATCTCTGCTAATGGATTTGTTTGATCCATAAACTGAGAAAGCTGGTTGGTACCGAAGAACGAGTTAATTACTGAAGATAATGTCTTCGCGTTGATAAGATCTATAGGTGTAAATACCTCATTATCCCTAACGTTCATTCTTTCGCGGATGGTACGAGCCATACGCGCTAAACCAACTCCAAATTGCTGAGATAATTGCTCCCCAACAGTTCTAACACGACGGTTAGACAAGTGATCGATATCATCGATCTCTGCTTTAGAGTTAATTAACTCAATTAAATATTTTATAATGGTAATAATATCTTCTTTGGTAAGCACCTGCTTATCCATTCCGATATCAAGACCAAGTTTTTTATTCATTCTGTAACGACCTACTTCACCAAGACTATAACGTTGGTCTGAGAAGAAAAGCTTATCGATAATTCCACGAGCAGTTTCTTCATCTGGCGGTTCAGCATTACGTAGCTGACGATAGATATGTTCAACCGCTTCTTTTTCAGAATTTGTTGGATCCTTTTGAAGTGTATTATGAATAATAGCATAATCACCGGTAGAATTGTCTTCTTTGTGAAGAAGAATTGTCTTAGTTCCCGTTTCAAGGATTTCTTCTATGTGATCTTTGTCAAGTTCAGTATCACGATCTAAAACAATCTCGTTACGCTCGATAGATACAACTTCACCAGTATCTTCATCAACAAAATCTTCATACCATGTATTAAGAACACGAGCAGCTAACTTTCTACCTAAAACTTTTTTAAGTCCTGTTTTTGAAACCTTAACTTCTTCTGCAAGATCAAAGATTTCTAAAATATCCTTATCGCGCTCAAATCCAATTGCGCGGAAAAGAGTTGTTACAGGTAATTTTTTCTTTCTATCAATATATGCGTACATAACGCTATTGATATCTGTTGCAAATTCTATCCAAGAACCTTTAAAAGGAATTACTCTGGCAGAATATAATTTAGTTCCATTTGCATGGAATGATTGTCCAAAGAATACTCCTGGAGAACGATGAAGCTGAGAAACAACTACACGCTCTGCTCCATTAATGCAAAAAGTTCCACTAGGGGTCATATAAGGAATAGTCCCTAAATAAACATCCTGAACGATAGTTTCGAAATCCTCGTGCTCTGGATCTGTACAATATAGTTTAAGCCTTGCTTTTAAAGGTACACTATAAGTAAGACCACGTTCAATACACTCTTGAATAGAATATCGCGGTGGATCTACAAAATAATCTAAAAATTCTAATACAAATTGGTTACGGGTATCCGTAATTGGGAAATTTTCAAGGAAGGTATTGTAGAGACCTTCATTTCCCCGCTCTTCTGATTTTGTTTCTAATTGAAAGAAATCCTGGAAAGACTTGATTTGGATATCCAAAAAGTCAGGATAGTCAGGTCTATTCTTTACAGAAGAGAAACTCAATCTTTCAGTTTGCTTTGCTAACATCAATGGACGGATTATAATTTATAAAAAATGGTGCGTTAAAAAGACTAAACCCTATATACGCAAAAAGGGTTTAGACCTTCAGGAGCGTATCCTGAGGTCTAAACCTAAATAATATTGCTCTTGTCAAGCTTATTTAAGCTCAACCTCAGCTCCTGCTTCTTCTAATTGAGATTTTAAAGCTTCTGCTTCATCTTTAGCAACTCCTTCTTTAACTGGTTTTGGAGCTCCGTCTACTAATTCTTTAGCATCTTTAAGTCCAAGACCTGTTAATTCTTTAACTAGTTTTACTACAGCTAGTTTAGATCCACCTGGAGCTTTAAGAATTACATCAAATTCTGTTTGCTCTTCAGCAGCGTCTTCACCACCAGCAGCAGCACCACCAGCAACAGCTACAGCTGCAGCAGCAGGCTCAATACCATACTCTTCTTTTAAAATATCAGCTAACTCATTAACTTCCTTTACTGTTAAGTTAACTAACTGTTCTGCGAATTCTTTTAAATCTGCCATTTTCTATCGTTTTAAAATTTTTGTAAAAGTTATATTTATTAAAAAGTGCGTACTATACTAGTCCTCTTTTTCAGAAAGAGTTTTAAGGATTCCTGCAATTTTTCCACCACCAGATTTAAGTGCTGAAACAACATTTTTAGCAGGAGATTGTAATAATCCAACAATATCCCCAATAACCTCTTCTTTAGATTTAATATTAGAAAGAGCTTCTAAATACTCATCTCCAACATAAATAGCTTCGTCTATAAAAGCTCCTTTAAGAATTGGTTTTTCGTTCTTCTTTCTAAATTCTTTGATTACTTTAGCTGGTGCATTACCAGTTTCAGAAATCATTATAGAGGTGTTACCCTTTAAAGTTGTAGGAAGTTCTCCAAAATCTTTATCTGAAGCCTCCATCGCTTTAGTTAGTAACGTATTCTTAACTACCGCAAGTTGTACATTAGCTTTAAAACAAGCTCTACGTAAATTAGAGGTTGTTCCGGCATCTAAACCTGAGATATCTGCAATATAGATAGTTGAAGTATCAGCTAACTGGGCAGTTAAATCTTCTATTACTTTTGATTTTTCTTCTCTTGTCATAATACCTTATTATTGCTCAGTAAACCTTTTTGTATCTATTGCAACACCAGGCCCCATTGTACTGGACATGTGAATACTTTTAATGTAAACACCTTTAGCAGCCTGAGGTTTCAGTTTTACAAGCGTAGTTAATAATTCTCTCGCGTTTCCAGCAATCTTATCAGATTCGAAAGATACTTTTCCAACCCCTGCGTGTACAATACCAGTTTTATCTACTTTAAAGTCGATTTTACCAGCTTTTACATCAGATACTGCTTTAGAAATATCCATAGTAACTGTACCTGTTTTTGGGTTTGGCATTAAACCTCTAGGTCCTAAAATACGACCTAACGGACCTAATTTACCCATCACGCTAGGCATAGTAATGATTACATCAACGTCTGTCCAACCACCTTTAATTTTCTCAAGGTATTCATCAAGACCAACATAATCTGCACCTGCATCCTTAGCTTCTTGTTCTTTATCTGGAGTAACTAACGCAAGAACTTTAACATCTTTACCAGTTCCGTGAGGAAGTGTTACAACACCTCTTACCATTTGATTGGCTTTACGAGGATCAACATTCAAACGAACCGCTAAATCCACTGAAGCATCAAAGCTCTCACTAGAAACTTCTTTTATTAAGGCAGAAGCTTCTGCTACCGAATAGGTTCTACCGTTTTCGATTTTAGACTGAGCTTCTTTTTGTTTTTTAGTCAACTTTGCCATTTTCTAAATTCTTTTTGGATTAAAACGGTGCATCACCTTTTACAGTTATACCCATAGAACGAGCAGTACCAGCAACCATTTTCATTGCAGATTCCACAGTAAATGCATTTAAATCTTGCATTTTATCTTCTGCGATATCTTTAATTTGATCCCAAGACACACTTGCTACTTTCTTTCTGTTTGGCTCTCCTGAACCTTTCTTAGTCTTTGCTGCTTCCATTAGCTGTACAGCTGCAGGTGGAGTCTTGATTACAAAATCAAAAGACTTATCAGAATAAACCGTAATTGCTACTGGTAGCACTTTTCCTTGTTTATCCTGAGTTCTACCATTGAATTGCTTACAGAATTCCATGATATTAACTCCGGCAGCACCTAAAGCAGGTCCAACTGGTGGTGAAGGGTTAGCAGCACCTCCGCGAACTTGTAGTTTTACAACTTTACTTACTTCTTTTGCCATTTTTTACATTTTTAGAAGATAGTTTATTAGAGTGGAAGCAAATAAAAAACTATCAAAAAACTTTGTAACAGTTATACTTTTTCAACTTGCATATAACTAAGCTCTAAAGGAGTTTTTCTTCCAAAGATCTTAACCATAACTTCAAGCTTTCTTTTCTCTTCGTTAATTTTCTCTACAGTTCCATTAAAACCATTAAAAGGACCATCAATAACTTTAATAGTCTCTCCTAAAGTAAATGGAATTGCAACGTTATCGGTTTTAACAGCTAATTCGTCAACTTTACCAAGCATACGATTAACTTCAGATTGTCTTAATGGAACAGGATCTCCTCCTTTTGTTTCTCCAAGAAAACCTATTACACCATTAATACCTTTTATAATATGAGGAATTTCTCCACCCAGATTAGCCTGAACCATTATATAACCAGGAAAATAAACTCTTTCCTTATTAATCTTTTTGCCATTACGAATCTGAATCACTTTTTCAGTAGGAACTAATACCTGGTCTACCCAGTCTTCCATACCCATGTGAGAAATCTCCCGCTCTATGTAATCTTTTACTTTATTTTCTTGTCCACTTACAGCACGAACAACATACCATTTTTTATCCTTAACGTCTGCCATAACTTAGATTACGATTTTACCCATTCAAAATATCCTTCGATTACATTGCTAAACAAGGTATCAATACCCCATATAGCTAAAGAGAATACAATAGAAAAAACTGCAACGAGTATTGTTAACCTTTGAGCTTCAGGCCAACTTGTCCAGGTAACATGGTTTTTTAATTCGTTATAAGACTCAGATATATAATTAACTATTCCTGCCATTCCTTAAAGTATATTTGCACGGGTTGAGAGGCTCGAACTCCCGACACCTGGTTTTGGAGACCAGTGCTCTACCAACTGAGCTAAACCCGTAAGATAAAGAGAAGGTATCCTGATAAACAGGATACCTTATATATTCAAACTATATTAGTCTAAAATTTCAGTTACCTGTCCAGCTCCTACTGTTCTACCACCTTCACGGATAGCGAAACGTAGACCAACATTCATTGCGATTGGCTGGATCAGTTCAACAGTAATAGTAAGGTTATCACCTGGCATTACCATCTCAACTCCTTCTGGAAGATTAATTGTTCCAGTTACATCAGTTGTACGTACGTAGAACTGAGGACGGTAGTTATTATGGAATGGAGTGTGACGTCCACCTTCTTCTTTCTTAAGGATATAAACCTCTGCTTTAAATTTAGCGTGAGGAGTTACAGAACCTGGCTTAGTAATAACCATACCTCTAGAGATTTGAGTTTTCTCAATACCTCTTAAAAGGATACCAACGTTATCACCAGCTTCACCTCTATCAAGAATTTTACGGAACATTTCAACTCCAGTAATAGTAGAAGTTAATTTTCCAGCTCCCATACCAATGATCTCTACAGGATCTCCAGTGTTAGCAACACCAGTTTCGATACGTCCAGTTGCTACTGTACCACGACCTGTAATAGAGAATACATCTTCTATAGGTAAAAGGAAATCTTTATCAACATCACGCTGAGGAAGTTCAATCCAGTTATCAACTGCTTCCATAAGATCTAAAACAGACTGAGTCCATTTATCATCACCTTCTAAAGCACCAAGAGCAGATCCAGAAATAACAGGACCGTTATCACCATCATATTCATAGAAAGAAAGAAGATCTCTAACTTCCATTTCAACAAGCTCTAAAAGCTCTTCATCATCAACAAGGTCAACTTTATTTAAGAATACAACGATTCTTGGAATACCAACCTGACGTCCAAGAAGGATATGTTCACGAGTTTGTGGCATAGGACCATCAGTTGCAGCAACAACAAGGATAGCACCGTCCATTTGAGCAGCACCAGTTACCATGTTCTTTACGTAATCGGCGTGACCAGGACAATCAACGTGAGCGTAGTGACGGTTTCCAGTCGCATACTCTACGTGAGAAGAGTTAATAGTAATACCTCTATCTTTTTCCTCAGGAGCGTTATCGATTTGATCGAAAGCTCTTGCTTCAGAAAATCCAGCGTCAGCCAAAACTTTAGTTATAGCTGCAGTTAAAGTAGTTTTTCCGTGATCTACGTGTCCAATTGTACCTATATTAAGGTGCGGTTTGGAACGATCATAAGTTTCCTTTGCCATAATTAATACTTATTTAATCTTAGTTATATATTAGTGTTCAATTTTATACTAAACCAGAGCCAACGACGAGAATTGAACTCGTGACCTCTTCCTTACCAAGGAAACGCTCTACCCCTGAGCTACGTCGGCAAAAAAAGGGCTCAACACCCAATTGCTCTAAACAACAAAAACCATAAGCCACTTACAGCTTACGGATATTATTGATCTCATTTAATAATTTCTTAGAGCGGGAGACCGGGTTCGAACCGGCGACATTCAGCTTGGAAGGCTGACGCTCTACCAACTGAGCTACTCCCGCAAAATAAAAAACACCTTAAAAGATGATTTTTATAATTTAAGTGGGGAGAGCAGGATTCGAACCTGCGAAGGTAAAAACCAACAGATTTACAGTCTGTCCTCGTTGGCCGCTTGAGTATCTCCCCTCAAAATTATTATACCATTATTTCATAGAACCACAACCCAAAAGGATTAGCTTTATGATGGTATCAAATCGGCTGCAAATTAAAGTAATTTATCAGCACCATCCAAAGCTTTTTTCAAAATTTTTTTGAAAAATTTTCAGTCAATTAACTTTCAACAAGTTAAGAAAACCAAAGCTTTCAGATTCAAAATTTCAAGAGCCGATGGAGGGACTCGAACCCACGACCTGCTGATTACAAATCAGCTGCTCTAGCCAGCTGAGCTACATCGGCAACATACTTCTTCTCACAAAAAAGTCCGCTATTTCTAACGGACTGCAAATGTATACAAATTATTCCTTTCTCAAAATAAAATTTGAGTTTTTTTTCACTAGGCGTATAATTTAGATTTCTCTTTCCTTTTAATCAATTGGCGCTGCAAAGAGCTAACACACTCATCTACACATTCTTCAAATCTTTTACAGGTCTTTTTCACCATAATATCTTCACCAGGTATACTTAGTAAAATTTCTGTAATTTTATTTTCCTTATCGCTTGTATTCTGAACTTTCAGAAAAACATCTGCAAAAACCACCTTGTTATAATAATTCTCGAGTTTATCCATTTTCTTTTGAATAAAATCAATTAGTTTTTGATCCGCATTAAAATTTACAGACTGCACATTTACTTTCATAACGTCAAAAATTTAATTAAACAATAGGTTAAGCTAGTTCTTACTATTACGGGGATGAGCTGTTTTATGAATGTTTTTAAGTTCTGCAATACTATTATGCGTATAAACTTGTGTTGATGCCAGGCTAGAATGTCCTAACAATTCTTTCACAGCGTTTAAATCTGCTCCCTGATTAAGTAAGTGCGTCGCAAAAGAGTGTCTTAGTATATGAGGACTCTTTTTTAACTTACTCGACGCCTTACTAAAATAGTTATTTATAATTCTATAAACAAGACTTTCACTCATTTTATCTCCCTTGGCAGAAACAAACAAATAATCTTCAGGAAAAAGCCCAAACCCTTCATTTTGTCTCTTTTCAATATAATATTGCAAGTTTTGATATACGTTTTCTAGCAAAGGAACGTAACGCTCTTTATTTCTTTTACCCAAGACTTTGAGATTAAGTTGTGACGAATCCAAATCCATTAATTTTAGATTTATCAATTCGCTACGTCTTAATCCTGTTGAATAAAACACTTCTATGATTGCCTTATCTCTAGCCCCCTCAAAGGCATCTATATTTATACTATCTAATGCACTAAGGATTTCTTTTTCTGAAAATGGAATCTGGATCTTCTTACCCGTTTTAAGAGGCTTATGCTTTTGAAGTGGGGACACAACTACATCTTCAACTTTTTGCAAGAATTTATAAAAAGATTTTAAAGATGAAATTTTACGATTTATACTTCTATTAGAAAGACCTGCTTCAGAAAGGCTTATGATCCAACTCCGAATTTGCGAATAATTTATTTGCTGAAAATCACAGCCCCCAAATTCGATTTCAATAAAATCCTGAAAGGAAAGCAAATCAGCCTCATATGCCTTAATGGTATGCGCTGAATAATTCTTCTCCAAGAGAAGGTAGTCATTAAACTGATTAATGGACATAAAAAAAACTGTTGATAAACAAAGTTAAGAAACTTAATTTACCAACAGTTATATATTTTACCAAAGAAGCAGGGCTTCAATGATTACATTCAAACTTTAATAAGAAAGGAGATATTAGATATCTTCTTGATCTCTAAGGTGCTGAATATATTCGGCTTTTTGAACTTGAGCCCTACGTTCTACAGACGGTTTTGTAAAATGCTGACGACTTCTTAGCTGTCGCATTGTTCCTGTCTTATCGAATTTACGCTTAAAACGCTTAAGCGCTCTATCAATGTTCTCTCCGTCTTTTACTGGTATTATTAACATAGATCCACCTCCTTTCGTTGAAAATTAGGCTGCAAATATAATTGAATTTTACTTACAACCAACTAATATCTTATTATTATTAATAAATTATATTTTAAAATCGATCAGCAGCGTATAGGCTAAACTTTTAAAAAGTTTTCTTAGGATTTAAAAACTTCTTTTACCGGTGCTTTGTACTCTTTTTTATCAATTACCATTTTCGAAATAATCTCTCGTAAAATTTCAGATGTTCCGCCTCCAATAGGCCCTAGCCTACTATCCCTAAACATTCTCGCCAGTGGATAATCTTCTGTGTAACCATAACCGCCCAGCATTTGTAAACTCCCGTAAATAACCTCGTCGGCAATTTTGGTGCTTAATAACTTAGACATACTAGCTTCTTTAACCGGATACTCACCATTGCCCAATTTATATGCGGTTGCGTAATTAAATTCTTTTATTACCGTAACCTCGCTTACCATATCTGCGATTTTATGCCTTAGCGCCTGAAATTCATTTATTTTCTTTCCAAAAGCTTCCCGCTCACTCATATAATCTATAGCATAATCTAAAGCAAACTCTGCTCGCGCATGCGCATTCACCCCCATAATTAATCGCTCCATAGCAAAATGCTGCATAATATATGAGAAACCTTTATCCTCTTCACCTAATAAATGATCTGCAGGAACTTCTACATTATCAAATGCAATTTCTCCAGTATCTGAAGCTTTCCAACCCAGCTTATTCAATTTGGAAGCAGAAACTCCCTTAGCATTTCTATCTACAATAAAAATACTCATCCCCTTACTCTTAAGCTCTGGACTTGTTTTCGCAGCAACTACCAAATAATCTGCATAAACACCATTGGTTATAAAGGTTTTTGAGCCATTCAATATATAAGTATCTCCTTTCTTTTCTGCTGTAGTTCGCATACCAGCTACATCAGAGCCTCCAAAAGGTTCAGTAACGCAAAGTGCCCCTATCATCTCCCCACGAATACTAGGCGCTAGATACTTTTCTTTTAAAGCTTCGCCAGCTTCTATTTTAACATGCGTCATTGCTAAATAGGCGTGTGCCCACATAGCCGCTGCAAATCCCCCTGAATTGATCTTTTGTAATTCTTCGAGAAATATTATTGTATAGAATATATCGAGATTAAGACCACCATATTCTTCCGGCTGATATAAGCCAAAATATCCCATCTCGCCAAACTTCTGCCAGATAAAACGGTCTATAGTCCCGGTCTCCTCCCATTTATCGATGTGCGGAACTACTTCTTTCTGTAAAAAATCTCTAAAACTCTCTCTAAAAAGAGCATGCTCTTCGTTAAAATACATGGAATTCATTTAGTCTACTATTGAAAAAATCTTCGATATGATTCTATTAAAAATATCGCAAAAATATATCGATTTTTAAAATTAGAATCTAAAACGCACTTAAAATTAAGAACACCTTCTTTTTTTACAATGTATCAATTAAAACTTAAATATAATTGAATTCTATCAATTTTATCGACTGGAAATCCATCTATTTTTATTAAATCTTCAACTGAGCTTATCTTCTCATGCAAATTTCTATAATTTACAAGCGCTCTAGCAAGTTCATAATCAAAATATGGAATTTCAGAAAGCTGAATAACATCAATCTCATTAATATTTAACTTCGAAAAATTTTGAGGAATTTTCTTTAAATGCTTTATAAGTTCTAATCTGGTTTCATCGTTTAATCCATAGATATCCTGAAGCTGAATAAAGCTACGATAACCACCAATAAGCGTTCGATATTTTACTATTCTTTCACCAAGGGTCTGGCCTATTCCTTTAATCTGCATAAGTTCTTCTGCAGTAGCGGTATTAATATCAACCTTTGCAACATTAGACTGTTTTGAAACAGAGGTAGATTTTATCCAAGCTGGAAATTTAAAATTAGGCGAAATAATATCTAATAAACTATCAGAAACCTTAGTAACCTTTTGAAAATCTGAAGCAGAATTTATCCATTTACCGGATGCTCTATAGGCTAACAATCGATCAATCTCTTCAACAGACATTCCTAAACGATAAGCCTTATAATCGGTTAGATAATTAGGATTGAAAGGATAAATCGTATCCTTAATACGTTCGGTATTTTTTAAACTATCAAGTTTGTTTTGAAAAGATTTTAATACAGTAGCTTCTTTTTCTGAAATACGTTCTTCTGAAGCAGAAAAAGGATCGCTAAAATTTATAATTTGAAGAAGAACAATAACAATAACCAAAATAAAAATCCCATTCCGTTCACTTTTATTGAAAACGAAATGGGATTTCCAGTATTTCATAATACTATAATTTCACTATTGCATAGTCGCCTTTGGCTTTCCATCTTTAGTAAACAATTCTCCTGCTTTAAGCTTTCTAAAATATTCACGAAGATCTTCTCGAACTTCACCGCTCATAATGTAAAGACCAATAATATTAGGGAAAGACATAGATAAGATCATCATATCAGAAAAATCAAGTACAGCACCAAGACTTATTGAAGCTCCTATAACCACAAAAACTAAAAAGAATATTTTGTAAATAAGCTCTGATTTTGTGCTTTTTCCAAAAAGGAACGTCCAGGCTCTCATTCCGTAGTACGACCAAGATATCATAGTAGAAAAAGCAAACAAAAATACCGCTACAGAAAGCACATAAGGAAACCAATCTATAACACTCGCAAAAGCATCTGATGTTAACTGTGTTCCACCAACACCTTCTACCTCGTGCATTCCTGTAAATATTAGAACTAAAGCCGTTAAAGTACAAACGACAACCGTATCTATAAAAGGTTCTAATAATGCTACAAAACCTTCAGATGGCGGATTATTTGTTTTAACAACACTATGCGCAATGGCTGCAGAACCTACACCAGCCTCGTTAGAGAATGCGGCTCTTTGAAACCCTACAATAAGTACACCTATTACACCTCCTTTTAATGCTGATGGGCTAAAAGCACCATCCCAAATTGCATTAAATGCAGGTCCTATATTATCTATATTAATCCCGATTACAACAAAAGCTCCTAAAATATAAACCGCTGCCATAACAGGAACAATTTTACCAGTTACATTCGCAATACTGTTAATACCACCAATAATAACGATACCAACAAGCACAGCTAAGATAATACCGAACCAAAACCCATTACCTTCTAACATTGGAAATTGCCCTGACAAAATTTCGAAGGACTGGTTTGCTTGGAACATGTTACCTCCACCAAAAGAAGCACCAACTCCTAATATTGCAAAGAATCCTGCTAAAAATTTACCAAGACTCTTCATGTTACGCTTCTCTAAACCGTAACGCAAGTAATTCATAGGACCTCCAAAAACTCTACCTTCAGAATTAATGTGCCTGTATTTAACACCTAAAGTACATTCCACAAATTTTGAAGACATTCCCAGTAAACCTGCAACAATCATCCAAAAAGTAGCTCCTGCCCCACCAAGGGAAACGGCTACCGCCACACCTGCAATATTTCCTAGACCAACTGTAGCAGATACTGCTGTTGCTAAAGCCTGGAAATGCGTAATTGTACCAGGTGCATCTGGATCGTCATATTTACCACTAGCCAATTCAAATGAATGCTTAAATCCTCTAATATTAATAAAGCCCATTCTAATTGTAAAGAACGCCGCTCCAAATACCAGCCATATTACAATAAATGGTATTGGATGGGTTTGAGGATCGCCATTGGGATGCGTTAATATTACCGGCTCATCATATTCTATTTGTCCTAAAAAATGCGCTCCGGTTTCAATTAAATCTTCTGTTTTTTGATAATCATAAATTGTCCCGCCTTCTTTTACAAGATATTTTAAATTACCGGTTGCGCTAGCATACACAGGCCTTTCAGGATTGTTAGTTGACGTAACAACAGCAATCTGATCTCCTTTTTCTACATGCTCACCTTCTTCTACAAGCCACTTTTTTAGAACAAATTTATCTTGAACTTCTGCAGTCCAACCTGGAGTTTCCACGTTTTTGACATCAGCATAAACCACAGGATCATACACACCTATAGCTGCAAAAGGATCCCAAAAAAGAACAGCGGTTAAACCTTGAACCGCTGGAGTAAAAACACCATTAAAATTTTCTGTAATTGCCTCTGCTTTAACTTTTGCTTCGACTGTTTTAGAATTACCGTTGCTATCCTGAACAACTACCGTATATGGAATACCCTCTGTAAGTCCTTCAGCCTTAGAAGAGCTTAATGGGGTATCTTTATCAGACCATTTGTAAGTATAAGGTGGGATTCCTCCAGTTACTTCAATATCTATAAAACCGTCGTTAATTTTATTTGTGGGGTTCCCGACTTTGGTATTTACTTCCAGCTCTTGAGCCTGAAGTAATGCTATTGGGAATAGCAATAACATTGAAAGTAAGTACTTTCTCATATAAAGATTAGTGTTTAGTTTAGATTAAAATTTCCGCCCAGCAAGATGCTAAAAAATTAGGCTATTTCAAATTTTTAGTAGTTAAAATGTCAAGGTTTTGTTAATGAAACTTCAAATAATCATCAACAGCCCCTAATATTTTAAGGGGACATTTATCAAAGATCAAAAACTGAAGTACGCTTGGTATAAATAAGATCTTTAAGTTTTAACCAGAAAGCAAGCGTTAAATAAACCGCAAAACCAATCCCGAAGGTAAAAAAGGTAACATAGATAAAAAAAAGCCGAACACTTTTAGCCCGCATACCAATTTTATCTGCTAAGCGAGAGGAGACGTAAAATCCGTTACGTTCTAAATAATATCGCAAATTGTACATATTCTTCATCAAAGTCCAAATATAACTAATATTTACCTTTTATAAACTTTGCTCCCAAAGCACATTTTAGACAATTATTAGGATCGCAATAATTTTTTTTGAGCTGAAGTAGCGATTGAGAATGCATCGCATTTGTAAAAAGCCCAGGTTTTAAGCTCTGATAATTCTGAATAATACTATTTTTCTCTAAGCTCACCTCAGAAATTAAGTCAAGAAAATAATCTGTTTTAGATACCTTGCTTTTTGAAAAAGCATACATAACAGGAACTATGGTGTTGATAATCACTAAATCGATAAATTTTTTGGAGAGCTTTTTATTTCTAGTTTTATGAGCGCTTCGGAAGTTATAGTGCGTTTTCCAAAATTCAGGAACTTCAATAGAAAAAATAGTATAAATATTTTGTTTGTTTTTCACTCTCGTTATTGCTGAAAAAAGAGCCTTGGTTTTAACCAAAACTGAAGCTAACTGAACAAGCCGTATCGTTGGAAAATTATCTGGGCGAAGTCTAAAGAAAACCGGCCTTGTTTCTATAGCGCGACCTAAATTAAATTTCTTCTGAAGATATACATATTCATTTTTTAATTGAATAAAATAAGCCGCTTCGAAATTATCATTTAATAAACCAGAATGCCCCAGTAAAACTGCTTCTAACTGGAATTGATTTTGAGAAAGTTTTCTTATAACTTCAAAATCTATGGAATGAGCAAGGTTTAGAAATGCATCGCCATTTCGATTTAATCCAAAATTTTTAGCTAACGACTTAAATAAAACTGCTTCCCAGTTATTCTTACTTTGGTGAAGTAAATCAGTTATCAAATTGTTCTTAGCTTCTAAACGTTCAAAATATAAACGGGTTAACCAGGCTTCAATATCAAATTCGTTGAAATTGGGAAAAAATTGCTCGCAATTAATCCACTTTTTATCTGGCGCAAACAATTTGTAATAATTATGCTGAATCTCAGTTAAGACGATATCTTTAAGTTCCAGAGTTGGCAAAATTGACTCATCTTTTCTAAAAATATCAACATCATGTTCCCAAACTACATGAAGAATCACATTATCGTATGCGGGATCAATTTCGTGCTGATGCAAATACCAGTCTGAAGATTTTAAATGAATTTCGACGTTGCCTGCCCAAACCTGCGTATCAATTTTGAGTTTAGCAGCAAAAAAATCTGGACCACAATCAATATTATGCATCCCAGGATGATAAATTTCTAAAAACTCGCCATTTACAGTTTCAAGTGGAGACTGATTGAATTTTTGAAATTGCCATATATAATGTAGAAAATCTTCCTTCACCTATTAAAGTTAAGAAAGAAATAATTAAAATACTAATGATCAGAATTTTAAAGATTTTTTTAATCCTGAGGTAATTTTTCTACAACATTCAGGATAAAATCTTCCACCCATGTTTTGTACATAAGCGCACTGGGATGTAAATCATCATCAGCTACCAAATCAGGATTATCTTCTGCTCTTCTAGAAATAGGAGTAATATTATAGAAGCTAACATTAAAATCTTGGGCAACACGTTTAAAAACTTCATTAAAAGCATCAATATCTCGTCCAATCTCATCTTTATGTGCAGCACCAAATGGCGTAAACCCATAATCGGGAATACTCACTGCGAAAACTCCGGCTTCCATTGTTTTAGAATGATTGATCGCTTTTCTAAAAATTTCTCTTAGTTCTTCTTCGTACTCTGTTATAGGCTTGTTTTGATATTGATTATTAACACCAATAAGAATAGAAACAAGATCGAAATCTCGCTGCACATTTAATTCAGAATTTATTCCCGCAATTAAATCGGCTGTTGTCCAACCTGTCTTAGCTATAATCTTTGGCGCAGCCATGGCATAACCACGATTTTTTAATTGCTGGGTTAACTGAACCGGCCACCGTTTAGAAGCATCTACGCTTTCTCCAATCGTATAAGAATCGCCCAAAGCCAGGTAACTATATTTTGGCTTATCCTCTGCTGCTTCCCCTGTCGTTGTATTTCTTTGGTTAACACTTTTACCTGAACTACAAGAAGTATTAAAATTGATAAAGATAATTATTGAAAGAAAGTAAAAGATTCTCATAGTTATAGGTTTAGCGCAGCAATATTGATAAAAGTAGTTTAGCATCATTTTATGCTGTAAAAATAACACTTCAAAAACTTCAGAACCGAAAGATTTTCTTAAAACATCAACAATAAACCGATTCAACAACTATACATATTAGGCTTATTATTTCGATAGTCCCTAAAAGAGATGTTCTGAATTCTGCAAGTTATCACAGAATCCAGAACATAAAGTACTCTATTATTTTGATTGTGTGATTTTTATTGATTTAATCTGCATTTTTATACTTCGGATTAATGAAGATTTCGCCATTCTTTAAACGTTTCAAATAATCTTTTAAATCTGCTCTAATTTCCGAAGACATAATATAAAGACCAATAATATTTGGAAAAGACATCGCTAAAATCATCATATCAGAAAAGCTAAGTACTGCTCCTAAACTTACTGAAGCACCTATAATCACGAATATTAAAAACAAGACTTTGTAAATAATTTCAGACTTTTTACTTCTACCAAAAAGGTAAGTCCAGGAACGCATTCCGTAATACGACCAAGACACCATTGTTGAAAATGCAAAAAGGAACACTGCAAAAGCAAGCACCGCCGGAAACCAGGAAATTACGCTACCAAATGCATCGGCAGTTAATTCTACTCCTCCCATTCCATCAACTTCATGCATCCCTGTGAATATTAATACCAAAGCCGTCATTGTACAAACAACCATAGTATCAATAAATGGTTCTACCAGTGAAGTATATCCATCTGCAATTGGATTTTTTGTTTTAGAAGCACTATGTGCGATCGCTGCTGAACCAACACCAGCTTCACTAGAAAAGGCAGCCCTTTGCAAACCTACAATTAGCACACCTATAAAGCCACCCTTCATAGCACTAGCAGAGAACGCTCCGTTAAAGATGGCGCTAAACGCATTCCCAATATTTTCTATATTGGTTCCTATTACTACAAGACATCCTAATACATAAACTAATGCCATAAATGGCACAACTTTTCCAGTTACTTTGGCAATACTCTGTATTCCTCCAAGAATTACAATTCCTACCAAAACGGCGAAACCAATCCCAAAAAAGAAACCATTCCCTTCTAGAAAAGGAAGTTGGTCTGACACAATTTTAAAGGCCTGATTGGATTGAATCATATTACCACCACCAAAAGACGCTCCAACTCCCAAAATTGCGAATAAAATAGCAAGGCCTTTACCCAGACCTTTCATATTTCTTTTTTCAAGACCGTAACGAAGATAATTCATGGGTCCTCCAAAAATTCTACCTTCATCATTGATATGTCTATATTTTACCCCTAAAGTACATTCTACAAACTTTAAGGACATAGCAAAAAATCCTGCAATAAACATCCAAAATGTAGCTCCCGCTCCACCTAAGGATACAGCTACGGCTACGCCGGCAATATTACCTAAACCCACTGTAGCTGAAACTGCAGTAGTCATAGCCTCAAAATGTCGAATTCTACCAGGAGCATCTGGATTATCATATTTCCCTTTCGCCAATTCTATAGAATGCGAAAATCCTCTAACATTGATAAATCCGAGACGAATGGTAAAAAATATGCTTCCTAAAATAAGCCAGATTACAATGAATGGAATACTGTTTTTCTTTACATCTCCATTAGGATGCAAAACCGGCTGTGGAGAATCATATTTAATCTCTGCCACCTGATCTGCATTTTGTTCGATTACATCTGTTTTGTCTTCAGGATTAAAAATAACGGCTCCTTCATCTACCACGTGTTTTAAAGTTCCCGCTGCAGGCGCATAAACCGGGATACTCTTTTCGCTACCTTTTTGAACTACTGCTATTTTATCTCCTTCTTCTATTTTATTTCCTTCCGGGGCGACCCAGCTCTTTAGGGTATACTTTTGTTCTGTTTTTGCATCAAAATCGGGAATAAGCACGGGACGATTTTCGGTATATACCACAGGATCATATAAGCCTAAAGGCTCAAAAGGATCCCAAAACAAAATACTTTCCAGAAAATCTACTGCGGGTTGCACCCTACTATTTACTTTTTCTGCAATGGCCTTTGCTTCTACTTTAAAAGTTTTTTTCACCTCGTTACCATCAGCATCTGTCACTACAACTTCTTGCTCGCGACCTTCAATAAAACCTGTAGCCTTACTTGCATCTAAAGGCGTTTTTTTCTGGCTCCACTTATATTTGTAAGGAGGGGTTCCGCCCTGTACTTTAACGACTGCTTCAGCGTCATTAATTTCCTGGGACGGATTGCTAGTAGCAATCGTAACTTTAAAATCGGAATCTTCCTGCGCTAACAACGGTACCGAACAGAATTGAAAGATTAAAAGAAAGAAAATGTAATTTCTTATCATAAGTTATGTATTAAATTAGTAGTCCTATACGAGCTTAGGCTAATGAAAACAATTCTAGAAAACAAATAATTTTAGTTAACTTAAGATGCACTATATAAAATCGTGTGCTTTCATCCATTCGTCATTAAACATTTTTCCTACATATCGACTTCCGTGATCGTGAAATAAAACAACCACCACATCATCTTTTGTAAAATGCTCTTTTAATTGTAATAGTCCTTTAGCGGCCGCACCGGCAGAGTTCCCCAAAAAAAAGCCTTCTTCTTTAGCTAATCTTCTGGTGAAAATAGCAGCATCTTTATCTGAAACCTTGGTAAAACCGTCTATAACGCTAAAGTCTACATTTTTTGGTAAGATATCTTCACCAATTCCTTCGGTTATATAAGGATATATTTCATTCTCATCAAATTCTCCGGTTTCGTGATATTTTTTAAAAACTGAGCCATAGGTATCTATTCCCCAAATCTTGATGTTGGGATTCTTCTCTTTTAGAAATTTACCTACCCCAGATATCGTCCCTCCGGTTCCAACTCCTACCACAAAATGAGTGACCTTTCCGTCAGTTTGTTCCCAAATTTCTGGCCCTGTGCTTTCGTAATGAGCTTTAGTATTCGCTAAATTATCATATTGATTTACGTACCATGAATTTGGCGTTTCTTTGGCCATTCTTTTTGCAACAGAGTAATAACTTTTAGGATCGTCTGGCGCAACATCAGTAGGACAAACAACAACTTCACTACCTACAGCTTTAAGTATATCTATTTTCTCTTTACTTTGTTTATCAGATAGAACACAAACCATTTTATAGCCTTTTACGATAGCCGCAAGTGCTAACCCCATTCCCGTATTACCGCTGGTTCCTTCTATTATGGTTCCTCCGGGTTTAATTAAACCCTGTGCTTCTGCTTCCTCCACCATCTTTATGGCCATACGGTCTTTAACCGAATTTCCCGGATTAAAAGTCTCGTATTTTGCAAGAACAAGAGCGTCTATTTCTTTGGTAAGCCTATTCATTTTAACCAAAGGGGTGTTCCCTATGGTTTCAAGTATATTTTCTGCGTATTTCATCAATTTCTTTTGAAGTCACAATGTAGGTATTCTAAGATGAGAATAGTGTTTAAGAAAAATTAAAACTTGAAACGAAATTTTAGTATTTTTTTTGATTTGATTTTTTAAAAATCAAATTACTTTTGCGCAAAATTTGGCAGACATGAGAAATTTTATAGCGCAACAGGTTATCTTTCTAGCAGTTACAACTTTATTATTTGGCGTTTCTTGTAAAAACGAAACTGAAGAAAAACCGGAAAACACAAAGGCCGAATGGCAGCAAAAAAGCCCGAAACAAAAATGGGATTATGCTGGAAGCTATCAGGTAACTTTACCCTGTACCGATTGTAAAGGTATCGTTGTGCAACTTCATTTAAAAGAAGATGGTTCTTATAAAATCATACAGAATTATAACGAAAATGACGATACTGCCGGAGAAATTAAAACCGAAAGTGGACAATATAATTGGAGTGAAAATGATTCTTTAATTATATTGGACAATCAAGAATTTCGTGTTTCTGATAATGTACTTTCTTGGAATAATCCTAAAGTTGCAAGAATGGCGATAGATAGTACTAAGAGCTATACATTAAGAATGATCTCTAAAGATTCGATTAGTAAATAAATCCCAAAGCTTTATTCGAATTTTATTGATTTTACTGGTGATATCTTAGAAATAATCATAGAAGGTATCAAAAGCATTATCATACAAAGTACCAACGTACCAAGATTCACAGCCAAAATATAATCCCATTGTATAGAAATAGGAACTTCACTCACGTAGTAGGTTTCAGGATCTAAAGGAATTAGTTTTAGATATTTCTGAATAAACAATATTCCAAGGCCAATAATATTTCCCCATAACAAACCTAGAAAAATTAGATAACCGGCGTTATATAAAAAGATCTTACGAATCGACCAATCTTGGGTACCCAGTGCTTTAAAAATTCCAATCATCTGCGTTCTTTCTAAGATTAACACCAACAAGGCGGTAATCATGTTTATTCCTGCAACCAAAATCATGATACCGATTATCAGCGCAATATTAAAATCGAAAAGTGAAAGCCATTCGAAAATATTATAATACTTCTGACTAATGTTTTGAGCATCTAAAAAAGAACCGGTATTTAAATAAACTTCGTTCCATTTTTCATCAAGCTTATCAAAATCGTCAATAAATACCTCAAAGTTTCCAACTTGATCATCCTCCCAATCATTAAGTTTTTGAATATGTCTTAAATCGGCTATTAAATACAATTCATCGAAATCCTGAAATCCCGAATTATAAATACCTACTATTTTAAAACCTCTTACTAGAGGACGATCTTTACCCTCGCGTAAAAAATAGGTTGGAGCACGATCCCCAACTGCCAATCCCAGCCTATTCGCTAAATATTGAGAAACTAAAACCTCATCGTTTAGATTAGAAGAAAAATCTGGCAATCGACCTTCTACGAGAAATTCTTGAAAATAATGCCAATCATAATCTCGACCAACTCCTTTTACGATCACCCCTTCAAAATCTTCTGCCGTTCTAATAACGCCAGTTTTAGTTGCAGTACCCTGTACATGGGTTATGCCGCTAACGCTTTCAAAGTCTGGATAAAAATCCTGATTTATAGAAACCGGCTCTAAGGTAACCTCGCTACTATTATTATCATAATTTGTTATTACGATATGCCCATTAAAAGCTGCAATTTTGTCCCTAATTTTTTCCTGAAGCCCAAGCCCCGTAGCAAAAGAAACCAGCATCATTATTACACCAATTGCAATTGCTGTAATCGCAATTTTTATTATAGGTGAGGAAATACTACTTTTATCCTTATTGGCGTTTATTAAACGTTTTACTATGAAAAACTCAAAATTCAAGATCTGCAATTATATGATTAATCGGTTATTCAAAAGTACATTTTTATTCCCTCTTATTTTAATTCTTTCCTGCGGAAACATGGAAGCGGAAAAAAAAGATCCTGAAAAAAACCTTTCAGTTGAAGTACAAGTAAACGATAAAACTTCAGAAGAAATTGTGGTTGGTGCTAATCGAACTGAAATTTATTTACCTCTTCTTCAGAATAAAAAAGTAGGATTAGTAGGTAATCAATCTTCTTTAATTCAGAATAAAAATAACGCTTCTAAACATTTAGTAGATTCGCTATTAGCTTTAAATGTCAATCTAATTAAAGTTTTTGCGCCAGAACACGGATTTAGAGGAAAAGCAGATGCGGGAGAAAAAGTAGAAGATGGCAAAGATCCTAAAACCGGCCTTCCTGTAATTTCGCTCTACGGAAACAATAAAAAACCCAAAGCAGAACAACTGAAAAATATCGATATTTTAATTTTCGATTTACAAGATGTTGGCGCAAGATTTTATACATATATCTCTTCGCTACATTATGTAATGGAAGCTTGTGCTGAAAATAACATTCAGCTTTTGGTATTAGATCGCCCAAATCCTAATGGTCATTATGTCGATGGTCCTATCTTAGAAAAAGAGTATCAAAGCTTTGTGGGTATGCATCCTATTCCAACCGTACACGGACTTACAATGGCAGAATATGCAAAAATGATTAATGGTGAAGGATGGTTGAAAAATGGAATTTCATGTGAGCTTAAGGTGGTAACCATGCTAAATTATGATCATCAAAAAAAATATAGTTTACCTGTAAAACCTTCTCCCAATTTACCGAACGAAAAATCTATAAACTTATATCCCAGTCTTTGTTTTTTTGAAGGCACTAATGTTAATGCAGGTCGTGGTACCAATAAACAGTTTCAGGTTTTTGGCTCTCCATATTTGAATGCTCAAAAGTTCGATTACTCTTATACGCCAAAATCGATGGATGGTGCTAAAAACCCAAAGCATTTAAATGTAAAATGCTACGGAAAAGATCTTAGCCATACAGAATACCTAAATGAAATCAATTTGGAATGGTTAATAGAAGCTTACCAAAACACTGATGATAAATCGAAATTTTTCAATAGCTTTTTTACCAAACTCGCCGGTACGAAAAAACTTCAGCAACAAATCGAAAAAGGATTAACTGCAGAAGCTATTAAAAAATCCTGGCAGCCGGGACTTGAAAAATTTAAACGCAAAAGAGATAAATATTTGTTGTATGCCAATTAGGCTTTTAAACCTTTATTCTCCTTTTCATTTCTTCAACAATATTGTAAGCAGCCGGGCAAATTGCGGTATTCTTTATGGTAAGATTCGATATTTTATGGAAATCTTTACGATCGGTGTGTGGATATTCTCTGCAGGCCTTTGGTCGCACTTCGTAGATTAAACAATAATTATCGTGCCCTAAGAATGCACAGGGAACTTCTTGCAAAACATAGTCTTTATCCTCGTCTATCCTAAGGTATTGATCGATAAATTGCTGTGGTTTCAATTTTAAAAACTTGCTAATCCTTTCAATATCCTTATTGGTAAAAAGGGGACCGGTAGTTTTGCAGCAATTAGCGCAGTCTAAACAATTGGTGCGGGAGAATTCTTCATCATGCATTTGCTGCATTTTGACGTCTAAATCTTTTGGTGGTCGTTTCTTTAACTTAGAAAAAAACTTTTTATTTTCCTTCTGCTTATCTTTGGCCTTTCCTGGCAGCTCTTTCAATATTTCGTGCATGCCGCAAAGATAATAAGATTATGAAGCAAAAAGATATCTTCGGGATGGCTATGAAAGCTTTCTATTTCGATAAAGATGAAACCCCTATTACTGTGCATTCGCCAGATTTTGATGACGATGAAATTGCTATCGAGTATCTTTTCAGAAATTATTCTGAAATGCCTAAAACCGAACAAAAAGCATTAAAACTCGCCTATGGTAAAGTTTTAGATGTTGGCTGTGGTGCTGGTAGCCATACGCTTTATCTCCAGAAAAAAGAAATTGACGTAAAAGCAATTGACACTTCTGAAGGTGCAATTGCTATAGCAAAAGAACGCGGTGTAAAAAATGTAAATGTCCAGGATTTTTATGCTGAAAATGGATGCTACGACACTTTGTTATTCTTAATGAATGGTACAGGAATCATCGGTAACCTCATCAACACCGACAATTTTTTGAATATCTGCAAAGAAGTTTTAAAGCCTGGTGGACAAATTTTGATCGATTCCTCAGATCTTAGCTTTTTAGAAGACGATGAAGAACCAAACAATGATTTTGATCGTAATTATATTGGCGAAATTGACTTTAAAATAAGTTATAAAGAAGAACAATCGGAATATTTTCCCTGGCTTTATCTAGATTTTGATATGCTGAAATTAGCCGCTGAAAAGAACAATTTTAATTGTGAATTAATTCTAGAAGGCGATCACTTTGATTATTTAGCCAAACTAACACTGAAAAATGATTAAATTTGAAATCTGAATTTAACAACAAATGAAGAATTTTTATACCTATTTTTATGTAATCTGCCTTTGTGTAATACTTTCATCTTGTTCTAGCGATAGTAATAGCGACGCTGTAGATGATTTACCAGTAATCGACAAAACATTAAATCAACGTGGCTTGGGAGAATCTGCTCATGATCTTTTGAGTGATGATAAGTATACTTCAATGAATATCGAAGTACTTTATGTAAACGGTTTCCAGCCAACTACTGCTGCTATGGAAAATTTTAAATCATTCTTAGAAGAAAGAACATTTAAACCAGATGGCATTACTATTTCTTACCAAGAGGTGGAATCTTCTGGCTTATCGCCTTTCGAGATAGAAGAAGTTTATGATATTGAAAAGGAAAAACGCAGCTTTTATAGTGTTGGAGATGAAATTAGCGTGTATATTTATTTTGCTGATGGAAGTAATGAAGGTGACACCGATAAGCGATTTATTTTAGGTTCTGCTTACCGTAATACCTCTATGGTGATTTATGGAGAAACTATCGACAAGTTTGCAGCAAGAGTTAACGCCCCTAGTAAGAGTGTGATAGAAACCGCTGTTTTAAATCACGAATTTGGGCACTTATTTGGGCTCGTAAATGTGGGCACCGAATTACAAAGTGATCATGAAGATGAAGAAAATAATGGTCACTGTACTGAAGAAAACTGTTTAATGCGTGCCTCTCTTGAATTTGGAAGCGGAATTATAGATCAGGTTCGTGGTACACCTCCAGAAATGGGTCCAAAATGTATTGCCGATTTACGAGCTAATGGCGGAAAATAAATTTTGAACAAATCATAATAAAAAAGCCTTTTTAGAAATTCTAAAAAGGCTTTTTTATGTTTTCTAAATTCAATTTACTAATTGATTTTTGAACTTTTTAATTTAGCTAAAGCTGATATTGAAATAATCATTACTGAAAATGACAATCCATATATTGCACCATTCCAGAAATCATATCCACCCATAAAGTATTCAAAACTTCCGCCCAAGGCCAGTAATATTAGACCAACAATTAATAACCAAATGGCTTTATTTTTACTCGGATTCGATAGTAAATTCATGTATTTTAATTATAATTAATCTATATTATTCAATGACACCTAAGTTTATTAGATAGATTCCTGCAAGTACTCCAATTACAACTCCACAATAAAGACCGTACTTAAATTGTTTTGTTCGAAAAGCAGATTTTAGTTTATTCATCTTAAAAAATTTTAATTGGCGACTTCACTAATAAACTTAATTCGGTATAACCGAATTTCTTCATCGTCATAATCACCATCAAATTCTTCAAGTGCTTCTTCGATTTTATCGGTTTCAGCCTCTAGAAAATATTCGTGAAGTTCCTCTTGCTGATCTTCATCTAAAACATCTTCCAGATAGTAGTCGATATTCAGCTTTGTACCGCTATAAACAATAGCTTCCATTTCCTTAATAAATTCTGGCATAGCCATACCTTTTGCTGAAGCTATATCGTCTAATGGCAATTTTCGATCTACACTTTGTATAATAAACAACTTTAAAGCACTATTCGCCCCAGTAGATTTCACAACCAAATCGTCTGGTCGTATTACTTCGTTATCTTCTACATATCTGGCTATAAGATTTACAAAATCTTTACCATATTTCTTTGCTTTCCCTTCACCTACTCCAAAAATATTTCCTAACTCTTTTAGGTCAACAGGGTATTTTAATGCCATATCATCTATAGAAGGATCCTGAAAAACTACAAAAGGAGGCACGCCATTTTTCTTAGCAACCTTTTTTCGCAGCTCTTTAAGCATGCTTACTAATTTATCATCTACTCCTGTGGAGACTTTGGAAGAAACGGCAGCATTATCTGAAGACTCGTTAAAGATATGATCATGAGTCATCATAAAAGGTATAGGATTTTTCAGAAACTCTTCCCCTTTCTCGGTTAATTTAATTACGCCGTATGTTTCTATATCCTTACGTAAATATCCTGCAACAAGTGCTTGCCTTGTAAGAGCCATCCAAAAACTCTCACTTTTATCTTTCCCTTTTCCAAAAAGCGGATTTTGATCGGTTTTATGGGATAAAATCAAAGCATTGCTTTTTCCTACAAGTGTCTTTACAACTTCTTTTGATTTGTATAACTGCTTTGTTTCTTTGATAACTTTAATTAGTAATCCTAATTCTTCTTTAGCTTCATGCTGTTTTTTAGGATTACGAACATTATCATCCATAGAAGCTCCCTCTCCTGTTTTGTCATCGAATTCTTCTCCAAAATAATGAAGAATAAATTTTCTTCGCGACATTGAAGTTTCAGCATAAGCAACTACTTCCTGAAGTAACGCATGGCCTACCTCTTGCTCTGCAACAGGTTTACCACTCATAAACTTCTCTAATTTTTCTATGTCCTTATAGGCGTAGAAAGCGAGACAATGTCCTTCACCACCGTCACGACCGGCTCTTCCGGTTTCCTGGTAGTAGCTTTCGATACTTTTTGGAATATCATGATGAATAACAAAACGTACATCGGGCTTATCGATACCCATTCCGAAAGCAATGGTAGCCACAACCACATCTACATCTTCCATCAAGAACATGTCTTGATGTTTAGATCGTGTTTTTGCGTCTAGACCAGCGTGATATGGTATCGCATTAATTCCGTTTACCTGTAGGGTTTGGGCCAGCTCTTCTACTTTTTTACGGCTAAGGCAATAAATGATTCCGCTCTTACCATTATTTTGCTTCACAAAACGAATGATATCGGCATCAATATTCTTAGTTTTAGGTCGTACTTCGTAGTAAAGATTAGGTCTATTAAAACTGGCTTTAAATGTTTTTGCCTTTTGGATACCCAAATTCTTAAGAATATCTTCCTGTACTTTTGGAGTAGCCGTGGCGGTAAGTGCGATAATTGGAATATTTTCGCCTATACGCTGTATTATACTTTTCAGATTTCGATACTCTGGCCTAAAGTCGTGCCCCCATTCGCTAATGCAATGCGCTTCATCAATTGCGAGAAAAGAAATTTTCTGCTGTTTTAGAAAATCGACATAATCCTCTTTTGTTAAAGATTCGGGAGCGACATATAAAAGTTTGGTCACACCATTCACAATATCTTCCTTAACCTGCTTTACTTCAGTCTTATTTAGCGACGAATTAAGCACGTGGGCAACGCCATATTCCGAAGAAATTCCTCGAATGGCATCCACCTGGTTTTTCATTAAGGCGATAAGGGGCGATACAACAATTGCATTTCCTTCTTCTATTAATGCAGGTAGTTGGTAGCATAGGGACTTACCTCCTCCTGTTGGCATAATTACAAAAGTATCGTTTTTGTTTACGATACTTGCTACAACATCTTCCTGAAGACCTTTAAATTGGCTAAAACCAAAATATTTCTTCAGTTCTTTATGTAAATCAATTTCAGTCAAACTCATTAAATTGTGTTACAATTTTACATACATTTGCACATCTAAATATACATATTTCTTTAGTATCTGCAATCCATAATTATTTCAAAATTTGAAACTTCAGCAAAAAATTCTAAATACCGCAAAGGAAACTGTAAAAATTGAAGCTAAAGCCATTGCAAATTTAGAACATCTTATTGATAATGAATTTGTAGAGGCGGTAAAAAAAATTTACAATGCTAAAGGCAGAGTAATTGTAACCGGAGTTGGAAAAAGTGCTGCTATTGCAAATAAAATTGTTGCTACACTGAATTCAACCGGAACTCCTGCGATTTTTATGCATGCGGCAGATGCAATTCACGGAGATTTAGGTATCATCCAAAAAGACGATATTGTACTTTGTATTAGCAAAAGTGGAAACAGCCCTGAAATAAAGGTATTGGTACCTTTTATCAAAGATTTTCATAATACGCTTATCGCAATGACAGCAGATAAAGATTCGTTTTTAGGCAAATCGGCCGATTTTATTCTTAATTCTTATGTGGAAAAAGAAGCTTGTCCCAACAACCTAGCTCCTACGACCAGTACCACTGCACAATTAGTAATTGGCGATGCTCTAGCGATCTGTCTTTTAAAACTACGCGGTTTTTCTAGTGAAGACTTTGCAAAATACCATCCCGGTGGCAGTCTTGGAAAAAAATTATATTTGCGAGTTAAAGATATTGCAGCCCAGAATTTGAAACCTAGTGTTTCTCCCGGGACTACAGTAACCGATGCTATTATAGTTATTTCTGAAAATATGCTTGGTGTAACGGCTGTTTTAGAAAATAATAAAATTGTAGGCATTATAACCGATGGAGATATTCGTAGAATGCTAAAAAATAATGATGAATTTAAGAATCTTACCGCTGCAGATATTATGAGCAAATCGCCAAAAAGCATCGATGAAGATGCACTGGCTGTGGAAGCTCTTGATGCATTACAGGCGAACAAAATATCGCAGTTGTTAGCTACAAAAAATGGAAAATATAGTGGCGTGGTGCATATTCATAATTTAATAAGAGAAGGAATTTTATGATGAAAAAAATAAGCCAGCCTCAACAAGAGGAACCAGAAATGTCTTTTTTAGATCATCTTGAAGAATTAAGATGGCATTTAATACGATCTGTTCTTGCAGTAGTAATTGCAGCAACAGTAGCCTTTCTTTTAAAAGGTTTTATCTTTGATGTACTTCTATTTGGGCCGAGTAAAGGAGATTTCTGGTCGTATAGTATGTTATGCAAAGTATCTGAAGCACTTGGCATTGATGGCGGATTTTGCTTTCAAGAGCTACCGTTTACCATACAAAGTAGAACGATGGGTGGGCAATTCTCTGCCCATGTTTGGACCTCTATAACGGCAGGTTTTATAATCGCATTCCCATTTATTATATATGAATTCTGGAAGTTTGTTGCCCCGGCAATGCACGAGAATGAAAGAAAACATGCTAAAGGTTTTATATTCGTCACCTCTCTTTTATTTTTTATGGGAGTGGTTTTCGGCTATTATGTGGTTACACCATTATCTATCAATTTTCTCGGAAAGTATAAAGTAAGCGAACTAGTTTTAAACGAATTCGATTTGAGTGACTATATCGGTTTGGTGAGAACCACGGTTATAGCCTCTGGATTAATTTTCGAACTTCCTATCCTTATTTACTTTTTGACTAAAGTTGGGGTAGTTACGCCGCAATTCCTAAGAAAATATAGAAAATATGCATTAGTAATTGTACTTATTATTTCAGCAGTAATAACACCTCCTGATATTGTAAGTCAGATTATCGTTGCAGTACCCGTATTAATACTTTACGAGGTAAGTATTGTAATATCGAAGATTATTTATAAAAGAGAAATTAAAGAAAAAAATTAAGCTATGATTAATCAGGTTGACGAATTTAATTCGTATCGCCAAAAAATGAACGATAAAATTCTTGGAGAGAATAATAAAGTTCTAAAACGTATTTTTAATTTAGATACGAATGCTTTTTCTGAAGGTGCTTTAGACAAAAGAACTAAAGAGCTTTTAGGTTTAGTTGCTTCGCTTGTATTAAGATGCGACGATTGTGTAAAGTATCACTTAGAGAGCAGTTTTAAAGAAGGTCTAAAGCGTGAAGAAGTAATGGAAACGCTAAGTATAGGAACTCTAATTGGCGGAACCATTGTGATTCCACACCTTCGCCGTGCGTTTGAATACTGGGATTCTTTAGAAGAAGCAAATGCCGAAAAATAAATCGGTATAATTTATGTTTATTATTGAACTAAACCTAAGAAATGAAATTAAAAGCCGATAATCTTATAAAACAATATAAAGGTAGAAAAGTAGTTAAGGGAATTTCTCTTGAAGTGAATCAAGGCGAAATTGTTGGTCTACTGGGTCCTAATGGCGCAGGAAAAACAACTTCTTTCTATATGATTGTTGGCTTAATTAAACCTAATAGTGGTAGTATCGTTCTGGATGCTGAAAACATCACCAATTTCCCGATGTACAAAAGAGCACAGCATGGTATAGGTTATTTAGCACAAGAAGCATCTGTCTTTAGAAAGCTAAGTATAGAAGACAATATTATGAGTGTTTTGCAGCTCACAAAGCTCTCTAAGAAGGAGCGGGAAATGAAAATGGAATCACTAATCGATGAATTTAGCTTAAACCATATTCGTACTAATCGAGGAGATTTATTAAGTGGTGGAGAGCGCCGGCGTACCGAAATTGCGCGAGCGCTAGCTACCGATCCAAAATTCATTCTTTTAGATGAACCTTTTGCCGGGGTAGATCCTGTAGCGGTTGAGGACATCCAACGTATCGTGGCGCAATTGAAAAACAAAAACATCGGAATATTAATTACCGATCATAACGTACAGGAAACTTTAGCGATTACCGACCGCACCTATCTTATGTTCGAAGGAAGTATCCTGAAACATGGTATTCCGGAAGAACTTGCCGAAGACGAAATGGTTCGTAAAGTCTATTTAGGACAAAACTTTGAGCTTAGAAAGAAGAAATTGTTTGACTAGAAAATCTAATTTCAGCTTTTGTTTCTGGAAAAAATAGATAAAAGTACATAGCTCAAAATGATCATCGGCACTGCCAGAAACTGAAACAACACGATTAAAACCACACAGAGAATTAAGAAAATATACCTGATCTCATTTCCCTTAAATCCATAGTTTTTAAATTTTAGAGCGAATAACGGTAATTCCGCATTTAAAATAATAAAACTAATGATGGTTAAAGCAAAAAGAAACCATTCGTTTAGAATTATTTCTGTAGCAAAACTATTAGGCTGATAGGTTAAAATGAGCGGTAGCGATAAAATCAATAACGCATTTGCCGGAGTAGGTAAACCAATAAAAGAATCTGTTTGGCGATCATCTACATTAAATTTAGCTAGTCTGTAACCCGATCCCAATATAATAAGAAGCCCAAATAAAGCTAAAGGGTTAAAAGTGAATTCTAACCAATTCGTTTCCGAAGTCCACTGCGGAACTCCATTTTCACCCGGCAATGCCATTGTAAGCAGCTGAAACATCACAATACCGGGCACCACCCCACTAGTTACAACATCTGCAAGAGAATCCAGTTGTAATCCCACTTCACTTTTAACATTCAATGCTCTAGCCGCAAGACCATCAAAAAAATCGAAAAATATTCCTAAAGCTACGAAAAATGCTGCTGCAACTAAGTTCCCCTGAACGGCAAAAATTACAGCAATACTTCCACTAAATAAATTACAAAGCGTTATAAGATTCGGAATATGTTTCTTCATTGATTGGTTCGATTAGCAATCAACTAAAATAGGTATTTACAACTCAATGTCTAATAAAATTTCCTTAAAACCTTTTTTCTAACTGAGTTTAGTATTTTTGTCTACAAAAATCAAAGGCAATTCCCTTAAAGCTGATAACAGTAAAAAGACAAATTTCAGTTTAATTTTTTTTATTATGAAGAATATTCTATTTGCAATTTTAAGCGGACTTTTACTTGCTTTTGGCTGGCCTACTAACGGTTTTCCGTTGCTCCTTTTTTTAGGATTTACGCCTTTACTTTTAGCAGAATTCAATATTCGAAATTCTGAAGCAAAGTTTAAGAAATGGAAGATTTTTGGAGTCGCTTATATTAGCTTTTTCATTTGGAATATTATTACTACCTATTGGATCTATTTTTCTACTCCTTTTGGCGGTGCGTTCGCTATTTTAGCGAATTCCTTACTCATGTCGGTCGTATTTTTGATTTATCACATTATCGCCAAACGAACAGGTTTTAGAGCTTCTGCCAGTTTTTTTATAAGCCTTTGGATCGTATTCGAAAAGATACATCTTGGCTGGGATTTTTCATGGCCTTGGCTAAATTTAGGTAATGGATTCTCTGAATACACAAACTGGATACAATGGTACGAATTTACAGGAACCTTTGGGGGAACATTATGGGTCCTACTTGTGAATTTTATATTTTTTAAAGCCATACTTGCTTTCAATGAATTTAAGGATAAAACGATTTTATATCGCGCCGGTATTAAATCTATCTTAACTATTGGACTCCCAATTCTCTTATCTTATATTTTGTTGTGGAATTATGAGATGCCAAGGGAAACAATAAATGCCCTAATACTTCAACCCAACATAAATCCTTATACCGAAAAGTATAATACGAACGATACAAAAATTGGCGAGTTATTGCTGAATATGACTTCGGAAAACATCACAGATTCGACCGAAATCGTTTTGGCTCCTGAAACGGTTTTTGCTGACGGAACAGTTTTATCAAGATTCAACAAATCTGAAGCGGCATTTTTTGGAAGACAGATTTCGCAACTTAAGCCAAATTTGAGCTTTTTGGGTGGAATCTCATTTTACGAGCGCTTTTCTAACCCAAACTTAGTGAATCCTCAATCCAATCGATTAGGAGAAAATGATTGGTTTAATGATTACAATTCAGCTTTTCTAATCAAAAACAATACTGAAAACCAGGTTTATCACAAATCGAAATTAGTTGTTGGGGTAGAAAACTTTCCTTACCAAGATATTCTTAAACCAATTTTAGGCGATGTAATGATCGATTTGGGTGGAACTGTTGCTATGAAAACTACCCAAAAAGATAGAGCTGTATTCAACATAAAAGATAGTATTTCAACCGCTCCAATAATTTGTTACGAATCTATTTATGGCGAATATGTTACCGGTTATGTAAAAAACGGAGCCAATTTTTTAAGTATAATCACCAATGACGCCTGGTGGGGAAATACATCGGGACATAGACAACATGCCAGTTACGCAAAACTTAGAGCAATCGAAAACAGACGATCGGTAGCACGAAGTGCAAATACTGGAATTTCAGAAATCATAAATCCAATTGGCGAAATTCAGCAAAAATTAGAATACGAAAAACGCGGTAGCATTTCCGGAGATATTATTCTGAATAATAAGATTACTTTTTATTCCAAATATGGAGATTATATCGCTCGAGTTTCGAAGTTTTTAGCGCTCTTTATTTTTCTTTTTACTATGGTTGGGATTAAACGCAGTAAGTATTTGTAGTAAAAAACGGTGGAATTATCTATTCGCTTTCAATCTAAAGATTTAAAAATTGATGTCTAATTTATCGAAATTGGATTTATAAAAATTACGTTTTTCGACATTTCAGAACATTTTTTTTATGCTGTCAAAAGTAGATTCTAATTTCTCAATTTTAATTGCGTAGCTGCATATATGCAGATTACTGTCCGCGCATAGAAATTACGGTACTCAAGGTTTTCAGAATGATATTGAGGTCTAAGAAAATACTGCGATGTTTTATATAAAATAGATCATACTGAAGTTTTTCTAAAGCACCGGCCTCTTCTCCGCTATAATCTCCTTTTACCTGCGCCCAACCCGTTAAACCAGGTTTTATTACATGACGAATGTTGTAAAAAGGAATACTTCTGGAAAGTTCCTGAACAAACACAGGTCGCTCTGGTCTTGGACCTATCAAGCTCATTTCTCCTTTTAATAAATTCAGAAACTGCGGAATTTCATCGATTCTTGCTTTTCGCATAAATTTACCAAAGGGCGTGGTTCGAAGATCATTCTTTTCAGCATATCTTGGTCCCTGCTCTTCTGCATTCTTAACCATCGTTCTAAATTTAATGATCTTAAATGGCTTACTATTTTGTCCAATTCTTTCTTGTGTATAAAGCAAAGGGCCGCGATTAGCTAAAGCGTTTCCTATTAATAAAAATGGTACGATTGCAATGCCTATTACTATTCCTATTAATGAAAATAGAATATCAAATAAACGTAAGCTAAAAAGATAAAATTTGTTTTGATTACTTCGGCTAAAAGGAAAATACCTATAGAAATCGTGATCTACATTTTGCACAGGAATTCTTGCAGTAATATCTTCGTAAACCTGCATATAATCACGAATTGGGAAGCCTTCATTCAGAAGAAAACTGAGTTCGTTATACAGCGGAAGCATTAATCCATTATAGCCACTAGATACCACAATTTCTTTTATATGATATTTTTTAACAGCTTTTCGTAAATCCTCAACCTCAAATTGTAACAAATTTTCATCTTCAACTTCAACCTGCCCATCAGTATTTACAAATCCTACAACCTCGTAATTTGGATCTGCTTTTTTAAAGGCTTCTGCAATCATTTTAATATCAAAACTATCCCCAACTACAATTACTCTTTTATTGAATCTGGGTGAGGCAATCAAAGAAATATAAGCCCAACGCCACAATAAAATTGTGCATAAAATTGTGAGGAAAAAATATAGAATTTGAATTCTGTTATCGGGTAAACTCGGACTTAACAGCGGTGTTAAAATGAAAAAAAGAACTGTTAAAGAGGTTGTTAGCAATGCATTTTTGAGCACTATATCAAACTGGCTTGCTTTCTGAAGGTCGTATAGTTCAAAAATATGAGCAAACAGTTTTAAATAGGCGACAAGCAAAACTGTCCAATACCAAAACTCTTTACTAATCCTGAAGTAACTAAAATTGGTGAAAATTTGCAGTAATGTAAGCGTTAAAAGAACAAACAGAACGTCGAATATTCGTAGAAGAACCTTCCTTTCTGAAATTTCGAAATGTAGTAGGGGTTTGTCTGCCATTTCCATTAATTTACGCTTTCAAATATACTCTTTTAAGTCAGTAAATCGTTCCACTGATCTTTTACATTTTTCCAGTCAAATTTTTCAACTTTCTTTCTAGCATTTTTCGCTATAGTATTCGCATCTAATTGCTTATCTAATAATTTAAAAGTTTTATCTGCCAAATCCTTAAGATTATTACTTTCAAATAAAATTCCATCTTTACCATCTTCGATCAGATATGGAATACCGCCTATTTTAGAGCTTAGCACAGGTAAACCCAAGGCCATAGCTTCCACGATACTCACAGGTGTATTATCAATGGTAGAAGTATTCAAGAAAATATCACATTCTGCAGCTAATTTGTGCCACTGTTTTTTATCTAGTTTTCCTGTAAAAGTGATTGGTAACTTATTTATTTCAGCGTAATTTTTACACTTTAGCATGCTACCATCTTTGTCGGGACCAACCATGTAAAGCGCTGCGCTCCCGTATTTCTGCACTAACAACTCCAATAGCTGAATCGCCAGCATTGGATTATAAATTTCAGCAAATGCGCGAACCCAAATTATCTTTGGTGCAAATTGAAAACGCTCTTTAAAATTATATTCATCTAGTTTTATTGAATTTGGAATAAACTTCAAATTCGACAATCCTACAGTCGAAAATTTAGAATAAAAAAATTCGGATGGCGCGATATTGTATTTAGCGTTTTGGAAAAACGAAAAGAATCTTTTGCGTAGTCTTTTCTCCAGATTTCCGCCATGTAAAATATTTATATATTGAACGCCTTTCATTTTACTAAGCATTCCGCATAAATAGGCGTACCAAAAATTTTGTGTGCTGTACACATCTATAATTATCCAATCTACCTTATTGCTAAACATCAGCACACTTTTAAGCATGTCTAGCAGACGTAAAATTTTATTCTCTTTGGCCGAAAATGAATATACAATATATCCCTCTTTTTCAAGTAACCCAGGTAAAATATCAGCAGAGGTTGGGGTACTCCCAGTATGTGCTAATTTATTACCAATATAAAGCACTTTTTTAACCGACATTACTGATAATCTTTAACCAGTCCTTTTTTATCATTTTCCAATCAAAAAATTCAGCCTTACTCCGTGCATTTAAAGCTAGAGATTCTCCTGTTGTTGGATTTTCTATAATTCTGGAAATTTCTGAAGCCATTTTTTCCGCATCTCCTGAAGGAACCAATATACCATCTTTGGCATGTACAATTAGATTAGGCATACCACCTACATTTGTTGAGATGATAGGCAAACCTAAGCTCATAGCTTCAATAACACTAAGTGGTGTATTATCAATTGTAGTAGTATTAATGAAAAAATCATAATCCTCAGATAATGCTGCCCATTCTATTTTTTTAAGCTTATCGGTAAACTTGACTTTTAAATTCTTCTTTTTTACTAAGCGTTTACAATCTTGCATGCTGCCATCTTTCTCAGGTCCAACCATACATAATTCTGCATCACTATACTTGGTCGATAACAACTCTAAAACTTCTAAAGCCATTCTAGGATTATATCTATACTGAAAGCGCCGCACCCATAATAACTTAGGCCTGAAATGTGTTCTTGATTTATAAGGATAATTTTTTAAATCTATAGAATTAGGAATAAGGCAGATTCGATCAAAATTTCTTTTTTCAAATTCGTTTTTTAAAAAATTTGATGGGGCAATATTTTGAAATGCATTACCAAACAAATTCCGACTGAATTTAGGATTTTTATCCAAACGTTCAGGTAAATTACCACCATGCAAAATGGGTATATAAGGCAATTTATATATCTGGCACAACCTTCCCACCAAATAAGCGTAATAAAAATTAGTGGCGCCATAAGTATCAATTAAAACAACATCTGTTGATTTATGGAATTTGCTTATCAAACCTAGCATTTCAATAAGTCGAACGGCTTTGTTAGTTACCGAAGAAGCCGTTTTAACCTCATAGCCTTCTTGCCTAAGCATTTCACTTAAGAATGAAATATAGGTCGCTGTAAAACTATTAACGCGCAAGTCGTTTCCTATGTACAGGATCTTTTTTGTCATCTACTATATAAAGTAATGCCAAGCCATAAACGAAGGCAGGTAAAGCAATTCGCATAGCTGAATGGTTAATTGTTAAAAACCAAAAGGCTAAAAACGCTAAAAAATAATAATTGTTTTCGAATTTAAACCAAAATACAACAGGAACAAAGATTAAAATCAACAAACTAATAAGACCAAGAATACCCTGTTCTGATAGCATTCGGCTAATTTCATTATGTGTTGCTATTATGATACCCAATTGTTCCTCTCTATATTCTTTTCCTTTTCCAATTCCGATTCCAAGTATAGGATTGTTGGTAAATGCATGCAATTCGGTTTCTATCAATTCTGATCTTCCGGTAGTAATATCTTCTTTTAATTTCCCTGAGGCATCTTTATTAGTATATCGATTCCCTATTAACCCGGAAGTCTTAACTAACGTAAATGACCATACTGCAAGTCCTGCAACTGCTATAAATAATATTTTCCTGAAAATACTTGATCTAGTTTTTGCATTTTGTTTATAATAAAAGAAGAGCACAAATGTGCAGATACAAATTACGCCAGTAATAACACCACCCCTAGAAAACGTAACTATTGCACGATAGGCCATTAAACCAAGCAAAACAAAATCCACAAGATTTATTAATTTGTCCTTAACCAGAAAAAGTCGGGTTGAAATAAGAAAAAATCCCATTCCGAAAATAGTCGAAATTTGATTAGGCCCATATCCCCCCGTTGCTAAATAATTCGCGGAGACATTTATGAGTGATTCTTTTAAAGAAGGTGTATACAGATATAAATAAAGCATATTTGAAATTAGCGGTAAGAGCAACATTAAAATAACCTTTTCAAAATCTGCTTTTTTAATCTTTTTGTAATAGCAATAGATTGCCACGACACCTAAACAAACCGGACCACTTAAATTAAACGCAACCAATTTTCTAAACTCAGCACCATAGCTTATATTAATTGCTGAAACCAAAATACCAGGTACCATCATAAGAATAAAAAACCAATAAGGTACAGTTTTAGAAGATGTTCCTTTAAAAAACATCCCTATAAGGATGTAAACCACAACCATATATTTTCCGGTTTCATAAAATATCATACCGGCAGTCATTCTAAAATACACTTCGCTTCCTGCAACATAAGCTGCTGCCATTAAAGCTTCATTATTTTTATTCTTTTTCTGAAGAATATAAATTAGCCAAAATAATAACATCCCATGGCAAACAAGTACAGAGATAGGTCTATATAAATATATAGCAAATGCTATAGCCACATGAAGCAGCAAAAGTCGAAAGTATTCTTTTCTATTTTGATCTATCGTCAACTGCATCTTTTATAGAACTCAATTGATTGTTTTATAATTTCTTCAGCACCAAATTTTCTTTTCACTAATTCATGAAATTTTAATGCATCGCTATTTAGCTTTGTACTATCTTCGGCATATGAATTAATGGCCTCCAGCAACTCATCTTCATTCCCAGAATTAATTATTATTCCGGCATCTTCAACAACCGCTCTACACTCCCCTACATCTGTACAAATAACAGCTAATTCAGCTTCAGCATACTCCAATAATACTAGTGGTAAGCCTTCTGATTTTGAAACTAAAATTCCTATGGAAGCTTGATTCAGTATTTCCCTATTAATTGACTTTGGACCATAATAAAAAACATTAGCCGTCTTCTCTACCCGCTCTAAAATCCTATTACCGTATTCATCATTAAAGTGCTTACCAAAAAGGTGTAGACTTAGATCCTTATCGCTCAGTTTAGCAAAAACATTAAGTAAAAATAGATGATTTTTTTGAGGTCTAAAGTTTGCTACACAAATCAATTTTACTTTTTGGTTTCCTTCCAACTTCACGTTTTCAACTGCATTTTCAGCAAGTTGAACAAAATTATTTATTTGGATACAATTGGTACAATTTAATTTTTTGCTATTCCAATCTGCCAATTTTTTATTTACTGCAATAATTCCGTCAAATTGAGAGCTGCATAATTTTAAAACTGAATAGCGCCTTTCGTTAAGAAATTCACTGTTACCGTAATGATCATGCCAAATAAGAACTAGACGGGGAATTGCAATCTTCAACAAACTCGCAAGAAAATAAGAGCTGCCATGCGCATGAATGTGAGTTATTTTCTTTGCTCTAACAAATTTCATAAGAGCATAAATAGCTTTAATATCAATTACTCTTTTCCTTTCTAAAAATAGATAATTTGAAGAAATCTTCAATTCTTTCTTTAAAATCCCCTCCTTTCTGGTCACCACTAAAAAAGAGGTTATGTTTTCTACATTACTTAGGGCGTTATAAAAATTAACCGCCATTCTTTCAGCACCTCCCGCATCTAGAGAATCGATAAGTTGTAAAACTCTCATACCAATTTAGCAATTTCTTGTTCGAAAAATTCTACTGTATAGGCTTCAGACCAATCTTGAGCATTTCGAGACATCTTTACTAATTGTGATTTATCTCCTAATAGAGTTTCTAGAGTTTCAATATCCCTTTGTAAATTTCCTTCAATCAATATACCTCGCTCACCAAAACCTAGCATCCAAGGAACACAAGAAATTTTGGTAGCTATAGGAATACATCCAAAGAACATAGCTTCCGCAACGGCTTTGGGCCACCCTTCACTTTTTGAAGGTAATATTGAAAAATGAGCTTTTTGGTAAGCTTTTTTTAATTCAGATAATGGCCTTCCACCTTTTAAAATTACATAGTTTTGAATGTTTTGTTCAGAGATATAGTCTTGTAAGCTTTCTTTTAATTCGCCTTCCCCATATATCGACAAATCCACATCAAATCCTCTATTCCTTAAACTTTCAACTAATTTAATAGCAAACAGAGGCCTTTTCCCTACTACTAAACTTCCTACAAACACAAAATGAAAAGGCTGATTATATTTTTTTATATTTTGAATTTTATCATTTTCTCCAAAAGAAGCGGTAAAAAAAGGACGAATATTTTTAGATTGATTTAGCCATTCCCCGTATACCAAAACCTGAATGTTTTTACTGATTTTCGGATTAGAAACAATCCATTTTTGCAATTTATACGTCCAAGGTTGCTTTGAATTTGGATCCCAGTTCCCGGCATACTTTACTGTTTTAGCTTTCGAAGGGAAAAAAACTTGTATTATACTTCCTAGTAATCCCATATTACCCGGACACCGTAAATGAATATGATCAGCCCATTTCATCGATTTACAAATAGTATAGATTATAATGGGTAATTTCAGTAGCGTTATGAAAGCACTCCGTAATGAAAGCAACGAAAATTGCGGAACTTCTACAAAATCTAGTTGTTTATGATGGTATGCTGTTGTTATTTTCGATGCGTGATTAATATTTGCAGGAGCTACTATTTTTACTGCATCAACATAGTTGAACCATCTATTCATTTCTAAAACATACGGAGCATAAGCCTGAAAATTAGATCCGACTTTTTTATGAACAACATGTGTGATTACAACAAATTTCATAAGCAAAATTATTGTTTAAATGGTATTACCAATAATGCGCGCATTCTACCTAAAAATTCAGTAAATGCTTCCTGCCTTTTAGAGGTAGAAAATACATTTGCTAATCGCACAAAAGTTAATAAATACGCAATTTTATACCATTTTAGCGTTGCTTTTAGCGATGGCTTTTCATATTTAGTTCGCCAAACATGCCAGCCATTTTCAATAACCATTTTGCCATATCTAAATTGATTCGGCCGTCCGTCGGGATCGTGATAATGATACAGACATGCTGAGGTATTTACATATAATTGCCCTAGTTTAGAAACTCGCAGGCAATACTCCATATCTTCATACAAGCCATAACCTTGAAAATATTCTGAAAATTGTAGCTCTTTCAAAATCTTTGTCCTAAAAGATGAAACGCCACCCATAAAAAATTCAACAGGATATGTTTTTCCGCTAGGAGGTAAAAAACTTATTGAAAAACCATTAGAAAACGCCGGCATAATACCAGGTGCGCAATCGCTTAATAAATTTAGTTTTTTTCGTAACAAGTTTCGACTACCTAACTTTCGTTTCCAACCGTCAAATTCATATTCATCATATAGAACAGGGCCATTTTCAGCTTTCTGCCAATTAATAGAATCATCTAATATATAGCCTCCTACTCCTAAAGCATTTGGATAGCTTTTGTAAGTAAGCAATATATTTTTAAAATAATCAGGCGCTAAAACTACGTCATCATCAAGAAAAAAAGCAATATCTAGTTCAGAAGAAAGTTTTGCTATTCCAAAATTTCGTTGTCGGGTTAACCCACGATGCTTTTCTTGAACATAATAATAATCTAAGTTTGGAATAGAATACGCTTGTAATGCTTCCTTAGTGTTGTGAGTCAGCGATCCATCTATTACAAGAATTTGATCGGAATATACCGCTTGGGCTTTTACTGAATCTAACACACGAAGTAAAGCCGTTGCTCTTTCAAAAGTACATATTATTAAACCAAACTTCATGATCTTCTATTTTGCTGCAATTTAGCGGCCCAACGCTCGCTTACTGCCCAGCGTTTTTGCATAATCCTTTCATACTTAAATGGATTTTTTATGTGTTGCGATTTATAAAATTTCAACCATAAAATAAGCTGATATCCTCTTTGCTGTTCTACCGTATAGTTCTTTTGAATATACGTCATTACTGTAGGTGAAGGTTTTGGAATTGGTGCTGTTTGCTCCCATGGTTTTATAATTTTAGTTCTAAATCCGCCCATTGGTGCTTTTAAATGTACAATTTCAATTTCTGGATGATAAATAATATCTACTCCTTGATTACGTAATTGCATTCCAAAATCCATATCTTCGGCATATCCATATTCTAAAGCCAGATCAAATTTTACATTTCTAAGACAAGCTTTTTTTACAATAGCATTGCCCGCTCCAAACGTTCCCCATTGCTTGGCATTTTTATATAATAAAACTTCTTGTTTTGTTCGGTAAGCGGTTACCAACACTTCTAATCCGTATTCTTCAATTTTAGAAAAAGCTTTTTCTAATAAATTATTTTCAAATTTATTATCATCATCACAAAAAAACACCCACGATGCAGTAACTTCTTGTAAAGCTAAATTTCTTGCATTGCAGGCTCCGGTTTGATGCGTAAAAATATGCTGAATTAGAAATGGCCAATCTTCAGCAGCAAAATCAAAATCGCTTTTACTCCCTATATCCGGATTTTGCTCCACTACAGTAACTTTCTGCGGAAGTAAGCTCTGTTTCTTTAAATCTTTTAACACATTCAGCAAATGTTCTGGCCTACCAATTGTGGGAATTATTACATCTATTGAATTATCGATAGCAGATTTAGAAGATTTAACTTCAATATCAGCAAAATTAATTTCGGTATTAAAAAAATTCCTTTTTAAAGCAGTTGAAATAAGTGATAGTAAAGGATATCTTTTTTTATATCGCGCAAAACAAAATAATAAAATAATTCCTCTTGCCTTTTTATAAAATTGAAAAGCAAAAGAAAACAAATCCTTAGTTGTAGCTTTATATTCTACTTCTGTCGCTTTTTTTATAGCTAATTGCGGTGCATGATAACAAAATAAGCCATTGTGCTGGCCTAATTTGGCAATAGCATTTAATAAATATTGAAAATCAGAAAATCCACTAAAGTTTTTTTGAAATTTCAATATTACAGTAGCATGTATGGCTCCCATATCGCTACTCATTAACCAAGTTGGGTAATTTACGGATCTATTAACAACTGCAAACGGAAATTGATCGACATAACCAATGTCTTTATTAAAAAAACTGGTTTTAACCGCACAAGAAGCCATGATTAATTTGTGATGAAAAATTTCTAAAAAAAACAGTTCATTAAAATTATGAACTTGCTCTTCTTCCAGCCAACAAATCCATTGATCGGGATAATCGTTGGCTACTGCCCAAAAAGCTGTTACTACCTCATCAGCATAGCCTTCTAATTGCTTAGCACCTTTATAAATGCCTACTATTTTTTCGCTATGTCGATGAACGAACTTAATCATTTTTGTGTAGCTAAAATTTCCTTATAAAATTCAATATTTTCAATTGCTTTTTGCTGAATATCAAAATTTGTTTCAACTTTTAATCGCGCATTTTTTTGAAGCTTTTCTCTTAAATGATCCCCGTCAAAAATCTGTTTTATCGCTTCTGCAAAAGCTTCATGATTTGATGGATGTGCCATAAGCCCATCTTCTCCATGAGTTATTATTTCTTTAGCCCAACCAATATTAGTATTTACCACTGCTTTTTGTAAAGCCATAGATTCTATAGTTACCATCCCTAAAGTTTCTGCATAGGATGGAAAAACACAAACATGCGCTTTTTTAATATGCTTTTTTACGTCAGCATAGGGCATTTTACCTAAATACTGAATTCCGAAAAGTTGTTTTTCTTTTAGCTTTTGCTGAAGTAACGCCCAGGTTGATGTACTTCCGGTTTTGATATCTGCACTATCGCCACCTATCAATAGTAATATTGCTTTTGGATATTTTTGCTGAACCTTTTCAAAAATATCAGGCAATTCTAAAACGCCCTTTTTACGAATTAGCGTGCCTAAATATAAAATTGTAAATGCCTCAAATTGCGCTGGATTTTCATTATTGAATTGTTCCAAATTCAATCCATAATGAATGGTTTTTACAGTTTTATTTTTAATAGGAAACAATTCTTTTGAAACATTACCGGCAAAAGTAGTAGGTGCAATAAAAGCATTTGCATTAGTTACCGCTTGCTGTTCAAAAAATCGGTTCTTGAATTTTTGAGATCGGTTTTCTAAATGGCAAAAATAAGTATCACTGCCATGAAATCGCATTATTACCGGAACTGAAAATTTCATAAAAGCTGTAATCCCCGTCCAATCCGGAACTTCTAATACATCTATATCGGTGTGCTGAATCCAATAATTCAGCTTTTTATTTATGTATTTTCGATAGCAATAAAATCCGCCAATTTTATAAGTTTTCTGTTTAATGCAGTAAAAATGAATCCCGTTTTCTTCAAAATCTGTATCCTCTTTTTGACCATATACAAAAACACTAATAGTTACCCCTTGTGCATGTAACGATAAAATCAAATTTTGCAAACTACTTCCTAAACCACCAGAGTGACTTATTTTTGGGTGTGGATATTCGGGAGTTAGAAAACCGATATGCATTAGTTCAAAATATTTTTTATAGTTTCCCAAATCGCTAAAGAGGATGTTTTTGGATGTTTACCGGCCACAACTGTAAACCAGTTTTTTGCCTGGGTTACAATAGGCTTAGGATTATCCATTAAATTTTCTAATGTAACTTGTAAACTTTCTTTTGAAGTTCCCCAGGCTACTGCGTTTTTAGAAGGCATCGATCTAAAATGAACATAGTTATAATTCTGCCCGATATCTCGAATTCCGCTTTGCAGTTGCGGTTGTTCGTAATTTATATAGATACAAGGTTTATTATGAATTGCAAAATCGAAAACCATAGAAGAGCAAATATTCACTACAAGTTCTGCATACTCACAAACTGTTGATAATAATGAAAAATCATGAGGTTCAGGAAGTATGGTATTCCATTGTTTCCCCATCGCTTTCCAGGCCGGTGCTATTTCTGTAATTTCCTTTTTGTATTTTTCTATAATTTCTTGATACCTCCCTGTATGGTCTACCGGTGCTTTCCTAAATATAATTCCTAAGTTATAACCTTCTTTATTAAGATTTTGTACTGCAATGGCTAAATCTTCTAAATAATATTGATCTAGTGGAGATGTAGTTGTATCGTCTCCTGAGAAACAGATATATTTTTTTGCTTCATCTAATCCGTAATCTGCAAAAAATTTAGCTTTAGGTATAATTAAATCAGGATTAAAATGAGGCTCAAATTGAGGTGTTCCGGTAACAATAACCTGATGATCTTTTAGAAATGGATAATACTTCAGCATTTCAGCTTTCATCAAATCGCTCCAAACGAAATAATAATCGGTATCCACCACTAACATCGCTTTAGGTACATTATCCCAACTATAAATAAACGTAGCCGTGGGAATTCCTAAATCTTTAGCCGCTAACAGAGCGCTAATGGCCTGGGTAGAACGCTGACTGGTGCATAATATTAAATCGGGTTTGTGCTTTTCCAGTTGCTTTTTGCAATATTCATATTTAGGATTTTGTCGTTCTAATTTATCAATACGTTTTTTAATTGCAGTTAATCCTTTTTCAGAATTATGTTTTGCAATTAAAAATCGAGTTAAAAAACTACGTGCAGCTTTCTTAAAATTGCTGTATTCAAAAGGGAATTTGTAGGTCTGATACACCGAATCATCAAACTCCTTATGCCATAAATTTAGTTCTATTCGCTTCCTTGCCCTAGAATAAACAGGCGTAAGCTTATGCACATTATTGGGGTCGATTTTAACCTCTTCTAGCCCCAATTGTTCTTTTAAAGGAAAAACACTGTTATTCCAATACACCACGTCCATGCCTAGTTCTTGGCCAAGGGTATTGAAATTGGTATACGCGAAATTCCGAAGCCCTACACCATCGGGAAGAAAAACAAAAACCTTTTTAGCCATTAATTTTTTCTGAATTTCAATTTTTCTCGTTGTACTTCTTCAATTTCTAAAATATCTTTCTCTTTGAACGTTAAGGAGTTATAAACCGCGCTTAAATCTCGTTTTAGCTTTCTCAGTCCCGAAGGTTCTAACGAAGCGGCATGATCTGTTCCTTTCCAGGTTCGATCTAACGTATAATGACGTTCTACCACGTTAGCTCCTAAAGTAAAAGCCGCAACATCTACTGCAATTCCTAAATGATGGCCGGAAAACCCGATATGTTTTACTTTATCTTCATAAAGTTGTTTCATTCTGGTGATTTCTAATAAACATACGTCTTCAAAAGGAACCGGATAACCCGATGTGCAATTGTAAATCACTAAATCTTTGTTTCTACCCTTTTTAGTGAAAAAATCAACTAAATTTCCTATTTCGTTTTTAGTAGTCATTCCCGTAGAAATATGAATTTCGCCGGAATAATTTTCGCACAACCAATTCAACATCTCATAATAATTATTACAAGCCGAAGGAATTTTTATAAACTTTGGCTGTAAACTGGCAATTTCTTTTGCTGAAGTTAGATCCCAAACTGAAGTGGAATACGTAATTTCCATTTCTTCACAAAAATCTTTTAACTCTTGATGCTGCGCTACCGTAAATTCTAAAAATTCACGATGTTCACCATACGTATCTCCATACGCATTTACCGGATTGGGATGCGGTGCGTTATACTGACTTTCAGTTAGCAATTCTTTATTATTCCGTTTTTGAAATTTTACGGCATCTACTTTGCAAAATATCTTAGCTACTTTAATTAGCTCTTTTGCAATATTTATATCGCCTTTATGGTTACAACCAATTTCGGCAATTACGTAAGGTTCTTTATATGTGTTCAAAATCTAGTATTGTATTTTTTTATGAATTGAGCTGCTTTGCGAATAGCTCCTTCTCCTGATTTTTTTGCCAAATTTATATCGGCAATTCGTTTAATTTCATCCATAGCATTTGCGGGAGCAAAACTCCAACCTACACGGCACATATTAGCCATATCGTTCACGTCATCTCCTACGTACGCCAAACTGTTCATCTCTACATCATTTTTCAAGCAATAATCTTGAAGCAATCCGAATTTATCTTTTGCTCCTAAAAATACTGTATCGATTTTGAGTTTTTTCATTCTGGCAGCAACCAAGGCAGAATTTTCTGAAGTCATTACCATAACTTTTACACCAAATTGTCGTAGAATTTCTAGTCCCATCCCATCACGCATATCAAAAGATTTAGCGAGTTCTCCGTTTTCAGAAAATAGTACTTTTCCATCGGTAAAAACCCCATCTACATCTAATACCAAATGGGTAATTTTAGTATTCTTTTTTTGCTGTTGTAAATTGGTTGCCAAAAGATTTTCAACAATATTCCAATCGGCTTCACTATCAATTTCAGTATAAGAAATTTCGGGCATTTCAAAAGGAACAATTGAGCCACTTATTCGATTTTGGCTAGTCTGAAGGGCTTTTTTTGTGGTACAATATACCGCTCCATTTTCAACTAGCAAGCCTTCGAAATCTTGCCTTCTTGGCCTATTTTTATAATCATAATTGATAGATTCTCCATTATTATTCCAGATAAAACGATGGGTTTTCACTACGCTTAATGAAGAATCGGCTCCTTCTTCAATTTTTAAAAGACCTTCGTTAATATGCTCAGCTTTAGTAAATGGAGAGGTCGCTTGTAATAAACAGAATACATCAAAATCATAATCAACAGACTCACAATAGTCTAGCATTGCAATTTCTGTAGAAGCAGTATCGTTAGCCGTATTTTCGGGACGTAAAACTGCTTTCACTTTTGAAGACCACTTAAATTGATTTTCGATAAATTCAATAACTTCAGTATCGTCAGTAAAAACAATTATCTCATCTAGTTTCGAAAAGATAGCTTCGGTTAAGACCCAGCAATACAATGGCCTACCTAGCATTTTACGTTTATTTTTACCAGGAATACCTTTAGAACCTTTCCGTAATGGAATAAAACCTACTGCCTTCATTAATTTGTTAATTAAATGCTAATATACTATTTATAAATTCCTCATAAATTAATTTCGATGAACGCTCAAATTATTCCATAATTGATCGGTTTTCGACGACGAGTAGTACTTTTTTATTTCTCAAAAGGACAAACTTCGATTAAACCTTCCTTGAGATTTTTCATTATTTGCGCATTCGGTAAGCTAGGATAATTGGTAAATAACATTTCTAATTCTGAAAATGTATACGGAGTTTGTCGAATTGCGGGTTTATAAAAAGGAATTTGAACGGATTCCATATAATCTTGATATTTAATATCGTCACCAAATACTTTATCTGAGAATTTTTGCCAAACTGCAGGTATTCCATACGCATGGCTCACAATAAGACCATGCAAAGAAGAGGATACAATACGCTCACAAGCTAATATTTCGCAAGTAGTTTTTTCAACATCATTGGTCATAAAATCTATCACAATTATGCATCGCACTCCTTCCAGTAATTTTTTAGCCGCTTTATAATCATTGTAATGTGGAATAATACCCAACGTATAGGCTTTAGGTATTTCAGGTGTATAAAAATCAGGCAGTAAAATGGCAGGATCGCCATATACTTCGGGAACCTGATAGCCTTTTTCTATTAAATATTTTCTTGTTTGTGGACCTCGTACTGCTAAAAAAGTAGCCTCTTTTACCGGATGTGTTTTATTAATAATGCCACTCCCCCAGACAATACATTTTTCACTTACATGCGCTAAAACACTACCAATAGTCACATATATGGGCGAAAATAAATTTTTATAACTATTTTTTTGAGGCCAGGCAAATTCAACCTTCTTTCCTGATATTTTTTCTACCAGATACTTCCCCAACATATCGCCATAATTCTCCTTAGCTTTATTTTGAATTTTACGCTCGTTCCACCAGAAAAGTCGGATTTTTTTTGGCATAATTAGCTAGCTTTAATTGAATGAATTTTTTCTACTATTTTTGTTAAAACCTCTTGCCTAAGCTGTAAACCAAACTCTTTTCCTTTTTCACAAATACTATTGTAGACTTCTAAGCATCTATTCATTCTAAAAATAAATTCATCATTTTCCATTGACTTTATATACAGGAAAAGATCCTCAGGCGATTGAAATTCGCTATAATCTATAAAGCTCTTTTTTGGAAACAAGCTATAGGCATTTGTGTTCTTTGCATAGTAAATTGGTAAACAATAATTTTCGATACTATTCCATATTTTTTCAGTCATATAATTTGGGTAGGCCGTATTCTCAAAGCAAAGATTAAAATTGTAATCATTTAAAATTTCCTGTTTTCTAGTCCCCCAATTACCTTGTCTGGAATTTTCAATTGCAATATTATCTGGCCAGTCTTTCCCGTATACATCTAAAACATCTAATCTATTTCCAGCCAGAACAATTTCAGATCGCAAGGATATTAAGTCGATGTTCTTATTCTCGAACATTAAAGCAGGTGTGTTTATACCTTTGTAATAAGACATCAATGCTGCTATTCTTCTGTTTTCTAATGAAAAATCCTTCTCTAAAAATTTCAGAGAATTTTTCATCATTTTCCCATGAAAAGATAAATTTTGAACAAAAACGTTTTTGGTGTATATATTCATGTGATGAACTTTGATAAAACCAAAATGCTTAATTACATCAGCAAAAGCTAAATCGAACCTTGGTTCATTAGTCCATAACAAAAATTTTACTCCAAAGAAGTATCTCTTATAAAATTTCTTTAGGTGAGTAATATTATCACTTACTATAATATCGGCAGATTTGTGATTATCTACAATTTCTACATTATTACTTTGGAAAAATTCTAAATCCCCTTCTTCAAAATTATCAAAAGGAGTATATGACATTTTAGATGCTTTAAATATTTTGATCATTATATACTTTTCTATAACTTTTTAAACAAAGCGTCTTAACTGTACTATATGAATATGCTTTTTTTATTTCTGTATTAGTTTCTATTGAATAGGTTTTTAACGAAGTTGAAATTAAAACAATGATTTCCTTAATATCATTACAATCCGAAATCAACAATCCATTTTTACCATGTTCAATAATTTCAGCACTTACACCTCCGGGATTGGACTGGATAGGAAATACGTCTAAACAAAAGGCTTCTAATAATGTGTTGGGCATTCCGTCAGAATTACTATTCCCAATATAGATTTTGGATTTACCCATTAGTTTTAAAACTTGTTGATGAGGTATTTTTCCTACTATTTCAAAGTTATTCCAATTGATTAAGTCTTTTTGGTTTACCCATTGAAAAACCACCGGATCGGCTCCAAAAACGATAATTTGATACGATTGAAGTTCTTCTTTTAATTTCAAAATAGCTTTCAAAACCGGGATTGCTCTTCCCGACCTGCCTTGATAGCCTTTAATTAAAATTATATTTCTATCTTCTTTTGATTTTTTATAAGTGTTTATCTCTTCTAAATCAAATCCGCCACCACCGGGAAACACTCCTAAAAACGTTCCGGTAAAACCATGCTTTTCGGCTATTGTACAATCTCGCTTACAATCGGTTATTAAATAATTTACACGCTTGAGCACTTCCTTTATATCCGCTAAATAATTGGCTTTATGTTGAAAATAAAAAAGATCGCTCCCCCAAGAGCTATAGATCCATTTTAAGCTCATATGCTTTTGCATAACCGATAAAATTGGCGTACAGGACACATAAAGGGCAAAACTATGCACTAAGTCGGGTTGTATTTCAGTAATTATTCTTTCAAACTCAGAAGAAATGCGGCGTTCATTTATTTTTTGTAAGCAACGATATAGATTTGGAAGTTTCGATTTCAAAAAGATTCTACCCGGGAAATTCCATCGTAATTTCCAGTTAGTGATTTGATGTACCCAGCTTATACGTTCTACAAAATTCCCGGCTCCAGTAATATCAAACCAAAAAACTTCAAAATCACTATCTTTTAGCTGGTCCACCCATCTAAAAAAATGCAAACTGGGCATCGCCACCATCAGAATTTTCTTTTTGTTAGGCATCGGGTACTATTTTTAATAGTATTTCTTCATTTTCCCAATCGATATTATAATGATAAAGGGCTAAGCGATGATGCTGAATTATTGCTTCTAAAAGTGTATTATTGACTCCTTCTAGCGAATACGTTTGTATATGTTTTTTGCCGCTAATTTTTTTTATCTGATTTTTTATTGATTTTGAACGAGTATCAATTTTAATTTTAATCTCAGAAGCTTCTTGGAGACAAGGAAAGATACCAACAATAAAAGCATCAAATTGAAAACATTCAGAACTGATTTCGTATTTATGCATCGGCTTTTGTAAATCCTTCAATTTGGTTATATCAGGTATTTTACCCCATTCAAATTCGCCATTGGCCTGGGTTGTTTTATGCTGATCTTGCAAAGTCATATACCGATGATTAATTTTTTCAAGATTGGTATGGAAAGGAAAATTACTTTTTTTACTTCGGTACTGTTTTGGGTGCCACTGATGTTTTACTAAAATTTCCTGATCATAAAAACGCACCGAATATCCCGCATTTTTTAAACGTAAATGAACATCGGTATCTTCTGCTCCCCATCCATGGTAAAACTCATCGTAACCATGTATTTTTTTTAATATTTGGGTTTGGTATAAAGTGATACCGGTAACCTCTTTATTACTGTTAAAAGAGACCTTAGAATTTTCAAAACTTAGATTTTTCCCAGTGGTTTCCTGATTTAGAAATCCCGTCTTAAAATAAACAATCTCTTTTTCTTTAAAAAGCTGTTTTGATTTCTGAACGAAATTTGGATGAAATAATAAATCGATATCTGCAACACAAAAAAGCTTTGTGGTACACCTTTTTAAAGCGATATTTATCGCTCTGCTTTTATTCCATAACTGGCCATAAGCTGGTACAAAAATATAGTCTATAAAATTATAGTTTTTAATTTGCTGATCTAAAGCATTGGTAAATTTGTCTGAACTTCCATAATTAATTAAAAAAACCTTGAAATCTTGATCGGTTTGATCTTGTAAAGATTTTAAACAACGTTTTACAATTTCTAATTCACGATCACGATATGTTAAAACGAGGCTAAACATTAAAGGTCTTGATTAAAGAATAAAAATATAATTTTAAAAATTTCAAGTCCTTATTTATAAACAATAATTTAGAAAATTCTTGAAATCCTTTTATATAATCTTGCTCTCTATTATAGGCCAGAATTAGAGATTTTTTCTTTTTCACTATAGCTTTTTTAAAATAGCCATAAGATTTTTCAAAATCGCAATCCTTACTCAAATTCTCTAAAATATAAATGTCGGTTTTAAATGTATTACTAAGCTTTTTCCTCAATTTAAAAGACTCTCCTATTTCCACTCTATACACCGCCAAATATTCATCTAAGAAAAAAATTTTACTATTCATATTAAGTGTATAGAGATATACAGGCCAATCTCCATAAGGTAGATTTGAGAACCAACTAGGTAAGTTTCTCAGCCTAGCCGAGTTTCTGAATAAAACGGTTACCGAGGGTATAAAATTAGTCATTACCAAATCCGAAAAGTCAAATGTAGTTTTATCGAAATTGGTTATTTTTGTACTTAATTTTCCTTTAGAATCTAATCGGTAGCATTTTCCAAATGTAATTGAGTAATCATCATTACGATCTAAAAAATCTACTTGCTTTTGCAATTTATAATAGTCGGTCCAATAATCATCTCCATCGCAAATCGCTACATATTTTCCGGTTAAATACTTAGCAGTTTCAATAAAATTCGCAATTAATCCAATATTTTTATCACGAGTTATTAGTTTAATTACATCGCCAAATTTTTCCTGATATGCTTTGCATATTTTTATCGTATCGTCTGTACTTCCATCATCCCCAATAACCAATTGAAATTTAAAATTGGTTTTCTGCTTCAAAACACCTTCAATAGCTTGTGCCACCAAATTTTCCTGATTAAAGGTGAGCATAAAAATACTAACAGTAATCTCTGATGTCATTAAAGATATTTATAGAGTTTCGATATGCCTTTTCTTTCATCTTCAAAAGAGTAATGAAGTAACTTTATATCTTGCTTAAATAATTCCTCTACGCGTCTTTTATTGGATTCCGTAAAAAATCTTGAATAATGTTTTCTTTTTTTATTACGTTTATTTAGATGCAAGGTAAAATCGCCTTCAATTTGTAATTGGTTCAATATAAATTTAAAATCACTGTCTATTGATTCGAAGCGTCCTACATGATTTAGTTGGTAATCTCCCTTTACATCAAAAAATGAAGTTTGAGGATATAGATGATCTCCCCTAAACTTTAAGGTTCCTTTTTGAGTTAGCGTATCTTGAAATTCACCTTTTTGATCTAAATATTCTTTTAAGCTTCCTTTTATGTTTTGATCCTTTTGAAGCCAGAAATAATCAGAAATTACCCGATCCCAAGGATTGCGAACAAATGTAAACTTATAATAATCAGCCCACTGGTTTTCTGTAATCAACCCCTCTTCAACCAAAAATTTAGCAGAAGCGTGTTGTAGGAATGTTTTATGTTTGGGGCACCATCCATACAATACATTGTAATTAGGCTTATTCCAAGCTATAGATTCATCTCCTAGTAAAAATTTAGTAATACTAATACCTGCACATTTAGGTATGTGAATAAAAATACATTTATGTTTATGAGAAATCATAATTTACTTAATAATAAACTTTACCATACTTAGCTAAAATACTTTTAGGTAAACCTTTGTATTTGAAATAGAAATCATTAAAAAATTTAATACGCATAACATTTTTAAAAAACTTATTCTTTACCAGAAAACCTAATTTTGAATTTTGATTTAATTGAAATTTATTATACTCTAATTTCTTTTGGGTTTGTTGAAATTTCACCTCATCCATCCAATCCTCATAAACGTTTCCCATATGATACGCGTAATTTTTAAAGGTTGTAAGTTTCCATAAGCCGTTATTTTGGGCAGTTACATCTAATAAACGTTCACTATTATTTCCCATTTTTGCAGGAACATATTTTTTTATTTCGTTAAAAACCTCTTTCCTGTAAGTTGTCACAAAATGGCTAGAACCAATACAGGCTTTTGTTCCCTCCTTTTCAACACCTAATATATATTGCAAGTAATAATGGTCTTCTTTCATATTCCATCCAATACTATGATAAAATTTCTGCATTTCTCTTGGTTCTTCTACTTTAAAAAACCGCATTTCTTTATTAAAGAAATTATCGAATATTACATTTGTACAAAAATTGGAATACATATTAAATTGGGGAACGATCCCTACCGTTCCCACTTTTGGAAAAGTATTGAAAACCTTAATCGTTTCTTGTTGCCAATCGCTCAAAAACATCGTGTCGGCATCGGCAATAGTTACTAAATCAAAATTATGCCCTATTAAACCTTTATAAATTGCATTTAATTTACCAATATTAGAGGTATTAATAAGCTCCTGAATCGTATTCTCTTCTTTTAATGCTCCAAGGTAATTTTCAACCTCATTACAACTGCCGTTATTTACAATAGAAATATAGGTCTCTTCCAGAGCTACTGTTTCAAAAATCGATTGAAGACACTTTTTAAAGATCCTAAAGGCGTCTTTAAAATAGTCTTGTTGATTAGGAATATAAACCGGAATTATGATTTGATGAATAAACCTTATATCAGAGATTACGCTATCTTTATTAGGATTGTGTCCTTCTCTCATGATATCAAATTAATATTTAAATTTTTCAGGCTTTCTTTTCTTAAATTTTAATACGAAAAAGAAAAATTTAATTGCATAATACACGTCTAAAAATAAATTTTTAAATCCATTTAAAAATGTAGCCATAACATTATTAAAAGCTTGTCTCACTTTTATTTCCCTATGCCATATTTGATAATTTCCTAGCAAATCATTTGTTCTTCGAAAATAAGTCTGCGCTTTCGTTCTGCTTACTTTGTAGGCAAATACTACCGGAGCAAATTCTATCTGGTATCCATTTTTAAGCACTCTTTTTGTCCAATCCTTATCTTCAAAAGTGGGCACTTTATCATTGAATGGAATTTTCTCCCATACTTTTTTTCTAAATGCCGAACCGGTAAAAATTAAGCCCGATTTATTTGGGTCTTTTTCGGCATCGATATTTAAAATATAATTCCGATAATCGTTTGGAGTATGCAAACATCTAACGCCTGCCAATCTTGCATTAAAATCGAATTTTTCGTTTATAACATCAAAAAATTCAGGACTTACGGGGTAAGAATGAGCACTAAATATTACAATAATATCACCTTTAGCCTTTTCAGCTGCAAAATTCGCACTCCCGCCATATGAAAAATTTTTTATGGTTTCGAATCGAGCCCCGTATTTTTCAGTAATCTTCTGACTATCATCTGTAGATTCGTTATCAACAACTATAATTTCATCAATGGAATCAATATATCTATTGGTTAAATTAAATAATAAAAACTCTAAATCTTCAGCTTCGTTTTTATTTCTTATTACTACAGAGATTTTATTTTCCATGTATTTGAATTATTAGAAGTTTTAAAATAATACTGCTGCTCTTTCGTTAGATTTTCAGCATCAATATACCAGCCCCCATGGATAGCCGTTAAAGGAAATTTTGTTCTAATCGCTTTGAAGAAATTATCTTCCAATTTTGTTTCATAAGGTCTATATAGTGCAAAGGTTGTATCAATTTCTGCTAAATAGTCTCCATCTTTAGTTTTGTGTTCCCAAAATTGGCTTTCCCACTTCATTATTTTATTTTTTAGGGGATTTGAAATAGGTATATCGTCCAAGGATAAACTAAATCCTACTTTTGAAACTTCTAAATATTTATCTAATTTGGCTTTAAAAATAGCTAAAAAATTATCTGGACAAGATTTGATAGGTACAACATCTGGATCTGTTACTACGTGATATCCTCTACCATAGAGCATCCTAAACTCTTTTCTTTTCCAAAAAACTAGATGCCCATAATTTTTATGTAATCTATGGATTCTTACAGATTTACTTTTTTTCAGCAATTCTAGATATTTTAGTAATTCAGGATAGGTCGAAGCATTATCAATTATTACGATATTTTCGTAATTCCTTTTTTCTAAAAAGTCGACTAATTTTTTTAAGTAGAAAAATTGATTGAAACTTATAATAATTATAGGATAAGTTTTGGGATTTTCTTCATCATATTTTTTGCGTCTACTTACATAGAAATAGAAAATAAAATATGAATTTACATTTTTTAATATTGTTTTTAATTTTTTCAATAAACTGACTTAATTAATATTTAGTGTCCTTAAGAATAAATAACCTCGTCCTGTTAAAAAATAACTCACTAAAGATAAAAGACTTATTATTTTTATCTTGAAATTCAAACTATTATCAAAAAGAATAAAAACACGAAAAATCAACCATGATTCTTTGAAAAATTTTCGTTTTAAAAAAAATTTAAAATAGTTAAGTAAAAAATCCTTAAGATACATTTTACAATCTGAATTTAAGAATAAGTATTCATTTTGATAGATTTTAAATCTAGCTAAAAAATAATTTAAGTTTTTTATTCTAAAATTATTTTCATCGTAAGATATACTTTCTTTGTGCTTCCTTATAAAATCCAAAGAGACATTTGTAAAAACAATCTTTGGCTTAAGAAATAAAAATCTTGAAAAAAACTCCCATTCTTGAGCAGCTTTGAGTTCTTCATCGAATAAATAATCCAATTCAAATAATTTTTCTTTCAAAATCAAAAACGATGGAGTCAACCATACAATATTAGTTTTCAAATAATCCTCAAAAGGCGTACAAGATTGAAATTCTTTACTCCTATGACCTAATATATTAAAAGGGTTCTCATCAAATATCAAATTTTGACATAGGGATACACTATATTTATTTTTTAATAATTCTGATACTTGAATATTTATTTTGTTATGATGCATCAAATCATCACTATCAAACCAATTGATATATTCCCCTGTACTCAATTCAAAACCATAATTTCTACAAGCATTAGCACCTTTTGGTCTATGAGCCGGACGATGATGATATTGTATGCGAGCGTCTACTTGGGAATAAAATTCCATCAACTCTTCCGTATAGTCGGTAGAACCATCATCTATTACAATACACTCCCAGTTTTGATAGGTTTGGGCGATTACAGATTCCAGGGTTTCACCAATAAAATGAGCCCGATTATAAGTTGGAATGATTATAGAAACTATAGGATTATTCATTTATTTTTAAAAAATGTGTACCTGGTTTTGAGATTATTTTTCGAGTATTTGAGATTTCTTTCTGGATTCTTAAAAGCATTTTTAAATGCTTTTCTAAACTTTTTAATTTTGAAAATCTTAGCATGAACTTATTTTTAACAATAGAGCGTTTAGTAAGTTGTAATTTATTAGAAAATTGTTGCTCAAAATCTTTTCTGGCCGGATTGGCATATTCAACTTTATATTTTCGTTCCTTTAAACTTAAACTTTCCGACTTTATTATATTCTTTTGAACCCTGTCATGTTTGATATATGTTTCGGTTACTATACCTATTTTAAGTTGATGATATCTAACACGATGGCAATAATTATCATCCTCCCCATAATGAAAAAAGATAGGATCAAATCCGCCAACGGTTTCTAAGCACTTTCTCGAAATTAACCATCCTGCTGCATTTACAAATGGAACTTCATAAATATTTTTTAAAGATTTATTTAGAATATAATCTGAATAAAAGTTTCGATTTATAGCTGCGTATTTTGAAAAATTATAATCCAGATGCGTTCCATCACCATTTAAATGAATAGGACTTACTATTCCAAATTGCATGTTTTTTTGTTGAATTTCAATCAGCCTTTCAAGACAGTCCCCTATAAGATAAGCATCTTGATTTAATAGGAAAACATAATGTGCTCCATGATTTAATGCATAAGAAATCCCTATGTTATTAGCCTGCCCAAAACCCAAATTTTTCTCTTGTTCAATTAAATGAACTTTAGGATAATTTTGTTTTATAAAATCTACAGTACTATCCGAACTATTGTTATCTACAACAACAATAGGATGATCTTCACATGATTGAAGACATTTGTCTATCCATTTTAAGCCGTTGTAGGTAACAATTACAATCATTATTTCAGTATTACATTCTTCGCCTTGATAGCTCGTTTTATAAAAGGTGAAAGTGGATGAAATTTTAAAAACAACTTTTTTTGTTGTTTGCGATTAAGCAGCCAAAAATAATCCTTATATAAAATCTGATTGTAGATTTTATAATCATCGATCTTTGATGATCGGTTAATATTTGTAGCCTGATTTTCGTGAATTCTAAATCCTACTAATTTTTCAGGTAGAATAACGATTTTATATTTCTTTAAAATACGATAATAGAATTCGTAATCTAATATTTGCTTTAAATCCCCTCTAAAGTTTCCTGTCTTTTTTAGCACATCCTTTCTAAACATCACTACTGATGGCTCGCCAATCTTATTTAATGGAGATTTTAAAAAGGTTTTAGAACTAAATATCTTTTTATCCAGAATTAAGGTTTTAGAATAAGCCTGCTTAAATTCAGATTGAAGATCACTATACGTATTTATCCACACCTCTAATTCTTGATTGAAATTAGATTCTATTATAAAATCTCTTTTCGAAGCAACTAATGCTAAATCTTTCTTATTTTCCAGTACTGCAATCATCTTTTCGATACAATCGGGATAAAGTATATCATCCTGAAATAGAAATTTAATATACTCTCCGTTAGCATGTTTTAGACAATTATTCCAGTTTGCCCCAATACCCTGAGGTATATGATTATAAACCCTTACAGGAAAATCTGTATTTTCTTTAAAGCTTGCGATAATATTTAGAGTATTATCTGTAGAACAATCATCACTTATAATTACCTCAAAATCCTTAAAATTTTGCTTTAAAATAGAATTCAAGGCATCCTGCAAATATGTCTCGCCATTATAAGTCGGGATACAAATAGAAACTAATGGAGGAGACATATCTAAAATTTAAGTTCTAAAAAAATATTTTCAAAATTTCCATAAACCATATTCTTTTGTTCTACCAAATTTTGTCCAGCGATTAAATAATTCCAATTATTAAAAATTTTCGTGATAGAACTTATATTATCATATTCAATGCATTCATCAATATTTTGTGAAGTCCAAGTATTACAGTATTCTTTAAGTTTCTTAATCTTATTGTTAATAGGCACAAAAGGCACACTAAAACTTTGCGCCGTTATTAAACCATGTAAACTTGTACCAACATAAATTTTAGAATTTCCAATAAGATACATGATATCATAAACATTTTTTGGATAAAAAAATATGAATTGATCACTATATAATTGCATTTCTTTTAAAAAATAATCATCCTCATGTCTTGGAGCCAGACCTATCGGACATAGTAAAATTTTGGTATTGAGGTCTTCCGATAATTCTACAAATGATTTATAAAATTTTTCTTTGTCTTTTGGTGTATACGGTTTTCCTACTTGAAGAAATATATAGTCTTTAAAATGTTCGGGATTAAAAGATATTCTATCACATACTTCTTCAATGGAAAAAAGATCCGAAATTATCAAAGCTGAATCAGGAACTAATTTCGATTTAATTCTTTCTGTTAATAAAGATTCTTTAACTCTTGCATCTCTCACTGATAAATAGTTTGCACTAGAAATATTTCTCGCAAACAACTTTCGTTTAGAAATCAATCTTGAATTAGAAAACACACCTCCCACAGAATTATAAATGATGCAAACATTATTATTATTTAGTTCATTTTTGCTCGGTGCAAAAGGAACCAAAACGTGTCCGTTTGACAACAAATACCTCGTCAAATTAAATCTTCTTTCAATTCTACTAAATACCTTGTTATATAAAAGTTTAGAATATCTAATATTAATAAAAGCTAATAAGGAGCCCCAATCAACAAATAAAACCTCCCCTCCTCCAATGACTACATTCCCACCTTGTTTTTTTACATTTTTCATAAAAGACCTATAGCTTCTAGTAGGCATCGCTCCAAAATATGATAGATCGCTTTTCACAATCCCGTAATTATAAAACTCGGCTTGTATATTATGTCTATTCAGCATTTCTTTAAAAATTATAGGAAAAAGCAAATCCCCATAATTTAATCGATCTGACGCAGACAAAAAATGTATTATTTTTTTATTTCCACTCATATTCGCACATAAATCCCTTATTCCAATTTGGTAAAAATCCGGTATTGTAAAAATCGCCTTTTTCAGATTTAATCCAAACCGCTTCTTTTACATAATCTATAGTTTCATTTTCATATCTCAAATAAATATTAAGATAATAGCTTCCTGAAGCCAAGGGCCACTTTGGTATTTTTAAATAGACAGTCTTTTCTCCTTTTTCGATATTGAAGTAAGGCTGATTCAAAGTTTCTGTTGAACAATGAAACTGCGGGATTTCTTCATTACTATATATTCCCAGACCAATATGTAAAGAATTCAAATTTTCGGATGCATTCAATTTAATTTCGAAATAAAGCGTTTCTCCTGATAAAATTGTTTCAATTTCTGTATTATATTCATTTAGAATTCGAAGATTTTGGATACCTATTTTATTAGACTTTTTAACCCTTCCGGAATTATTAAAACTGAATTTTTGATCCTTCGAGGATAAATAATTGCTAATTGCTTGTTCAATATTACCTTGAAATACCGTTCCTCCATTCTCTAAAACCATCCCTCTTGTACACAAACTCTTAACACTCGCCATATTATGACTTACAAAAAGCACTGTTCTACCTTCTCCGGTAGAAAGATCTTGCATTTTCCCTATCGCTTTTTTCTGAAATTCGGCATCTCCGACTGCTAAAACCTCATCAACAACCAAAATTTCGGGTTCTAAATGTGCAGCGACTGCAAACCCCAAACGCACACGCATCCCGCTACTGTATCTTTTTACCGGCGTATCGATATACATTTCGCAACCGGAAAACGCGATAATTTCATCGATTTTAGATCTAATTTCGGTTTTAGTCATGCCCAGAATTGCGCCGTTCAAAAATATATTTTCTCTTCCGGTTAATTCCGGATGAAAACCCGTTCCCACTTCCAATAAAGAAGCGATACGTCCTCTGGTTTTTATACTTCCTGTGGTTGGAGCGGTTATTCTGGAAAGAAGCTTTAATAAAGTAGATTTTCCCGCGCCATTTTTGCCGATAATCCCTAAAACCTCCCCCGGTTTTACTTCAAAATTAATATCACGTAACGCCCAAACATAATCTTCGCTGGCTTTCGCTGACCGATCGTTCACGGCACCTACTTTTAAATAAGGATCTTCTTTTCCCCGAATTTGATGCCACCATCTGTTAAGGTCGTGACTCAAAGTACCTGTACCAACCGTTCCTAAACGGTATTGTTTCGAAATATTTTCAGCTTTTAATATTACGCTCATTATACCGTATCTATAAAATTCTTTTCCGTTTTATTAAAAATAAGCAAGCCTAGTATAAAAATAAACACACTCACCGCGATAGTATATAAAAGTCCTAAGCTAGTAAACACGCCTTCATCTAAAATCATATATCGAAAGCCTTCAATAATTTGGGTTAACGGATTCATTTTTACCAACCACGCCAATTTGGGCATCTTCTCTTCTACCTGACTTACAGGGTAAGGTACAGCGGAAACATAAACTAACAGCGAGGTTGCGAAACCAATCAAAACTGTTAAATCTCGATATTTTGTGGTCATTGCAGAAATGATCATTCCAAAACCTAAGCCCATTAATGCCATTAATAATACATATACAGGAAATAATAAAATATTCATGTTTGGCGATATACTAAATCCTTGCCATAGAAAATAAGCGTAAAATATGATTAAAATCAATAACTGAATTCCAAATTTCACCAAGCCTGCAATAACTTTACTCATGGGCATGATCACCCTGGGAAAATACACTTTCCCAAATAAAGCGGCGTTTTGATTAAAGGTATTTGAGGTACTGGAAAAACATTCGTTAAAATAATTCCATGCCGTTATTCCGGTTAAATTGAATAAAAAACTGGGGACTTCACCGGTGGGTATATTTGCAATATTATTAAAAACCAGTGTGTAAATTACCGACGTAAACAAAGGTTGAATAAAAAACCAAAGCGGTCCTAAAATCGTTTGCTTATAAACCGTCGTGATATCTCGCTTAACAAATAAAACTAATAAATCCCGATATCGCCAAATTTCTTTAAAATTCAGGTCGATCAGTTTCCGTTTAGGACTAATTTCATATAACCAGTTATCTTCTGTATGATTCATGAATTTCTTTGGAGGCTTTACCGTTCCGTTTGTTTTTCGTTTGGTTTATTTAAAGTGCTTGTTTGTATCTTGAATGGAAATTTCTTTATTCATATTAGAAACATCTAAATTTTATACAGACTATTTTTTATTTCCATAAATAATCACCCTTGCGAATAAAGGATATAAAAATGGGATTTTAGAAACAAAAATATCTAGATTAGACGCTAATTTATTGATCCAGTTATCATAATTTTTATCTCCATAAACTTTTAAAGAAATAACTCCAAAAATCACAGTAAAGAAGTCGAAAAAGTAATGATTAAATGTAAATTTCTCTTTTATGATTTTAAAGTCTTTCGATACTAAAGCATGTTCATCTGGTGTTCTTTCTTGAGGATTCATCTTCCTGTAAATCTTATATAAAGGATTCATATTTAAAGGTTCTAAAAAAATGATTTTTCCACCAGGCTTCAATACTCTGTGAATATGAGATATTGACTTTCCTACATCTAAATGATGAAGTATTGCGCCACCAAAAACGATATCAAAAGATTCATCTTCAAAAGTTAAATCATTGGCGTCCATCAAATAATGGTTTACCGGAAAATCTCTCGAAATCGCGTGCTTTTTGCCATTTTCTAATTCCTGTTCAGAAATATTTATACAGGTTAAACTTTTAGGTTTGGTAGATTTATCAAACCAGGCCGCCCATGTATAAGAACCAATTTCCAACACATCCTTATCATCAAAATCTAGAAGTAATTTATTGATAATCTTTTTTTCGCGTTTATAAGAATAAAAAAAAGCGTGCCTTCTAAGCTTTTTTATTTTAGTACGATCTAATTTGCCCTCGTTCCAGTAATCTCTTTCGGTCTGGTTTATTTCTTCTCTTGTTCTCGCTTTCATAATATTAGATATCCACTAATAACTTATTTTATTCAAACTTGCGCTTAAACTTCTCCCATGATTTCCTAAATTGAGATCGTGTAGATGGCGCTTCACCATACCCGTTATTATAACGATTATAGCCGTAGCCATAGCCGTAGCCATAACCATAGCCGTAACCATAGCCATAGCCATATTTTGCTCGATGTACAAAGTGATTCAGTACAAAACTTATATTTTTTATCTCTCCTTTGGCATATTTCTGATTAATAGACTCTAACATTCCTCGTTTTGTGTAATCCTGTCTAACCATATAAATAGTAGCATCGGCAAACTTTACTAAATTCAATGCATCTGCAACCAATCCAATAGGCGGGGTATCTAAAATAATGTAATCGTAGGTTTTACGAAGTTCATTGATTAGAATTTCCATTTGATCGTTCATAAGTAATTCTGACGGATTTGGCGGTACCGGCCCGGCAGTAATCACATCAAGAAAAGGGATTTTACTTTCCTGAATAATTTCTTCGGAAGTGGCATCCTGTATTAAATAATTACTTACTCCTAAATCATTGTTCAAACCAAAGTCATCAAAAATCTTGGGTTTACGCAAATCCAATCCTACCAAAACGGTTTTTCGCTGACTCATGGCAAAGACAGTTGCCATATTCATCGCAGAAAATGTTTTTCCTTCTCCTGAAACAGAAGACGTAATAAGCAAAGTTTTTGCTCCTTCTACCCCTTGTTTTTTGTACATAAATTGCAAGCTGGATCGTAAACCTCTAAATCCTTCAGAAATTGAAGATTTCGGGCTTTCAAAAACAGCAAGATTACTATTCATTTTACTCCTACCAATCATTCCTAAAATAGGAATAGGCGATAAACGTTCTACTTCTTGCGCGTTATGAATATTTGTATTCAAGAAAACCAATAAAAAAACGAAGGTTAACGGAATAACTCCACCTACCATAACTGCCATTACATAATTGAGTTGAGTGTTCGGTCCTATTCGGCCACCTCCAATATCTTTAGCTTTATCGATAATCAGCACATCACTAACATTAGCTGCTTTTATAAGTCCTGCTTCATTACGCTTTTCTAAAAAGAGATTATACGTTTTTTCACTAATATTATATTTACGCTGAATTTTAAGTAAATCCTGCTCTTCCTTTGGTAGCTCTCTAATTTTTGATTCAGCTGTAGATATTTGCCCGTTGATATCTCTCAATTCACTTTGAAGCAATCCTTTGGAACTTGTAATATTTTCAAGCAAAACTGATTTTACACTGTTAATTTGCCTGTCGATATCTGCGAAAATCGGAGCTCCTTCTTTTAACGAGTACTGGTAGTTGCTTCGCTCTTCTGCTAAAGTTATTAACCGGGAAACAGCACTAGCTATACTACCTTCAGAAATTCCTGCTACTGATGGTGCCGGAATATCTGAATAATCTGTACGTGTTTCTAAATATGTTCTCAGCGTTTGGTAATACGACAACTGCCTGCTTATATTTTCTTTTCTGGAATCAAGATCAAAAAGTTTACTAGAAAGCTGCTGACTTTCCGCCGAAATATCTAAAATCTCGTTGTCATTTTTATAAGAATTAAGTTCGCTTTCCACCAATCTCAATTCGCGAGATTTAACATTTAAACTACTGTCTATAAAAGCTATAGTCTTTGTAGCAAAAAGATTTTTTCTCGCTAACATATTATCACTAAGAACGTTTACCGATCCATTTAAGTAATCAACTAATCGAGCCTTGTTATTACCCGTTTGAGATAAGCTAAGTACCGAAGCTCCATTAGACTCAGGCTTTACAGAAACATTTTTATATCTAGAAACAGCCGAGTCAAAATTTAAAAAACGAACATAAAAGCTCTTATCTTCCTGGAGTCCGTTTTCTGAGCGTATTATCCTAGCATTCAAAAAAGGAGTTTCAATTTTTTCTCCAAACTTATACGTTTTACTAAAAGCTATTTCTTCTTGTGTTCCACCATTTTTTTTGTCCTTAGAACCATAAGATTGTAATGTAAAACTGCCGGGGATTGCTGCTGTAATTTGAAAATTGTCCTCGCTTACAGACACAATTTTATAAGTTATATCTAATGCCTGAAACTTTGTGGTATCAACAATTACTTCAAAAGGAGTCTCTCCATAGGCATCTACGCGTTGATATTCCCCATCCTTTCTATAATCAACATAAAATCCCAGTCGTTCTACAACTTCTTCATTATGGGTTCTAGATCTTAAAATGGTTATAGCTGTATTAACTTTATCTGATGTTCCCCCCCAATTAAAAGTCAAACTCGTATTACTGGTAAAAAAAGGATTTTGATCATCCTTTATAGAAATCGAATTACCTAATTGATAAACCGGTAGTTTCCTAACATTGTTGTAATAAGCTACGGCTAAACTTACCGTTACTGAAAACAATATAAGTTTCCAATAACTAATCACTTTTAGCACAAAACCTTTAAAATCGAAGGTGGAACCTACATCAGATATGTGATCTTCTTCATTCGCCATTTAAAACCTAGTAAATAATAAGATTGTTGTTGAAATTAACGAAAAAACTGTACCTATGGTTCTAAAACTCTCAATTCCGGTTGTACCAGCACCCAATGATTTTTGTGGCAAGGGATCGACGATTATCAGATCGTTGGGCTGTATGTAGTAATAGGCACTCTTTACAGCATCCAAATTTGTTAAATCTATATGGTGCACTTCCTCGCCGTGAGGATATTGCCTTAAAATCTTCACATCTTCTCTATTGCCGACGTCGCTAATCCCTCCCGCATTAGCTATCGCTTCCATTATCGTAACTCGCTCTTTATACAATACATTACTACCTGCTCCTATTTCACCGATAGTTGTATATCGTATTCCCGCAAGCTTTACAGTGACAAAGATGTTCGCCTGCTCTCTAAAATATTCAGATAGTAATCTATTTTCTATTTTTTCCCTTATTTCTTCAACAGTATACCCCATCACATTAACTTCACCCAAGGTAGGAACGCGAATATTACCATGTTCATCTACAGCAAAACCATCATAGTACATTCTTTCTTCTCCTGTTGCATTGGCATTCCCTTCGTTCACAGGATTAAACATCCCTACAATATCTTGATCTAGAGCTTTCACTCTTATACTTAGAAGATCGCCAACTTGTACGCGGTAAGGTTTATTTAGACGATGAACATCTACAATACTATCAATGCTTGCCTTATCTTCCTGAAGGTAAGATAACTTCTTTGTAGAAATACAAGAAGTAGACATTAAAGATAGCGCGAGTACTAGTAGTAATAAAATTCTAGTCATAAGGGGCTTCACAAATTTTTAACAAATATAATTCTTGCGCATTAATAATAAAATAATTAAGATGAATATCGATAATTTAACTTTATTTGCGGTTAAACTGAAAAATTGTGAATTACCTTTCTGTTGAAAATATTGCAAAATCTTATGGTGAACGTATATTATTCACCGATATATCCTTCGGAATCAATGAGGGGCAAAAAGTAGGCTTTGTCGCCAAAAATGGGACTGGAAAAACTTCGCTTCTTAACATCCTGGCCGGATTTGACACCCCAGATGAAGGAAATGTAGTCTACCGTAAGAATATTAAGACGGCTTTTTTACCTCAGGAACCCGACTTAAATCCAAATTTAACGGTAGAACAAACTATTTTTTCTGCGGAAAATGAAACTCTAGAAATTATAAAGCGCTACGAAGCTGCTTTAGAAAATCCTTCAGATGCTGAAGCTTATCAAAAAGCTTTCGAGGAAATGGATGCCGCCCAGGCATGGGATTTTGAAACCCAATACAAACAAATTCTTTTTCAGTTAAAACTTGAAGACCTTCAAAAAGAAGTGAAAAACCTCTCTGGTGGCCAGAAAAAGCGATTAGCTTTAGCCAATATGCTTTTGCAAAAACCAGATTTTATAGTAATGGACGAACCTACCAACCATTTAGATCTGGATATGATCGAATGGCTGGAAGAATTTTTCAGAAAAGAAAATTTCACCATTTTTATGGTAACGCACGACAGATATTTTTTGGAACGTGTGTGTAATGAAATTGTAGAGCTAGATGAAGGAAATTTATATACTTATAAAGGAAATTATTCCTATTATTTAGATAAAAAAGAATCGCGAATTGAATTAGAAAATACCAATACCGTTAAGGCAAAACAGCTTTTTAAAAAGGAATTGGACTGGATGCGTAAACAACCCAAAGCACGTACTACAAAATCGAAATCCAGAATCGACGATTTTCACGAAATAAAAGATCGAGCTTCTAAAAGACGCAAAGACCATCAGGTTCAATTAGAAATTAACATGGAGCGCCTGGGAAGCAAAATGGTAGAACTGCATAATATTTCCAAAAGTTTTGAAAATAAAGTGCTTTTCGAAAATTTCGATTACAATTTTCAAAAAGGAGAACGTGCCGGTATAATTGGTAAAAACGGTACGGGAAAATCTACGTTTTTAAATATTCTTACTGGTGATCTTCAGCCAGACACCGGTAAAGTAGTGGTTGGCGAAACCATAAAATTTGGATATTATACCCAGCGCGGGATTAAAGTAAAACCAGGACAGAAAGTTATCGATGTGATTCGAGAATTTGGGGACTTTATTCCGCTTAAAAAAGGAAGGCAAATTTCTGCTCAGCAATTGTTAGAACGTTTTCTTTTCGATAGAAAAAAACAATATGACTTCGTAGAAAAATTAAGTGGTGGAGAGAAAAAAAGATTGTATTTGTGTACGGTTTTAATTCAGAATCCAAACTTTTTAATTCTGGACGAGCCTACCAACGATCTAGATATTGTTACTTTAAATGTTTTGGAAAGCTTTCTATTGGATTATCCTGGCTGTTTGCTGGTTGTTTCTCACGATCGTTATTTTATGGATAAGATTGTAGACCACCTTTTTGTTTTCCCTGGAAATAAAACAATTGAAGATTTCCCCGGAAATTATTCAGATTATCGTGCCTATGAAGGAAGTTTAGATGCTGCTGAGGATAAAAATGAACCTTCAGAAAAGTCAACTAAAAACGATTGGAAAGACGAAAGTACAGGAACCAAATTAAGCTATAACGAGCAAAAAGAATATCAAAAATTAGAACGGGAAATCGCTAAACTCGAGAAGAAAAAAGAAGAAGTTCAGAAAAAATTTCTGGAAGAGCTGAGCGGGGAGGAAATCGATAAAACTTCTTTAGAGTTAAAAGATATCGAGAAACAGATCGAAAGCAAAACCGAACGCTGGTTTGAATTGATGGAGAAAATGGAGAGTTAGCATGTTGATATAATACCGTCTTCATTTAAGATTTTATTTCTGAAAGCAAAAGACAAAACAGACCAGAGACAAGAGATAAGAGATAAGAGATAAGAGATAAGAGATAAGAGATAATAATTTTAAGATGCGGTGATTTGTTACTGCATAAAAAATCATTATTAATTTTGAATGATGAATTTTGAATCATTTCTTGTTAAGACTTTTAATTTTGAAACCTGGAATTATCTAAAATTGTTTGTAAAATTGGAAGTGAAAAATACCGAAATACGAAATTGTATATTTTTGAGCTGCTTTTTATTAAAGCACGATTAAAAATTGATTATTGATCATTCAAACCGTAACGTCCTAACTAAAAAATTGCATCAATTAAAAGCTTACATAAAATTTCTACTTGCTTCGCAAAATCAGCACGGATTGCATTCTCCTTTTGTGTACGATTTGGTGACTAATTGTTTTTACGATAAAAATAAATATCCCGAATATCAACAAATCAAAAAATACAAAGTTGATCTTCTAAAAAACACTTCTGAAATTGAGGTAACCGATTTTGGTGCGGGTAGTCGGGTTTTTAAAAGTAATAAAAGGAAGGTTTCAAAAATCGCAAAAGTCGCCGGAATTACTTCAAAAAAAGCAAAATTTTTATTCCGCATTACGCAATACCTTGAGATCAGAAATTGTCTGGAACTTGGCACCAGTTTAGGTATTGCATCCGCAGCAATTGCCTCCGCAGAAAAAACAACTTTAACCACCATAGAAGGTTGCCCTAAAACCGCCAATATTGCGCAACAGCAATTGAAGAAATTCGGTTTTAAAAATATTGAACTTAAAATTGGCGAATTTCAACACTATGTATCTGATTTCTCAAATTCCCAAAAATTCGATTTAATTTATTTCGATGGTAATCATCAAAAAACAGCTACACTTCAGTATTTCAAAGCACTTTTGCCAACCGCACATAACAATTCTGTTTTTATTTTTGATGATATTCACCTTTCCGAAGAAATGGAACAAGCTTGGTTAGAAATTCAAAATCATCATAAAGTACAAGTTACTATCGACAGCTTCCATTTAGGCTTAGTTTTCTTCCGCAGGGAACAAGTAAAAGAACATTTTAAAATTAGATTGTAACAAAAACAAACTCTTAGCGTCATACCTTTATAAATTGATTTTCTATGAGCAAGAAGGTTATCGAAATTAGAAATATTATTCGAAATTTCCCTTTAGGACAGGAAGTTGTAAAAGTGCTTAAAGGTATCGATCTGGATATCGATCGCGGTGAATATGTAGCATTCATGGGACCCTCTGGTTCAGGGAAATCAACTTTAATGAACTTATTGGGATGCTTAGATACACCAACCGGTGGTTCTTATATCTTGAACGGAAAAGATGTTAGCCAAATGACCGATAGCGAACTTGCCGAAGTTCGTAATAAAGAAATTGGTTTCGTTTTTCAGACTTTTAATTTACTTCCACGAACAACTGCTTTAGATAATGTTGCACTTCCTATGATCTACGCCGGTGCCTCAAAAGCCGATCGCAAAAAAAGAGCCGAAGAGGTTTTAACCGATGTTGGTCTTGGTGATCGTATGGATCATAAACCTAATCAGCTTTCAGGAGGGCAACGACAACGTGTGGCTGTAGGTAGAGCTTTGGTAAATAAACCTTCGATTATTCTTGCAGATGAGCCTACAGGAAACCTGGATTCCAAAACTTCTGTTGAGATTATGAGTCTTTTTGATGCTATCCATGCCGCAGGAAATACCGTAATTCTTGTTACTCACGAAGAAGATATTGCAGAACATGCACATAGGGTAATTAGACTTCGTGATGGGGTAATTGAAAGTGATACCAGGAAAGAAGTAGTAAGTAGTAAGTAGTGAAAATATATAAATTCGAAGCTAAAACTATTTATTTATCTAAAATCTTAAATTTTGAATGTTTTATTTCAAAATATTCTCAGATTATTTTAGCTGAAGAATTTTTGTTTTTTTTCTTCTTAAAGCATTTATTTCAACTAAAGAAAATTTGTAGTTGATCACTAACAGTCATTTGCTTTCCATAAAAATCATAACTTTGCAGTCTTAACCTAGAATCTTAAGCTTGTGTTTCAATTAGATCAAGAATCTTATATTTATCTCGTTATCATAGCCATTGGTTTGCTTGTATTCTCGATGGGCGCCAAACAACGCAAAAAAAGACGAAACGAAAACACCGACTTCCGTAGAAGATATCAGGATCGCAAAAAAGAAGAAGAAAAAGATAGAACTACTAAATAAGCTACACTATTTACTTTTGTAACTTCGCTCTCCTATTTGTTCTTCTGAAAAAAATACTGAATGAAAATTTATACTAAAACTGGCGATAAAGGAACAACCGCATTATTTGGAGGTACTCGTGTTCCAAAACATCATATTCGTATCGAAAGTTATGGTACCGTAGACGAACTTAACGCCCATATTGGTCTTATAAGAGATCAAAAAATTGATAAAATTACTGCGGAAGTTTTACTGGATATTCAGCATAAACTTTTTACCATTGGTTCAATTCTCGCAACAGATCCCGAAAAAGCAACCCTGAAAAACGGAAAATCTCGTCTTAATATTCCCAGAATTTCTGAAGAGGATATTCATCTCTTAGAAACTGAAATGGATAGAATGAATGAGGAACTTCCCGAAATGACGCATTTTGTGCTACCGGGCGGGCATCAAAGCGTGTCATTCTGTCACATAGCCAGATGCGTTTGCAGGCGTGCAGAACGCTTAAGTACAGCACTCTACAACGAAGAAGTTTTTGATGAAGAAGTTTTAAAATACTTAAACCGACTGTCTGACTACCTCTTTGTGCTGGCACGACTATTGACTAAACAACTGCAAGCTGAAGAAATTAAATGGATTCCAGAAAAATCTTAAGAAATCGGTAAATTAAAAATCCGTAAATCGTCTTTTTCGCTGCATTTTAGTTCTTTCACCTATGTTCTTAATAATATTGAATAAAAATTAGACTTTTTTCTTGGGAATTTCAGTAAAAAAATTATTTTTGCAGAAATTAAAAACCCGATTAACTAATGTACTGGACTTTAGAATTAGCATCTTATCTTAGTGATGCACCATGGCCGGCAACCAAAGATGAGTTAATTGATTATGCCATTAGAACAGGAGCACCACTAGAAGTTGTGGAAAACCTTCAGGCCATAGAAGATGAAGGTGACTCTTATGATTCTATCGAAGAAATATGGCCCGACTATCCAACAGATGAAGATTATCTGTGGAACGAAGATGAATATTAAATTACATTTATACCTATAAAGTTAAAAGTCTCATTATTTAATGAGGCTTTTTTTTTGCGTATATTTGAACCCCTAATAATAGGAAAACTATGAGTTTTTTAGAATCTGTATTAAAAGTATTTGTTGGCGACAAATCCAAAAAGGATGTCAAAGAAATACAACCAATAGTAAATAAAATTAAAGCGCTTGAGGCCGATTTTGAGGCATTAACTTTAGATGAGCTTCGCGCTAAAACTACTCAGTTTAAATCAACAATAGCAGATGCTTTAAAAGATGTAAATCAACAGATTGAAAATCTTGAAAAAGAAGCAGATACTTCTGATGATATCACGCGTAAAGAAGATATTTATGCTGAAATCGACGGATTAAAAGATAAATCTTACGAAATATCAGAAGGTGTTCTTAATGAAATTTTACCGGAAGCTTTTGCAACGGTTAAAGAAACTGCGAAACGCTTTGCTAATAATGAGACTTTAGAGGTTACTGCCTCTGCTTACGATCGTGAAATTTCTGCAGAGAAAGATTATGTAAATCTTCAGGACGATAAAGCGATATGGAACAATTCCTGGGATGCGGCCGGTAAACCGGTAACCTGGGATATGATTCACTACGATGTACAGCTAATTGGTGGTGTTGCTATGCACCAGGGGAAAATTGCAGAGATGCAAACAGGGGAAGGTAAAACCCTTGTAGCTACTCTTCCTGTTTATCTTAACGCGCTTACCGGTAACGGGGTTCATCTGGTAACTGTAAACGATTATTTAGCAAAACGTGATAGCGCATGGATGGCACCTATTTTCGAATTTCATGGCCTAAGCGTAGATTGTGTAGATTATCACCGCCCTAATTCTGCTGCGCGTCGAAAAGCATATAATGCAGATATAACCTACGGTACAAATAACGAATTTGGTTTCGATTATCTAAGGGATAATATGTCTCATGCTCCAGACGATTTGGTGCAACGCCCACACAACTATGCGATTGTCGATGAGGTGGATTCAGTTTTAATAGACGATGCTCGTACGCCGTTAATTATTTCAGGACCTATTCCTAAAGGAGATGTACACGAATTTGACCAGCTTAAACCAGCAGTTGCTAATATCTTCGAAATTCAGCGTAAAAAGGCTACCGAGTTTTTACAGGCTGCAAAGAAATTAATTGCTGAAGGCGATCAAAAAGAAGGCGGATTACAACTTTTACGTGCTTATAGAGCGCTTCCGAAGAATAAAGCATTAATTAAATATTTGAGTCAGGAGGGTAATAAACAATTACTTCAGAAGACAGAAAATCATTACATGCAGGACAACAACCGCGAAATGCATAAGGTTGATGCCGAATTGTACTTTACTATTGAAGAAAAAAATAATCAGATCGACCTTACCGATAAAGGTATCGAATATCTTTCTGGTTCTAATGATCCTAACTTTTTCGTACTACCAGAAATTGGTATGGAAATCGCCAAAATTGAAAAAGAAGATCTTACTAAAGAAGAGGAAGCAGAGAAAAAAGAAGAGCTTTTCCGTGACTACAGCGTAAAAAGTGAGCGTATTCATACGCTTCGCCAACTTTTAAAAGCCTATACCCTATTCGAAAAAGATACCGAGTATGTGGTAATGGATAATAAAGTAAAGATCGTAGACGAGCAGACCGGTCGTATTATGGACGGGCGTCGTTATAGCGACGGTTTACACCAGGCGATAGAAGCAAAAGAAAATGTGAAGATTGAAGATGCTACGCAAACTTTTGCAACCGTAACGCTTCAAAATTACTTTAGAATGTACCGTAAACTTTCGGGTATGACGGGTACTGCGGTGACTGAAGCAGGAGAATTCTGGGAGATTTACGAATTAGATGTTGTCGAAATACCAACCAACCGTCCAATTGCCAGAAACGATAAAGACGATCTTGTTTATAAAACAAAACGTGAAAAATACAATGCAGTTATCGATCACGTTACCGAGCTATCCAGAGCTGGAAGACCAGTGCTTATTGGTACAACTTCCGTAGAAATTTCTGAGCTTTTAAGTAGAATGCTAAAACTTAGAAATGTTCCGCATAACGTATTAAATGCGAAATTGCATAAAAAAGAAGCCGATATTGTTGCCGAGGCTGGTAAAGGTGGTATCGTAACCATCGCAACGAACATGGCCGGTCGTGGTACCGATATTAAACTTTCTAAAGAAGTAAAAGACGCCGGTGGTTTGGCAATTATTGGTACAGAACGTCACGATTCTCGTCGTGTCGATCGCCAGTTAAGAGGTCGTGCCGGTCGTCAGGGAGATCCAGGTAGTTCTCAGTTCTACGTTTCTTTGGAGGATAATTTAATGCGTTTATTTGGATCTGAAAGGATTGCTAAGCTTATGGACCGTATGGGTCTCGAAGAAGGAGAAGTGATCCAACACGGAATGATCTCTAAATCTATTGAAAGAGCGCAGAAAAAAGTCGAAGAGAATAACTTTGGTATCCGTAAACGTCTATTAGAATATGATGATGTTATGAATGCCCAACGTGAGGTAATCTATAAACGTCGTTACCATGCCCTATTTGGTGAACGATTACGTGTAGATCTTGCTAATATGATATTCGATATTTCTGAATTAATTTCTGAAACAAATAAACAAGCCAACGATTATAAAAATTTCGAATTCGAATTAATTCGTTATTTCTCTATGAGTTCGCCAGTTTCTGAAGCTGACTTCGGAAAAATGAACGCGCAAAAAATAACTGCTGAAGTATATAAAGCAGCCTATGAGCATTACCAGGAAAAAACAAAGCATAGTGCAGCTCGTGCTTATCCTGTAATCCAACAAGTTTACGAAGATGAAACTAATAATTTCGAAAGAATTTCAGTTCCATTCTCAGACGGACAAAAAACACTTCAGGTAGTCACAAATCTTGAAAAAGCTTACGAAACAAAAGGTGAGCAGTTAATCAAAGATTTCGAAAAGAATATTACACTTGCCATTATCGATGATGCCTGGAAAACGCATCTTCGAAAAATGGATGAATTGAAACAAAGCGTTCAGTTAGCGGTACACGAGCAAAAAGACCCTTTGTTAATTTACAAATTCGAAGCATTCGAACTTTTTAAAGCGATGTTAGAAGATGTGAATCGCGATGTAATTGGATTCTTGTTTAAAGGAGAAATTCCTGAAGGAAATATGTCTAATATTCACGAAGCACGAAAACGCCGTCAGGAAAAGATTGAAGCTTCTAAAGAAGAAATTCAGAATCTTGATGAGCGTGCGGCACAAAGTCGTGCGGCAGGACAAGCTGCTAGTGGCGCACAGCAACCACAACGTCCTCAGGTAACCGAAACTATTAAACGTGAACAACCAAAAATTGGTCGTAACGATAAAGTAGTGATTAAACATGTAACCAAAGGTGAAAGCAAAACAGTAAAATTTAAGCAGGCTATTCCGCTAATCGAAAGTGGCGAATGGGTTGTCGTTAAAAAAGCGGAATAATTTATCTAAAATAGATTAAAAAAGCTGTCTTTATCAAAAGGCAGCTTTTTTTATTTCATTTTTCGGTATTCGGTTCAATATCCAACATTGTATTATACCGTTTTCAAATCAGCTCATTTTCAAATTAATCCATGAACTAGTAAGTTCAATAGTCCTTTTTCTGATTCCTGAATCTTGCTTCTCGAATCTCTTTTTTTTACTTCAAATAGCGAACCTAAGGTGCAGTTTGAGGTTGAAAAGTTTAAGGTTCAATTTTTTTATAGTTTTTACGTGATTCTGTTTATGTCTTAGTGTTTCCTGATTCTTGTGTCTTTTTTCTATAATCTTTAGTCTATTTCATAATCCAACAGCAAGGTTTAAAACTAAAATTCCATTTTTAGCTTACCAGTCTTAAAAATGCTTTCTTATTTTTGCTGTATTAAAAGGTTTAAGCGCAATGAAAAAATTTAAGGTCGAAGTAAAATGGGGAATCACTTTTGTGATTGCTCAACTTATCTGGATTGCTTTTGAAAAAGTGATGGGCTGGCACGATGAGCATATCAATGTTCAAGGAGTATATTCTTTATTTTTCGCGGTAATTGCTTTTTTAATTTACTATGCAGCCTTAAAGGAAAAGCGTGACAAATATTTTACAAACGAAGATTTTGGATGGCAACAGGGTTTTATGAGCGGAGTTATACTTACTGGTGTAATTACAATTCTTACTCCTCTTATCCAGTATTTTGCGATTACTGTTATTAGCCCTAATTATCTTCAGAATATGATTGCTTTTTCAGAGCAACAAGGCATGACTGTAGAAAATGCCGAGACGATGCATAGCACAAAAATGTATCTATTTATGCAGATTTTTAATGCACTTGCTATGGGAATCGTGACCGGAGCGATTGTAGCGCTAATTACTAAAAGGAAAGAGAAATAAAGCTTTAAAAACTATATTTTTAGCAACAAATTAGGATCGGGACAATTCTCCAAATAAAAATCCAGGTCTTTTTTAGAAGCTACACCCGGATAATCTCCACTATTTCCCTGAAGATCTTTAATAAGCTGAAAATGTAAATGTGGAGCATAATCACCATTTTCTTCTGCAGCGCCCAGTTCAGCTATTTTTTCTTGAGCTTTAACTTGCTGGCCTACTCTCAGGTTTTCTAATGATTTTCTGCTTAAGTGCCCGTAAAGTGAGTAAAATACTTCATCTTCAACTGTATGCTTCAAAATAATTGTTGGTCCATAATCTCCAAAATTGGCATTATCCTGAAAGCTATGGATTTCGCCATCTAAAACTGCTAGCACATCAGTACCTTCCGAAGTCCAGATATCAAGACCAATATGGATATTTCGGTTTAAAAATTCATCTACGTTTTTATTGAAAAGTTGGCTACGCTGATATAGTTTTCTTACTTCGTTATAACCACCAAAAGCAAGCTTTTTACCAGCCACTTTAAGATTATGATCTATAAATACCGAAAAGGCTTCAGAAGAAAGTTGCTCTAATTTTAAAAGTTCCGGGTTATTGGCAGATAGGTCGATGGCAATAAAATCTTCCTGTTTAAGTTCTCCTCCAACAACTGGAGTAAAACCTGCAGTTAACCCGGAAATATATTCAGCGAAACTTGCTTTCATAGAGTGCTTTTTCGCCAAATGTAATCTTTGTGTCCTAATTTAGCAACACATCGCTAAATCTTGCTGATATAGAGATTTGTCGATCTACATTAGAACTTTTGTAATATCCTTTTAGAATCTCGTTATCGTAAGACGAAGTTTTATCTACATTTAATGCTGCTGGATAATCTAAATCACTTTGATTACCGTTATAATTAAACCTAAATGCCGATTGAGGTAATTTTAATCTTAAATCGCTATTTTCTAACGTAATATCAAGATTCTTAAAGCTCCCTCCTAAATTTTTGATTGTTAAGTTACCAAAGGTACCAGACAAAATACCCATTTCGTTTAATCTATTAATATGTACATCACTACTGTTCGAAATTAATTTTATACTTCTGGCCGTGTTAATATAACAGCTTGGCAAATAGCTTGCATTAAGTACACCGTAATCCCAATTTGAGATGCTAACCGGTGTGTACGATACTTTTACGTGAGTATCTTTTCCGGTGATTGTATTCGCCTTAAAATTTGCGTGAGATAGTTCTGCAATAAGATTATCTGCATTATCCAGTTCTATTTTACCATAGCGTACATTAAGTCTTATTTGAGCATTTTTAGGCGCTTTTATTTTTATGGTCTTATGGGCGTTGGCACCTTCTTTATTTCGATTTAAAAAGATCACATTAGGCATTTTTTCACCAGCTTCTTGTTTAGCGGTCATTTTCTCTTCAAAATTCTTCCCCCAGGCTTCCATTTTCTTTCCAAAGGATTCTCCCCACTTCTCCATACTGGCTCCAAAAGAATTCCCCCATTCTTCCATGCTTTTCTCAAACTCCTCGCTATTTCCCTCTACATTCTTTTCAAGGTTCGCCGCCCATTTTTCCATTTTCTTCTCAAAGTCTTTTCCAAACTTTTTATCGACCTGCTTTTCATAACGATCTAAATAGGCATCACCTTCTTCCTGATAGGCTTGATAATCAAAATTTAAAGCTCCCATATTTGCAAAAAGATCTGGTGGCAAAGGGTTTTCAGAAATATTTTGTAATAAAGGGGTTACAAGATCATTCATTATTGGCCCCATAATTTCTGGCAATTGCGCCAAGGCATCATTAAGCTCTTCATCATTAATATCTACATTCCAATTAATTTGCATGTCAGATTTAGAAGATATCTGTACTTTATTTTTTGATCCCTTAGTGTTAAGCTTCCAGCTATCCATAATTTTGGCAGCTTCATTTTGTGGAACACCACCATCAATATAAGCTTCGATCGCTACGGTATTTTTATCCCAATTCTCAATAACAATATTGGTGTTTTTCGCATTTACTTCTACAACAACATCACTATTCACATTGTAGTTTCTCTGCATCATATCCTGTGCGATGACGGTGACATGCAAAGTGCATCCCAAAAGGAATAAAAATATATAATTAAGCTTGTGCATTTTCATAACTGTTGTCTTTTGATTCTTTAATTTCTTTTAGCTTTTGTTTTAGTTTGAACAACAACTCTAACCTAAGCTGTAAGTTAGCAACCATTGCTTCGATGGTTTGTTCGTTTGGCCCTAACTCATTTAATTCGTTATTTAATCTTTTGTATTCTTTATCCAGCTCTGCCAGTTGCTTCATAAAAGAGTCTATAAGTGCTTTATTCTCATTATTCACATCTAGCTTTGCCAACTCCATATTAAGGCTTGCCATGTAATAATCTTCTATCTTTTTATACTGTGGCGACACATCACTTAGCTGAAATTGTTTTGCTGAATTTTCGCTTTTCTTCTCTTTCTCTTCTACTGGGTTTTCTTCTGAATTTTCTTCTGAATTTTCTACAACCTGATTCCCATAAGGATCTACTGAATTACCAGAACTGAAGTAGAAAAATCCTCCTGCTCCCAAGGCAACCACTAGTACGGCAGCGATCTGTAAAAACCATTTATAGTTACCAGACTTTTTCTTTTCAGGAAACGATTTATTCAATCGATCTTCAAATCTTGCATGATGCCCTTCTGGAATTTGAAACTTTTGTTTTTCTTTATCCTCCTGCAGCATCTTTCTAATATCCTGTCCCATATCTCAATTTTTTTATGTTTGATCTACTGTGAGCTAAACAGCTTCTCCTCTACAATTTTGTTTGTCTTTTTATTCCTCCCAATTGCTGCTCAAGATTACTAATCTTTTCCTGCAATTTTTTCTTTCCGCGGTGCACCAGTGTTCTGGAAGCCACCTGAGTAATATTCAGTATTTCTGAAATTTCTTCATGATCATATCCTTCTACTAAAAATAGCATTAAAGGATATCGATACTTTTCTGGAAGCTCGCTAATCGCTTGCTTAATGTCTTCAACGGTAATTCCGTCGTTAACATGCCAGTCTTCTTCGTCGGTTTTTCCAAGAACATGCTCGTTCATCGCAACTAGCTCTAACTTCTTTGCTTTTAGCTTATCCAGACATTTGTTTATAACGATTCTTTTAAGCCAGGCGCCAAAAGTGACCTCTCCGGTAAATTGATGCAGTTTTGCAAAAGCCTTAATAAAAGCTTCCTGCATCGCATCTTCTGCCTCCTGGGTATCGTTCATAAACCTAAATGCCACGTAATACATACCTTCACAGTATTTATTGTAAAGCTTTAGCTGCGCTTTGCGGCTATTGTTCTTACAATCTTCTATTAACTGATGTTGTAACAAAATGGTTTTTTGATTGGTTGTTGTTCACTTTAAAGACGAGCTAAATTTAAGCATGTTGCAAAAACTCGATTTTTTTTAATTACAAATGTAGAATCAATTTATATGCTTATTTTAGAATATTAAACATGCAAGATGAAATTGCTAAGTTTAGCGCTAATATCTGTCTATGAATAATAACCTGAAGTTACTACTAAAAATTTTAGGAATCAGCCTTTTGGTGTTCGCCGTCATATTTTTTGTAGTTCACTATAACACCAAAGCATACAGTCCAGAGGATAACGTATCTTACACCAATAACGATCTTACATTAGAAGTTTTTTATAATAGACCTTATAAAAAGGGAAGAGAGATTTTTGGGAATCTTGTTCCATATGACTCTGTTTGGCGAACCGGTGCAAACGAGGCGACGGTTTTTAAAACCAATAAAGATATTCTGGTAGATGGCAGTTTGTTGCAAAAAGGAGAATATACGCTATGGACGATCCCTAAAAAAGATAGCTGGAAAATTATCTTTAATAATAAAATGTATCCCTGGGGGATTGACCTTAAAGGAAATGCATATCGAGATCCTGAATTCGATGCGCTTGTTGTTGAAGTTCCCGCAAGCAATCAAAACATTAGTGTAGACCAATTCACTATTTATTTTGAAGAAGCTAACGACTTAGTATTTTTAGCCATATCCTGGGATAAAACGATTGTAAGAGTTCCTATAAAAATAAAAGAGACTCCTACGATAGAAGCCTCTTCAAATAATTAAAGATTGTTATCTAATCTTAATCTTCGTCTATAAGTAGATTTAAAGTCACATCGATATTATCTCTTGTTGCTCTAGAATAAGGACAAACTTCGTGAGCTTCATTTATTAAGTTTTCTCCAGTCTCTACGTCTATATCTGGGATATAAATATCCAATATAGCAGAAAGCTCTAAATCTTTATCTTCATTTTGCCCAAGATCGATTGTAGCAGTTACACTATAATCGCCAAGATCTACATCTGCATTTTTAGCGATCATTTCTAAAGCACTTCCAAAGCAGGCAGAGTATCCTGCTGCAAATAGTTGCTCGGGATTACTATGGTCTCCACCTTCTCCTCCAAGACTTTTTGGCTTGGAAAGTTTCATATCTAATATTCCGTCTTCGCTAGTCGTTCTACCATCTCTACCACCTTCTGTAGTTACTTTAGCTGAATACAAAGTTTTCATCTTTTTGAATTTTTATATTATTCTACAACAATATACCATTCCATAAATTCGCATTCAAAGAATGTATTCATAAATTTGTCATAAATCAGCACACATTGACAACGCCTTCCAAAAAATTTACATTATCCCAAAGCAACAGCATTCCTGCTTCGGCTAATGTTAGCACTAATGCCGCAGAAAAAATTAAATCACTTCGGAAGGAAAAACAAGATCATTCTGTAATTTTAAATCAACTTCTTCAGGGGAACCATACAGCACTGGGTAAAGCGATCACTCTAGTTGAAAGCAATAATGTAAATCACCAAGAGCAGGCTTCAGCAATTATTGAAGGTGCCTTAGCTTCCGCAGGAAAATCTATAAGAATAGGAATTACAGGTGTCCCAGGCGTAGGAAAAAGCACTTTTATAGAAAGTTTTGGAGGTTATTTACTCAAATTAGGAAAAAAAGTTGCTGTGCTTGCTGTAGATCCTAGCAGTACTATTTCTAAAGGAAGTATCCTTGGAGATAAAACACGAATGGAAAATCTGGTAAAAGAAGAAAATGCCTTTATTCGACCAAGTCCATCTGGTGATTCTTTAGGTGGTGTTGCCAGGAAAACGCGAGAGAGTATCCTTTTATGTGAGGCAGCCGGCTTTGATATTATTTTGATTGAAACCGTGGGCGTAGGACAAAGTGAGACCACCGTACATAGCATGTGCGATTTCTTTTTATTATTGAAATTAGCAGGAGCTGGTGATGAACTTCAAGGAATAAAACGCGGCATTATGGAAATGGCAGATGCCATCGTGATCAATAAAGCAGATGGCGAAAATATTAAGGCTGCCAATACCGCAAAATTAGATTTTAAAAGAGCTTTACATCTCTACCCACCTAAAGAAAGTAGTTGGTTACCGGAAGTTCTACTCAGTAGCGCTTTGTACAACGAAGGCATTCCAGAGATATGGGAACTTATCGAGTCTTTTAATAAAATTACCACAGAAAATGGCTATTTTCTACTAAATAGAAAAGAACAAAGTAAATTTTGGTTATTACAAACCATTAACGAACAGTTGAAGCATTCTTTTTATCAAAACCCTGAAATTAAAGTGGCTTTAGAAAAACAATTAAAGGCTATTTTCGATAATAAAACAACTGCTTTTATTGCTGCAAAACAGCTTTTAGACAAGTTTTCTAAACTATAGAAAATTATTTTTATACCAGTTAATTTGTTTTTGTAAACCTTCTTTTAAAGTTGTCTTCGGGTTGTATTCCAATATCTTTTTAGCTTTAGTAATATTAGCTCTAGTGTGCCATTGGTCGCCCTTCCGTTTCGGCACAATTTGTAATTCGATCTTTTTACCTAAAAGCTTTTCGACACAATCAATCCCCTCCTGAGTAGTATACTCTGCTTCTGTACCTAGATTGATGATTTCGCCATTTAATTCATGATGTTTTTCAATTGCGGAAAGTAGTCCATCTATAATATCACCCACATAAGTAAAACTTCTCAAATGCTTTTCACTTCCAGAAAAAAACGGAAACTTTTCATTATGATATGCGCAGGATATTAATTTGGCATACAGCTTCTCAGGACGCTCTCGCGGTCCGTAAACAGAATATAATCTAAAAGAACTACTATTTAATCGTTTTGCACGAGATTCTGCCAAGACTAATTGCTCTGCAGCTAGCTTGGTAACTCCATAGTAGGAAGCCGGTTGCGTTGGAGTATTTTCAGAAAAGGTAGCCTCTAAACCGTAAACTGAAGATGTAGAAATATTAAAAAAATGCTTCAGTTTTCTGTTTTGATGAGCAAATTCAATTAAATTCTGGGTTGCAATAAAATTGTTCTGTAAGTATTGATCGAAAGTACTGGTTGCTGAAATTCCTGGTTGTGCTGCAAAATGAATAATAAAATCAAAATTAGTTGAAAGCTTTTTGAAATCTTCAGTTTCTCTTAAATCTGCATTAATAACTTCTACATTTTGTTTTTGCAAACACTCAGCATTCAGCTTTTTCAATTTTACATCATAATATTCTGAGAAATTATCTATTCCTGTAACCTGATAACCTATTTTATTAAGTGCCTCAGCAGCGTGGGATCCAATAAAACCGGCAGCACCAGTAACTAAAACTTTCATAAATTTAATTGTAAAAACACGAGTAAAACAAAACTATTGAGTCCAAATTACGTCGATTTTCACTTATAATCTATATTTATCTTTATAACCTTCTTACATTTTCTATTAAAAGATACATTTGTAAATAATTTGTAAGCATGGAATATCAATTTACGATTATTGTACCAATTTATAATGAGGAAGAAAATCTGTATCGCTTAGAAAAACAACTTTCTCTGTACCTTGAAATTGCAAGGATACCAACCTGTATATTATTAGTTAATGATGGTTCTTCAGATAATAGTTTATCGATGATCGAAAAAATTTGCGAGCGCAATAAAGCTTTCTTTTTTATATCTTTTGAAAAAAATTGCGGACTAAGTGCCGCGATCAAAGCTGGATTCGATTATGCTGATACTCAGCTTATAGGTTATATCGATTCAGATCTACAAACAGATCCTGAAGATTTTAATCTTTTAATGCAGGATATTGGCGAATACGATCTTGTTACTGGATGGCGCGCTGATCGTAAAGATTCTTTTGTGAAAAATATGTCCTCGCTTATCGCCAATGGTATTCGTAAAAGCTTTACCCACGATGGGATGAACGATACCGGATGTCCTTTAAAGATCATCAAGGCAGATTATGCAAAAAGAATCCCGATGTTTAAAGGCCTTCATCGTTTTTTACCGGCCATGATCATGCTACAAAACGGAACAGTAAAACAAGTTCCTGTAAGACACTACCCAAGAATTGCGGGGAAAGCAAAATTTCATTTATGGAACAGACTTTTAGGTCCTTTAGTCGATTGTTTTGCTTACCTGTGGATGAAGAAAAAATACATCAATTATAACGTGGCTAAAAAAGGATGAGCCCATGGTACGTCTATACTGTAGGTTTTATTGCCCAGATCCTTTTTTCTGGACGTTTACTGTTGCAATGGATCCTTTCTGAAAAACACAAAAAGGTTTTAACGCCCAGCCTATTCTGGAAGTTTAGCCTAATCGCCTCTTTTTTACTTTTTGTTTATGGGGATCTACAGGATGATTTTTCGATTATGTTTGGCCAGGCGATCACCTATTATATTTATATTCAGAATTTACAGTTACAGGGAGAATGGGATAAAATGAAGCGTATTTTTCAGCTTTTCATTTATATTTTTCCAGCTTTTGTAGTGCTTTACAATTACAATAATGGCACCTTAGATCTACAACGTTTCTTCGGTAACGACAGCATCCCTATCTGGTTAGTTTTACTGGGAACAGTTGCTCAAATCATTTTCAATCTTCGCTTTTTATATCAATGGATCTATTCTGAAAGAAAAAAAGAAAGTATACTTCCATTAGGATTTTGGGTGCTTAGCCTGATTGGTGCGAGCCTTATTTTGATTTACGCTATTATTAGAAGAGATCCTGTTTTATTTACAGGACATATTTTTGGAAGTGTAGTTTATGTAAGAAATATTATCTTAAGCCAAAAGTCTAAACGACAACTAAATGAAGCCTAAATTTCATAGATACCTACTTGCTCTTATTGGTGTTTGCATCCTAATATTTTTCTTTAATCTGGATGCTATTTATGTAAATATTATGGAAGCCAGAAACTTTGGTTCAGCCAGAGAAATGCTGAATATGGATCATTGGCTTCTAACTACCTTAAACGACATTCCGCGTTATGAAAAACCGCCGTTGCCAACCTGGCTCACGGCAATTTCAGCAAAAATTTTTGGTATAGAAAATTTATGGGCTTTACGAATACCTGCTGCCTGTGCGGCAACTTTGCTTACAGTTTATTTATATAAATTTTCAGAATTATTAAATATTACTAGGAAACAAGCATTTATAGCAGCGCTTGTGGCAGTTACTTCTTTTTATATTATTTTTTCTGGGAGAAATGGCCAATGGGATATTTTTACTCATGCATTTATGATGGTGGCTATTTATTTCCTTTTCCAATTTTTTAGAGACCAGAGAAAGTTATGGCGTAACGTTATTTTAGCCGGAATTTTCTTTGGTTTTTCGATACTTAGTAAGGGCCCTGTTTCGATTTACGCATTGTTTTTACCTTTTGTAATCGCTTATTTTCTTGTTTATAAATTTCAGGAATTTAGCAAAAAATGGGGCGCTTTAATCGTTTTTATAGTTCTTGGTTTATCAGTTGGATTATGGTGGTTTGCTTATGTAAGAATAGCCGACCCTATTGCATTTTTAGATATCGCTAAAGATGAAGCATCAAACTGGGGAAGTTATAACATTCGGCCGTTTTATTATTATTGGAGCTTCTTTACGCAAAGTGGCATTTGGACAATTCCGTCATTCGTTGCGCTGCTTTACCCTTACTTAAAAAATAAAGTTAGCAATAAAAAAGCTTACCGATTTACTGTTCTTTGGACGTTTCTTTCAGTAATACTTCTCTCCATTATTCCCGAGAAAAAGTCTAGATATCTCTTACCAGTGCTAATCCCTATGGCATTAAACACTTCATTTTACATAGAATATTTATTCAGAAATTATTCAATCTTAAAGCTGAACGAGAAATGGATTGTTTATTTCAATTTTGGACTCATTGCAATAATAGGTATCACTTTTCCTATCATTGCTCCATTTTTCCTAAAACTTAGCGGAATTTATTATTTATGGTACACTCTAACATCAATTGCCTTAGCAGGTATTGGGTTTGGAATATTCTACTTCTTCAAAAGGAAAAAAATTGCGAAGATTTTTTATCTGACTATAAGCTTCATCTGTATGATCATAATTTTAGGTTTTCCCCTCGTGGATACTCTTATTAATAATCCTAATTACAAGGCATTTTCTGAATTAAGAAAGCTATCCGAAAAACAGCAATTTGAAGTTTACGCATACAAGTCTTTTAGTCCGGAAATTATTTGGAATTATGGCGAGCCAATTCCCATATTAAAAAATGATGCTAGCTTCTCTATTCCAAAAGAGAATATATTTGGTTTACTCATATCTCCAAATGACACTATCACATCAGAAATGTTTCCTAAGTATTCTATCGAGAAAGTTGATCGGTATGACTTAAATCAAGTAAACCCGAACAAATCTGGATATAAAGATCGCCTGATTCGCGATTTTTATTTACTCAAAAAAAAGTAATAATATTGGATTAAAGATTTAAGTAACTCAATACACTCTCTCCTGAAAAATATTTAAATTATCCATGTAACATTTGGTGCAAAAAGTATCTAAAGGATAAATCTTAAATCTTTTCCTATGAAAAATTTCATTTTACTCTTTAGTTTTTGCTTTCTGCTTTTTACAAACCATACATTTAGTCAAAGCAGTTTTAAAGTTACAAAGTCTGGTAGCGGTGAGCCAATTTTACTTTTTCCCGGTTTTACAAGTACATCTTCAGTTTATAAAAGTCTAATCGAAGACCTTTCTAAAAATCATGAAATACATGCATTCACTTTTGCAGGTTTCGGTGAGGTTGCTCCTATCCCTACTCCATGGCTTAAAACAATTAAAGAGGATATCGAAACTTACATTATAAATAATGAACTTAAAAATCCTGTAATAATAGGTCACATTATGGGTGGTACTTTAGGATTGTGGTTGGCTTCAGAACACGCAAACTTTAAAAAATTGATCTTAATCGACGCCTTACCTGCGATGGGTGCTTTTATTGCCAGATTATAATAGTGATTCTATAGAATATGAAAGTCCCTATAATGAGCACTTGTTAAAAATGGATACTTTAGAATTTAAAAACATGGCTACGCAAATGGCAACTGGAATAAGTATGAACCTTGAAAGCCAAAAGTTGATTATTGAAGATCTAATGAAAGCTGATCGCAAAACCTATGTTTATGGATACACTGATCTTCTGAAATTAGATTTACGCCAGAAATTATCTAATATTGATATTCCGGTTTATATTCTTGCTGCAGATCTTCCTTACGGAAAAGAAACAGTTGAAAAAAATTATAAAAGCCAGTACGAAAACCTGAAAAGCTATAAACTTAGTTTTGCTGAAAATTCAAAGCATTTTATAATGTTTGACCAGCCAGAATGGTTAAAGAATCAAATTAATATCGCCTTAAGTATCGATGAATAAGAAAATCATATTCAGGGATATATGCCGCCAATTACCCAAAAGTTTTTCGGCTTTGTTTAGGGTACCTTAGTGGTAACGAAGATTTATCTAAAGATTTAGCGTATGAAGTTTTTATAAAAGTGTGGCAATATTTAGATGATTTTAGGGGTGAAGCTTCCACTTCTACCTGGATTTATAGAATTACCGTAAATACGTGCTTGCAGGAACTACGGAAGAAAAAGACCAAAACTCTAAAAATAGAAATTGCTGACGATAATCCCATAGAAGAATCTGAAACCGAAAGTCAGTTAGCTAGCATGTATCGTTGTATCGATCAGCTTTCAGCAGAAAATAAATCGATCATATTATTAGAACTTGAAGGTTTGCCGCAAAAAGAAATTGCCAAGGTGATTGGAATTAATCATGCTTCAGTAAGAACAAGAATTCACCGAATTAAAGATCAACTTTCTAAATGTGTAAAAAATGAATGATTTTGAAAATATAAAGAATCAATGGTTGTTAACAGAAACACCAGCGCCAAAAAACAATTCCGAAGAAATTATAAAAAAATCAAATTATATAAATCGTAAACAAAAAATAACAAAATTAGTTTTAGGTATTACGATTATCATTTTGATTGGATTTTTCTTCTATATCTCGGCTTATAAATATTCACAGACATTTTTAGGCTTAGGATTGATGCTTGCATGTCTTAGTATTCGAATGGGGATTGAATATGCGAGTGGAATTAAAAAAGAAAATTTTGCCAGTTACCAAAGTATGAAAGCATTTGACAACCAATTGCTGCGCTATTACAAATCCAGAAAAAAAATTCACTATATCTGGACACCAATTTTATTTGGGATATATGTTATTGGATTTTTATTGCTGCTGCCCGGTTTCAAAGAAAGTCTTTCTTCGGGATTCTATACTTATATTATAGTTTCAGCTGTATTAACATTCGTAGCGCTCCTACTTTTAATTGCTTTTCAGATAAAAAAAGAACTGAAAATTATCAAAAATTTAGAGCAAATGCATTCTTAAAAAGGAAGCGATGTGATATTATTAAACAGGCATTAAGTAAAAAGCCTCTCCAAATTGGAGAGGCTTTTGCTTTTATTTTTTAGAAGCTGCGATAGATTCCTTACGGAATTCTTTAAGAAGCTTTTCTAAAGCTAATGAAGTTTTTCTAGCGCGAGTTCCGGCTGCTTTGTTACCAGATTCTAACTGTGCATCAGCATCAGCTTTAAAAGATTCGAATGTCTCATTGATATTTTCTACCAATTTTTCCATGTTATAATATTTATAAGATTAATTAGACAAGCGAAAATAAAATAATATTCGATTTTTACAGGCATTTATATCAAAATTCCCTCTTAGGATCCCCAATTTTAGCATATTATTAGTCTTGCTAATAATATTAGATGGAAATATCCCACTGTATGCGGAATCTTAACTCGTCTTTTATTCCCATATCTTCGGTTTCCAGATCAAATTCAGATATCTCCATGGTGAGTTTATTGCGATGCCCTTTAAAAAACCAGTTTAAGGCCAGGGTTAATTCATCTAAATTAGATTTTACTCTTGTATTTGGAGTATAACTGGCATAACGTGCTGCTATTTCTAAAGGTTTTGGCCACCAGCTAAAACTTTGATGTGCCAAATATCCCGCCTGTAGATAGTAACCACTCAAATTGGTTGCTCTTAGATTTATGCGGTCTTCAATTTTTTTCCAATGAATTTCTGATTGCCAACTGAATCCCTGGTAAACTAAAGCTGTTTCGATGTTAGCCTGATTTAGGCGATATTGCCCCGGGTTTTCCGACTCGTAACCTTCAAAAAAGCCACCGCCGGATGAAGAAAAACGGGTATGCTGACTTCTATTGGTAGATCCGGCAACAGCGATAATGGCTCCAGGTTTTTCATGAATACTTAAATCGCTACCTGTAAAGCCAATATTTTCTCCGAATACATTCCATTGTAAACGGCCAAAATACATAAGATCTTTGTTGTCATTTTCTGTAGCCCCACGACCTGACCCAGTAAATACACCAAACCAATAATTAAAATCGACCGCTCCCACAGTTCTTAGTCGTCCATAAAGTTCTATTCCCTGCTGCCGATCGACCGTAAAGGCTCTATTTAAAATAGAACGATCTACTGTTTGCTGTGCGCCACTACTAATACGACGTTCTCTACTATATTCTACTTTAAATTGACCAATTTTAAAATTAAGGAATTCCCACGGCTCAATCATCAGTCTATAATCCAGCAAATTAGATTGTCCTAAATCGTATTCCCAGTAATATTTAAGCCAAGATTTGTAAGCGTGTCCACCTACTTTTATCCGAGAACGATTTACTTTGAATACATTACCACTATTATCATCAAAGTCATTAAAAGATAACGGATCTTGATCGCCCGGCGTTGCATAGCGAAACTGTAATCTACTTTGAATCTGAAGTGAATACTGGTTATCATTGGTTCTAAATTCAAAACCATTAGCCCCATAATTCACCTGTAAATCTTTTAATACATCTCCGGAAGTTTCCTCGGCGCTTTGAGAAAAAACGGTATCTGAATTTAATATACCTAAAAAGAGTATTAAAAAACTAAGAATACTATAAAACCCACACTTCATAAACTTATACTAGTATGGTTTCAAAAATAGAAATAATTAATTTCTTAACATTGAATTAGCTTTAAAGAAACATTTAATTTACAATTGCAGAGATTTAGAATTTAAATATCAGCTAATTAAGGTGTTTTCATGCTGAATAACGTGACTTTTTACACTAGCCTGAAACTCCTGTGGTGTCATTCCTGAATGTTGTTTAAAAAATCTACTGAAATACGATCTGTCTTTAAATTTTAGATTGAATGAAATTTCTTTAATAGTATTCTCGCTATGAATAATTTGACGTTTCGCCTCCAAAATTAGTCGATCATGAATCAGTTGCAAACCGGTTTTTTCTAATTTCTCTTTAAGAATCTGATTTAATCGCTTAGCGCTTATTCCTAATTTCTCAGCATAAAAAGAAGTATCTCGCTCTTCTAAATAATTAGATTCCAGCAGCAGCATAAACTCATAAATGCGCTTTTCGTTAATATCATGTTGAGTAAAATGTTCCTCTTTCAACTGAATTAATTGCAACAAAAACACCTTCAAAAGAGCTTTCATCATAATTAGATTCATCTCGTCCTTTTGATATTCTTCTGTCAACAAATTATAGACAGCATTTAATCCTTTAGAACTTTGCTCGGTTACCTGTAAACAAGAAAATTCGCCCTGGATATTAAACATTCTAAAAACGTCCAACAAAAATTCTTTAAGATCATCTTCTAGCAATTCTCTTTTAAAAGATAGCAGTACTCCCTTTTTGCCTGCTTTATTCAATTGATGCACGCGGTACGGCGGGATCAAATAGATCCAATCTCCCTGCACGGTCTGAAATGAATGCTGAGGAACGTGTAAAGCTTTTTCATTTTTAAGCCATACAATCTCAAAAAATTCTCTCCTGCCGGGATCATCCAAATAAGAAGGAGGACAATCAATTAAATCGCGTATATATAAAACCTTATCACTTAGCATATTCTTTGTCATTAAAGATTGAAAAAAATGGCTTTTCCAAAAAGTACCACAAAACTAGCTAATTTCACCCAACAAAAATCACGATATGGCAAATTGTACCACATATCTGCCAGATTTTATACCAATTTGATCTCTTGCGTAGATTAATTTTGTCCCTCCCTAAAAAGGGAGATAATTTAAAGACGATCATAATGGATAATAACAATCACGATAACAAAAATGCTAGCATCCAAAATGCTTACGAGATCATTATAAATGAGCATGTAAATCTATATCACTCTTTAAATTTAGAAAGCCTTAAGGCTATAGAAAAGCCAATTAAAAATGCTAAAAAGATATTTTTAACGGGTGCAGGCAGAACTGGTTTTATGGTAAAAGCAGCTACAATGCGCTTAATGCATTTAGGATACCATGTATATGTTGTTGGAGAGACTACTACACCGGCAATTACTAAAGATGATCTTTTAATCGCGGTATCGGGTTCTGGAAATACAAAATCTATATTGAACGCTGCTGAAACTGCTCACAAAAATGAAGCAGATTTAGTATGCTTTACAACAGATGAGTCTTCTCCGCTCGCTAAACTGGCAGATCATACTGTAGTTATTCCGGCAGCAGGAAAGCAAGAACATGGTAATTCCATTTCTCAGCAATATGCAGGCAGTCTTTTTGAACAATCATTTTTATTGATTTTCGATGCCCTTATCCATTATTTATGGAAACAATCTGATAGCAGTGCCGAACAATTATGGGAGATGCACGCCAATATGGAATAGATTAAAAAGTAAAATAAAAAAGAAGAATATAAATTAAACATAGAGGATTATGACTAAATTACAAGTAGCAATCGACCTACTAAATACAGAAGATGCAATAGCTTTAGCTACAAAAGTAGCTCCTTATATCGATATTATTGAATTAGGAACACCACTTATTAAAAGTGAAGGTGTACGTGCAATTACTGCGATGAAAGAAGCATTTCCAGACAAAATGGTCTTTGCTGATTTTAAAACTGCAGATGCAGGTGGATTAGAAGCTGAAATGGCTTTTAAAGCAGGAGCAGATTATATCACTATCTTAGGATCTATTGATGATGCTACTATCATTGGTGCTGTTGAAGCGGCTAAAAAATACGATAGAGCTGTAGTTGTTGACACTATTGGTGTTAAAGATCGTGTGCAACGTGCGCAAGAAGTAAGCAAACTAGGTGTAGAATTCGTAGAATTACACGCAGGTTTAGATGAGCAGGCAAAACCAGGATACTCTATTGATGTTCTTGTAGAAGAAGCTTCTAGAGCTGGTGTACCAGTATCTATCGCAGGTGGAGTTAATCTTGATAGTATCACTAAAGTTAAAGAATCTGGAGCAGTTGTTGCCGTTGCCGGTGGAGCTATTTATGGAGCTGAGGATCCAGCAGCAGCAGCTAAAGCATTAAAAGAAGCTTTAAACTAGTTTCAAGACATTACATTATTCAAAATGTAGATTTGTCTTAGGGCTGGTAATAACCAGCCCTTTTTTTTGCTTATGTATTAAATCTATGTTTCCCAGTTATTTTGAAATTAATCGGAATATATCCAAAACAAAGGTTTTATTTCCTAAAGTACATATTCTTCATTTACACTTTTCACTTGTTCTGGAATATTCTTACATCTAAGCATTTCTAATAAATTGATTTCTATAGTTCTTGATATTAAGTTTAAAGGAATTCCGGTAGGTAACATTTCAAATGGATTAAGAAGCGATACTCCAATTTTGTGAATCGTAAGAAACACGTAGCCTATTAAAGTTCCAAAAACCACAGACCATATTCCAATACTTTCAGCAGTTACAAGCGTTGAGCATACAATAAATATCCATACAAAAACTCTTGTATAATAATTATATGTAGTTGGGAAAACAGTATTCGCAATACGTTCAGATTTGCCCATTTGGTCACAAAAGTTAATAAGCATTTGATTTAATTGCATAAATTGAAAACCATCAACCTTTCCTTTTTGATACCATTCGTTTAAATCTCTTGTCTGAAGATTTAAAACCGCATTCGCTTTATTTGACTCATGTCTTAAGTATTCAAAATCATCATCATTTAAGAAATTTAAATAATCGGTTTCTGAAGATTTCCTCAGGCCTCTGTTTAAAGCGTAAACAAAACCTATATGTCGGCGTACTAAAATTTCAATGAAATTTCTGTCTTCTCCATTAATTTCTTCCGTAGTTTTTTTCAGAAATAATAATTGTCTCGCCCAGCTTCTACTATCGTTTACGAGTCCTCCCCAAATTTTTCTTGCTTCCCACCAGCGATCATACGCCTGATTATTGTTGAAACCGATAAAAAACGCAAGTGCTGTACCAAGAATTGTTGGCAATAATGCGGGGATGGGAATATTTATAATATTGAAATACTCAGATAAGGCATAGGTAACGCTACAAGTTAAAAAATCAATTAAAAAATAAGTCCAGGAACCTTCAATAATTCTGGAGATTCTAACTTTATTGGAAATTAACATTCAGTTTTTTATCTAAATTAAATAAAATTTGATATTATTTAAATTTTTATAAATATTCTTAACTACTTTAATACTTTTATTAATTATTAAAAAGACTTATAACGTTAAAACCTAAAGATCACTAATATTCTTTATGAAATATTTTAAGCAACCTATTAAAATTTTAGCGGTAGATGATAATCCAGTTAATCTGTTTTTAGTAAAGACGATTATAAATAAAATTTTTGATTGTGCTGAAATTATAACTGCTGCTACAGGTGAAGAAGGCGTAGCGATTTATAGAAATTCGCCAATTTTTGATCTTATTTTAATGGATATCCAGTTGCCGGGAATTGATGGATTTGAAGCAATTAGATTGATAAAAAAAATAGAAACTAAGCACTCCACACGTATAGTAGCCCTAAGCGGAAATAAATTGGAGAATATGATGGAAAAAGGTAAAATGGTTGGTATGGATGGCTATCTTAGTAAACCGATTAAAGTTGAACCAAGTAAAAATCTATTTAAAAAACTCTTGGTAAAAAAAGATTAGTGCCTCATCGTTCTTTTAAATAAAACTTGGAACATGCCGTATAAGACTCCCTTATTATCAATAAAAAAGCTGACTCATTCATTTTCAGAATAGTCAGCTTTAAGAAGTGTGATCTTTATTTTTCAAGAATTACATCACTTTTTGATCTTCAAATTTCTTGGATTCTTTATTGATTTCCTGCATTATTTCAGCAAATGTACTTACAGATTTTTTTCGATCTTCAGCATCATACATCGCAGAAACTGCTATTAATTCATCTACGTTAGTTTCTTCCAAAAATTCATGTACTTGTCTTTTTACGGTTGCTTTGCTTCCTACAAAAGAATACTTAAGCATTTGCTGAACTGAAGGATGTTCTAATACTCCTTTTAATTCAGATGTCATAGGAGTAGGTGGTTTTAATCCTTCTCTTTCTCCGGTTAAAATTCCAAGAAACATTCGTATTAATGTTGTAAATAATTCATTTGCTTTTTCATCGGTTTCAGCAATTATTACATTTACACCTGCCATACAGTAAGGCTTATCTAAAACTTCTGAAGCAGAAAATTCTTCTCTATAAATTCTTAAAGCATTTTGTAAATGCTTTGTCGCAAAGTGGCTGGCAAAAGCATACGGCAGTCCTTTTCTGGCAGCTAAGTGCGCACTATCTGTACTAGAACCTAAAATATAAAGCGGCACATCTGCACTTTCAGCTATGGGAGCTCTAACTTCTGAAGTTTTATTCTCTAACGAAAAATAACGTTCAATCTTAGCAATTTCGTTTGGGAAAGATTGTGCAGCCTGCATAAAATCAGATCGTATTGCACTTGCAGTTTTAGGATCTGTTCCGGGAGCTCTTCCTAAACCAAGATCGATACGGCCAGGATATAATTGTGCTAAAGTTCCAAACTGTTCAGCAATCATCAATGGTGAATGGTTTGGTAGCATAATTCCTCCAGAACCTACTTTAATTTTAGAAGTATTATCAGCAATATAGCCCATAAGAATTGAAGTCGCAGTACTCCCTACGTGCTCCATATTATGGTGTTCTGCAAACCAAAACCTATGATAACCTGCATCCTCAGCTAATTTTGCTAATTCCAGCGAATTGTTTAAAGTTTGTTTATATGTATTTCCTTTTGAAACATGAGCAAGCTCAAGTATCGAGTATTTTATGTCTTTACTATTCATATATTTAAATGTTTCAATATATTAATCATTGAAGCTTTGTAAGTTCTTGAGTGTCGCTAAATAATCGTCCAGAATTTTCTGATTCAGAGAATAAAAATAAAATCGTCCTTCCTTATGCGGAATTATCAAATCGGCTTCTACCAGTCTTTTGATATGATGACTTATTGAAGGTTGTGATAAATCTAATGAATCGACAATCGCAGAACAATCCAATTTTCCTTCGTTTTTTTGGATCGCTTTCAAAATAATCAGTCGATTTCGATCACTTAAAGCCTTAGCTATTTTCTCTACTTCTTTTAAATTCAAATTCTCTAATTAAATAATTTAGCTAACAAAGCATTACACATAGTTTGTAGCGAATAGTGAAAAAACCTTACATAACCAAAGAATTAATTTGTTTCCGAAATCTATTTTAAGCTTGCTATAAAAAAACTAGAAATGTTGAAAAATAGACTCTCATTATAAAATATTTAGCTCCCACAAGCAGTAGCGTTTTAGAGAAATATTTGAAGAATAAAAACTGGATAGTATTGATAAGAATACAAAGATCAATTCGACATCAGTATAATTTTTCTACCGATGTTTACCATTAGTTTTAAGATACTCCAATACAACATCGGGTTTATCGGTTTGAATAATATTGATTTTTTTATTTATAAAATAATTGAGGGTATCTGGACTAACTTCCAGCGATTCGTCCAATTTGCCTAGAGCGTTTGCAAAAACAGGTTTTCGATATTTTTTTTGCATTTTTTCTATAAACAATGATTCTCTTTGGCTTTCTGAATTACCCAGATGAATAATATCTGGGTTAACACTTACCATTGCTCTTTTTATAGCTCGTCGATTGGGATTTACTTTTGTCATGCGCATCGCTGACGGAAGATACTTAACTATTTTTCGCATCACTGCATATCTGCTTTCATAGAAAAATACGGAATTAACGGCCTTGCAATCTTCTATAACCTGAGCCACCTTTTTAATATGTCTGGACTTCACTTTAAGATCAATATCAAATACAATCTGATTCTTACCAAAATTTAAAGCTTCTGCGAGTGACGGAACTTTAAACTCAGTAGGCGTTCCATCTTTATCCAAAAGAGATAATTCGCAAATTTCTTGATAAGTCAAATTTTTCACCTTACCTGAACCTGTAGTAGTGCGATCCACTTTCCTGTCATGAATTAGAATCGGAATTCCATCTTTGGTTAAACGAACATCAACTTCAACAATATCAATATTATGAACTATAGCATCTTCGATAGACTGTAATGAATTTTCAGGAAAATTAGTATGCATCCCTCTATGGGCAGCTACTAGAATTACAGTAGGAGAAGGATCAAAAAGATTCTCGTTAGTGTACTGAAATGAAGAGTTAGATTGCGCTCCACAGAACCTAGATATTAGCAGAAATATGAATAAAGCTTTGTATTTCATGGATTTTCAATATATGATTTCAATCTTCAGTTCAGAGGTAATTGCAGACAATACAAAATAAAAATACTATATAATTTGAATAGTTAAATTGATGTTTAGAAAATTGAGGAGAAATAGCTCCTCAATTTCTAAACCACTAAACTGATTTTGTATAAAAAAACTTCTCATTGCTTCAAAATTAAAATAAGAAAATATACTAGAAGTTATCCTATAGTTATTAATTTCTAATTGAATATTAGATTTGGATTAATTGAAAAATGCTTTCAGAAGAAAGCATTAAAAGTTGATTACGATTTCTTTCTTAAAAAAATACATAAAAGAAGGTATAGCTACAATAATGTGATGATGGTCTTCGTTGATGCGAGAAACTATTAAACTATAAATTTTAAATAATGCAGAAGATTTTTAATCTGGAAATTCATGAACCTATTGATTTTGAAAATCCTTTTATAATAGAAAACCTTGTTAGAGAACGAATGCTGAATCATTTGGAAGAGAAATACACCATCCAATCTGTTAATCTCTCAATGAACCGTAAAGACAATTATGTGCTTATCGTGGTTGTTAATTTAGAAAAGTAAACTTCTACAGTCGAATCGATAATAAATTCGATTCAGACAGTTTCAATTAATTTTATATGATGTGTTGACTTATCAGCCGTAATTTTTCGTTGGATAAGTCAGCACACTCATTATTTTCTTTCCTACTTCTACGAGTTCATTTTTGTAAATCGTAAAATTCCATTCAGTTTACCTTAAAACAAATACCACTCGTCGACACTAAAAAATAGCTTAACGATTTAACTTAATATAAAAGTAGTAACTGATTTATTTTCGTGATGTGAATAAGTCGCGTTATGAAAGCACTACTACTTCTTTTTAGCCTTTTGTTTTCTATAGCCTTAAGCGCACAGAATTATAAATTCTTAGGAACTTATGATGATCAAGGCGTACCAGATTACTTAGTTGGTCGAGATGATATAAGTGCAGAAACCATGCAAATGATTTCTGATGCACTTCCTGAAGGTTATCCTGTACCAGATTATAATCCTCACTACATTAGTGCCGGCTATGATACCGATCTAATATTAGACAAAGATGCTGCAGTGTGGGTAACATTCGTAAAAGAAGGTGCTGGTTATAAAAATGTTTTAGGTTTTTATACCTATGATAGTAATGCTCCAAAACCACCAAGGCCTAATCGAGAAGATATTACGATTATTTTCCCTAACGTATCTGGAGCTGGTTCTGGCGGCGGACTTTATGCTGGGGATAAAGTTAAAATAGGTGATTTTAAAGCAGGGACCGCAATCGGCTGGGTACTTCTAGCAAATGCATGGAAAGGCCACGTAACCGATGGGCTATGGCAATTATTTTCTAATCCAGATTATAATCCTGAAGCCGATGAAGATTTAAGATATCATAATGTATTATTAGAAGACCCAGAAAATGAAAGAGTGATTCTTGGTTTTGAAGATATTAGAAGAGATTATGCCAGTTGTGATCAGGATTTTAATGATGCTTTATTTTATGTAACTGCTAATCCTTACGATGCGATTAGAACTGCCAATTTTGTGGATATAAAATCTGCGACAGATGTAAGTTCTGCAAATATGGGTGGATTAGAAAGTAATGGTGATTTAGCTTCTTTAATTGCAAAAAGAAATTTCAATAGAATTAAACAAAACAACTTTAAAGATCATAAACGTAAACAATCAAAATATAAAGCTCAGGGCCAATTCATGAAAAACTCACTGGTGAATCTGGAATCCCTACTACCAGAAACCGGGATGTTTGGTTCTGAGCAATCTTATGAATCTAGTCCAGAAGATCTTCTTTCGATTACAAATGCGAAAGAGATTTTCTCGGTAGATTATTACCAGGGTGATAAACGTGTCGCTGCCGCTTTAGCAACCTTAACCGATAATGACATTTACGATCATTCTAAAGTAATTTGTGACCGATTAAACAGCTCTAGTTTAGAAGATATTAGAACAATAAAATTAGCCGGACACGAGATTATTATGATCAAAATGCTTAGAGCAAGCGGGCAAGTAGAATATGCACTTAATTTTTCTGTTCAGCTTAATGGATCTGGCGGAAATAAATTATACAGCTTCTGGAATATTGGGGATTATCCAAAAGGAAATTATGCAAACTTCCAAATTTGGGGAGGCGCTATGGGACAGGTGAGCACTTTAGCTAAGCACGTTATCGACACGTTTAAAACTGCAAATGGTTTAAGTTTTAATACAGAAGAAAGCGATATTCCCAGTGTTTTTGTAAAAAAAGGAATTTATAAAAACGGACAATTATATCTACGCCTTAAAAATAATTCTGCTGCTACAGGTATTCATGTTCAGGGAAAAATTCGTTCTACCGAAGTAGCTTCGGAAACTGAATTCAATGAAAACATCTCTTTAGCTTCTGAATATGAAGAAGAAGTGGTTGTAGATGCCGGGAGTTTATTTGATGTTGGCTTAGAAATTCAGGGCAATAATTCGCCAAAAGCAGACGCACTTTATTTAGCCGATGGTCCCTGGGGAATTGATTATGCCGATACCGAAACACGAATTAATACTTTTAGTATAGAAGAGGCTAATTTGGATGGTTTCAGTAGTAATTCTTATCAAATTGAAAGAAATGTAGCTATAAATGGTGAACTTTATGAAACTTTAAATGTTTTCAGAAACATTTTGGCCGGAGATCAACAATTTTATACTGATGGGTTTGAAGCCTTAGAATTTACTACAAAAAGCAATCTTCCGGTAGAAGTGATCCTGGTTACCGAAGGCTTAACAGATTGGAATAAAAGATATCGCTACGCCATAGAAACCAATGAAGACAAAAAAACCTACAACCTAAGATTGTCAGATTTCCGAAATGATTCTGAAAGTTTTAAAGGCGAGCCATTAAAAGGAATAGTATTTTCTGTACAGGGGAATTATAGCGCATTTCAGCAATTTAGCGTAAACATAGAAAATGTTCAGTTTACGAATTTTAGAGAAATTCCTTCACAGGAAAATCCAATTGCGATAGTAGATACTCCTGCAAAGAAAGCCTATAATTATCCAAATCCTTTTAGAAATAATACCAATCTGGTTTTACCAAAAAAAGGTAAAAAAGTAAAGGTAATGATCTTTGATATGATTGGTAAAATGGTACATAATAAAGAATACGAACTGGAAAACGGAAAAATAGAAGTCCCAATACAATTAAAAAGTGTACCGCCGGGAATCTATAACAGCATAATTATCGTAGATAATAAAGGGAAGTCACAAATTGGTTTAGTTGTGAATTAATGATTGGTTAGTTGGTTAGGTTAGTTATGTGTGAAAATGCCGGGAGTGGTTACCCGGCATTTTCTTTTTTATTAGCACCATCAAAGAGTAGAATACCCCCGAGGCTTCTCTCGAAATTAAAAATCTATTTCCCCAAAAAGTCTTGTGGGCTTACCCCGAGATAATTTACTAAATTCGTTTTTCAATCTAACAACATGACACTCGAGCAACTAAAATATCCCATTGGCACTTTTATAAATCCTTCTGAAATTACTCCGCAACAGCTTAAAACCTGGACTAAAGAAATTGCAGAATTACCCGCCAAAATATCGAATCTTACTAAAGATCTTTCTGAAGAACAATTAGATTGGCAGTATCGCCCTGAAGGCTGGACGATAAAACAGGTAATTCATCATCTGGCCGATAGCCACATGAACAGTATCATCAGGTTTAAAATCGCTTTAACCGAAGATGATCCTGCGATTAGAGGTTATGATGAAACTGCGTGGTCAGATCTCGATGATTATTTATGTGATATTCACCAAAGCTTAATTTTGCTAGAAGGTTTACATTATCGTTGGGTAAAATTGATCGAGAATTTTAGCAAAGATGAACTTCAAAAAACTTTTTATCACCCAGAAAGAAAACAAAAGTTCACTTTAAAAACCGCTATCGGGATGTATGCATGGCATTCTAATCACCACCTGGCGCATATCGAACAGGCGATTAAATTTAAGGGGAAATTTTAGTAGTTAAACGTAATCTAAAAAATTAAATTTTAGGCATTGCCGTTATAAGTCTTTTAACTAATTTACCCCATCAGTTTAAGACTTTATTCTATGATTTATTGTTCTCAGGTTTTCAGAGTACTTGTGTTGGCAGTCTTTATGACGTGTTCCGCAACAATGTTATCCCAACAAGCGCTGGTTTTAGATTCGCTAAGCCTAGAGCCTATTCCCTACGCTAATCTAGAGTATGGCACTAATCAGGGAAGTGTGAGCAATCAGGACGGGATTATTTTCACGCCTAAGGATTTTAAAGACTATAAACTTTCTCATGTAGGCTATCAAACACGAAAATTTACTACTACACAGTTAAAGGACACCTTGTATTTAAAAGCGCTCGCTTATAATTTGAATGAAGTTGTTTTACACAACTTCAATGCGAAAGACACCATTTTAAAAGCATTTAAGAACATTCCAAAAAACTTCTTTTTACAGCCTTTTAATCAAGCAGGCATATTTAGATATAGCTTAAAGAAAGATGGAAAAGGGGTAGAAATGATCGAAACCGACTTTCTATCCTACAAAGCATCGCTGGAAGAGGAAACCAAAACCAAAATTTCTGAGGTTAAAAAGACAGAAAAATATGAGCCATTGAATCTTTTAAGTGGTGTAGCTGAGTTTTTAAATATAATGGATCCTAGCCTAAAGAACGCTCCCGTGTTAGAAAAACTTAAAACAATGAACTTTAGCTATGCAGGTAAAATTGAAAATGAGGAAGAAGAAATATATAAAATTGACATATCTGGAGATGAAGAAAAAGACTTAGCAAACGGATATATTTTTTTAAATAAAAACCAACTCGCCATAAAAGAAATAAAAGTTGAATACCTAAGAAGCGAAATGCCAGAATTAACACGTAAGGAACCAAATTATACTACAAGAATTGCTTTGTTCATTAAATACAACACCGATAAGAACAGTAAACAATTTTTGTCTTATGCAGAAATCACAAATGATAAAACAGCGCTTTTTAAAAATGATTCCATCTATCATTTTGAGATGAAGGGCAAGATTGCCTTCAATAAATTAATTCAAGGAAAAAAAGTCAAAAAATTTAGAAGCAACTATAATTCTAAAAAAGCGTTCAATAAAACCGTGGCTAAATTCAAACAAAAGCAGCAATGGACCAATAGTGAGATGCTCCCTATGACCACAGAAGAACTGGAAATTCTAAAAGATATTTACGGTAATTAATACTAAAATCAGGAATAGTTAAATTCCCCATTCCTGATCATTATTTTACTTCGTTTCAAAAACCGGCTTATTCAAAAAGATCCACTTCAGTCTAAATCCAAATTCAGTAAATGTAAATCCGGCTGCAGTGGCTGAAGCTATGTTACTTCTTGTTCCGTAGAAATTGGCCAAACAACGCTCAGAAAATTTATATCCAAACTTTCCCTGAATTCGGTAGGTTGACTGTTTAGGATCATCTTCGATAAACTGATAACCTACTGCTGCGGTTAAACCGTAATACAAACTTTTGGCTTCGACCGCATTTTCATCCATTAAGAAATCTGCAAAAACTTCAACCGCATTAAATCGTGACGGACTAAAATAGATCGTTGGCACCTGATTTTTAAAACTCAAAAATTGATAATTTACACCTCCTTTTAAAACCGGTTTCGACAAGAAATTATAATACAAAGAAGTAAACAGCAAATTTCTACTATTCTCGTCGCTTTGCGAGCTAAAATAATACTGCGTAAACCAACCTAAATTAAAATTAGTTCCCATATTATAATTCAGATAGTAATTATTTACTACAATTTCTCGATCTAAAAGATCAGCGTTAAAATTCTGCACTTCGCGGTTATACCCAACTTCTAAATCCTGTAACTTGTAAGGCTTTATCTTGAAAAAAGCTTGCGCTAAAAATTGGTTATAATTATTGCTGAAAGAGTTTGCTGAATTTATTCCTCCTAAAACATGAAAACTTGCTTTTGGATGAAATTTATAACTTCCACCTAAACTAAAATTATTCGAAGTTGCTTCATTTTCTGTAACGCTATTTCTGGTTTTTCGATAGTTGTAATTTGCATTGAAGCTCAATTTTGTACTTACCGGAAATTCAATATTCGTATTGGTAGCATAGGCCTTGTTATCTCCATTATCGAAGGTGTAATTTATTTTTTCTTCTACCGTTGGCGTAAAACTGCGATCTAATTTTCCTATAAAACTAGTCGCATCTTTTTGATTAGGAAACACTTTTAAAGTCTGATAAGCGGCATCGTATGCGTTTTCGGTTTCACCATCTGCAAAATAGGCATTGGCAATTCCCAAATTCCCATCAAAAGAAGCCGTATCTTTTTCTAATATTTGTCGATAATCAGCGATACTTTCTTTAAAATCACTTCGATACATACCTAATGTTGCGCGCAAAGACAAAACCCAATTTTCTTCGCCGTATTCTTTTATTAATTCTGAAATATAAGCTTCCGCATTTTTAAAATCTTTATTCCAAACCAAAGTCTGGGCATAGCGCTCTCTTGAAGTCTGTATAGAAGTGGAATCTCCTAAAGTTTCAGCTTTTTCAATCGCTTTTTCAGCAAGCGTCTGTGCTTCTTTTTCATCTTCAGCAATATGCGCGGCAAGCGACATTCCGTTTAAAGCGACGATACTATCTTTGGCGTTTTTGGCTAATTCTAAATATACATTTTTAGCTTCGTCGGTTTCTTTAGTTATTAAGTAGATATTGGCTTTATTCAGCAAAGATTCTCTATCGCCCGAAAAATCTTCTAAATTTTCGTTCAATAAACTTATCGCCGGCTCGTATTCCTGATTCTGCATTTTTTGGTACGCAAATCCTAAACGAATATATTTTTTAGAAACCATAGCATTAGGATTTCCAGGTGAAGTTCCCAAAGCACGATTAACATAAATTAGTGCATTATCGTATTCTTTCAAGTTAGAAAGGGTATTTGCAAAACCTAAAAGTGCGGCAAAATTATCAGGATATTTTTGTACCAGATCGCTATAATATGCTTTAGCATCATCATAATGTTTTCCCCATAAAAGTGATTCGGCATAATTTAATTCGATTTCCAGGTCGCCGGGATACTCTTTAAGCAAATCAGTAAAAATTGCAGTCGCTTTTTGCGCCTGCCCATTTAAACCTACTGCTCTACCGTAACAAAGATTTGCAGTTTTATTATCGGGATAATCTTTTAGAATACCTTCAAAAAAAGTTTCTGCTTTTGCAAAATTGCCTTGTTCCAGATATCCAAAACCTTCTTGCATGTCTTGGGCAGAAACTAATTGAATTCCAATAAATAAGAATAATAATAGGCTAAGTTTTTTCATGGGTATTTGGTTAATTTTTGTAGTTGCAAGTTAAGCCTGTTTTGGTCTTCATTCATCTACATAAAACTTCCGCTCAACGAAATAGAATCCCTTCTCATTGAAATGTGAGAGATATTTGCTCCAATATCTAATCTAAAACCGAACTGAAATGATTTTATCACAACTAAAGGTAAGAAAAATAACTCCCGAACAGTTCTTTATGTTGAGCGCAATGGGAGTAAATGTAGGAAACTACCTCTACAACCTCTTGTTAGGTAGAATTTTAGGACCAGAGCAATTTGCCAATGCTGCGATTTTAATCACTTTTTTACTTGTTTTGTCGTTTATCGCCATGACATTTCAGTTGACCGTAGCAAAATTTACAGCCGGTTATGAGACTGAAAAACAACTTCATTTTCTAAACTACGTAAAAAAAGCAAGTCTAATTATTGGGATTATTGCTTCGCTTGCAGTTGTTTTATTTGCAGGGCAACTACAGCAGGTTTTTAATACCGATAGTAAATGGATGTTTGTGATTTTTGGTGTTGGAATTCCGCTTTACTTTTTAATGAGCGTAAATCGTGGTTTTTATCAGGGAAGCAAAAGTTTCTACAAACTTTCAGCAACCTATCAAACCGAAATGTTTAGCCGATTAGTGATCACTTTGCTATTGGTAACGCTTTTGGCTAATGGTTCTTCGGTTTTAATTGCTTCAGGAATTTTAATCTCCTTTGTTTTTGGGTTAATTCCGTTTAAAAAAAGTGGTAACTTTTTTACCAAAGTAACCTTAGAAGCGTCTGATCGTAAAAGCTTGGTGAACTTTATCGCTATTACTGCTTTTTACGAGCTTACACAGATAATTATTAATAATAGCGACATCTTATTGGTTAAACATTATTTCGACTCTTACGATGCAGGATTATATGCTTCTTTAGCTTTGATTGGTCGATTAGTTTACTTTGTAGCCTGGATGTTTGTGATGATCTTATTGCCAACCGTTGTGCAAAAAAAGAAGAATGGCGAGAACACCTTGCCGGTACTTTTTAAATACGTTGGTTTTGTTAGTCTTTTGGCAATAAGCATTATTACGGTAACCTATTTCGTTCCCGAATTAATTATAGATATTATGTTTGGTGATGCTTATACGAGTATCGCACCATTACTTTGGAAGTATGCTTTAGCAACCTCTTTATTCGCGATCTCGAACGTATTTGTGTACTACTTTTTATCGATCGATACCTATATACCCGTTGCTTTATCTGGAGTATTTGGATTAGGCCAGGTAGGATTAATCGTTTTCTTCCATGATTCTTTAGAGCAAGTGGTTATTGTACAGATTATTATCATGGTTTTATTGCTTTTAATTCAGCTTGGTTATTTCTTTTACCAACACAAAAAGAAAGCTCATCTACAGTAAATTACCATCTATCGAAGAAGAAAAAATAAAGAGAAGTTTTAAAAGATATTTGAACTATCAATAAAAATTAATCGAGGTACTCCTCACATAACTAGCTCCTGTAAAAAGGAATTTTAAAACCAAATTACCATGAAACTAGCAATTGTAACAGCGTTCCCTCCTAGCAAAGTAACATTAACGGAGTATGGATACCATTTGGTAAAGCATTTTGCTTTAAAAGATGAAGTTGAAGAGATCGTATTAATTACAGATCATACTGAAGAAGAAAAGCAAATTGACTTTGATGCGAATTGCAAAATCACGGTTAAAGATTGCTGGAAGTTTAATAGCTATGCAAACATCTTGAATATTTACAAAGCAATTTCAGCTGAAAAACCAGATGCTATTTTATTCAATCTGCAATTCATGAAATTTGGTGACAAGAAAATTGCGGCAGCTTTAGGCTTAATGCTCCCTATGATTTTCAGAATAAAGAAAATCCCAACTATAGTTTTATTACATAATATTCTTGAAACGGTAGATCTAGAAAAGGCAGGATTTACTCAAAATAAATTGATGCAAAAATTATACAATGGCATCGGTACAACGCTTACAAGATTGGTTTTACAGGCAGATCTTGTGGCCGTAACCATTAGTAAGTATGAATATATTTTGAAGTCAAAATACAAAAAAAAGAACGTAATGTTGATTCCGCATGGTGCCTTCGAAACGCCACCAGAACCAACTTACGATCTACCAGTAGGTCCAAAAAAGATTATGACTTTTGGCAAATTTGGAACCTATAAGAAAGTTGAAATCTTAATCGAAGCTATAGAAAAACTAAGAAAAACCTCGAATGAGGAAATGGAAATTGTAATTGCAGGAACAGATAGCCCTAATACACCGGGTTATATAGAAAGCATGAAGGAGAAGTATAAAGATGTTCCTAATCTTACATTTACCGGTTATGTTGAAGAAAAAGACGTACCGGTGATCTTTGGAGAGAGTGCGGTAGTTGTGTTTCCCTACACCTCAACTACCGGCAGCTCCGGAGTTTTACATCAGGCTGGCAGTTACGGTAAAGCCGTGGTGCTTCCAGATCTTGGTGACTTAGGTATTTTGGTTAGAGAAGAAGGTTATCGTGGGCAGTTTTTCACGCCTTCTAATGTAGATTCTCTTGCAAAATCTATAGATGCAATTGTATCTAACGATGGTTACCGAAAAGAACTAGGTAAAAAGAATTACGAAGCCTCCTGTTCTTTACCAATGGAGAAAATAGCAGACATGTATTTAGAAGAATTTCAGAAAATTATACATAGAAACTTAAAAAATGGAGTTAGCGTAGTGTGATGATGTTAGTGAGTAATGTGGTTAAAGGCAGGTTTAGGTTCTCCCCGTTGGTCTAGAAATCCAAAGAATCTTTGCCTGCTTTTCCTCCATGGCAATCTTCCTACCACATCAGATGGAACTTCCTCAAAATCATACAACGTCCAAGACATAAATGCGAGATCTTCTTTTTTAAAGAAATCTTGCATTTTTTTATGATATTGAGCCTGATCTTTTTCATCAGTACCAAAAGGATTCCATAAACCATGATAAGAGCTCATCCCAAATTCTTGCATTACTAGCGGCTTATTCGGAATTTTTTGTTCCAAAATTTCAAAATCTGAATCTAACTTTTCAAGATCTTTATAGAAATGAAAGGACACAAAGTCTAATTTCTGCTGAAGATTTACTGCAGCTTCTGGAGAAGACCATCCTACCGTAATTAGATGATTTGGATCGTATTTTTTAACCTGATCGGCAATATGGGACAACCATTGCAAAACCAAATCTTTACCTCTACTATCAAAATCGAGATCGGGTTCATTTTTTAGATCCCAGGCCAAAATTGCCGAATGATCTTTAAAGGCTGAAACAATCTGATCTGCATGGCGATGTGTTAACGTCCAATCTAAAACCGAATAATCACCATAAAAATCAAACAAGGTTACCACTACTTTTAGCTGATGTTCTTCAGCCAAATCTAAAACGGTTCTAAGCTTTTCTAATTTCTGCGGAAGCACTTCTGCCTTAACAAAATCTTCATACTGAAGAAAAATCCGGATACTATTTAATCCTGCATTTCTAATAATTTCAAAATCCTGAGAAATCGTATCTCGACTGAAGTTTTCCCCAAACATATCCCAGGGCGAATCCTTTGGATAATAATTGATACCCTTTATCTGAAATTCTTTATTTTCTATATAGATTTTTTTGCCTTTAACTTCAGCAAGTTTATTGGTAGAAACAGAATCTTTTTGCGTTTTTGCCGATTGTTTTACCATATGCCGAATGCGCCAAAAACCATCTTCCAACAACAGCATCACCCGGTAAGAAGAAGTATCCTGATGTGTCAATAACTTTTGATCCTGCTCGTAAATTTCCTGATACTCGATTACCTCATTATCGGTAATTACCACTAACTGTCCATCGGCACTATAAAACTCTAATTGTGGACGATGATTTAAAGTCGTTGCCTCTAAATGAATATCATTTTCTTTGTTAAAAGCAATGGTTTTAAAAAGGTTAACGCGAGAACTATCGGTATAATAATCTTCAATTCCGTATGGATTATTGGTTTTGTAGGCCACGTGTTTTACATACCAGGCGTTTAAATAATCTTGCTGAATTTCACCCAAAGTCTGCTGCTCCATCGGCCGGCCGGGATTTTCTAAACTTTCCCATTCAATATTCGGCAAATACACGTCTTTGCTTAATACTTCAGTATGTAACATTCCCGTGCGCTCGGCTCCTGTATTTAACCACGCCAAAACCGAACTTAACCCAAAAAGTACCAATGCATTTAGCGCCACAAAAGTGACGATCAAACCTGCGCGATAGATATTTTTACTCAATTTATTCTTCATAATTCAGTACTTCTGTGGTTTTGCTTTTGCCCAAAGCTTCAATTTTAAAACTATAGCTGTTTTCAGGATAAAAACTTTTGGTTAATCTAAAAGTCACAAAACCTTCATTTGAGGTCTCTTGCTTTACCTCAACCAATTTATTTTGATGAAAAACATGCAATTTCACCACTGCTCCATCTGGGATTAACTGCTGCATAAAACTTTGCAATGGCCCAACTTTAATTGTTCGATTTCCGTTAGAAAATTCAACTTCAAAATCTTTTAAAGCTTGCCTAAAACTAATTTCAATCTCATTACTTTCAGCTAAACCGGTCACGTAGCCTTTTATTTGCCAGGTGTCGGGATGATCTGGATGAATTATTTTTGCCGTTGCCACACCCTCAATCGAACTTCCTCTTGTGGTGAGTATCGTCCCGGCTTCATTTTCTATATAAAAAGACACCAAAGTCCCATCGCTAATCGTATTTCCCCATTCGTCTTTAATTTCTGAAGTGGTAAATTCAGCAATCTGATTACCATCGGCAAAATCATGATTTCTGAATGATGAGATCTGAAAATCTGTAGCGTTTGAAGGAAAAACATTAGTCGTTAATTCGATTGAATTTATACCCAAAACTGTTGAAGAAACATTGATATTCCCTGTTTTTCGATAGGCCATAATATTTCTCCACGCCATCAATTTATTAGTAAATATTTCTATGGAATCGATCTCCTGATAAAACTGTTTGTGCAACATCACACTTGTACTATCGGACAAAGGATTGTCCATCGCGTCCATAGGTACCACCACTAACATTGAATAATCGCGATCACCGGCTTGTATACTTCTCGGCCCAAAATAACTTTCAATCACCGTTTTTGATGCAACTTTTGGCAAAATCTCGAAACTTCCGGTTTGCACTTGCTCTTTATCCTTCAGCAAAATCCATTTGACTTTCCCCGTCTTCGAACTTAAAAATTCAGGTAGCACAAAACTGAACTTATTTTCTGCTCCCTTGGGTTTTAATATGGTTTGTGAATACGAATGGTGAAGATAGAGTTTAAAACTTTCATCGATATTGCTAAAATTCAGCTGAATTTTTTCACCCGCTATATACCGATCTTGATCATTTACAAACTCGATTTTTTCAATAGGAACTTCAGTATAAAAAAATCCAAAAGACGAGCCTAAAAAGACCAAACTCAGCAATATGATGAATCTTATTTTTAGCCTCATTATTTTGGATTTCCAACGTAATTATTCAGTTCTAATTTAATGAAATTATAGCCTTTACCTTCTAATTGTTGCATTTGCTCTTTTGGATGTTCTTCCTTTCGATCGGGAATTACTTTAATAGCAATCTCTTTATTTGGTAATCCATTCACGAAAATATTTTCCAATGAAGAATTGATGATCTTCACCTCTTCGAGATTCGGTAGATCATAGTCAAAATACTGTTTTCGCTGTACTCGTACGCCTTCTCGCATAAAATCCTGATTTACCCAAATTAGTTCTTTATTCTCGTCATAATAAGAAAAAATAAGCTCGGGAATGGTCACTTCCTGGATTCCGTAGTTAAAAAGTGTCCCAGAAATCTGGTCTTCAGCATAATTTACATCGGCCAGCGCTACATACTTATAAAGATCTGTATTGGCTACATTTCCTGCGCATTGCAAATTGAATTTGGTTGGCGGTTCTGGCAATTCTACCGGCGTAAATTCGTCTGGATTAAAAGTCTCCGGAATTTTATCATCCTTTCCTAACCAGGCAATCCCCTCAAAATCCACTCTAAAACTAGTAATTTCTTTAGGAAGTAATTTGTGACTCATTACATATTTAGCGCTATAACCTGCCAATGCTTTATTCTCGTCGTTATATAAAGTTCCTTTAATTACCACATCGGCAGGCACATTATCGACATTTTGTATTTCACCAATTATTGCATAACGATCGCCTTTTTTAACCAATTTGGCTGTTAGAACTTCTAAAACCGGTTGTTTTAAAACATCCTGATGGTAGGTTTGCTGTGTGGTTATTCTTCGCCGGCCATGATTATAAAACTGCGTTAGATTATCCGAAAATAATTGATCTGGCGGAATATCTAAATCATAGGTATTGGGTTTTATAAACCACTTTCCTCCTATCTTAATTACATCATGCTCGTAGGTTTTATCGATATTTTCTAAAGGGGTAATCCACTCGGTATGCGCTAAGATCTTTGCCCTATTTTTAGATTCACTTAAAACTTCAAGCCCAATCGAATCCATTTTCGCATAGGAACTTAAAATTCCATCTGTCACAGATACTTCAAGCATATATTGGGCGATGGTGACATCACTTTCAGGATCTAAATAGGAATGTGCTCTTTCAAATTCTTTAAAATCGAGGGCGTCGTAATAAGATCGCACGACATTTTCAGCACTAATCTGTGTCGCATTTTTAATGTAAAAAAGGTAAATTCCGTAGAAAATAACTCCGCATAAAATTACCGCCCAAAGATGACTAATCTTAATAAGCTTCCAGCTGAAGCCGTTATAATTGGTTTTAAATTTTAAAAAATCTGGTTTCTCGGGAATTTTGATCTTCAGCGTCTGAAACCAAATCAACTGAATATTAATAAAAAAAGCAATCAAAACGGTTAATACCGGTATTACACCCCACATTATTTTTAGGAAAACAGGAACATCGTCTTTTGGAAGAATTTGGCTTAAAGGTGGGACATTTAATCTTTCCCATACCATAATCCCATTTTCTAATTGCTGAAGCCGCTGCCAACCCGAAAAGTACAATATAGGATCGTAAAATTTATCATTGGAAAATATATACTTTAGATTATACTTATCTGGTACTGTTAAAAATTGTTGCAAAGACCCAATCCCTTCTACACCTCGAAATTTTGAATTTTCCAATCGTTCTATAGCCCTGGTAGTTAACTCGGGCAAACGCCTAGCACTGTGATAATTTCCATCCACAGTTAATGCGTTAGTTTGTGCTGAAAGCCATGCCATCTGATCCCCAAATCCTAAGGTTAAAAATCGCCAGTGATCGTGTTGATCCTGACTAAGGAAATTGGTAATAGGCAAAGTTTTGATCTTTTGCGGCTGCATAGGCCTAAAATAGCCCAAAGTTATAGTGAATATTGCCATAAATAAGAACAACCCAACTAAAAATGCGCCCAAAACCCGATGATAAACTGCGCCTAATTTCTCCTGAATTTTGAGTCGCAAATCGCCTTCAGCAAAACGATAACCAAATTCCCCGAATATCGGCAAAGCCATAATCGATGCCCAAAGCGTAAATCTATCTAAAGTTAATATATTAAAAGCGGTATCACCCAACATCATTCTTGGAATTGGCGTAGTTCCACCGGTTCCTAAAATGGTTAACAATGTAAATGAAAGACCAAAAAAGATGTATCTTTTTGAATAATATCGATAAAATATATAAGGTAACAGAAATAGCAATATGCCCCAAGGAATGGTAAAAAACACCAAACCAGATGAGGTAACTTCCAGAAAATTATCCCTACTCCCATGCGGAATAGGCACCTGTGTAATTGGATTTTTCTTTGAATTGACCCAGTACGGCAAAATACAGGTTACGATGATTACCAACGAAATTCCGCCGAACAAGAAGATACGTTTAAAAGCTTCAAAAAAAGATTTCAGAAAAACCTTAAAAGTGACTTCTTTAATATGATTTACTCGTTCTCGAGAATTATCCATTACTGCCATGCCGATTAGTGGAAAAATAAAAAATACCATTCCAAAGATTGGCGTTACATGATGCGAAGTTACGGTTACCGCTAATAATGAAATCGCTCTTACCAGCGATCCCAGCTTTCCTGTTTTTATCCACATATAAATTTCGGGCATACAATGCATCAAAACCGAAACTCCTACGATGCTAGGCAACTGGCCAAAGATATGCAGTGTTTCTACAAAAGAAGAAGAAAAAACTGCTAATAGCGCTGCATAACCGGCTGCCTTACGATCACCCAACATCATTAATGAAAATCGATATACACCAGTAATGAAAAGAATGATACCTATAACCCCAACCGTGAATAATCCAAATTTGAGTCCGCCAATATAACTAAGCAGTCCCATCGCCTGGTGTACCAGCGGCGGATAACCCATAACGGTAAAACCTGTGTACCACTCGTAATTCCAGGGTTCCCACCAACTGTTGGCATAATGATCTGCAAAAAATAAATGAATTAAAGCATCATAAGTATTTTCTATAGTAAAGAAGATTGCCGTTCCGTGAAAAAGAACGCCAATAATCAACGCTACTATTAAATATTTATTAGTCTTTTCCTTCATTTGATATAAATACATCTATAAAACTACGATAAATATAAAAGAATGTTTAACGCAACGCTTATCCATTTATCGATAGAAGCTCACCATTCATCTAACTAAAAATAAAGCTTCGTCTAATTACAAAGCTAACTAACTCTAAATCAATATATTTTTGAACCACATTAATAAACCAAAGCCATGAAAATTTTAGCCATCGACGATCAGCAATTAGTTCTTTTACCATTAAAAAGAAGATTAACCGAACTTGGTTATGATGTTATCACTGAAACTGATGCATTAAAAGCCAAATCTATCTTTGATAGTTTTGAACCCCAGTTAGTGATTGTGGATATTAATATGCCAGTAATTTCAGGAATTGAAATTATTAGATATATAAGAGGCACAAAAAATAAGCAGACACCAATAATGGTACTATCCGGCAACACCGATGATAATCTAATTGTTGAAAGTTTTGATCTTGGTGTTGAGGATTATATGAAAAAGCCTTTAAGTCTGGATGAAGTTTCAGCCAGGGTGAAGCGTTTAATAGGTTCAGTTAATCAGGAAAGAAAACAAGTTTCACAAAATACGATTATCGAAAAAAGGTGTGTTGGTGTTGTAATCCCATGCTACAACGAAGAAGACCGATTATTAAGCAAGGAATTTACAGATTTTGTTGAAGGACATTCTGGCTATCATTTGTGTTTTGTTAATGATGGAAGTAAAGATAATACACTAAAAGTTTTAAAAGATCTTAGAAAAGGACGTGAAGACTATATTACGGTTTACGATTGCGAAAAAAATGGAGGCAAAGCTGAAGCGGTAAGGCTTGGAATGTTGCATATGGCAGAATATACCGATCTAGATTATATAGGTTTTTTAGATGCCGATTTATCTACAGATCTTAGTGATTTTGATGATTTAGTAAAAACAATCGAAAACTCTAATTTTAAGATTGTGAGTGGTAGCAGAATTTCCAGAATGGGAGCGAACATTGCAAAAGAATCTGCTAGACAAATTATTAGCTTAACAATCAATTATATAATCCGAAAAATTCTAAGAATGAATTTTAAAGATACACAATGTGGCGCTAAAATAATGGATAAAGAAATTATCAAGATAGCATTTAAAGATACCTTTATTACCAAATGGCTTTTTGATGTTGAAATATTTATGAGGATGAAAAAATATTTTGGTGCCAAAAAAGCAGAATCGTTTATCTGTGAGCAGCCTTTAAAAAGATGGGTACACGCAGATGGTTCTAAATTATCGATGAAAGATTCAGTCAAAATCGTTTTTCAATTAGGACACATTGCGATTCATTATAAACGAAAAAATACTGAAATTATAGAGAAGGAAAATTATAATTACGCCTTAGAATCTGGTAAGCAAAAAGCAATCTAATGTTGGTAAAGCTAAAGTCATATAAAACGACTTTAGCTTTCTTTATTTACTATTAAAATTGAATTAGTTATTCTTCTTTTTTGAAGCAAACCTGACATTTTTCAAGTTCGTCATACTTATCTTTCAACTTACTTATAGTTGCATCTATTTCAGGTAAGTTACTCATTTCAATAAAATCTGAATTATTGGGAATTATAGGACAATCACTTTGATGTACGATATGATAAAGACCTAGAGTTCGCCTTTTTTCAATATAAACTTTATTCATTTTTTGCACTACTATCTCCATCGGAAACTAATTATTTCACAATTATATAACTTTTTGTTAACTTTCGATTAAGAAGCATATTAAGTTTTGCCATAGCATAGAAAACTTAACATTGAGGGTATATAAGACTTTGACCCACAAATAGTTGTAATACAAGTTTTTTAAATGCGCCAAAATTGAATTTATAAAGAAGCAAAATTGTTGGCTTCAACTGTTACAATTTTGAGTGATCTAAGGACAGCGCCAAGTGATATCGAAAATTACACTCATAAAAAAAGGAGCTCTAAATAGCTCCTTTTCGTTTTTCCAAAATGTTTTTTTTAAAAAATTATGGATTGGTTTCTACCAAAGCATCCATCAAATCTGGATATAAAGTTGCTCCTGTATTTCGATCAAACATAGCAAATCCATTTTGTCCCATATCTCCATTATCCCAGTAGATTGGCACTAAACCATTGACTTGTGCTGCCTGGGTTATGTATCGAAAATAGTCTTCTCTATAGGCCTTGTGCCCCGAAATGTTTGTACGAGCGATTGCTCCATATTCTCCCAAAATTACGGCAACACCCTGATCGATAAAAGTAGTTTTCATTCGCTGAAATTGTTGATCTACACGAGATTCATTAGCCCAGGTTTCAACTTTAGATGGATCGGTTGCATTGCTTCCCCATTGCGTAATATTGCTATCTGCATTTAACGCAAAATTATAAGGATCGTAGTAATGAACTTCCATCATCAATCGTTCTTCTACAACATCATCAGGAATTTCAGCAAAATTAATAGTATGATCTATATTGGTATTGAAACCTTGTACTACTAGATATCGGTAGGCATTTTTTCCACCCGTAGATCGAACAGCATCCACAAAAGTTTGATTAAAACTGTTTTGCACCGTATAATATTCTTCTGTAGGTGTGTTATAATCTCCTTCTACCATCACTTCATTAGTACCGGCAAATAAAAGTTTTGGTCCATAATCCATAAAATGGTTACCAATTTGCGTCCACATGATATCCAAACGCTCGTTTACTTCATCTTGATCTGCGTAGGTTGGCTGCATCCATCCACCATCCCAGTGAATATTCATAATTACATACATATCGTTATCAAGTGCATAGTTTACCACTTCTTCTACTCTGGCCATCCAGCTATCCTGAATTACGTAATTTGCTTCATCTGAGAACTTACTCCAAGCCACCGGAATTCGAACAGCCTCAAATCCAGCTGCTTTTACAGAATCTAAGAGACGCTTCGTAACCATAGGATTTCCCCATGCAGTTTCTCCTCCAATAGCTTCCAAAGAATTTCCTAAGTTCCATCCAATATCTATTTGGCTAGCAAATTCAACAGCACTCATTTCACTCATATCTGTACTATCTGGTTCTACTGCAAAAACAATTTCATCTGAAGGTTCTGGAACCATAGCCTGCTGAGAAATATTTACGTTGAAAGACTGATCTCCTGAAGTTATAGTGATCATTGAAGAACGCGCAATGGTATCCTGATTTTGTGAAGCGCTTAAATTCACTTTTTTACTTCCTTCTGCAGAACCTTCAGACCAGGAAAGCCATTCTCCTCCTCCCTCAATAGTCCAGGCTTGGCTACTATTGACATTTAATACATTATTTCCTCCATTAGAAGCAAAATCGATTTCGCTAGGATAAACAGAAAAATCTAATGACTTTGAAGCAACAACCTCATCGTCGTCTGAGCAAGAGACTAAAAAAGGTATGGCTAATACAGCCAAAAAAATAAATGTTAGTTTTAGTAATTTCATAATAACAGTTTTAGGTTAATATTTTAACCAGCAAATCCTAAGATTTGCTGGTTATCAATTTATTTAGTAGTAGTTTCTAATTTTAAAACCCATGCGCTTTCGTTAAGCTTTTTTGAAGGTGTAGATAATTTTAAGCCATCAGCTTGCAGCTGAAATTGAACTTTCTCTTCACTACCTAAGAAGTTTGCATTCGCAATAGAGATTTTATTGTTAGATGTTAATTCTGCAAAAGATTCTAATAACATATCTTTATTACTTCCGGGCCATCCTAAGAAAATAGCATAGATGGTATCTCCTTTTCTAGTATATCGAACGTCTTTTGCAGTATAGGTTAATTTATCTACAAACATTCCTGATTGATCCTGTTTTGTAGGGCCTTCGCCATAAACATTCCAGGTATCGGTACCGTAAATTGCTTCTCCGTTAACATCAAGCCACTCCCCGATTTCCAACAAAATTTGTTGTTGATTTTCAGGAATTACGCCATTAGCCATAGGAGAAACGTTCAACATTAAAGCACCGTTTTTACTTACAATATCAGCTAGTAAATCGATAATTTCGTCTGAAGTTTTTAATCCAAGATCATTGGTATAACTCCAGCTTCCAACAGATACAGTTTCATCTGTTAACCAATATTCTTCGGTTTTCTGGTTCATTCTACCTTTTTCAAGATCTTCTAGACTTACCGATTTAGGTAATTCTCCTTCTTTATGAGTGATAACGACTTCTTTATTATTCTTTTCAGCATAATTAAAATAATCGGCTACAAATTTTACTTTGATCGAATCTGGAATTTTATCGAGTTTACTATCAAAATAGATCAAATCTGGACCATATTGATGAATCACTTCATGAAGTTCTGCCAACCAATTTTTGTAAAACTGCTCTTTAGGAATATTCCCGTACATGATACTTAACAACGAATCTTTAGACGAAGTTGGCATTTCTAGATCGTAAGGAAAATAGGAAGTATCATCCTCCCATTTTGTAGAATCTTGTTGAAATAATTGTAATGTTCTCGCTTTATGGAAAGAAGTGATAAACTTCATTCCATTGCCATGAATAGCTTTCTCCAACTCCCCAACCAAATCGCGATGGGGTCCCATATCTGCCGCATTCCAAGGATTGGTTTCACTATCCCAGTTACTCCAGCCATCGTGATGTTCTGCTACGATTCCCGCAAATCTTGCACCAGCCTTTTTAAATAATTTCGCCCAGTCTTCAGCATTAAAATTTTCAGCTTTAAACATCGGTACAAAATCATGATAACCAAATTCTGATGGTTCGCCGTACGTAGCTACATGATGTTTATATTCGTCACTCCCTTTAATATGCATATTTCTGGGATACCAGTCGTTCGCATAAGCAGGAACAGAAAGAACTCCCCAATGCGCGTAAATACCGAACTTGGCTTTCTTAAACCAATCTGCGGCTTCGTTATATTTGGCCAGAGAATCCCAATCTGCTGCATATTCTTTTGAAGTAACTGTATCTTTTTCTGCTGAACTCGTTTTCTTATCATCATTACAGGACGCAAAAATAATTAAGATCGAAAACAGCCAATATTGAAGAAATTTTGATTTCATAATTACTGAATTGTAATCTCTAATTCCTCTAAAATATTTCTGGAACTATTTCCTAATTTCAAATTATAGATGCCCGGTTCTACAACCCAATCTTTCGATGAAACATCGTAGTAAGCAAGTTCTTTTACTGGAATCTGAATATTTACACTAGTATTTTCACCTGCTGAAACCTCAACTTTTTTGAATGCTTTTAGTTCTTTATCGGCTCTTTCAACTGCACTTTCTATTTTGGAAACGTACACCTGAACCACTTCTTTTCCAGCTAATTCCCCTGTATTTTCAACATTAAGATTAATAGAAATTGTATCGTTTTGAGTATAAGTTTTAGTATTTGTTTCAACATCAGAAAAATTGAAATCTGTATATGAAAGTCCGTATCCAAAAGGATAAAGCGGAGCTATATTTTTAGTATCGAACCAGCGGTAACCCACTAATATTCCTTCGTCATAACTTACCGTTTCATCACCAGGAAAGCTGTTAGTTGCATGGGCTGGAGAACCTTCCAGCTTTTTAGGCATTGTCCACGGTAATTTACCTGAAGGATTTACATCTCCTAATAAAACATCTGCTAACGCATTTCCTCCTTCTGAACCATTAAACCAACTCCAAACTAAAGCTGAAGATTTTTGACTAATCTCGTCTATATCGTATGGTGCTCCCGCAATCATCACAACGATGGTATTTGGATTTGCTTCTAATACTTTTTCTATCAATTGTTTTTGACCAAATGGCAAATCTAGACTTGCACGGTCTGAAGCTTCTGTTTCGTAATCTCTATTAGAACCGGCAAATATAATTGCAGCATCTGCATTTTTAGCAGCGTTCACGGCTTCTTCTACCAATTCGGGATCAAGTTCGTCGATAGTTATAGGACCACTAAGCGTAACATCTCCTAATTTTGCTTTTTCGGTTTTGGAATAACGCTCTTCGTATCCCTGGGCAAATTGAATATTCACTGATTTTGGTAAACGATTTTTCAATCCTTCCAGCGGAGTAACTTCACGTTTAGTTTTTACACCAGCACCAAATCCTCCCAGTGCATTTTTCTTCTTTGCATTATCACCAATTACAGCCAAAGTTTTAATTCCGCTAGCTTTCAAGGGTAATAAATCGTGCTCATTTTTCAGCAAAACAACCGATTCTGCTGCAATATCGTAAGCATCTTTAAAATGCGCTTCTGTGCTTATACTTCCTTTCTTGCGATCATCAGATCCCATACTTTTTACAGAGTACATTACGCGAAGTACACGCTTTACATGCTTATTAATTTCTTCTTCAGAAATTTCACCGGCCTTAGCAGCATCTATAAGCGGCTGGGCTAAGAAAAATTCATCAAAATCTTTAGGCGTTCCCATTTCAATATCGAGTCCACTTTCTAAAGAATTTACAGTAGTATGTACTGCAGCCCAATCTGAAATAACAACACCTTCAAATCCCCACTCGTCTCTAAGAATCTGATTCAGCATATAATCATTCTCACAAAGATATTCACCTCTAAATTTGTTGTAAGCGCCCATCATAGAATAAGCATGAGCTTCTTTAACAGTAGCTTCAAAAGCTGGTAGGTAGATTTCACGCAAAGGTCTTTCAGCGATTTTCACATTTACATAATCACGATGAGTTTCTTGATTATTGGCAGCAAAATGCTTTACACATGCAGCAACATTATTATCCTGAATTCCAACAACAAAAGGAACAGCGAGCTTTTTATTCAAAAATGGATCTTCTGTAAAGTATTCGTAAGTTCTTCCTCCAAGCGGTGTACGGATAATATTTATAGCTGGCGATAAAAGCACATCTTTACCTCTAGCTCTTGTTTCCTCCCCTACGCTATTCCCAAAAGTGTAAGCAAGTTCTGGATTCCAAGTTGCCGATAAACCAGCACCAGCTGGATAGTAGGTTGCATAATCATCATCAAGACCTAATGGTGTCCAGGATTCTTTTTCCAATTCTTCTCTAACTCCTAAAGGACCATCTGCCATCTTCAGCTCTGGAATATCCAAGCGCTCTACTGCTTTGGTAGCAAACATGCTATTACCGTGTAAAAGTCCGGTTTTTTCTTCCAAGGTCATTTCAGCGATAAGCTCATCTATTTTAGAATCAAAATCTTTAGTAACCGGTTTTCCTAAATATCTCTTTTCTGTACGCTCACTTTCGTCATTTTTAACAAGCTTTTTATCGCCTTTACAGGCCATAAAATTCAAGAAAAGACTCAAACTAAAGACAGTTATTATTTTAGATTTAATTTTCATATAAAATCAGTTTATAGACGCTATGAAAGCTTTTAATTTTTTTATTGGTATGGTTTTCTATTATTGTTTTTTAAATCTGATGGCCGCCCCACCGCTCTCACCAAGCTGCAATGTTAGGCTATCACCAGCGCTTACTTTTTTCTTATGAATAGCAACTGCGGTTGGATTGTTTTCCTGCCCGGTGCCCGGTGCATCTGCATAAATTTGAGCTTCGTAAGTTGCTCCTTCATCAAGAAAATCAAGTGTAATTTCTAAAGCTCTGGATTCTTCGTTGGTAATACTTCCTAAATACCAATCCTCGCTAGCTATATCTTTTCTTGCTGTAGTGATATATTTTCCAATTTCGCCATTTAGAACTTTAGTATCCTCCCAATCGGTAGGAACATCGGTTAGAAATTGGAAAGCAGGTTTGTCTATATAATTTTCAGGAAGATCGGCAAGCATTTGCAATGGAGAATATAGAACTACCATTAATGCTAACTGCTTAGCGGTAGTACTATGCACTCTTCTACCGGGGTAACCTTGTTTTACTTCTACATCGAAAACTGCAGGCGTAAAATCCATTGGTCCCGCAAGTAAGCGTGTAAAAGGTAGGATTGCAGTATGCGATGGCGGATTACCATCACTCCACGCATTGTACTCCTGTCCTCTGGCACCTTCACGCGCCATCATATTTGGATATGTTCTACGCTCACCGGTATCTTTTATAGGTTCGTGGAAATAAACTTCCAGTCCATATTCCGCAGCCTTTTTCACCACATATCTAAAATAATTCACGCCATACTGGCCATGATGCCATTCTTTCATATTCAGCTTAGAACCTACATGACCAATTTTTACGGTGTGAATTCCTCGTTCTTTATATAAAGCAAAAGCTGAATCTATCTGACTCAAATAATTCGCAAGATTAGATCCTGTTTCGTGATAACCAACGATCTCTACTCCATTTTCAGCAGCATAATCGGTAACCTCTTTAAGGTCAAAATCATCAGCGTCTTTAGTAAAACTAAACTGATGCATTGCATTTTCGTACCAAGAAGGTGTCCAGCCTTTATTCCATCCTTCAATTAAAAGATGGTCTATTCCTAACTTATTAGAATACTCTACATACTCCTTTGCATTTTTTGTGGTCGCACCTTGCTTTTCTCCCTCCCAAAAGCTGAATTTCCCAATATGCATACCCCACCAGATTCCTAAATATTTAAAGGTCTTTATCCAACTAGTATCTGCTATTGCATTAGGCTCATTTAAATTTAGAATCAAATAACTTGTAATTAAATCTGTAGGTTTAGAAGCTATTTGCAAAGTTCTCCATGGCGTTGTAAAAGATTTGGTAGTTCTTACTTTTACTCCATCTGCCCATGGCACTAAATCGGTTTTAAGCGTAGTGCCGCCAGTATGAGCCAAAGTAGTGCTAGCAAAATCTACAAGATTAGCTTCATGAAAACTGATAGCCAATCCACTCTCACTCTCAATAGTTAACGGCGTATGAACAGTATCTAGTGTACTTACTTTAGAATCTGTAAATAGATTCTCATAGCGTTGCTCATCGTAAGCAGGAATCCACCACGCCTTGCCATCATCGGCTAGCTGAAACGTGGTAAGCTCGTCCATTATAAAAATACTGTCTTTGATACCTTGCTCTGGGAAGACATACCTAAATGCAATACCATCATCAAAAGCACGAAATTCAATATCTAATTTCCGCTGTTTTTCAGCCTTTTCTTTTAAATGAACTGTAAGCTGATTATAGTGATTTCTAATCTCATGCTTTTCTCCCCATACTTGTTCCCAGGTTTCATCTTCTGAAGATTCCTCGACATCAATAATCTCTAGGTTATGCTGAAGGCTATCGCCATCTTTAAACACAAAGCCCATTTCTGAAGGTAAAATAACTTTGGTTTCACCATGATTCACGGCATATTTCGGGGAATTTCCGTCTAAACTGAAGGTTATACTATTCTTACCTTCTGGAGAATCTAAAGTATAAGATTCTTTTTTTTCTTGTGACGTACAGCTGAGAAATAGCAAGTTTACCGCAATAATAAGGGGTATTTTATTATACATTTTGAATGGATTTATATCTTAATTTTTTATTACGGAATTCATCTAATATCAGTTGAAGACTGTAAGTAAGATTTAAGGTTTTCGGGATTATTTTATTATTGTTTCTGTTTTGAAATTGATTTTATCTGATAAAGAAGTTTGCTTCAGCTTAAATGAATTTCCATCTTTTTCAACAGAAATATTTTCTAATTTTTCTCCCTCAGGCAAATAAAGTTTTCCCTTGGCTGAATTGGTTTCTTTATCTGCAAACACCTGAAGTTCTAACTGTGTCCAGTCCATATCTTTAGTAGATTGCGCTAGTTTGATATGCGGTAAAATGGTACCGTTTTTAACTAAAGCTATTATCGGAATATCACCAGCCTCGATCGTGTGCCATCCACCTTGATAAATTTTATGCGTTTGATAATCTATCCAGGTACCTTTTGGCAAATACACCTCTCTGGAAGTTTCTTCTTCAAATAAAGGAGCCACCAGCATGCTTTCGCCAAATAAATATTCGTTATCAATAAGCCAAGATCCCGCATCATTGGGATATTCTACAAATAATGCTCTCATCATTGGAAGTCCTTTTTCTGAACTTTCTTTAGCCTGTGCGTAGATATAAGGCATAAGTTTGTACCTCATATTATCTGCGTTTCTAAAATCTTTCAAGAAACTTTTACTATATTCCCAAGGCTCTGTAGGTGGCTCGCCGTGACTTCTTACATGGGAAGATAACATCCCAAATGGTGTCCATCTTCTGTAAATATTTTCAGGAGATTTGGTTACAAAACCACCAACATCATGACTCCAAAAGCTAAAACCACTAAGTCCTAAAGACAAACCACCTCTTAAGGTTGCAGACATCGCTGAATTTGTAGTGGCAGCATCGCCCCCCCAATGTAAAGGATAACGTTGGCTCCCCGCCCAGGTGCTTCTTGCCCAGATTAGTGTATAGCCATTAATTTTTTTAGTAATTTCTGCAACTGCTTTGTTGTAGCGTAATGGGAATAAATTGTGTTCGTAAAAACCAGTTCTTCCAGAATGATAGATACCGCTATAAGGTGCTGCTTCTCCAAAATCTACTTTAAAAACACTTACACCAAGATCTAGCAAATGTTTCAGTTTTCCCTGATACCATTCTACGGTTTCAGGATTCGAAAAATCTAGTATTGCATCTTCGTAAGGGATATTTCCTTTCCGATCTTTAACCGCATAATCATTATCCACGATTTCATTAAACAGAGTGTTTTTTGGCGTGAAATATGGTAATTGCCATAGGCTTACATGAAAACCATCCTCCTTCATATCTGCCATCATGGCTTTAGGATCATCAAAACGTTCTTTGGCAAATTCATAATTATTTCTCCAATCAACATCAAACCACCCCGTATCGAAGTGGATTACATCACTTGGTATTTCATAATCTCTTAAGTTTTTAGCTACTTCACGCCCTTCTTTTTCAGAAAAATATGTAATTCTACTCATCCAAAAACCAAATGACCAAAGTGGTGGCATTGCGGCTTTACCTGTAAGATCTGTATATTCATCCAAAATATCTTTAGGGTCTCCCAGGAAGAAAAATAAATCTGCAACATCATCACCTAGCATCATCTTATTTGCTGCATTAAAATACTTTCCAAAATCTACCGTAATCGGAGAGGAAGTATGCATAAATACCCCATAACCTCGACTACTCATGTAGAAAGGAATTGGTTTGTACATCGTTTCGTTCTGTACTCCATTAGCATCATCGGTATACAAAATAACTTTTTGCCCTCGTTTATTGAACTGGGTAAAAGATTCCCCACATCCAAATATTTTCTCATCTGGTTGAAGGCTGAAAACCGGACTAAAACTTCTGGAATAATCGCTGTTTCTTCTTACAAAGGAAAAAGGCAGCACAGGTGTGTACGTATTTTGAACATCTGAATTATGTAACGTACTGGTTAATAGCTTCCCTTTTTCATCATAGATATTTACGTGCCATGGTTTCGCAATAATTTCTACTTTACCGTGCTCACTTTTAAATTGATGTCCTTTGTCAATTTTAGAATAATTCCATAATTCAGGATGATTTGCGGCAGTACCGTCAACCAGCATTAGTGAAGTTTCAGGTTGATTAAATTGCGGACCGGAAGTCATTTTTAAGCGAACTGTACGATCTGAAACAAACTGAATTTCAAAAGGAAGTTCAGGCGCTTCTGCGTATTCTGTAGAAGGAAATTCATTTGCAGCAACGGTATCTGGCTTCATCAACATATTATTGAATGCCTGCCGAGTTTGATACTCGTAACGATTATATTTTAAAGTTCCTTTCCCTGTTTTCGGATTAAAATCCATCAACTCATCAGCGAAATAAAAAGTATTCTGATAGTTTTCAAAATCCTTACTTACATCTACGGGTTCGTTCAAAACATCGGTATTCTGAACTTGTGAAAATCCCAAAGAACTAATACCTAATGCTACCGATAGCATTATCTTAAAAGGACTAGGGTAATTTTTAAACGTTTTAAAGATCATTGAGTACACTATTTATTTTTCGATTGTATGATTACTGAAGTTTTTTCTAAACCTTCAGCAGTTGCAGTTAATTTTAATTCTCCAGCTTCTTCATAAGATTTTATGATAACTAGGCATTTTCCGTTTAGAGCGGTATGCTCGGTTCCTTTAAAAGATTGATGATTCGTGGGATCGCCGCTGGCAACTCCATAAATTTCTCCAGCCCCCTCTAAGCTGAAGGATATGTTATGATTCGCTTTAGGAACCATGTTGCCTTGTTTATCGTTAATGGTTACCGTAACAAATGATAAGTCTTTACCATCTGCTTTTATTGTTTTTCGATCTGGCGATAGCACTAATTTTTCCGCGCTACCAGCAGTTTCGATAATGGTTTCTTTGACGATTTTTCCATCTTTTCTAGAAACCGCTTTTAGCGTTCCTGGTTGAAAAGGGAAACGCCACATTACATGAAGATCGTCTTCTTTCTTCCGTTTAGTTCCTTTGGACTCTCCATTTAAAAACAATTCAACTTCATCTGCATTATTATAATAAGCCCAAACATCTACAGTTTGTCCTTTCTCCCAATTCCAATGCGGTAAAATATGAAGAACGGTATCTTTAGACCACTCACTCTTATACATATAATACACATCTTTAGGAAAACCCGCTAGATCAATAACTCCGAAATAAGAACTTCTGGAAGGCCACTCATAAGGTGTAGGCTCTCCTAGATAATCAAAGCCTGTCCAGATATAAAATCCAGAAAGGAAATCATTCTTTTTAATGATTTTCCAACTGGTTTCGTGCAACGATCCCCAAGGTGTACGTACCTGATCGAACGCAGAAACTGTATTATCTTTATTACCACCAGTAAACTTTTTATCCCAGCGTACCGGCCAGATTTTAGTAGTATCTGAAGGAAATTCATAATAGCCTCTAGTTTGTAAACCAGAAGTGGTTTCAGTAGCAATAAATGCTGTGTTTGGAAAATTTAGTTGATGTTTCTCCCAGGTTTGATGTGCATAGTTATAACCTATAATATCTAAAGCTCCAGAGCCTGCAAGCGAATTAGGTTGATCTTTGGTTTCTTCAAATTGTATGGTAACCTCTTCATCAGATACATGTACTGGTGGATTCATCCCTGCAGTAACTGGTCTTGTGGTATCCATGCTCTTTACCATTTCAGATAACTCATTACCTATTTTAGCACCTTCTTCACTCCATTGTTCCTGAATTTCGTTACCGATACTCCACATAAAAACACTTGCATGATTACGATCTCTTTTAATTAGATCTCTTAAATCTTTCTCGTGCCATTCTTCCCAATATTGGCTATAATCATTTTCAGTTTTAGGTTTAGTCCACATATCAAATGCTTCGTCCATTACGATAAATCCCATTTGATCACACAAATCAAGTAATTCTGGAGCCGGTGGATTGTGCGCAGTACGTATACCGTTAACGCCCATTTCTTTCAGAATTTCTAACTGGCGTTCTATAGCGCGGGTGTTAATTGCTGCTCCTAATGGTCCTAGATCGTGATGGAGACAGACACCTCGAATTTTTAAGGATTTTCCATTTAAGATAAAACCCTTTTCTAAGTCAAATTTAAAATCGCGGATCCCAAATTTAGTTTCGTAGCGGTCTAAAACTTCTTCTCCCTGAATTATATTTACTTGCGCCGTATATAGGAAAGGCTTATCTACAGACCATAATTTTGGATTTGTAATCGTAAGCTGCTCTTCTATTTCATTCTCCTTATTTGAAGATATCTGAAATTCTGAACCTTTGGTATTAGTGATAAGCTTATCATCTTCCAAAATTTTTATTTCTACGGAAATATCTTTTTTCGTTGAAAATTGGTTTGCAATTTGAGTTTTGATATTTACAATGGCCTTTTCATTATTGATTTCAGGAGTGGTCACAAAGGTTCCCCATTGTGGAACGTGTACTTTATTCAACTTTTTAAGCCACACATTTCTATAAATACCGCTACCCGAATACCATCTGGAATTTGGCTGATCTTTATTATCTGCTTTTACCAAAATAATATTCTCTTCCTCTCCAAATTTTAAATATCTGGTAATATCATATTCAAAACCGATATATCCATTAGGCCGTTTACCAAGATTGGTTCCGTTGATCCAAACCTCACTATTCTGATAAACTCCATCGAATTGAATTTTGAATACAGAAGAACTATCCTTAATTGAAATTGCAAAGCTTTTTTTGTACAAGCCAACACCTCCACGAAGGGCTCCACCTCCTACACCTGTAGGACTATTTTTATCAAAATCTTTATAAATACTCCAATCATGTGGTAGGTAGACATCTTCCCAACTATCTGATTCTAATATCTTTTTGACATTGGTTATATCGTCATTCTGTTGAAATTGCCATCCTTCTGTAAATAAGACTTTACGATCCTCAAAATCAGATGTTGTAACCTGACTATTACAAGAAAGAAAAGACAATGAGAATAAAATAAATATTCCAACAGAGAAGTAACGAGTAATGTACTGTTTCAAAGCAATCATAGTTAATTTATAGAAAACCGGTAGATGTTGTTGCTATCGGTTTATTGATATCTATTCTTTTGGCCTGTAGTGGAAAACGATCTGAGCCATGCCTTCTCCAGTTCTGGATTGATCACGAACTACTGATAATCTTAACGAATTGTTTGAAATCTCAACTACATTTACAGAAGTCCAGTTACTCACATCTCCATAATAATCACCTCCGTAAAGTAACTCTACACCACCATTGAATCTTATTCTGTGATTATCGATGTTATAATTAAAAGTTCCTGCCGAACTTGTTTGGCTATCAGAGTTTAATGCTGTTTGTGTTACAGATACATTGTAACCACCATCAAGATTAAATGAAATCTCTCCCCAATCTTTATTTTCCATTACCCATTCGTTACCAGCATAATCTGGAAACCAGTTCCAATAATCTGCTCCGCTTTCGTTATGGGGGTAGTCCAAACCTGCCCATCCAATAGGGCTAGCCATATCTAAAACCCAGGTTTTACCTTCAACACCATTGGTTAGCATTGCCCACTCGTCTGCGCTAAAATATTCTTCATCATTTGATGATACTTCTACATTAACAGGATCGGCTTCAACTGGACCACCTTTTGTGTAAGCGGTATAGTAAACATTGTAAGTACCCGCAAAAGGAAGGGTAATACTTAGACTATCCTCATTAGATGTACCTATTTCATTTCCTTCGGAATCGGTATAACTCCAGTAGGAAATAAAGTTTGACTCCATACTACGAAGATGTATCTCATTGTCATTTCCATTAGCCTGAGTTACCATGAAATTTAGCTGATCACCTTCTAATGCTACTTCTGGAAAGCTATATTCATCCTGGCAAGAAGCCAGCAACAAACCGAATATTGCAAGTACTATGTAATTAATATTTTTCATAATTTTTTGAATTTAAATTAGAATTACCAACCTGGATTTTGCTCTATTGCACCATTAGATAAAAGAATTTGAGATTGGGGGATTGGAAACCATCCATTAGTTTCAGTTCTAAAAGTCACATCGAATTGTGCACCGTCACCAGAATTATCAATCGCTTGCTTTGCACGATCTAATCCCCAACGAATAAGGTCGAAATAGCGTTTTCCTTCTAAAGCAAGCTCTAGCCTTCTCTCTTCCATTATATTTTCTTTGGTTACAGCTATAGAATGATCATCGTCTTGAAATGCTCTTGCTCTTACCCGGTCTAAACAATCCTTCGCAAATCCCTGATCGCTATCCATATTTAATTCCGCAGCCATTAATAGGACATCTGAAAAACGGATCACTGCAAAATCTTCGTAACCATCAATTTGAATATCACCTCCATTTGCTGCTACTACTGCTTCCCCAGCTTCATTGGTAATAGGTGCATATTTCTTCCAGGATAATCCTGTATGCTGGCGTTGACTTCGAACATCGTTATCAAATTCAAGTCCTTCTTCTTCGTAGTTAATTATCGTAGCATCACGTCTGGTATCACCTATTTGATAAGCATCGTATAATTCAGGATTAACCGGAGCACCTCCCCAACCATAAGCGTATGGGCCCAAATTACTTCCTCGAGTTGCAATATTTACCTGAAAGCGATTTCCTTCGTTAAGTCCCCAGTCTCCATTACCGGAACCATTAAATCGAATTGCCCAAACCATCTCAGCATTACCTTCTCCTACGTAATTTTCCATAGAAGAAGCGAGCCAAAGTCTTGAGAAATCTTCAATTAGTTCGTGACCACTATTATTTACAACATCATTAATGTATGTTGTTGCTTCTTGTTTAGAAACAACTCCGGCCAAATCTGAAGTTTCGTAATAATCGGTATAGAATAAAAATGTTTTAGCTAGATAAGCTTCAGCTGCCCATTTTGTAACTCTACCGTAATCGGCACTATTATTTAAGCTGTAATTGTCGTCGCTTAGATTATCTGCGGCAAATTTAAAATCTTCGGCTATCAGTGCGTAGGTTTCTTCTGCAGGAGCTCGTGGACTTTCAAATTCTTCTGGACTCAAAGAATGATCTAAAGGCACAATTTCTCCAAACATTCTAGCAAGCTCAAAATGATAATGTGCTCTTAAAAATCTCGCTTCTGCTTCGTATTGCGTTCTTAGGTCTTCATTTCCTGTCCAATCGATACCGTCCAGATTTTCAAGTACGATGTTAGCTCTATAAATACCCATATAACAAATTTCCCAAACAGGACGATTCATCTCTAAATCAGATCCATATTCAAAACGATCCCATTCTAAAGAAACCTGATTATCGGCTGTACCGAAACCTCCGAAGCAATTGTCTGAAGCAATTTCTGAAACCATCAAGAATCCTCCATAACCTTCTCGTTGCAAAACATCGTAAGCTGCAACTAAACCTTCGAAAGCATCCTCTGGAGTTTTATAAAAATTATCTTCAGTTCTTTCAGTATAAGGACTGTTTTCTATAAAATCATCAGAACAGGAAGCCATAATCCCTAATGTAGCTATCCCTAATATCTTTATATACTTTTTCATTTTTTTATCTTTTAGAAATTCACATTTAAGCCTACCATGTAAGTTCTAGGTTGTGGATAATATCCTACATCTATCCCTCTAGCCCATGATTGATTAGCATTTCCGAATCCGATTTCAGGATCCATTCCTTTATAGTTTGTAAATGTGTACAAGTTGTTGCTTGTCACGTATATACGGAATCTTGAAAAGGCATCAAGTTGATCGGTAAGTTTGGTTAAATCTACACCTAGATTCACTGTTTTGATTCTCAAGAAATCGGCATCTTCTACGTAAAGATCAGAGAAGCGGGTATAATTTCCGTTTGAAGTTGTTCCCCAGGTTGTTCTTGGTAATGTGTTAGAACTACCTTCTCCTGTCCAACGATTTACAATTTCTGTAGTATAATTATTAAACGGTCTTGAATAATCTCTTACCCCGTAAACATTTTGGAAACCTGCCATACCGTAAGTGTAAACAGAGAAATCAAAAGCTTTGTACTGTAATTGCACATTAAAACCAAAGTTTATATCTGGATTTGGATTTCCAATTTCAGTTTTATCATCCTGATTAATGCGGCCGTCGCCATTTAAATCTACAAATCTCACATCACCGGGTTGAGCGTTTGGTTGAATTAAAGCTCCGTTTTGAGCGTATTGCTGAATCTCATCTTCATTCTGAAAAATCCCGTCGGTTTTTAAACCGTAGAAATAACCAATTGGATGCCCAACTTCAACTCTATTCATCTCGTCCAATCCCTGAAAAAGTAAATTACTATCTCCATGAATTATGCCTTCAGAATTCGCAATTCTTAGAACTTCATTCTTATTATAAGAAATATTACCGTTTACAGTAAGGCTCCAATCTTCACCTAAATCGGTGTTGTAACTAGCACTAAATTCTACCCCTTCGTTACGAATATCACCACCATTGATAAAAGGAGCATTCGCTCCGGCGATAAGAGGTACAGAAGCTTGTACTAACCAATCTTTCGTTTCCTTACGATAATAATCGAAGGTTACGTTTATATCTGAAAATATTCTAGCATCAAAACCAAGGTCAAACTGTTCTGAAGTTTCCCATTTAAGGTCTGGATTCGATAAATCGTCTGGACTGGATCCTACCTCTAACGGCATCTCGTTATCACCAGTACCAAAATGGTAATTTTTGTTATAAGAACTAATTGTAGAAATATAAGCAAACTGCTGGCTAAATTGATCATTACCATTTTGTCCCCAACTTCCTCTTAATTTAAGAGAATTTATAAAAGAATTATCCGGGAAAAAATTCTCTCTATCGATATTCCAACCTACAGAAAATGCAGGGAAATAGGCGTATTTATTGTTACTACCGAACTCAGAAGAACCATCTCTTCTTAATGTTGCTGTAAATAAATATTTGCTGTCATAATCGTATAATAATCTTGTAAAATAAGACTGAATACTGTAATCTACTCTTTGCCCGCTTACAGAATTTTGAATTTGATCTGTAGCATTAGATAGATAAGCATGCTCAAAATCATTGAAGGTTAGATCTCTTCCGGTAGCCGATTGACCTTCGTAAATATTTTGTCTTGCCGAAGTACCTAAAAGAATATCAATATTATGAACATCTGCTAATGTAGTTTGATAATTCAAGGTGTTTTCCCAAATCCAAGAAATCGATTTGTTCGCGCTTTGAGTAACTTGAGAAGTATTATTATACGCTACACTTGAAAGCTCATAAATTGGATTAAAAGCTCTATACGTGTTGTCATTAATATCTGCTCCAAAACTAGTTCTAAAGGTAAAGTCACTATGAGAAACTTCAGCAAAAATATTACCTACTGCTCTATTCGTTTTGCTTTCATTAAAGTTACCGTAATAAAGTGAGCCTAATGGATTTGTAATATCAGAGCTAATATCTGAACCTGCATAATCTCCGTTTTCATCATAAACCGGCATTGTAGGCGGAGCATTCAAAAACCCTCTTATATTATTACTATAAATTCCGGCATCAGACACCCCTTTATTATATTCATTTGCGAAAGAGAAATTTTCTCCGATTTTCAAATGATCTTCAATTATCTCATAAGTGATGTTATTATTGAAAGTAATACGATCGTATTGTGACTGATCGGTTTGGCTACCAATAATTCCTTCCTGTCCATAATAAGAAAGTCCTGTAGAATAATTTACTTTTTCAGTTCCTCCTGAAATCAATACTGAATGATTTTGTTTGATGGCACCATTATTAAACAATTCGTCTTGCCAATCTGTATTTGCCGCATTATTCAACTCTTCCTGAGTATAAAGCGGAGCATATCCTGAATTTACTCGGGCTTCATTCATAATTAATCCATATTCCCGGCTATCCAATAAATCAAGGGTTCTGGCTACTTCCTGAAAACCTACATAACTATTCACAGAAACACTAGTTACACCTTCCTTACCTTTTTTAGTAGTTACCAGTACTACACCATTAGCAGCACGAGCCCCATAAATAGAAGCAGCGGAAGCATCCTTAAGAATATCTACTCGTTCTATTATTGAAGGGTCCAAATACCCAATACCGTTTTCTACCACAACTCCATCTACAACATATAAAGGAGAATTATTACCAGCAGTTCCTACACCTCTAATATTTACGGTCATATTAGCCCCAGGTTGCCCTGAAGTTGAAGTAATATTTACTCCAGAAGTTTGTCCTTGCAAAGCACTTGTTGCATCTATACTCGCAGTTTGTATTAAATCTTCAGATTCTACCATAGATGTGGCAGCGGTAGATACTTTTTTACGCTGCGTACCATAACCAACTACTACAATTTCATCTAACTCTGATGTTGACACTTGTAGACTCACATTTATTTCAGTTTGATTTCCAACACTAAGTGTTTGAGTTTCGAAACCGATGTAGCTAAATGATAAACTTTCTTTAGATGAAGCCTCTATTTGATAATTACCATCAAAATCTGTAGTAGTACCTCTACTGGTTCCTTCTATAATAACACTAACTCCGGGAATCGGCATTCCGTCATCAGCGGAGGTGACCACACCTGTGATTTCCTTTTCTTGTGCCCAAACAGTAAACATGCTGCACATAAAAAAAATCGTAGCTAAGAAATAAGGTTTTAACCTCATTTTAAAAATAGTTTGTTGTTTCATATACACTTCTTTAATAAGAAATTCTTAAAATTACCCTGAGTTTTATTCCAATTCAAAAATTAATAGCTCATAATATGGATATACATTAAACTAAAACGTTATCGTAATGACTGCGAAATTATCGAATAGAAGCTCTGTTCTAGGGTATCAAATCGTTTTATAAGGGGATAATATGTTTTCAGGTTCGATCACAAACCGCTGAAACACTGCAGCGAGCAAATTTTAACAATTGGACAATTTGATTTTATATATAAAATTGAAAATATTTTTTCATGAAAAATCAGAATAGGCAAATTATATTAAAATTTTATCTATCAATGTTGCTTTTTATATACTGAAGGCAACATTTTGTATTTTTTCTTGAAATTTTTTGTAAAGTACTTTGGATTATTGAAACCTGTCTGAAAAGCTATTTCTGAAATAGTAAGTTGGCTATGTTTCAATAGTTCCTTTCCCTTTTCTAATCTGATATCGGTTATAAGCTCTAAAGGAGATTTCTCAAAAAGGCTCATCGATTTATTGTATAAAAACGATCGGCTTACTCCAATATCGGAAGCTAATTGCTTCACGGTAAAATCTGGATCTTGATATTTCTTTTTCACAAGCTGAAGCACTTTACGCATCAATTTTTCATCTTCACTCTCAACTTGTACCCGGTTCACAACATCCGGTAATTCTATTTTTTTACGATAGGCCTCTTGAAATGATTTTCGCTGCTGTATAAGGTTTTCTATTCTCGATTTTAAAACTTCTACTTTAAAAGGCTTCGTCACATAATCATTGGCTCCTGCCTTTAAACCTACCAATTTATAATCTTCATTTTGATTTCCCGATAATAATATAAAAGGGATATGCTTAGTACGAGAATCATTTCTAATTTTTAAACATAGATCTGTACCTTTCATTCCAGGCATTTCCCAGTCGCAAACGATTAGATCTGGTATTATGGACAGTGTTTTCTTCCATCCTGTTTCAGCATCTGTAGCTATAAAAATATTGTATTGTTCTTTTAACTCTTGCCCTAAATAATTTAAAAATTCTCGGGAATCATCTATGATCAATACGGTAGGGAGATTATCATCCTGTCCTATTATTTTATTGGTGTTTTTCTGAAAACTGTTAGACATTTCTTTTTCAGGTATCTCCTGCAATGGCAATTTGATAGTAAAGCTTGTTCCTTTACCTGGTTCACTAACACATGAAATTTTCCCAATATATAACTTCACATATTCCTTTACCAAGGCTAAACCAATGCCACTACCTGTTTTATTAATATCAGTCTTTAGATTTGCTTTATAAAACCGATCAAAAATATGTTCTTGATCTCTTTCAGCAATTCCTACTCCAGTATCTTCAACTTCAATAATTACCCATTTTTTATTCTCTTTCGAACTATTTGAGAGTGATCCCTGAACATCTAAATAAACACTGATTTTCCCTCCTTTCGGTGTAAATTTAACTGCATTTGATAATAAATTATAAATGATCTTATCCAGTTTATCCAGATCGAATACGGTATAAAATGTTTTTTGTTTACTATGAAAATTGAGCTTGATACCACGATTTTCTGCATACTCCCTAAAATCGGTAACGATATCGTCTATAAATTCAACAATATTCGCTTTTGAAGAATTAAGAAGTGTATCATTCTTGACGTTACCTAAATCCAGAATTTGATTTATCAAGTTTAGTAAACGCTGAGCATTATCGTTGATCGTATCAATTTGTTCCTTTACATGAGTACCTAAATGTTGCTGTTCTTTCAGTTTTGAAATTGGAGATAAAATCATTGAAAGCGGCGTTTTAAACTCATGACTAATATTCGTAAAAAATCTAATTTTCATTAGATCCATTTTGTGTAAATGGTCTGCTTCTTGCTTTTCCTGTCTTATTTCGAAACTACGTTGTTGCTTTTTAATAATTCTTCTTCGAGCAAAGTACAATAAGCTTAAAATGAATACTACATAGAGTATATAAGCGTAAATGGTTTTATAAAAAGGAGGCAAAATCGTTATCCTCAACTGCTTCCCTTCCCTATTCCAAACCTGATCATTATTAGAAGCCTGGACTACAAAAGTATACTCACCGGGATCGATATTGGTATAGGATGCTGTTCTTTGCGAACTTCTTAAGTTTTGCCATCCATTATCTACACCAATTAATTTGTAGCGATAACTATTTTTGGAAGGCTGAAAGAAATCTAAAGCAGCAAATTCAATCGAAAAGAAATTCTGATTATGCTTCAGCGTAATTGCTTCAGTTTCATGTAAAGGTTTTTCTAAAATGGTTCTTTTTTTTACAATTTCACCTGCTTTAATTTCCTGGTTAAATAAGTTGAATTTAGTAAAAATGATCTCCGGTTGTTCCTGATTATATTTAAATTCTTGCGGTTTGAAGACATTATAACCATGCAAACCACCAACTAAAATTTCACCCTCACTATTTTTAAAAATAGAATTCTCATTAAAGAGATTGCCCTGTAAACCATCAAGATCATTATATATTTTGAAATTGGAATCGATTTTACTCTTTAAAGAATCTCGATTACCTTTCTTCAATTGTGCAATACCGAAAGAAGAAGTTATCCATAGATCTTTTTCGTTATCTTCAACAATACCAATAATTTTCTCGCCGGGTAAACCGTCCTTTTTTCCGTAGTGATAAAAAACTTTTTCTTGGTGATTATACAAATTTAATCCCTGCTGTGATCCTACCCAGATATGATTATCATCGTCTTTATAAATGGCTAAAATGTTATTATCACTTAAACTCGACATATCATCTGGTCGATGCGTTAAATGATTGACAGTTCCCTTTTCTTTATTTATGACATCTACGCCGTTAGAAGTTCCTATCCAAATTTGACCATACTGGTCTTCTGCAATAGAAGATATATAATTTGCATGGATTGGAAACTTGCCTCCTCCATCATATGAATGTATAAAACGATTTCGCTCTTCATCATAAATATCAACACCACCGGTTAAAGTACCTATCCATATTTTACCGGTAGAATCTTCAAAAAGCTCCCAAATGTTATCCCCTGCAATAGTCGTACTATCTTTAGGATTACTACGGAAATGTTTAAAACCATTCTTAGTCATTAAATTTAAACCTCCCAAATAAGTTCCTATCCACAACCGGTCTTTACTATCATATAACATACTAACCACTACATCACTGGAAATACTGGTTGGATCGTCTGGATTGTTTTGATATTGTATATATTTCCCTGTTTTTTTATTCAATTCAATTAAACCACCGCCATTAGTACCGATGAATAGATTACCTGCTTTGTCTTCAGCAAAAACATTTACATCATTAAAAGGTAAACTTTCGGGATCAGACAGTATTTTCTTTTGTAAAGGAAAACGTATGATATTAGGATGATAATAATCAATTCCGTTTTTAAAGGTACCCACCCACATTATTCCTTTATCATCGCAATAGAGTGAAGTAATACTGTTCTGGGATAAAGAGTTTCCAATTTCTGGATTATTTTTAATATATTTTACAGACAGTTCTTTGGGATTAATCACATTAATTCCACCTAAATCTGATCCTATCCAAATATTACCTTCGGCATCTTTTTCAATATCACTAACCAGATTGGTACTTAGCTGAATCTGTCCTGAATCTTTTGTAAAATTGAACAATTTTGCCTCTCTATATTTAAAATAAAAAACACCATAATCCTCAAAAAGATGAATCCAAAGATCTCCTTTGTCATCGCTTATCATTCTAAAATCATGGTAAGTATTATTGAATTTCTTTTGAAGTTGATCGAATTCCGCTATAAGGGAAAGCTTCTCTGAGTTAAGCCGATGAATCAAACCATTTTTAAAGATTATAAATAAACTACCAGCCTCTTGTGCTACCACAGAAGAGATTTCTAAATCTTTCTTTTTTAAAAGGGCATTATATTCATCTGATACAAAAACCTTTTTGCTGTTGCGATCATACCTAGTTATCTCATTTTCCTCATGAATAAACAAAAAAATATCGCCCTCTATTTCCACAATATCTCTTATAGGCTTACCAGAAACCCCTAATTTATTCAGAATCTCGGTTTGATCTGCAGTAAAACTTTCAGAAACAGGATCAAATATATTGATACCTTCCGGCGTTTTGCACCATATAAGACCTAAAGGCCCACTAAAAACTCTCCTGAAATGTCTTGATTGAATGGCTGATGCATTCGAAGTTTTAGGACTGTAAAGATCAAATTCGTAACCATCGTAACGATTTAATCCAGAAGTTGTCGCAATCCATAGAAAACCCTTGTTCTCCTTATAAAAATCATTAACTACTCCAGGTGAAAGACCGTCGATGACGCCTTTATGAGAAAATCTATATCTTGAATCTAATGCATCTAGAACATTACCTGACTGGGACAAGCAGGTAGGAGAAAAACAAAACAGAAGAAAAAATAAGAAGAAAACACCTCTCATTATTGATTTTAATTTTATTATGAAATTAGAAAATTAAAAGATTGAACGTTATGAATTTATAAGATAAAAGCTTGAATAAAAGTTAAATGCTAAGGCAAAAAATGATATCAATAAAATTATAATGTTTAGATTTAAAGATACTATGTACAAATGAAATTCAAACGATTTCTTTTCTCTTAAAATCTAATAGTTTAAATGACTACAAGTTTAATTTATTTTTATATTGTAGCCAAATATGGATTGTAAATTAAAAATTTCTATTGCAAAAAGGCTATGAATAACAGTCAATATGGATCGCCATACAGATCATATAAATTAAAGATAAGCATTTAGCTCTTTTATCGAATTTTAATGTTGATGTTTTTAGAAGCTTCCAATTATAAAATTGTGCCGTTTTGAATATAAAATAATATAAGTAAATGATCTTTTATAAGTAGTCATTTTTAATTGAATATCATATTTTAGAAGGCACTTTATGTAATTTCCTAAAGAAAAAATTCAAATCAAATGAGAAATCTCAGTATTTACATTATACTATTTTTAATTAGCATTAATGCTATCGCAAATGTTAGCCTACCCAGTATATTTTCAGACAACATGGTATTACAAAGAAACAGCGATATTATAATTTGGGGATGGGCTGATCCTGGTGAAGAAATTAAGCTTGTTGCTTCTTGGAATCCTAACGATACCCTTACCACAACCACGAACAGGCATGCGCAATGGAAACTGATCCTAAAAACAACCGATACTAAACAACCAGTTTCTTTAGACATTTTTGGCTACAATCATGTACAAATTAAAAATGTATTATTAGGAGAAGTTTGGCTGGCTTCCGGACAATCGAATATGGAATGGAGCGCTTCTGCCGGAATAGTTGGTGATAGCTTAGCTATTAAAAATGCAACCAATAAAAACATTCGCTTTTTTAGAGTTCCCAAACGTACTGCAGAAACTGCACAAATCGATATCGATGCTACTTGGCAAGTTAACAGCCCGGAAAACATGCAGTATTTTAGTGCTATCGCCTATTTTTTTGCTGAAAAATTAACAAACGAATTAGACGTTCCGGTTGGAATTATCGGGTCGTATTGGGGCGGAACACCTGCAGAAGTTTGGATCCCGTCTGAAGCTTTTAAAAAAGATTCGACTTTGGCGCAAGGAACTAAATATTTACCGCAAGAAAAATGGTGGCCTACTGAGCCTGCTTATAGCTTTAATGCTATGATTGCACCTCTCATTCCTTTTAAAATATCCGGTGTTTTGTGGTATCAGGGCGAAAGTAATACAGAGAATACTGGTTATTATAAAAATGCATTTACGACTTTAATTCAGTCTTGGCGAAAGCAATGGAACGATAATTTCCCTTTTTATTATGCACAAATTGCACCTTATAATTATGGAGAAGATCATGATACCGGCGTGCAAATTCGAAATATACAGCGTGAAGTTTTAAAACTAGCCAATACAGCAATGATACCAACGGGAGATTTAGGAAATTTAGAAGATATCCATCCGAGAGATAAAAAACCGGTAGGTGAACGTTTTGCGAATATCGCTTTACAACAAAAATATCATCAATTTTCAGGAGAAGTATATGGGCCTTTAGTAGAAAATGCAAATCTGAAAAAGAATAAAATCATCCTTAATTTTTCGCATTCCGAAGGATTGAATTTTAAAAATTCAGACCGTCAATTTGAAGTTGCCGGAGAAAATAAAGAGTTTGAAACGGTAAAAGCAAGCATTAAAAACAATACGGTTATTCTGAGATCTTCTATTAAGAATCCGCTTTATGTTCGTTATGCCTGGAAAAATGCGATTGTTCCTAATCTTTATAATAAAGCTAATTTACCAGCTTCTAGTTTTGAGATTAAAATAGACTGATTTCTTCAAAAAAATTAGTCGTCAAACTATATAATATTAACTTATTTACAATGAAAAACCCTCGTTTGCAAACGAGGGTTTTTAGTTTATGCTAAAAGCAAATACTACTCTTTAATAGTAAATTCTTTTTTTAAATCAGCTTCAGAGCTTCCACCAACAAAAACTGAAAATTCTCCGGGTTCTACTTTATAATTTCCTTCAGCATCATAAAAACCAAGTTCTTTTTCGGTTAACGTAAACTGAATGGTTTTTGATTCCCCTTTTTCTAAAGTTACTAATTCAAATCCTTTTAATTCTTTTATGGGCCTAATTATACTAGCGTATTTATCGTGGATATAGAGTTGCACCACTTCTTTACCATCATAATTACCGGTATTGGTAACGGTGACGCTTACTTTTATTTCATCTGAAGATTTAATGGATTCTTTATTCAATTTTAAATCTGCATATTCAAAAGTGGTGTAACTCAATCCAAATCCGAAAGGATATAATGGCGAATTTTCTTCATCGATATATTTTGACCAAAATACTTGCTCTTGTCCTGGTGCAGGATCTACCGGCCTTCCGGTATTTCTTTTGTTATAATAAATAGGAATTTGCCCGACGCTTCTCGGGAAAGTCATTGGAAGCTTTCCACTTGGGTTATAATCGCCATATAAAACCTGAGCAATCGCATTTCCGCTTTCAGTTCCCAATTGCCATGCTTCTACAATAGCAGGAATATGCGCTGCAGCCCAATCGATCACCAACGGTCGACCGTTATTTAAAACAAGTACGATGTTTTTATTCACTTCGTACACTTTTTCTAGCAATTCTTGTTGTACGCCTGATAAACCTAATTCGGTTCTACTTCTTCCCTCTCCGGTTTGGAAACCATGCTCACCAAGTACCATTACAACTACGTCAGCGTTTTTAGCCGTTTCTATAGCTTCATCAAAATCACTTTTATTAGACGTATTTACATGTAATTCTTTGGTAAATTGTGGATCGTTAGTAATTAAATCAGCTCCTTTTGCGTAGGTAATATTATTTCCCTTATACGCTCTCATCCCTTCTAAAAAACTAACTGCCGTATGATCGTCTGATCCTAAACGCCAGCTTCCTAGCGGACTATTATCATCTTCTGCTAACGGTCCGATTACGGCTATATTCTGATTTTTCTTTTGAAGTGGTAAAAGCTTGTTTTCATTCTTCAATAATACAATCGATTTTTTTGCCATATCTAATACCGCTTCACGATTTTCTTTACTACCTATAATAGTTCTTTCCCGTTCTTCATCGCAATATCGATATGGATCTTCAAACAATCCTAATTCAAATTTCACACGTAGAATTCTTCTCACAGCATCGTCTAAAACTTCTTCATCGATAGTTCCATTAGCTACCAATTCTTCTAAAGCTTCGTTATACACATAGCCTTCCATATCCATATCGGTTCCGGCTGTCATGGCTCGTAAAGCGGCTTCTTTTTTATCTTTAGCATAACCCCAGGTAATCATCTCTTCAATAGAAGCCCAATCGGATACCACAAATCCGTTGAAATCCCATTCATCCTTTAACACATCATGCAATAAATATTTATTTGCAGTAACCGGGAGGCCGTTCCATTCATTAAAACCATTCATTAAAGTGCGTGTTCCTGCTTCTACAGCTGCTTTAAAAGGTGGTAATACCACGTTATGTAAAGTGACTGCGCTAAAATCGGCTTTATTATATTCTCTTCCCGCTTCTGCAAACCCATATCCTGCAAAATGTTTTGCACAGGCCGCGATAGTTAATGGATCGGCGAGATTTTCTCCCTGAAATCCAGTTACGCGAGCAGCAGCAATTTTGCTTCCTAAAAACGGATCTTCTCCTCCGCCTTCCATTACTCTACCCCAGCGCGGATCTCTAGAAATATCGACCATCGGAGCAAACGTCCAGTTGATTCCGGAAGCTGCTGCTTCTGAAGCGGCAACTTGAGCTGATTTTTTAATGGCTTCCAAATCCCAGCTGGCGGCTTCAGCCAACGGAATTGGACTTAGGGTTTTATACCCGTGAATAACATCGAAACCAATAATTAACGGAATACCCAACCTACTTTCTTCAACTGCAATCTTTTGTACCGCTCTCACTTCTTTAACTCCGCGAACACTTAACATGGAACCTACCCTTCCATTTTTTAGGTCTTCATATTTTTTGGCTTCGTTAGTACCGTTAGGCGCCGGGCCTGTTACATCCCAAAATCCGTTATATTGCACGGTTTGACCAACTTTTTCTTCCAGCGTCATTAAGCTGAGTAGCGAATCGACTTTTGTTGTTATTTCTTCTTCGGAAAGTTTCATTGATGATGGAGTTTGTGCATGTGCAGTAAAACTTATAGCTGCGATAAAAATAGGAGTTGTTATCGATTTTAATTTCATGGCTTACTTTTTAGAAAAGATTGTGTTATACTCTTTTAGCATTTTTAAAGTAGAAGTATCTTCAGCAAAAACGGAATTTAAACCTTGAGGTTCTTGTGGAGGATCGGCTGTAAAATCATCTCCTTTTTCCCATTTAGCTTGCCCAGAAATTGTTTTGGCAATTCCGGCAAATCCCCAAAAATTGAGTCCGCTTAACTCATTTTTATTTTTAAAACTTGCTTTTAATTCTTCTAATATCGATTTATAAAACCGATCACGATAGTTTACCGAAGAACCTCTCTCTAAACTTTCGCCATCACGAGGAAATCCAAATTCAGAAAGTACCAAAGGTTTTTGAAGTTGTTTTGCTACTTTTTTATGCTCTTCAATATAATCATGTGCATTTTTTATAGACGTTTGTAAGGTAGCTTCTTCATTATCTTTATTGTACCAACCCCAATTTTTTGGCCACATGTGAGCTGTTAAATAATCGATTTTATCGGTAGCATGTAAGTTTTTATAGGTTTCTAAATCTTGCAGATAACTCGCTTTTCCTTCAGCGCCCGTAGAAATTAAAGTATTCGGATCTAATGAATCCATATAATTTACAGTTTCTGATAACCAGGATGCAAAAGGCTCGCGGTCTTCTTCAGAAAAAATTCTTGGTTCGTTAGCTACTTGCCAAGACATAATGGTATTATCGTCGGTATACACCAATCCGTTAACCGAATTGGTTCTCGTCATTATAAATTTAATGTGTTTTTTAAAAGCTTCTTGACAAGGTTTGCACGTGTGAAATTGCTGTGTATACGCAAAATATTCCGGCCAGGTATATTCTTCTAAAAATGGATTAGGAACATCTCCGTAACCATTCCAGCGTAAATATGTAGACATTCCACCAGACCAAATCCAGTTATTATTTAAATATAAAACCGCATACATATTACGCTTACGCATTTCGTTCAATAAAAAATCAAGCCCTTCTAACAAATCCTGATTATACTTTCCTTGCTCGTACTGTAAAGCCGGTTTTACCTGAGAATCTTCTATTCCTCCTTCACCACCAACTAAAATTCGCAAATTATCAACCCCTAAACTATCCAGCATATCCAGCTCTTTAATTAACCGATCCCGATCACCAATATTAGGTGCCGCAATTAAAGGCCCGTACCAGTAATTAGCGCCTACAAAGTAGTATGGTTTATTGCCTTGATAAAATTGGCCGTTTTTAACGCTTATCGGTTTTACGCTTTGGCACGAATAGCAAACAATACAAAGTATACATATTGAAAAGAGTCGTTTTATCATGATAATTTTAGTTAGGGTATTTTTTTACAGATTTTAATAATTTTCAATTAGTTCGATTAGTGCTCGGCTATTGTGATACGGGCACTTCCACATTCCTACTCGGTTTTCATCTTCATAAGGCTTATGATTTCTATCGATTCTGAAATGCCATTCGCCAAGTTCTTCATCGATAATATATTTTTTGGTGAAATCCCAGATATCTTCTATAGCTTCTCTATATTTTTCTGAAGCTTGGATATTGTTCGCATACGCCAAACCTAGCATCGCTTCAGCTTGAGGCCACCAATGCCTATCGGTATCGACGTGGTTGGTTTCTAAATCTTTTTCATTAATTATACCCTCAGATTTTTTGTAAGCTTCAGCTAAAAATACATCTGCAATTTGAATTGCCGCTTTTTGTACTTTTTCAATCAAATTTTTATTGTTAACCTGATTTGCTGCAGCTAACAGTAACCAGGTTGCTTCAATATCGTGACCGTATGAAACCACGTGGTTTTGCAAATTCCATTGTGTATCAAAAAACAATTGAAAGTGACCATTTTCAGCATTAAAAAATTTTTCAAGATGAAGATTGATTAAATTCTGTAATGCTTTTTTCACCTTATCTGAATGAGTTACTTCAGCTAAAGTTGTATAGGCTTCTAGGATATGAAGATGCGTATTCATAGTTTTTGAAGCATTTAAATCTTTCTCACTTAATCGCATATCTTCAATTGGCGACCAATCTTGGTTAAAAGCTTCGATATATCCGCCAAATTCTTTATCTAGCGCGTGTTTTTCAATTAATTTAAACACCTCTAAAGCCCAATTTAAGGCTTCTTCATTTTTAGAAAACTTATAATATTCTGATAAAGCATAAATTAAAAATGCCTGCGCGTAAATTTGTTTTCTGGTATTTAAAGGATTCCCCTGATAATCTAATACCCAATATACGCCACCAAATTCAGCATCTTTAAAATAATGCTTCAGATACTCAAAAGCTCTATCTGCTTCTTTTTCCGTAGAAAAATCAGGCTTAAAATTCGCTATTCTGGAAAAGGTCCATAACAAACGCGTATTTAAAATAACGCCTTTATCGGCATTAAAATCGGGTTTATTAAAATGATCTCTTCTACCTATAAAACCATCATTTTCTATATCCAGGCTATTTTCTTTCCAATAATTAACAATATTGATTAGTTCCTGAAAAAGTTCTTTTTTAAAATTAGTCTGCAGAATTTCCATAAGCTTTATTCCGGTTTACTAAATCAATAATTTCGTTTACTGAACTAGCTGATGTGAAATTATCTTTCGGGGTATTTTTTACATAATCTACTAATCGTTCTACGGAACTTACCGCTACATGACAGCGTGTATCTGAAGAAGCATAGTAAATATATACTTTTCCGTCTTCATCTTTAATCCATCCATTTACGAATAACACATTGGGAACATCACCAACTGTTTCTTCGTAATTAGGCGCCATAAAATAACCGGCCGGTTGATAAATCACTTTTGAAATATCATTTAAATCGGTCATAAACATATACAAGGTATATCGTAAACCTCCTGCGGTATTACGAACCCCATGCGCTAAATGTAACCATCCTTCTTCGGTTTTAATTGGCGCAGGACCTTGCCCGTTTTTCATTTCATAAATAGTATGATATGCTTTATGATTGATTATTGTTTCATCCTCTAAAACAGGATTCGACATATCTGTAATATAGCCCAAACCAATTCCGCCGCCTTTTCCTACTTCTATAAATCCGTCTTGCGGACGCGTATACAATGCATATTTACCATTAACAAATTCAGGATGCATAACTACGTTACGTTGTTGACCTGAGTTAGATATTAAATCTGGCAAACGTTCCCAACTTAGCAAATCTTTTGTTCTAACAATTCCGGCATTAGCCACGGCAGCCGTAGTATCCTCTAAATGATCTTTATCTTTGCGTTCTGTACAGAAAATACCATAGATCCAGCCATCTTCGTGCTTTGTTAATCGCATATCGTACACGTTGGTATCTGGTTCACCATATTGTGGTAAAGCAACCGGTTTTTCCCAAAACTTAAAATTATCGATTCCGTTAGGGCTTTCTGCGATACCAAAAAACGATTTACGATCGTTGCCTTCTACTCGTACGGCCAAAAGATACTTATCGTTCCATTTAATTGCTCCCGGATTAAACGTCGCATTAATCCCGATACGTTCTAATCCGTTAGGGTTGGTTTCCGGATTTAAATCGTACCGCCATTCTAAAGGCGTATGTGCATGGGTTACCACCGGATTTTGATAACGTTGGTATATGCCATTAAAGCTAGAAACTGGCTTATTATTTTTTTCAAGCAGTTCACGATGGGTAGTTTTTAATTGAGAAAAATTAGGAATGGTTTTCATCAAACTGGTATTTATATCTACTGACTTTTTCATTGAGTTACATATTTACAGATTTGGAATTTTCTTTTTTTATTCTATCCCACCAATTAAACTTTAGAATAACTATAGCAATACATAAAACGATTGTACAATATAGTACTAGCGAGTATTCACGAATTATTAAATAGATAGGGATAATTACTAATAAGGTTTGGGCTAATGTCCCAATCACGACATTAAACATATCACGTGAAAAACCTTTATTTTTCTTGAAATTTGAATTAACCGATTGTACTTTATTAGCAATTGGTTTCCAAAATCCCCAAGGATTTGTTTTCTCGTAAAAATTCATTAGTACTTCCTCGTTTGTAGGAGGAGCTGTGTAGGTTCCCACAATAGCTCCAAATAGAGAAATAACAAGAATAATCGGGAAATAATACAAATCGAGTGTATCGGTAAATATTGGAAATATTAAAGCCGGAATAATACCAGACAACATTCCCCAGAAATAGCCCTCTCCGTTAAAACGCCACCAATGCCATTTTAATACATTAGAGATCACGTAGCTACCGTAGAGTGCAGAAACAATCCATTGTAATATAGAGTTTACATCTTGAACGAAAAAGCCAAGTACAATACTGATAATTACCACCACGATACCGCTGAGATAATTCATCTTTTTAATTTTTTTAGAAGAGGCATCAGGTTCTTTATATTTCAAATAAATATCATTAACCAAATAGGCTTGTGCAGCATTTAATGTTCCCGCAAAAGTCGACATAAAAGCAGCCAGTAAACCCGCTAACAACAAGCCTAAAAGACCTACCGGAACAAACTGCCCAATGGCTGCCGGTAAGATTTTTTCGAAATCGAGTACCCCGGCAGTTCTCAAATCTAGCTGATCGTAAAAAAGAACAGCTAAAATAGAAAAACCACCAACCATTAAATATCGAGTTGGGATTAAAGCTCCTAAAGAGAACGCACTCATTTTAGCGGCTTCTAATGGAGATTTTGTAGAAAGGATTTTTTGCATATCGTAATTAGGTGCTGGCCCAGCAATACTCGATAAAATACCTTTGAAGAGCATCAACATAAAAAAGAGACCAAATAAGGAATAGCCATCTTCTGCAATCTTGGTGTTTACCTCATCAATGATGCCCGTCCAATCGAGATTGAGTTCCCAGCCGAAAAACGGATTCATCCAATCGTTAGGTACATTTAACGTATTTTCTCCAAAAGCATTCCATGCAATAATCGCAATAGCAATTGAAGAAATCGTCATGATTCCGTATTGTAAAACATCGGTCCAAACAATACCGGACATACCACCTAACACGGAATAAAAAACAGCAAATAATGTAAAAATGATACCGTAAAAGTGAGGAATATAAGCTGGCGCGACCTCAAAAGGAACGTAAGGTGAAATTAATTCCCAGGGAATAAAAATTTCAACAAACTTCCCTAATCCTATAAAACCATAGGCTAAAAATCCTAAACAACTTAATATGGCAAATATCACGATAATGGTATGCGATCGTTTCCCTCCTTTTCCACTATCAAACCGAAATAAAATCCATTCGGCTCCTGTTGTTACGTTAGATCGGCGTAACCACATCGATAAATAAACCATTAAAAAAACCTGGTTAAAAACAGGCCATAACCAAGGAATCCAAATACTTTTAAATCCATAAACAAAGGTTAGGGTCACCAACCACATGGTACCGGAAATATCAAACATTCCCGAAGCGTTAGATAAGCCTAACATATACCACGGAAGGCTTTTCCCTCCCATTAAATAATCGTCTTTACTTTTTTGGGCTTGCTTTCTAGCAGCAAGTCCAATTATTATTGTTCCTGCTAAATAGGCAAGAATAATAAGAATATCGGTTAATTGTAACATAGGGCTAAATTAGTTGTGTATAGTTTTGAGCTCGGGCAAGAATAATATATCTTGTTTTTGCTCAAACTTCTTAAAGTTAGATTCGGTTTTTTCGGAAGGATAGGTACTAAAATAATGGTCTTTTCGGGCATTTCTCCACACCAATACCCAAGCAATTCCGCTTTCTTTAATGGCAGGGTATAATACTTCTGTCCACCACTTGGCATTACTTGCCATACTAAAATTTCCGGTTTCGGTTAAGGCAAAAGGCTTATTTTTAGCAATGCTTTTCTTTTTTAATAGTTGAAGATTTTGAGTAACAGATCGAATAAATTCTTCATCTCCGCTATGGTTATAGATATCAACACCCAGCACATCTACGTATTGGTCTCCCGGATAAAACCTGTCAAAATCTTCAGCAGAAGACATGGTGTTAGGAGAATAAGCGTATAAAAGATTGTGAACCCCATTTTCAAAAAATAACTGCTGTGTTTTTATCCAAAGTTTTTTGTAATCTTCAGGAGTGCACCGTCCTTTTCCCCACCAAAACCAGGCACCATTCATTTCGTGAAAAGGTCTAAAAATAACAGGAATTGCGTTTCCTTCTTCATCTTTTAAAGAATTAAAGAATAGGCTAAGCTGCTTTACCCAACCTTTATATTTTTGACTGACTGGCCCTTCTTTTAAAATTTCTGAAACAGCTGAAATAGTATCCCAAGAGCTTCCTCCACTTACCGGATTATTTAAATGCCAGCTAAATGTCACTAAACCACCTTCTTTATACATTTTTTGAGTATGCTGCTTCATCATAGCAAATGAAACGGTATCTAAATTAAAGGTGTTTCCTAATTCTAAGTGGCCTAAATCAAAACCCAATAAAGCGGGCTGCTTAGCTACTACTTTTTTAATATCGCTAGTTAATACTTGCGGCTCTTCTTGTAAATACCAGTTTAAGCCATAAGCGGTGGCATCTTGCTGCCCAAAGGCCATTCCTTTTTTTGAAATATTTTTCAAACGTTCTCGTAACTTAATAACATTACTATTTGCGTAGCGATCTGAAAGAACACTATTCGCATTTCTAGACATTGTAGCGCAAGACATTAATAAAGTAAGATTAAATAGTATAAGTATTCTGATAAAATATTTCATTTGAATTTTTTATTTTCTATGCTAAATGTATATTAGACACAGTTTTAAATATATAATGTTTGAAGCATTATTTTAATAATTCCTTTCGAATTAGCATCATAAATTATCAATTCTCAAAATTAACAGCGGAAGCGATCATCTATTAATAGAATTTTATCATTTAATAATTATTTTTTTTCTTTTTGACTCATATGATACAAACTAATGTACACCGCGAAATCACACCACTTGCTCCTGAAGATAGCTTTTTAGTTTTTGACAGAATTAAAGATGAATTTGATTTCCCTATCCATTTTCATCCAGAATATGAATTAAATTTTTTAAAAAACGGGAAGGGTGTTAGACGTGTGGTTGGTGATTCGATGAAAGAAATTGGCGATATTGAACTAGTACTTGTTGGACCTAATCTTCAACACGGCTGGGAACTTCATAACTGCGAAAGTTCTAAAATCCACGAGATAACTATTCAGTTTCACAATGATTTATTTGATACCAAACTTTTGGACAGACGTATTATGAAACCAATAAAAGATATGTTTGAACGATCTGCACACGGTATTTTATTTTCAGAAAAAATATCTGACGAAATCGCACCAAGAATCATGAATTTATCTAAAATCGATAGTATAGATTATTTCTTAGAACTTATATCCATACTTCATGATTTAGCGCGATCAAGAAATCAAAAATTACTTTCTACGTACACTTCAGATTTCAAAAATTTTGAGAACAGTGATAAAATAAAAATCATTTATGAATATGTTCAGCTTAATTATCACAAAAAAATAAGCTTAAATGAAGTAGCCGATCTGGTAAATATGAGTCAGGTCTCATTCAATAGATTCATTAAAAAAAGAACCGGAAAAACATTGGTGGAATATGTTAATGATACACGCATTGGTTACGCTGCAAGATGGCTAATTGAAAAAGATTTAAGCATTGCTGAAATTGCATATAAATGCGGTTTCAATAATATTGCAAACTTCAACCGGGTTTTTAAGAATAATAAAAAATGTACTCCAAGTAAATATAGAGAAGAATTTAGCGGAATAAAAAGGGTGCTTTAATTGATAATTTTAAGTGAAATAATGACAAAATACAATCAACCCTAATAAGTAATACGTTATCATTTAAACTTTAATTTTAATAACTAAGCATTTTTTCCTTGAAATATTTACCCTGACGGCTTGGTGTAAAATTTTTATCCTTAAACATTCTGGGTGCCCAATCTTTATCGAATACCCAAATTAAGTAGGAGATGTTATTGTTATCTGAATAATTAGTTATTGCTTCTCCATAACCTTCGTCTCCTATTACAGGCTCATGTGCACCAGGGGAAGATTTATCACAAAAACCAATTTCAGTTAAAACAACTGGATATTTTTCCTTAGCAAATCCCCAATCTTTTGACCATTTTCGCTCCCAGGGCTTCTTCTTTTTTTGTGGATAAGGGTGCGCTACATACGCAATATTAGTTGCATTAATAGGATTCTCTTTAATTGGCTTCAAATCATACGCCCAGTTAAAGCCGGCAACCAAAGGAATTCCTTCTCCTCCATTTGCGCGTATTACCGTTATAAGGTTTTCCATCAGTTTTTTCCATTCTCCCCAGGAAATTGAACCAAATTTCTTATTATATGTAGTAGGTTCATTAAAAAGCTCGTAAAATGCAACAGTTGAATTTCTTCCGTAATGCTGAGCTATAAGTTTCCAAAAATCCCGTGTTTCTTGCATTGTGGTAAAATACATCTGGTCCAGATAAAGTTCTGTTTTAAGATTACCGATACTATGCCAATCCAAGATTACATACAAACCGTTTTTATTAGCCCATTCAATTCCCTGATCTAGAATTTTTAAATATTCTTTCTCTCCTCTTTCTCGCCATGCTTTAGGATGAATTGGAAATCGCACAATTGTTGCTCCCCAATTCTTTATTTCTCTAAAGTAATCCTCGTTCCATAAATCGTCTTTCACCAATTTGTCTGGATCGCTCGTATTTACGCCTCTAAATACTAGAACCTCGCCTTTTGCATTTACAAATTCATTTTGAGCTACTTTCAAACGATCCATAGGCTTTTGTGCCCTTAAATTTAAACAGACCAAAATCAAAATAGCGAAAAGGCTACATTTAAAATTCATAGCAAAATTTACGACTTTGGAGTTAAAGTAACCATCAAAACATCGTGTACACCAATTGATGCTTTTAAATTCTTACTGGTATTCCCAATATTTTTATGCTGAAATAAATCTCTGATTGCATATTCTTTAAATGAAGGCTTGAAGTACTGCTGACTTAAATCGTCTGCCAATTGATGTTTCTTCCAGTCGAAATCTATGCTAACCGCTTCATCGTTACGGTTAATAAAAACGAGCGCCCAGGCATCATCTTCTAATGGTTTAGCCCAAATTTCTATATTATTTTCATTATTAAATCGAAAAGCCGGCACGGCTAAAGGATCTTTATTTACGGCTATAACTTCTTTATTAGTAAGTGTTCTTAAAGTTTCTTTAGATACATCTCTAAGATCGTTCCCCATAATTAATGGTGAATTAAGCATACTCCACATTGCAAAATGACTACGATCCTCGGCATCTGTCATTCCATTACCAACTTCCATCATATCGTAATCGTTCCAATGTCCTGGTCCTGCTACTTCTCTTGTTTTTTCCTTTTCTCTTAACTCTATTATTTTCCAGATTCCGAAAGATGCCCAGGATCCATGTCCTACTGCACAATCCCAACAATCAATAATATCGCCGGTTATTCGCCACATATGGCCTACATCTTCTCCCCATTCCCAAGGATCGTTGTCTCCCCATTCGCAAATACTAAACAAAACAGGTCTACCTGCTTCATAAAGGGCGTCTCTCATTGTAATATAAGATTCCTTTGCATTTAATTTCCCGGTATCGCACCAATCATATTTTAAAAAATCTACTCCCCAAGAGGCATATAATTTAGCATCTTGATATTGATGCCCTCTGCTACCGGGGTATCCTGCACAGGTTTTTCCTCCTGCGCAGTTGTATAATCCAAATTTTAAACCTTTAGAATGCACATAGTTTGCTACGGCCCTCATACCATTGGGAAATTTTTCTGGATCTGCTACGAGATTTCCCTCTTCATCTCTTTCTCTAGCCATCCAGCCATCATCAAGAACTATATATTCATAACCAGCATCCTTAAGCCCTAATTCTATAAATTTATCTGCAATATCTTTTAATAACTGCTCATTGATATTAGTTTCGAAAGTATTCCAGCTGTTCCAACCCATAGGGGGTGTTTCAGCCAGGTTATCAAATTTTTGAGCGTGAATATTAAGCCCTGAAAAATATATAAATACAATGGCTAATATTAGTTTATTATTCATCTTTATTTTCAGATTCTAAAATTGATTGATTGTTTTTAAAAGTCGCTGATAAACCTTTACAGTAAACCAAAATCATCGATATAGTAAACATTACCGGTACCATTAAATTCTTGCAGTACCACGTTATCTAAGGACTCTAGCCCTGCCAGACTTAAATTTTCTATTGGTATTGAAACTGTTTGCCATTCTCCCCCAGTAATAGAAATTAAATAACCATTTTCATAATCATTATTCGTTACAACCATAATATTACCGTCGTTTTCAGGATAAATTTCAAACTGCAAGGTATTATAGTCTTCAGCTAAAACAGGAGCTCCTCCGTTACCAATTTGAAAACCAGACCATGCCGCTATTTCAACTTTTAAAGAAACCTCACCGGTAAGTACATTTTCTGTATTAGCAAAATCATTAGTTACACCCCAGCCGCCTATCCACCAATCTGGATTTAACTGTTCGTCATAAAATTTAAATAAAAGACCTCCGAATAATTTTTCTGAGGATGTAGACCCACCGGCTGTTGTTACGATAACTGGAGACGGCGCGGAAATCGCTGGAGCTTCTACAACAATTTCTGTATCAGAATTAGATAATATCGTTGCTTCGTTTTCACCAAAAAAAACACTCTCTAAATTTTCGAAAACACTTCCTAAAATGGTCACCTGCGTTCCTGCATCTCCTGTTTTAGGGCTAAAAGACGTTATTCCCGGTGCCGGTTGTAAAATATCAAATTCGTATTCCACTGCTGCTGAGTTTGTTACCAGTATCAACATTTCTGAAGATTGATCGTACGGTGTATTTGCATCGATCGTCACAAAAATCACCTCATCAGTTACAAGAGTTGGGTTAAAATAAGTATCATAATCATTGAAATATATTTTTTCTAAAGAACTAAAGCCTCTTCCTCTAACTATATACATATTTTGTCGCATACCGCCCATTACTACAGAATCATTCGCTGCAAGGCTTATACTTTCTATTTCTGGCGTTGTAACTAAATCATCATTATCTTCACAAGAAGTTAGTATTACGCTTAGTAACAAACCAACCAGCAAAATACCATATTTGATATTATTCTTTATATTTTTCATTTTGATTCGTTTTTATATTATTTGATTAGTCTTCAAAATCATATGGCACCGCTTCCTCTAATAGCAATGGGTTTGATGCTGATTCGTTTGCAGGGATAGGATATATTAGATCTTCTGCAGTAGCCGTATAAAATTGATCAAAATTTTTGTCTCCTCTGTTTTGAGAATTCAAAAGTTCAATCGCATCACTAGTAGATAGCAAACGCTGAATATCAAACCAATATTCTCCCTCAAAAGCAAACTCTCTTCTACGTTCTTCTAATAAGGTTTCATTTGTTATACTTGGCAACTCAACCAATCCAGCTCTTTGCCGTATCATGTTAAAATACATAAGTGCAGTAGCATCTGAGGTTGCACCTGTCCCAGCCATAGCAGCTTCTGCATAAATCATAAGCAAGTCTGCATAGCGCATCACGTAAGTATTATTAGATGTCATACCCCAGTTATCATAAGGATCACCCCCTCCTACAACGTATTTTTTAATAGCTGAACCCGATGTCGCAGCATCAATATCTTCTGGGACAGTAAATTGTTCTCCAGAGGAAGTATATAGGTTTTCATAAGTATATCCAGGAACCATTATGTTTTCTACTTCTCGTAGATCTCCGTTAGGATAGATATCCTGAATGTCCTGAGATGGACCAAAAACATTCCAATCCCCTATATTGCCAAGTCCATAACCACCGGCAGAATTAGCAATATTACTTTGGTTACCAGATCCATAATCGGTAGAAATCGTCCACTGTATAGCGAAAATCGATTCTTCGTTATTGTTATTTTCAGTTAAAAATAAATCGGCATAATTATCTAAAAGCTGAAATTCTCAAGAGTTAATTACCTCAGCTGCTAAATTTTTAGCTTCAGCAAATTTCTCCTGAGATAAATATACTTTTGCAAGAATCGACTTAGCTGAACCTACTGAAACTCTTTTATTACTGGCATAATCTGCACCTCTAATTTTCTCTGGCAGTAAATCTATTGCCATAGCCAAGTCCATTTCTATAAATCTGTAAACATCCTCTTTAGGATTTTTAGGAATTTGTGGACTATAGATATAATCGTACGTATTTTCTATAATTGGAACTTCTTCCCAAAATCGAACAAGATAGAAATAAGCTACTGCTCTTAGAAAATAGGCTTCCCCTTTTACGATGTCTATAGTCTCTTGGTCTACCTCTCCACCAGCACGATCATCTAGATTATTTATTAGTTCATTAGATTGTGTAATAACAGAATATAAACTACCCCAAGTATCTTCTAACATCGAATTAGAAGAAGTAACCGTGAACTGAGTAAAAGATAAGTGCGTGTAATTAAACATGTTCCCGGAAATTGTCTCTGTCATAGGCCAGAAAGAAGTACTAAACATGTTCCACCAAGGCTTATAATATAATGGAGCAATTCTAGAATTTACCTGATCATTAGTATAATAAAAATCGTTATCTGAATAATTATCTTCTGGTGGTCGCTCTAAAAAGTCGCTACAAGAAAAAATACTAGCTAATAAAACCAAGCCTAAGGCAAGTCTACGGAAGTTATATAAAAATTGTATCATGTTTTATTAAATTAGAATTCAAGATTTAGTCCCATGGTATACGTTACCGGTGAAGGATATCTACCGTTATCGATACCCATGAGTAAGGAATTTTGATTTATCGATCCCACCTCTGGATCATATCCACTGTAATCTGTAAGTGTATATAGGTTTTGAGCACCTACATAAATTCTTAATCTGGATAAATTTATTTGAGAGATCGCATTTGTAGGCAAATTATAACCTAGCGTTACATTTTGTAATCTTAGATAAGAACCATCTTCAACAAAACGTGAAGATAATCGATTATTATCGTGGTCTACTAACTGAGGTCTTGGTAAGCTAGCATCGGTATTTTCCGGTGTCCAAAAATCACCTGCTTCTGCTAATTGATTAATGTAAAGATTTGCATTAAAAGTTCCGTATTTTCTAGTTAAGTTAAGTAGATCATTCCCGTAAGAACCTTGTAAAAATACAGAAAGTGTAATTCCTTTGTATTCAAAATTGTTTGTGAAACCAAAAGTAAAGTCTGGATGTGGATTACCGATAAATGTAAAATCATCTTCAGATATATTCCCATCGTTGTTAATATCCACATATCTCACATCACCAACTTCGGGGGTTTCACCAAAGTAACTTCCTACATTCCCAAGTTCTTCTGCTGTGATTAATCCATCGGCTTCCAGGCCATAGAACTGACCAATTGCCTTTCCTATTACTGAATTGGTTACCGTTAAATCATTATAATTTAAATCTGCAATTTCCTGAATCAAATTAAGATTCTTATTTATTTGTGTCAATTCATTATTATATTGAGAAACGATTAAAGAAGTATTCCAAGAGAAATCATGATCGGCAGCAGTATTATACTTTAAAGAAAAATCCCACCCAATGTTTTCCATTTCACCAACATTAACAGTTGGATTGTTTACACCGCCTTCGTAACCTTGATCTCCTGTTAGATAAGCTGGCAAGGGAATGGTATATAAGAAGTCTTTTGAAACTTTATTATAACGTTCTACCGTTAACTGAAGCCTATTCTCAAAAAACGCCATATCCAAACCAAAGTTGGTTTGTTTCATAGATTCCCACTTCAAATCTGGATTTGCCAAATTGGACACCAAAAATCCAACTCCGTCTAAAGAATTAAAAGAAGACAATGCACTACCGTAAGAGTAATTTCCGATATTTTGATTACCCGTTTCTCCATAACCTGCACGTAATCTTAGATCACTTAAAAATTCTAGATTATCCATAAAAGATTCTGATGATATTCTCCAAGATCCAGAAACTCCCGGAAAATATCCCCATCTATTTCCTTCAGCAAATTTTGAAGAACCATCAGCTCTGTAGGTAGCACTAATACTATACTTGTTATTGAAATCGTACATTACACGACCAAAGAAGGAAAGTAGCGCGGCGCTTCCTTTATAATCTGTAGAAGTAGTAACATCGGCAACATTCAATACTCTAATTTGATCACTAACAAAGCCATTTCCCTGAGAAATAACTCCAGACCAAACATTCTCTGAAGACTCTTGTCCTAATAATACATTAAGGTTATGCTTACCGAAACTTTTATTATAAGTTAATAAATTCTTCAGGTTCCAGCTATACCAATTTTGCCGTCTTACATTAAGGACAGCCTCTTCAGTATTTAAAAATTCTGCCTTTGGTGTATATTTATCAAACTCACTAAACTCAGTATTGGCACCAAACTCAAATCGGTACTTTAAACCATCAATGATATCGGCTTCCAAATAGGTATTTCCTAAAAAACTTTTACGGATAAGATCGGTATCAATCGACAATGCCATTCCTAAAGGATTGTTGAAGAAGATATTTAAGTCGTTGTTTTCCTGAACCTGAAATTCACCATCGCCAGTGTATGCCGCTAAATCTGGAGCAGATAGTACAGAGTAATTTATAATACCATTACTACTAGAATTAAATACCAAATCCTCATTAGTTACCGATGTAGATAAATTAGCACCTATACGCAACCAATCTCTAACATTACCGTCTAAATTAGTTCTAAATGTGTACCGTTTCAAGCTAGACCCCTCAATAGTACCTTCCTGATCGTAATATCCTCCTGAAAGGTAATAGGTAAAGTCTTTTTTTCTTCCAGAAAATGATAATTGATGATTTTTTGTGGCAGCTGTTCTAAATAACTTTTCCTGCCAATCTGTACCTTCTCCTAACAAATCTGGATTTTGAAATTCTATTCTGGTTTCCAAACCGTAAATATCAGCCAATGCATTTTGTTGTACTGCATACTGTCTAAGATTCATTACATCCAAAAGTTTAGATTGTGATCTAAATGCGATATAAGAATCGTAAGTAATTTTTCCTATTTCACTTTTCCCTGATTTTGTAGTGATCAAAACGACACCATTAGCACCACGTGAACCATAAATTGCGGTAGCCGATGCATCTTTTAAAACTGTCACATTTTCTATATCGCTAGGATTGATAGAAGCTAGTGGGTTTACTGTAGTTTCTCCATCACCTGCAAAATTCCCACCTGCTATGGGGCGTCCACTAGTAGCGGTATTACGGGCATCTCCAGAAACTGGTATACCATCTATAATATATAAAGGTTCGTTACTACCGGTTAAAGAAGTTGCTCCTCTTATTTTAACTGAAACGGCCGCACCGGGTTTTCCAGAATCGTTTGTTACTGTAACACCAGCAGCCTGTCCTTGTAACATTTGATCTATAGTGGCTTGAGGTTGATCTTTTATATTTTCCATGTCTACTACAGAGACCGCACTATTAATCTGCTCTTTCTTTTGGGATCCGTAACCAATAAGTACTACCTCTCCCAAACCTTCTACATTTTCTTCTAAAATTAAATTAATGGAGGATTTGCCGGCAACATTAAATTCTTTAGAATTGTAACCTACATAGCTAAATAAAATAGTTGCTCCTTCACTAACTTCTATACTGTAATTACCATCAAAATTGGTGATAACACCATTATTTGTTCCTTTTTCTATTACAGATACACCAGGTAGCGGAATGCTATCTGAATCTCTTACTGTTCCCTGTATGGTCTTTTGTTGACCAAAGACAGTTACAGTAACCATTAGCAAAAAAGGAATCCATAAGCCTTTCCTTAATACGTTCATTTGATCTAATTTAAATTGATATATAATTAAATAACTACAACCTTTTCGTAATGAATTTTAAGTATTCACTAAAAAAAGACATCTAGAATACTAAAATCAAATTTATAGTTAATCTCACTGGCTTATTAATATTATTTTGTCAATTTGTTATCAAAATCATAAGATAATTAATAATTCCCAAATGAGTTCTTTTATCCTTTTTGCTAAAACATTTTTCCAACCTGAATATCATTTCTTTACAACTTTTGTATTGTTATTCGCATAGTGGACTTGCAATAAAAAACAGGACTTTAAGTTGAGTGACTATGCTGCTAGTTTTTGATTATACATATCTATTTCAAATTCTTTAATGGTTCTGTTGCCTAAATAAGAATGTCTTCTTCTGGTATTGTACCAGGTTTCTATCCACTGAAAGATAGATAACTCTGCCTGTGATCTAAGCTTGTACTTATGCCAATATACCCACTCTACTTTTAGAGATTTAAAAAAGGATTCCGCCACGGCATTGTCCCAGCAGTTTCCTTTCCGACTCATAGATTGTTTTACCAGGCCATTATAGCTTTTAAGTAGATTAGTAAATCTTTGGCTGGCATACTGAATACCTTGGTCTGAATGGAATATCAAAGGTTGTGTGAGTGTGGTATTTTTAATAGCCATCTGCCAAGCTTTTATAATAGTATCTTCGGTATTTAGGGTATCACTTAAAGACCATCCTATAACTTTTCTGTTAAATAGATCAATGATCACTGTTAGGTAACTCCAACCTTGTTTGGTTTGAACATAAGTAATATCGCTTACCCATACTTGATTAGCTCTGGCTACATTAAAGCATTGGTTCAACAAGTTTGGAGCTGTGGGGTATTTATGATTACTATTAGTGGTCGTCTTAAACTTACGTTTCCTCTTTGCGTATAAATAGTTTGCCTTCATTATGCGAGCTATCCGTGGCTTTGATACCTTAAAACCTAAAGCTTCCAGTTCCGCTTTTATTCTAGGAGCTCCATAGCTTTGGTAACTATCTTCAAAAATATCTTTGATTAATGAAGAGAGCTTCTGATTATCTTTCCAGAGGTTGCTGGGACCAGATTTCAACCAGTGGTAATAACCACTTTTACTAACGGCTAACATAGTGCACATCTTACGGGCAGGAAATTTCATACGATGCTGTTTTATGAACCTGTATTTTTCTTGTCGCTCGCGGAAATGCGAAGCATTCACGAATACCTTAATCTAAAATAATAAATAGTGAGCTAAAAGATGCCAATCGCCTTTTTTAAGATATCACGTTCTAATTCAGTCTCTTTAAGCTGTTTTCTTAAACGAGCTATCTCTTTTTGTTCATCAGTCATTTTAGGATTGCCACGGCCGGGAAAACTATTCTTGCCATAATTCTTTTGCTCTTTACGCCAACGGTAAAGAACAGCAGGTAATATATCTAAGTCTTCACAAACCTGTGCTACATTGCCTTTGGCATAACTTAATTCTACTGCTTTTTGCTTAAACTCTAAGGTGTAATGTTTGGCTTTACGTCTCATAATTGCTAAGTTAACAACTTGCAATAATATTCATTCAACTCTATGTCCAGTCTAATGTAGTAATTCCATAGTAGGCTGAAGCGTTTAGAAATAAATTTAACTGAATTAAAAGAATCGATTTGTGATATCGACCAACTAACTAAAAAAGCTTTTAGCGAGATTGATTTTGATCCTATTTATTGTATTCAATTAATTGATGATTCTAACAAAGAAGAAATAGGGAAAGCTTTTAAAGCTGCTAAAGAAAATAAATTCGAAGATCGCTGTTATTCTAAGTTTAATGAAAGATCTAGCAAAACACTTTATTTAAGATAAGTCAAGAAAAGAGTTTCCAGAAAAGAATGCGTGAGCATTTGGGAGCCGGAGCTAAATCTACTTACGCGTTAAACTTAAACTATTGGATTCCTGATAATGTTTCATTTAAAATTTCAGTATTCAAACCTATCATTCCTGAATACAATGAAAAAGAACATTTTAATCTATTGGAAGTATTGGAACAATCATTATGGGATAAACTAAAACCAATGATGGGAAAGCGCAGCGGCCAACTTGAGAGGCAATAACCATTTTATTTAAGAAACTCCAATAAATAAAAAAACCACAGATAAATCTGCGGTTTTTTGTTGCGGAGAAAGAGGGATTCGAACCCCCGGAGGTGTGACCCTCAACAGTTTTCAAGACTGCCGCATTCGACCACTCTGCCATTTCTCCTGAGTGTCTCATCAGCTATTCGCTGATTGCGGGTGCAAATATAGTAAGCTTTTTCATTTCTACACAAGAAAAATTGAAAAAAAATTAATTCAATTTATACAAAACTGATTTTCAACAAAAAAGAAATGAATTTTTCAACATAGAAAGATTCCAGCCTACTTTTAGTTAAATTTACGCTATAACTTAATAACATCATGAAACTTAAACATTTAATATATTTAGGCGTTTTAACCATCAGTGCCGGAGCTTTCGCTCAGCAACAACAATACAAAAAACTTATGAGCCAGGATTGGGCAAATTTAAAATGGTATCGTGAAGCCAACAATAAAGTAAAAATGGAAGGCAAACCGGTTACCGCTGTTTTTATGGGAAACTCGATCACGCACGGTTGGTATGACAAACATCCAGAATTTTTCAAAGAAAACAATTATATAGGCCGCGGGATTGGCGGACAAACAACACCACAAATGCTTATAAGATTTACCCAAGATGTTATCGATCTTCAGCCAAAAGTAGTTGTGATTTTAGCGGGTACAAATGATGTTGCGGGTAACACAGGATATTCTTCAGTAAAAATGATTACCGACAATATTAAGGCTATGGCGCAACTAGCCAAAGCCAATAATATAAAAGTGGTGTTAAGTTCTATTTTACCGGTAGAAGATTATCCATGGCGACCAGGACTAGAGCCAGTTGCTAAAATTGCTGAAGTAAATAACTGGCTTAAAAACTACGCTGAGCAGAACAACCATGTTTATTTGGATTATTTTCCTGCTTTGGCTAACGATCAACAAGGAATGAAAAAAGAATACGCTACAGATGGTGTTCACCCAACTTCAGCAGGATACGATGTCATGGAACCTATGGTGAAGAATGCTATCGAAAAGGCACTGAAGGAGTAATAATCATCTTACTTCCGAAGAAAAAAACAAGCAGAACTTCCTAATATCAGATAAACTGCTATATTGTGCAATCTTATATAAAATTCGATAAATTCATATGAAAAAAATTCTAGTATTTGCTTTAACTGCAAGTTTAGTAGGCTGCGGCGCTCATCAAAAGGATGTAGACAACGCCGATCCAATGAAATATGCTGAAACTATTACTCCTTCAGATTTAAAAGAACGCGTTTACACTTTTGCAAGCGACGAATTTGAAGGTCGTGAAACAGGAGAACCAGGACAGAAAAAAGCTGCCGAATACTTGAAAGAGCAATATAAAAAGTTTGATATCCCTTCTGCTTTGGGAGGCGATGATTATTTTCAAGAAGTTCCAAAAAGCTACTTTAGAGGAGACACCAAAGCTTCTGAAAACGTAGTAGCATATATCAAAGGAAGTGAAAAGCCAGAAGAAGTTTTAGTAATTTCTTCTCACTACGATCACATAGGAATGGATAGCGAAGGGAATGTATTTAATGGAGCAGATGATGATGCCTCTGGAAGTATGGGCGTTGTAGAAATCGCTCAGGCATTTTCTGAAGCTATAAAAGATGGTTACACTCCAAAAAGATCTATCCTTTTTCTTAACAACACAGGAGAAGAAAAAGGTTTAGTGGGTTCTAAATTTTATACCGATAATCCAATTTTTCCATTAGAGGAAACTGTTGCCAACCTCAACATAGACATGATTGGTCGTATCGATCCAGATCACGAAGGAAACGACAATTATATTTACCTTATTGGTAGCGATAAATTAAGTACAGATCTTCATGAACTTAGTGAAAATGTAAACGCTAATTTCATGAATATGGATTTAGATTACACGTACAACGATGAGAATGATCCAAACCGTTTTTATTATAGAAGTGACCATTACAATTTTGCAAAAAATAATGTTCCTGTAATTTTTTACTTTAACGGGGTACATGCCGATTATCACAAAATCACCGACACACCAGATAAAATTAACTACGAAGCATTATCCAAAAGAGCCCAACTTGTGTTCTTAACCGCTTGGGAAATTGCTAACCGCGACGAACGTTTAGTTGTGGATAAAGCTGAATAATATTTTCTGCGGAAAAAATCAAAAAAGCCTCATGAACTTCATGAGGCTTTTTTATTTATAAATCGTACTGAAGTAATTTTCTGAAGAGATATTATTTACCGATTACTGCTTATTGAAAAATGATAATTGTTAATTGATTACTGCTTACTGATAATTAATTCAATTTTTATCCTCCAATAGCGGTACAAATCGAAATTCTCCAAACTCAGTTTTGTCAAATTCGGTTGGCGATTTTCTTACAAACAAAGTCATAATCTGCACATCGTCCCCTACGGGGATCACCAGCCTTCCTCCTACTTTCAACTGCCCTAACAAATCTTTTGGAACAAACGGCGCTCCCGCAGTCACAATAATCTTATCGAAAGGCGCAAAAGAAGGCAAGCCTTTATATCCATCACCAAAACTTAAATATTTAGGACGATAGCCTATTTTATTTAAAAATGTCTTGGTTTTACGATACAACTCTCTTTGACGCTCGATACTATACACTCGCGCTCCCAACTCGCATAAAACTGCGGTCTGGTAACCACTACCCGTCCCAATTTCTAAAACATTTTCTCCTTCAGAGATTTCTAAAAGCTCACTTTGGAATGCCACCGTATAAGGCTGAGAAATTGTTTGATCTGCAGCAATTGGAAAAGCTTTATCTTGGTAAGCATGATCTTCAAAACTACTGTCCATAAAAAGATGACGCGGAATTTTACCAACCGCCTGCAATACACGACGATCTGTAATCCCTTTCTTGGTTATTATGTTTACCAATTGTTGCCTTTTCCCTTTATGTCTAAAAGTATCTTTATACAATTCTCAGCAGTTTTTTTTATTGTTCGAACCGTCTAAAACGGCTTAAAATCGGATATTCTAAGTTTTAAAAAAGCCTAAGTTTTCTAATTCATTTCAATTAAAAATAGCTCTTTCAACTAATAATTATCGAGCAAAAATAGGGAAACAAATTCTATTGCTCCAAGCAAAACCAGCCATGATATTAAGATAAAAATATAATCTGTTTACAATCAAAATAGTATTTTTGTAAAAAATCGAAGCTTATGCTTAAAGTTGGGGTACTAGGTGCCGGCCACCTGGGTAAAATCCATTTAAAATTACTGAAACAATCTTCAAAATATAATCTTATTGGCTTTTACGATGCCGATAAGGAAAATTCAGAAAAAATTGCAGTAGAATTTGGCTACACACCATACCATAATCTAGACCAGCTAATTGCAGATGTAGATGTGGTAGATGTAGTAACTCCTACACTTGCTCACTTTGATGTAGCAAAAAAGGTGATTTTAGCCAAAAAACATTTATTTATAGAAAAGCCTATTACCAACACTTATGAAGAAGCAAAAGAGCTTATAAAAATGGCTTCGGAAAATGGTGTAAAAGGACAGGTGGGGCATGTAGAACGTTTTAATCCGGCTTTTCGATCGGTTGTAGATCGTATTGAAAACCCTATGTTTATTGAAGCGCATCGTTTGGCTGAATTTAATCCTCGTGGCACCGATGTTCCCGTAGTTTTAGATTTGATGATTCACGATATCGATGCCATTCTTAGCGTTGTAAAATCTGAAGTAAAAAGCATTAACGCCAGCGGAGTCTCTGTAATTAGTGACACTCCAGATATTGCCAATGCAAGAATTGAATTCGAAAATGGCTGTGTTGCCAATTTAACGGCTAGCCGAATTTCGATGAAAAATATGCGTAAATCAAGATTTTTCCAAAGAGACGCCTACATTTCGGTAGATTTCTTAGAGAAAAAATGCGAGGTGGTAAAGATGAAAGATGCACCTAGCGAGCCAGATGAATTTGCCATGATCCTGCAAAATGCTGAAGGCGTTAAAAAACAAATATATTACGATAACCCATCGGTTTCTGCAAACAATGCCATCCTGGATGAGCTAGAAACTTTTGCCGATGCAATTAATAACGATACTACCCCGATCGTGACTTTAGAACAGGGCGCAAAAGCGCTTAAGATTGCCAATGCGGTGATCGCTAATTTTTAAACCACACAAAAACGGTACAGTATGAAAAATATTGCAGTTATTGGCGCGGGAACAATGGGAAACGGAATTGCCCATACTTTTGCCCAATTTGGATTTAAGGTACATCTTATTGATATTTCTAAAGAAAATCTTCAAAAAGGAGTGGATACGATCACTAAAAATTTAGATCGTATGTTGGCCAAAGAGAAGATTTCTGAAAAAGATAAAGAACAGACTTTAGCTAATATTTCAAGTTTTATCGATATCCCTTCAGGTGTAAAAAATGTTGATCTTGTTGTTGAAGCGGCTACCGAAAATGAAAATTTAAAACTCAAAATCTTTAGTCAGCTAAACGATATTTGCGATGAGAATACAATTTTAGCATCGAATACTTCTTCGATCTCGATCACTAAAATTGCTTCCGTAGTAAAAAATCAAGAGCGTGTTATTGGGATGCATTTCATGAATCCGGTGCCGATTATGAAACTGGTTGAAATTATTAGAGGTTACAATACTTCTGATGAAGTGACTGAAAAGATCATGAAACTTTCAGAAAAACTAAATAAAGTTCCTGTTGAAGTAAATGATTACCCGGGATTTGTAGCCAACAGAATTTTAATGCCAATGATTAACGAAGCTATCGAAACACTTTACAACGGTGTTGCCGGTGTTTACGAGATCGATACGGTAATGAAATTAGGCATGGCACATCCTATGGGACCTTTACAATTAGCCGATTTTATTGGTTTAGATGTTTGTCTTTCTATACTGGAGGTAATGTATAACGGCTTTAAAAATCCAAAATATGCACCTTGCCCTTTATTAGTAAATATGGTACAGGCCGGAAAATTGGGTGTAAAATCGGGAGAAGGATTTTATGATTATTCTGAAAACAAAAAGGCTGAAAAAGTATCAGCTCAGTTTGTTTAAAATTCAGATTAGTATTATTTAGTCTCTCATGCCAGACACCTTACGGGATCTCACTTAATTAATATTGTTATTTCTACTTGCCATGCTTAATATGTCTTTTAGCAAGGCAGGTTAGAAATTACAGTAAAATACGACTAAAAAGACCAAAAGAATTGGTGAAAATAACTCCTTTTAAAGCAGTACGACCTCAACGCGCAAAGGCGGGTCTGGTAGCTTCGCGCCCTTACGGTGAATATAATGAGGCCGAAATGCGTGCTAGATTAGATTATAATCCATATTCTTTTCTTCACATTCTTAATCCTGGCTATAAATTTCAGCACACCATTAGCGGTACGCAGAAATTTCAGCTGATTAAAAACAGGTATATGGAATTTAAAGAAGAAGACACCTTTATTCAGGATGAAAATCCTTGTTTTTATGTTTATAAAATGGAATCTCGTGATCTTTCCTGCTGCGGAATAATCGCTGCTGCAAGTGCCGAAGATTACAAAAATGGTATTATTAAAAAACATGAAGATACTATCGCCAGTCGCGAAATTTTATTTAAAGATTATGTAAAAACGGTTGGATTTAATACCGAGCCGGTCTTACTTACTTATGAAAACCGACCTGAAATTCAGGCATTTCTTGCTAAAATTATGCAACAAAATCCTGAATATGAATTTGCGACGCGACAACGAGAAATGCATTATCTGTGGAAAATTGACAATAAGGCTGAAATTGAGCAAATTCAGCAGTTCTTTTCGAATATGGATAGTATCTATATTGCCGATGGTCACCATCGTTGCGCCTCTTCTTTTTTATTATCGCAAGAATCTGCTAAAAATAACGAAAATCATACAGGCAAGGAATCTTACAATCATTTTCTAAGCTATTTTATTCCTGAAAATGATTTGAAAATATATCAATTCCGACGTCTAATTACCGATTTAAATGGCTATTCTAAAGAAGATTTTCTAATTAAACTTGATGAGCATTTTAGAATTGAAAATAGAAAGCTAGATGCATATCAACCAGAAAAAAAACATCATTTTAAAATGTATCTTGATGGCGAATTTTATTCGTTATACCTGCGTAAAACAAGCATGAATTTCACCGATACGCTTAGCCAATTAGATAGCCAAATTCTGTACGATCTTGTGCTAAAACCAATTTTAGGAATCAACGATCTACGTAAAGATAAACGTATCAATTACATTCCAGGAAAAAGAGATATTCTGGAAATGAAGAAATTAATTGATAGTGGCGAATTTTCGGTTGGTTTTGGTATGCTACCGGTTTCTATTTCAGAAATTAAAAAAATTGCAGACGAAGGCCTTACCATGCCACCAAAAAGCACCTATATCGAACCGAAATTAAGAAGCGGACTTACCATTTACGAGTTTTAAGTAGGAAAACTTTATTTGATTCTATTAATTATTATCTTGCAGTAGTTAAAGAAGTACCTAACTAACCGAAGAAATAACGCAGAATGAGTGTTGCTAAAAATATCAAAAAATATACTGAAGAACTTCCTGATACCGTAGATCTTGTGGCGATAAGTAAAACTAAGCCCAATGAAGATATCATGGAAGCCTATGAAGTGGGACAACGCATTTTCGGAGAAAATAAAATTCAGGAAATGACGGATAAATGGGAAGCTTTACCCAAGGATATCGAATGGCATATGGTTGGCCACGTACAAAGAAATAAGGTGAAATATATGGCGCCTTATGTTGGCTTGATTCATGCAGTTGATAGTCTAAAACTTTTAAAAGAAGTGAATAAACAGGCAAAAAAACATGACCGGGTGATTAGATGTTTGCTTCAGATAAAAATTGCTGAAGAAGATTCTAAATTCGGTATTTCTGCCGGTGAAGCTGAAGAAATCTTGCAATCTGCCGATTATAAAGCTTTCGAAAATGTAGCCGTTGTGGGCCTAATGGGAATGGCAACAAACACTGAAAATGATGATAAAGTCGCTGAAGAGTTCGATTACCTGCATTCGGTTTTTAAAGATTTCAGAGTAAAATACCCAGCAATTAAAGAGCTTTCAATGGGAATGAGTGGTGATTATAAAATCGCTGTAAAACATGGAAGCACCATGGTGAGAATAGGAAGTTCGATCTTTGGCGCTCGTAATTATAACTAAGAAAAAAGAAAGAAGATTTTTTGTACGCAATTTTAGACATAGAAACTACTGGCGGTAAGTATAACGAGGAAGGAATAACCGAAATTGCTATTTACAAATTCGACGGCGAAAAAGTGGTCGATCAATTTATAAGTTTGATCAATCCAGAGCGTCCTATACAGCCTTTTGTTGTTGGACTTACTGGAATTAACAATGAAATGCTTCGCAACGCGCCTAAATTTTATGAGGTTGCCAGGCGAATCGTAGAAATTACGGAAGATTGTATTATCGTTGCTCATAATGCTAAATTTGACTACCGAATTTTAAGGACAGAGTTTAAACGTCTTGGTTTTGAATTTCAGCGAAAATCTTTATGTACGGTAGAGCTGTCTAAAAAATTAATCCCAGATATGCCTTCTTACAGTTTAGGAAAACTGGTAAGAGCCTTGGGTATTCCGCTTAGCGATAGGCATCGTGCAAATGGCGATGCTCAGGCTACCGTTAAATTATTTAAGATGCTTTTGGCAAAAGACACCCAAAAGGACATTTTAAAGGATAACGTTAGGCAAGAGCCCAAACGGCAATTAGATAGTAAATTAGTGTATATACTCGAGGACCTACCGGCCATTACCGGAATTTATTATCTACATGACGAGGACGGCGAGATTATTTATATTGGTAAAAGTAAGAATATAAAGAAGCGTATTAATCAGCATTTTACAAATGAGCATGCGAAAGCTCGTGAAATGCAAAAAGAAGTAGCATCGGTTTCTTACGAATCTACCGGAAATGAACTTATAGCCCTACTTCGCGAAAATCAAGAAATAAAAAATAATAAGCCTAAGTATAACAGAGCTCTAAAGAAGAATATATTTACTCATGGCCTTTATCATTATACCGATAAAGATGGTTATATCAATTTAAAAATTAGCAAAGCAAGAACTGCAAAAAATTGTATCACCACCTTTAGCAGTTTAAGATCTGCTAGAAATACGCTTACTAACTGGATTGAAGAATATGAGCTTTGCGCAAGACTTTGTGGTGAACATCCCGGTTCAGGAAGTTGCTTCAACTACACCATTAAACACTGTCATGGTGCTTGCGTGGGCGAAGAAAATCCGGAAGAATACAATGAGAGAGTGCTACAACTTATTCAGAAATATTCTTATACCGATCAAAATATGCTGGTTATTGATCGTGGTCGGGAAATAGACGAAAAAAGTGCACTTTTAATTGAAGACGGAAAATTTAAAGGTGTTGGTTATTATAATCTTAATCATCAAATAAATAAGTTAGATATAATTAAATCTATCATTACACCTATGACGAATGATAGAGATGCCCAACACATCATCCAAAGCTACTTAAGAAGAAACAAAAAACTTAAAATCATCAATTTTTAGTAAAATGAATAAAATAATACTTGCGCTTTTGCTAATTTTCAGCACTAGCCTTTTCGCTCAAGAAGCAGATTCTCTCTTCAACAAACAAAACTTCAATGTAGATAACATAAGAGTTACCAAAGAAGATCTAGCTGCAAAAACTTATTTGCCAGACACCACTGCAAATGCTTTTTACATTTTTGAAAATGGTTTTAGCAAAATTGAAGATGGTGACGATTATCATTTATTTATCAATTACGAAGCAAAAATTAAAATTTTAAACAAAGAAGGCTATGATGAAGCCAGTATTGTTATACCTCTTTATAAAGGAAGTAGCAAATCTGAAAAAATTCATGATTTAAAAGCTTCTACATATTATCTGGACGGCTCAAAGATTAAAAGCACCACGTTATCCCAAAATAAAATTTTTACTGAAGAGGATGAAAAATATGATTACATAAAATTCACCTTTCCAGACATTCAACCTGGCGCTGTATTGGTTTATTCTTACACGAAGGAAACTCCGTATAAATTCAATTTTAATACCTGGTGGTTTCAAAAGGAAATTCCAAAAGCCTACAGCCGATATAAAACTGAAATTCCAGCAAATTACGAATATGGCATCGTAAAAATGGGAGAATTGCAATTAGACCAAAATGATGCTGAAATAAAGAAAAATTGTTTTTATGCAGGCCAATCTCAAAATGCTGGAGATTGCGTTGTGACCACTTATGCGATGAAAGAAATTCCGGCATTTATTGAAGAGGATTATCTTACATCTAAGTATAATTATATCTCGCGTATCGAATACGAGTTGAAGCAAATCACCATGTTAGATGGCTATGAACGCAAGTACACAAAAGAATGGAAAGACGTAGACAAAGAATTTAGAACAGATAAAAACATTGGTAGACAACTAAGAAAAAACAGACTGGTTAAAGAATTGCTACCCCCCGAAATTGCATCTCAAGAAAATAATCTTGATAAAGCTAAAGCCATTTACAATTTTGTAAGAGAAAATTACAAATGGAATGAAGAATATGGGATTTTTGATAAAATGAATCTAAAAGATCTTTTGGAAGAGCACACAGGCAACGTATCTTCATTAAACGTACTTCTACATAATTTTTACGACAATGAAGGGTTTAAAGTTTATCCTGTTATTAGTGCTACGCGCAACAGAGGATTTCCTAAAAAAATAATCCCAGTACTATCCGATTTCAATTATCTATTTGTACTATTAGATATTGATGGCAAAGAATATATGCTAGATGCTACAGACGAGTTTGTTGAATTTGGTCAACTCCCATTTAGAGCACTTAACCAATATGGCCGAAAACTAGATTTCGATAACGAAAGTAGCTGGATTGATATTAATCCTGAAGGCTATTCTCAAATCGCTTACCGCGATAGTTTAATTGTGCATGATGATGGAACTTCCACCACTAAATCTATCCAAAATCTTGTAGGTTATCACGCCTCTACAGCACGAAAAAAAATTGAAAAAAATACCGAAAAAGAAAATCTATTTAAAGCACTAAATGAGCTTCGTGATTCCTATAACCTTATTGATTTAAGTTATAAAGGCGAAAAAGATACAGATGAAAATTTAATTATCAATTACGAAGTTAAAAACCCTTCGCAAAAACTCAACAATAAAATTTACCTTAATCCATTTACTTTTCTATTTTGGAAAGAAAATCCTTTTAAATTAGAAAGTAGAAAATATCCAATAGATTTTGGTTATAAAGATGTTTATTCCAGCAGTATATTAATTAGCATACCGGCTAATTATGATATCGAAGAAATACCTTCGCAAGAAGTTGTGGCAGTCCCTAACAGTGCTGCAAAAATTCAATTTACGGCACAAAAATTAGATGCTAATAATATATTTGTAAATTTAAGAGTAGTATTTTCACAAACCATGTATGCTTCAGAATATTATCCTTATCTTAAAGAGTTTATGGACAAATTGGTCACTATTCAAACCCAGTCTATCATTGTGTTGCAAGAAAAGAATATTTAAATTCGCTAAAACTAATTGCGCTTGAAGACCAAAGACAATAGACCAGAGTGGAAAAAGAAGCTCTACGAAATTATTTACGAAGCTGATACCCCGATGGGGAAAATATTCGACATTGTCCTATTAGTGCTTATCGTATTTAGTGTTGCCTTAGTCATGTTAGAAAGCATAACTCATCTTCACGTAAAGTATTACTGGGAATTTTTTATTGCAGAATGGATCATCACCATATTTTTTACTATAGAATATATTGCCAGAATAGTGGTCATAAAACGGCCTAAAAGTTACATCTTTAGTTTCTACGGAATTGTAGATCTTCTTTCTACTTTACCCAGCTACCTCGGCTTTTTTATGGGCGGTAAAAATTTATTTTTTGCCATAAGAGCCTTAAGGTTACTACGCGTTTTTAGAGTACTAAAAATTACCCGTTATGTTGGCGAGTCTAATAAATTAATGATTGCACTTCAAAAAAGTAAAGCTAAGATTCTTGTTTTCTTATTTGCAGTTTTTATTATTTGTATTATCACCGGCACTTTAATGCATCTTATAGAAGGAAAAGCCGGCGGCTTTACAAACATCCCTATAAGCATTTACTGGTGTATTGTAACACTTACTACGGTAGGATTTGGGGATATCGCACCTATTACGCCTCTTGGGCGACTACTGGCTTCGCTGTTAATGATTGTGGGCTATGGCATTATAGCAGTGCCTACTGGAATTGTAGGCGCTGAATATAGCAGAGCTACCGACGAAAGTATCGCCGATAATACTCAGGTTTGTCCTCATTGCCATGAAGAACAGCATTTAGCCGATGCCGAATTTTGCCATAACTGCGGAAATAAATTAAATGACTGATAAAATACTTATAAGTGTTGTTGGGCCAACTGCGATTGGAAAAACAGCACTGGGAATAAAAATTGCTAATTATTTTGATACTGAAATTATTTCAGCCGATTCAAGACAATTTTTTAAGGAAATGAATATAGGCACCGCAGTGCCCGACCCTGAAGAATTATTAGCTGCAAAACATCATTTTATACAACACATATCGATAGAAGACCATTATTCGGTTGGGGATTTTGAAAAAGAGGCGATTTCTAAAATTTCTGAATTATTTTTAGATCACGATGTAGTAGTTCTGGTTGGCGGAAGTGGATTATATGTAAAAAGTATAATTGAGGGCTTAGATGATTTCCCAGATATCAATCCTGAAATTCGCAAAGAGCTCAATGAAATATTAAATAACGAAGGGCTAAAACCACTTCAGAAAAAACTGAAACATTTAGATCCTGAATACTTTGCTAATGCCGATATCGAAAATCCGCATCGTATTATTAGAGCGCTTGAAATTTGTATGGGAACTGGTAAAAAATTTTCCTCATTCCGTAGTCAGAAAAAATCGCAAAGAGATTTTAAAACTATAGAAATTGGTCTAAAAGCAGATCGACAAATAATCTACGATCGCATTAATAAACGGGTAGATTTGATGATGCAAGCCGGACTTTTAGAAGAGGCCAAGAACCTCTATCCCAAAAAACATCTCAACGCCTTAAATACTGTTGGCTACAAAGAACTCTTCAGTTATATAGATAACGAAATTGCACTGGATTTTGCCATTTCTGAAATTAAAAAAAATACGCGCCATTTCGCCAAAAGGCAGCTAACGTGGTTTAGAAAAAATGACAACATTCATTGGTTTGATTATCAAACCAAACCTGAAAAGATTAATGCTTTTATTTCCGAAGAATTAAAAAAACTACAATAACTTGATAATTTAGACAAAGCTAATTCAGTAAAGGTATCGGAATATTCTGCTTCCAATGAAACAGAATATTCCTTCCCTCGAAACTGAAAATTTTTATTTATTAAAACTATGCTTTGCTTTCTTCTTCTTTGTTTTTTACAACAAGTCTAAATCCTTCACCGTGAATATTTAAAATCTCCACGTTTTCGTCTTTTTTAAGATACTTACGCAATTTTGCGATATAAACATCCATACTTCTAGATGTAAAGTAGTTATCGTCTCTCCAAATCTTAGTTAAGGCTAACTCTCTTGGCATTAAGTCATTTTCATGCAAAGCTAACAGACGAAGCAATTCATTTTCCTTAGGAGAAAGTTTTTGAGCTTCTTCGTCCTTATAAGTTAAAAATCGAAGTTTAGAGTTTAGGTGAAAACCTCCAATCTCGAATTCAAATTGCTTACTATCGGCAACGCTATCTGTAGCTTTACGCTGCATGATTGCTTTAATTTTCATAAGCAATACTTCGCTATCAAAAGGCTTGTTTAGGTAATCATCTGCTCCTACTTTGTATCCTTTTAATACATCCTCTTTCATCGCTTTTGCGGTTAAGAAGATAATTGGAATTTCTTCATTCTTTTCACGAATTTCTTTCGCTAAAGTAAATCCATCTTTGTAAGGCATCATCACATCAAGAATACAAAGGTCGAAATCATCTTTTTTGAATTTTTCGAATCCTTCCATTCCGTTTTTTGCGTGAGTTACCTCGTAATCGTTCATTGCTAGGTAATCTTTAAGAACGGTTCCAAAGTTTGGATCGTCCTCTACTAGTAAAATTTTCTTGTTTTCAGTTTCCATATATTATGATATTAGTGGTAATTTAATTATAAACGTACTTCCTTTTCCTTTTTCGCTATTAACGCTAATTTGACCGTGGTGATCATCTAAAATCTGCTTTACATAAGCTAATCCTAATCCATGTCCTTTTACATTATGGATATCACCGGTATGTTCTCTATAAAATTTTTCAAATATTTTTTTCTGAACATTTCTCGTCATCCCTGCACCCTGATCTCTTATTTTCACGATAATATAATTCTTAACATTCTCAGTATAAATATCGATTTTGGGTTCGTTTTCACTATACTTAATAGCATTGTCAAGGATATTTACTATAACATTGGTAAAATGATCTTCGTTGGCTAATATTGAAGATTTTAAGGCACCAAAATGAGTTTGAATATATCCTCCTCGATCTTCAACAATTAACTCTACATGAGTTATTGCATCTAAAACAATGTCGTGCAGTTGCAAACGCTCTTTTCTTAAATCGAGCTCGTTTTTTTCTAATTTTGAAATTCGTAAAACATTTTCTACCTGCGCATGCATCCTTTTATTCTCATCCCTAATCATTTTAAGATACCGAAACACTTTAGTTTCATCTGCAATAATTTTCGGATTTTTAATCGCATCTAATGCAAGATTAATTGTAGCAATTGGCGTTTTAAATTCATGCGTCATATTATTAATAAAGTCAGTTTTTATCTGCGATATTTGACGCTGTCTGATTAACTGTGATAACGCACTAGAGTAGGCTATTACAATAATTAAAGTAAATACTATGGATAAAACAGCCATTAACGTTACTGATGATAATACGACCCCTTTTTTGCCTTTAAAATTTACAAGCAATTGATAACTACTATCCCCTGCTCTATCTAAAAATAAAGGAACTCCGTAAGTAGCAGGATGAGCTACATCAAAGCCATCTGAATGTACTCCTGTTTCTATTGAATTGCTATATACAGCAAACTCAAATTTAGTATCAAGATCGCGGCTTGCTAATTCTCGTCTTAGCAAGTTACGTATCGTTTTCTCTGAAACTCGTTTTCTTAAGGGTTGTCTTGCAGCTGCTTCAGATATAACATCTCGCAAGATTTCTTTCTCATAATCCTCCAAACGCATTACACGCTCCATAATATCTGAAGGTGTTCTAGCAGCACCTGTATCCTTACCTACATCTTTTACAATTTTGGTAACTTTACGGTTTATAAGTTTCTTCATCTGAATGCTATCGTTCTTTTTTTCGGCACCCAAAAAATCAGAAGAAATTTTATAATCTGCTTCCTGTATACTACCAAAGTTAAAAACCTCTTCATTCTTCAGCTCGTCCCGAGTAGCAATTAGATATTCGGTTAGTGTAACCTTATCTATCGTTTGTTCAGTATTTTTTAGCTGAGATTCGTATTCAAAAATATAGCGTTCAAACTCTTTGTTTTGAATTTGTTCTGAGACTTTAATTAAAACCTGTTTTGCGCTGTAAGAAAACTGTTCCTCTCTGTCTTCAACTGTACTCTTAATCCAGTAGCCCTGTACAAAAATGATACCTATAAGGGATAAACTCATTAAGACAACGAGTAGTACAAACAACTTCTTATTCATGTCCCAAAAGTAATATTTTAACATTTAGAGCATAACTGGTTTAACCAAATGTTAACAGAGAACTTAGGAAATTTTAGCCGACTTTAAGATTATATCGTTTAATTGTACAACTTGTTTCTTAGAATCTTCAATTTCTTCATTAATTATCTCAAAATCGGCTATTCTACGCTTGGTGGCATCATCCCATTGATTATCCATTCTGGATTCAATATCTTCTCTTTTTAGACTATCCTCTCGCTTAAGCAGCCTTTTAATTCTTATTTCTTTTGGCGCTGAAACCAAAACAGTATAATCAAAGTTCTTCTGACTACCCTTTTCGAATAAAATTGCAGCTTCGTATATGATATATGGGTAAGTTTGTCGCTTAAACCACTCTTTAAAATGCTGGGCTACAGCAGGATGAATTATAGCATTCAGTTTTTCTAAGAGCTCTTTGTCGTTAAAGACTTTGGAAGCAATAAAAGCTCGATTGGGCAAATCCTTGTTGTAAGATTCTTCACCCAATAAATCGATTATTTTCTTACGAATCTCGGCAGATGTGTTCATCAGTTCTTTACCCGCATCATCAGCAATATAAACGGGAACTCCAAGTTCCTTAAACATTTTAGAAATTGTAGTTTTCCCAGCACCTATGCCTCCTGTTAGCCCTACTTTAATCATCTTTTAATGATAAATTGAATTTTCCGCTCGTTTAAACGTACATTATTTACAATTCTAGGCTTCTTACTTACTTTAGCCAACATATACCCAACACCTTCCTGAATTTCAGTAAAATCACATATAACTTTAAACTGTTCTCCTTTTACGTATTCGTAATTTTTAAGATTTACCTGATAGTATACCATTACTTTTTTGGGGAATATTGTAAGATTTGTTCCTCTTGGAACATTAATTACCTCAACAGGAATTTCAACATTTCCTTCCGTAAATTTTTCGATTTTCTGGTTATAGTCTACTGTATTTCGGTAAAAATTAAGCATCCCAAGATTACTGGTATCGATAGCCACCGTACCAGAAATGCTTTTATTCAAATTATCACCTTTAATGGACTTCGTAGTAATACTGGTTAAGGTATCTATAATATTTTGAGGGCCGCTCACTGTTACGCTATCGGGTTGAAGATGCACATTTTCTATAGCCGAGAATCCTACATCATAATTTAAATCGGTTTTCGGTAAAACCACGATGCGTTTTTCTTTTCTGGGCTGAAAATCAAAAACTAGAGAATCTTTAAGGAAATTAGCATTATCAAAATCTATATTTAACTGATTCTCTATAGTATTTCTATTATCCCGAATATTGTATACCAATTGCGAACCAACTTCTTTTGTATTGCTTAGATCTATCGTTAATCCCGGTTTAAATAGCTGATATTTCCAAATCAATAAAAATCCTTTTGCTTCCAGATTAAATTTTAAACTTTTAGGAGAGTCTTGCAGGCTTTTATCAAGAGGCATATTTACATACGTAAGAGGAATTTCCACATTACGGTTATACTCTTTAGAGAGTTGAACTAAAACCCATAAAATTGCAGAAAAAATTAAAAAGAAACCAAACACCTGTACGTTGGCTTTTTTGATTTTTTTACCTCCTATGTTTCCGTAACTACGCATCTTTAAAAAATAATCCCGGATAAGCTTCCTCCGGATCTGTTTTACGAATTAACATGGTATATGACGATTTTATGAATCCATAACCATATCCAAAAAACTGAATAATAGTTGCAATAACAGCTAAAAAGCCTATTCTAAGACTTTTGGTTTTTATGCTCGCTGCTAAAAACAATATCAGGAAATATAATACATATAATCCTAACATCCACCAAATATCTAAACGAGTAGCCAGTGCAGATATTACAAAACCGGTTATAAATATAGACGGAAACCAGTAGGTGATTTTAGCGCTACCTTTATGCCAACGGTTTAATATTGGCCGCGTAAGTCCAAATTTATGAACCTGATTATAAAACTTTTCCCAATCTATTCTTCTTTTATGAAATACCACTGCCTTAGGAATAAGACAGGTTTTAAAACCAAGTTTTTCCAAACGTAGTGAAAGATCTGGATCTTCACCAGGATGAATACTACCAAAACCGCCGGTAACCTCAAAAGCTTCTTTAGAAAGCCCCATGTTAAAACTTCTTGGCTGAAATTTGTTAACAGCCTTTTTTCCTCCACGAATTCCTCCGGTAGTAAGAAAAGAGGTCATGCTAAAATCTATCGCTTTTTGAATATTGCTAAAAGTTTTATGAGCCCCATCGGGACCACCAAAACAATCACAATAATTCTCTTCTAAGCCTTCATCAACTTGTGCTAAATAATCTTCAGGTAAAATAACATCGCTATCTAAAATAAGAAAGTAATTTCCTTTAGCCCTTTGCATTCCATAGTTCCTTGATTTACCCGGGCCAGAATTATCTTTAAAATAATAGCTAATATGAAGTTTATCTTCAAACTCTTTAATAACCTCTTTTGAGGTATGGCTAGAACCATCTTCGATAATAACCACCTCAAATTTTCGATTAAAGTTTAGAGCCGTCATGCTTTGTAGCAATTCTCTAGTCTCTTGAGGACGGTTATAAACAGGAACGATAAAAGAATATTCTCTATTCATCTGATGAATAATAGCAAGATGATTTAATAAGTGAAGTTAAAAAAGAAAAACTGAATTTATCTCAAATTAAGCTAAGCTTAACGATATTGCCAAGCCATAACTTCAAGATAAATTCAGTTTTAAATTTCAGCAAAAATTACTTTTCGCCTTCTTTCTCTACAAAAGCTTCCATAACTTCCTGGCTTACTCCTACATTAGAGAAACCTCCGTCGTGATATAAATTCTGTAAAGTTACTTTTTTTGTAAGGTCAGAAAATAATGTAATGGTGTACTCTGCACACTCTTGTGCTGTTGCGTTCCCTAGTGGAGACATTTTATCGGCGTATGCAATAAATCCATCAAAACCTTTTACACCCTGCCCAGCAGTTGTTGGTGTTGGTGACTGAGAAATAGTATTTACTCTCACTTTTTTATCCTTTCCGAAGAAATAACCAAAACTACGAGCGATACTTTCTAAATATGCTTTATTATCAGCCATATCATTATAATCTGGAAATACACGCTGTGCTGCCATATAAGAAAGCGCTACGATACTCCCCCACTCGTTCATGGCGTCTTTTTTATAAAGCGCTTGCATGGTTTTGTGAAAAGATACTGCAGAAACATCCCAACCTTTTGCTGTGAAATCATAATTTTGATTGGTGTAATGATTACCCTTTCTTACGTTTACAGACATTCCGATAGAGTGAAGTACAAAGTCGATTTTTCCGCCAAGAATTTCTACTGCTTTATCTACTAGATTTTCAAGGTCTTCAACTTTTGTTGCATCTGCAGGAATAATTTCAGATCCGGTTTGCTCAGCTAATGTTTTGATGCTTCCCATTCTCATGGCAATTGGTGCGTTAGTAAGCACAAATTCTGCACCCTCTTCATGTGCTTTAACGGCTGTTTTCCATGCAATAGAATTCTCATCTAAAGCCCCGAAAATGATTCCTTTTTTTCCTTTTAAAAGGTTATATGACATGTCGAAATATGTTTTTAGATTCTTTCAGCCGGTAAATATAGTAAAATTCACTGCAGCCAAAGGTTTTTTAAAATCTATTAATTCTCAAGAAGCGATACCGCATGCGCCCGCGCAGATTCTCCTATGGATTTTCCACCAAGCATCATAGCCAGTTCGTCTATACGTTCCTCGCGCTCTAATTTGCGTATTTTGGTACTTGTAATTTCGCCGGTATCTTCTTTAAAGATTTTAAAATGAGCACTTCCTTTACCGGCAATTTGCGGCAAGTGAGTTATAGCAAGTACTTGCATACTCTGTCCCATTTTCTGTAAAATTTCTCCCATTTTTTGTGCAATATCTCCAGAAACACCGGTGTCAATTTCATCAAAAATAATAGTAGGCAAATTACTTTGAGCTGCTAAAATACTTTTAACAGCAAGCATTATTCTGGACAGCTCACCACCAGAAGCTGCCTTGCGTATTTCTTTAAAGCTTCCGCCCTTATTTGCGGCTAAATACCATCCTAAAGTATCGTTTCCATTAGCAAAAAACTTTTCTCCTTGTTCTAAGCTAATTTTCAATTTGGCATTTGGCATGCCCAATCCGCTTAATATTTCTTCGGTTTCTTTTACAAAAGGGGAAATTATTTTCTGTCTGCGATCGTGAAGATTTTTAGCCAATTTTGATAATCGATCTTCTTGTTTTTGTATTGCTGAAGCAATTTCAGCTAAAGCTTCGTCTGCATTTTCACTTACCGCCACCTGCTTTCTAAGTTCTTCTGCTATTTCCAGTAATTCTGAAATCTCTGAAACATTATGCTTTTTCTGAAGATTGTAAATTAGCTGAAGCTTATCGTTGGTTTTCTCTAATTCCTGAGGATCAGCTTCGGTATTTTCTAAAGCGGCTTCTAACTCTGCATTAATATCATCTAATTCGATGATAACACTTTGCACACGTTCGTGCATACTTTCGTAATTTGCTGAAAATCTTGAAATTTTAGCTAAATTATTTCGAACCTCTTTAAGCGTGCTTAAACTTCCTATCTCCTCTTGAGTGATAAAGTTGATCGCTGCATTTAATTGCTCTGTTAATTCTTCAACGTTATTCAGCTCTTCATATCGCGTCTCGAGCTCTTCCAGCATTCCAGATTCTAGTTTTGCTTCATCTATTTCATTCAGCAAAAACACATTATAATCGTATTCTTTAGTTGCCTGCGCCTGCTCTTCTTTTAAAACGTCCTGACGCTTTTGTAAAGCCCGAAGTTCTTTTAAAGCTTCCCTATAGTCTAAATTTAAAGCTTCATTGTTGGCAATAGTATCGATCACCTGAAACTGATAATCGGTATTTCCTAAACTTAAAGTTTCGTGCTGACTATGGATGTCTATTAAATAATTCCCTAAACTATTAAGACTTACCAAAGTTACCGGCGTATCATTTACGAAAGCACGCGATTTGCCTGAAGCTAGGATCTCTCTTCTAATTATCGTTTTAGGTTCGTAATCTAAGTCGGCTTTTTCAAAAAAGTTTGTTAGGCCATAATTAGAAACATCAAAAACTCCTTCTATCACACATTTTTTATCGGGATTTTTAATCGAACTATAATCTGCCCGATTTCCCAAAAGCAAACCTAATGCACCCAGCATAATAGATTTTCCTGCTCCGGTTTCTCCAGTAATAATGGTAAAACCGGGTTGCAAATTCATGTTGATATCTTCGATCAACGCGTAATTTTTAATAGATAAAGATGTAAGCAATTTTCTTAGAATTTGAGTCTAAATATAAGGGAGATATTGGCAGTAATCAACCGCCAGCTAAATAAATATTATTACTTAATTTGTCGCCACTTACGAGCATAACTTGGCGCCATACTGGTTAACTTTTGAGTAAGACCTCTGGTACCCACATCGGGACCGCCAGTAAAAACAGCTACAATTTCGTCTGATTTTGCGTCAAAAAACATTCGTAACAATAGCGAATTTCGACGTATAGAATTCATAGCTCTTAAACCTTCTAGAGCTGCAGCTATAGATTTTTTTCCTTCATCAAGATTCTCATGCATTCTATCTAAACCTTGCCTATGGTAAGTGTACATGGCGTTCCTGTATTCTTTGAATGAATTTGAAAGTAAATCTGCATTCATCCTAAAACGAGAGCTGGTATTACCGGTTGGTTGCCAGCCACCACTATTACTTTGCTGGGCAACGGTAACAATTTGTTTAGCTTCTTCAAAAAAAGGTGTCCCACCATCCTGCTGAAAAGAATCGGCATCTAAACCAAGAATAGTATAAACATAAAAACTTACTACAGAAACTAAATTAGAGCTATAAGAATTCTGGTTATAATTTAGTGGCTGATATTCTCGGTATGCAAAATTAAAATCGTCGTCATTATAATTGAATATCGGAGAGACCATATCTGAACCAAAAACAGGTCTTGAAGATTGCACCTGAATACTGGCTGAAAAATTTTCTCCTTCAAAGGAATTAATCGTGATAAACATACTACAATTAATTCGTTGCTCTGGTGGTAATTCACGGCCCGTCCAACTCGTAGTATTCACAAATTCCTGAAGGGAACTTTTTAAGGTTTTAAATACGCTTAAGTTCGCTTGTCCCGTTTGCTCTGCATTAATTTGAATACTGCAATTAAGTTCCTGTGCCTTCAACTGAAAGCAAGAAAACAAAACTAATATTGCAATTATCCTATTCATGAAACAGATTAATTAATTCGTTTAGAATGTCCTGCGCTACCTCAGACTTCTGTTTTAACCCAAAAGTTTTAACTTCTTCAGCAAAAACAAAACTTACTTTATTCGTATCGCTTTGAAAACCCGCGCCTTTATCCTGTAAAGAATTTAGCACAACAAAATCGAGATTCTTTCTTTTCAGTTTAGATTTTGCATTTTCTAACTCGTTATTAGTTTCTAAAGCAAATCCAATTAATTTCTGATGACGCTTATTTTCGCCTAAAGCTTTTAAAATATCCTGTGTTTTGATGAGTTTTATAGTTAAATTCTCATCTGCTTTTTTAATTTTTTGATCAGATACTTTTTCTGGAGTATAATCTGAAACTGCCGCTGCTGCTATAACTGCGTGTACACTTCCAAAATGCTCCATAACTGCATCGTACATTTGCTGGGTATTGGTGACTTTTATTAAATTCACCAGATCTTTTTCTATCTGCAAATGTGTGGGACCAGAAACCAAAATTACCTCAGCGCCCAAATTTGCGGCAACTTTTGCAATTTCATACCCCATTTTACCACTACTGTGATTGCCTATAAAACGTACGGGATCTATAGCTTCGTAAGTTGGCCCCGCTGTAACCATTATCTTTTTACCTTTTAAAGGTAAAGATGCCGACAAATCATTTTCTAAAAAACTAATTATTTCTTCGGGTTCGGCCATTCTTCCTTTACCGCTTAATCCACTAGCAAGTTCTCCTGTTCCCGCAGGAATCATAAGATTACCGTAATTTTCTAAAGTTTCGAAATTATTTTTAGTAGAAGGATGCTTGTACATATCCAGATCCATAGCAGGTGCATAATAAACCGGACATTTGGCCGAAGCATATGTTGCGAGTAAAAAGTTATCACTATTACCCGAAACCATCTTGGAAAGTGTATTGGCTGTTGCGGGCGCGATAAGCATAATATCTGCCCATAATCCTAGTTCTACATGATTATTCCAAACTTCGTTTTCTTCTTCAGTAAAAGAAGAATAAACTTCGTTTTTGGAAAGCGTAGAAAGGGTAAGCGGAGTAATAAATTCTTTTGCAGCCGGCGTCATCACCACACGGACTTCTGCGCCGGCTTTAATAAAAAGTCGAACTAACGAGGCCGTTTTATAAGCCGCAATACCGCCGGTTATACCCAAAAGTATTTTTTTGCCTCGTAGTACAGACATAATATTAGAATCTATTATTAAGAATCTTAATTAGATTGCTTCTTCTGAATCTTTGGTGTTACGATAGTAAATCTTATCGCTTAACCACTCTTCTACTGCCAAAGCATGTGGCTTAGGAAGTCTTTCGTAAAACTTAGAAACTTCAATTTGCTCCTTATTTTCGAAAATTTCATCTAAACTATCGTTGTAAGTTGCAAACTCATCCAGCTTTTCCAATAGCTCTTTTTTGATTTCTGAATTGATCTGATTAGCTCTTTTAGCGATAATTGAAATTGCCTCGTAGATGTTATCTGTAGGGGCATCAATCTTGTTTTTGTCGAGCGTAGTAGTATTAACCGCTGCTTCAGTTTTTTTAATATCCATTTTCCTTAAACTAATTAAAAGTTTTCAACCTTGCTTGTATCTCTTCGTATGCTTCGTCTACATTCGCAAGATACTCACCATCAGGATAACTCTTCTTGTATGCCTGATAATATTCTTTCGCTTCTTGTAAACGTTCTTGCATTAAATTCCTATAACTATTAATAGCATAAGAATATGCTGCGTCAAATCTTAGGTAAAACGCTTCTTCGCGATATGGTGTCCCAGGATAATCTGCTATAAAATTATTGAATGAGGTAATTGCCGCGGTAAAGTTTCCTTCGCGATAATTCCCCCCAATTCTCCAATATTGTTTAGCTATTTCAAATGCTTTTTTCTCTAATTTTAATCGCAGCTCGGTTGCCATAACATTGGCTTCCTCTACATATTCACCATCAGGATACTTGTTAAGATAATTTTGTAGTGCCTCTACAGCCTTATTTGTATCTGTTTGATCTAACTCGAAACGTGGTGATTCTTCATAGTAACTTTTAGCCGCTTTAAAAGATGCTTCTTCTACCTTATCACTATTTGGATAAGATTGAACAAATCGCTCAAACTCAAAACTTGACAAATAATAATCCCCAACCTGATAATAAGAATCGGCATAAAGATAGCTTAATTTCTCACCCTGAGGTTTTCCACGGTATTGGGGTAAAATCTGTTCAAAAAGACGAAGCGCTTTTCTATATTTACGGTTGCTATCTTCTTCTTTAGCCTCATTGTAAAGTTTTTCAGCAAAGGTGTATTTATCACCCGCATTCTCACTTTTTAACACTTTTTGGTAGTCACTACAGGACTGAAGAATAAAAATAAAACCTAGTAAGAGTAATCCTTTTCTCATCATTTGTAAAAACATCTTGCAAAAGTACAGTTTTTGGAATTATAAAAAAAACTTTCCGTACCTACAACATTAACAGTAAAAGCCTTTATTTATTATAGCTGAGCGAAGTTTATTTTTCTATTCGGAAATTTTCTTCTGCTCTAAACGAAAAAAAGCTGCCTAAAGCAGCTTTAATTTATATCGAAATTAATCAAATTCTTGCTAAACGATAGCGGTATGAAATTGATTAATAAATTCACCAATTTTGTTTTGCAATCCTTCTGAAGCATTTACCAAAGGCAATCTTACATTTTTATCGCAGATTCCTTTTTTCTCTAATATTGCTTTAATACCTACCGGATTACCTTCAGCAAAAGCCAAATCTATAGAAGGCGCTATTTTGTAATGTATTTGGTAGGCTTCTTTTGCGTTTCCTTCCAAACCTAATTGTACCATTTGGGAAAATTCAGCAGGAAATGCCTGCCCTATTACAGAAATCACTCCTGCTCCACCAGCAAGCGTCATTGGCAGTGTAATCATATCGTCACCAGAAATCACTTTAAAATCTTCTGGCACAAGACTAATCAACTTCATAGCCTGTACTATATCTCCCGCTGCTTCCTTCACTCCTATTACATTATCACATTCCAGAGCAATTCTAGCAATAGTTTCTGGCAACATATTAGATCCTGTTCTTCCAGGTACATTATATAAAATTATAGGTAGCGGTGATGCTTCTGCTATCATTTTAAAATGCTGAAAAATCCCTTCCTGCGATGGTTTACTATAATATGGAGAAACCGATAAAACTGCCTGAAAATCTTTAAGGTTTGTAGATTTAACTTCGTCTACCACAGCCATAGTATTATTTCCTCCTATCCCTAAAACCAAAGGAAGACGACCATTATTTACTGTAACAATACATTTAATTACCTGTTCTTTTTCCTGTTTAGTAAGCGTTGTATATTCTCCTGTAGTTCCTAAAACTACAAGATAATCGATACCATTTGCGATTTGATCTTCTACCAATCGCTCTAAAGCTTCAAAATCTACACTTAGATCATTTTTAAAAGGAGTTACTAATGCCACTCCTGTGCCTACAAACGCGCTCATCTTCTCGTATTCGTTTAATTTCATCAATATTTCAGCGTCATTTTTAAATAGTAACCTATACTAACTCTCACTCTTCAGTTAATAAATTCCTATTTTATCAAAAGCTTTATTCAAGCAAATTTCACATGATGCTGGTCGACAAATGTAAATAATTTCATATAGAATTTTACTAGCAGGAGATCCTCAATATCGCTACCTATTTCTATATTTAACAGGTTTGTTTTTTTTGTTACAATAAATACACATTATCGCCTACCTTCATTAATTTCTTCGGAAGAAAAACGGCATACTTTCTGAATCTGTTTACCTTTGTAGCGCAATTTTAAATTTCTATGAAAAGAAACATTCTATTATTTTTTTCAGCAATAAGTATACTTACTTTTTCGGCCTGTAAATCTGGCCCCGGAAATTCCAAGACTCAAATTGAAGCCAAAGAAATTCCTATCGATAGCACAATTTCAGCAGATAAAGAAATCGAAGATTACATTGCTCCCTATAAAGAACATCTTAATGAAACCTTAGATACGCCCATAGCCTACAATCCAACTGTCTTAAGCAAAGGAGAAAAGGGGATGAATACCGGTATTGGTAATCTAATGGCCGATATTGTGATGGAACAATCTAATCCTGTTTTTGAAAATCGCACCGGTAATTCTATTGATTTTGTTTTGCTGAATTATGGCGGTATTCGTGCCGAATTAAATAAAGGGGATATTACAACGCGTGATGCCTACAACATGATGCCTTTTGAAAATCAAATTGTAATTGCTGAATTATCTGGGAAAAAGGTAAAAGACTTACTTTCTTATCTTGAAAAAGGAAAATCTGCACATCCTGTTAGCGGCATAAAAATAAATATGGATAAAGATTATCACATTACTGAAGCCAGTGTAAACGGACAAAAAATTAATGAATCTCAAAATTATTTCATAGCAACTTCAGATTATTTACAACAAGGTGGAGATAGTATGAACTTTTTTAAAGATCCAGTTAATTTATACAATATCGATTATAAATTGAGAAATGCTATTATCGATTATTTTGAAAAAACCGATACCATTACGGCTACACAAGACGATAGATTTATTAAAGAATAGCTGAAAATAAACATTATGAAAAGAAGAAATTTTATTCAGCAAACATCAGCAGCTTCAGCATTTGTAGGATTAGGTGGTTTATCTTCACTTAGTTTTACTGAAGCTCCAAAACACATTACTATACTTCATACTAACGATGTACACAGTCATATCGAAGCATTTGGCCCAGATCACCATAGGAATCCAAACATGGGCGGAGTAGCTAAAAGAGCTGTTTTAATTGAAAGAATAAGGCGTGAAAACCCTAATACGCTTTTGTTGGATGCCGGAGATATTTTTCAGGGAACGCCGTATTTTAATTTTTATGGCGGCGAGCTGGAATTCAAATTAATGAGCAAATTAAAGTATGATGCTTCTACTTTAGGTAATCATGATTTTGATAACGGAATCGATGGTTTATATGCTCAACTTCCTCATGCAGATTTTGATTTTCTGATCTCAAATTACGATTTCAGTAATACTATTATGGACGGGCACACAAAACCGTACAAAATTTTCACAAAAAGCGATATTAAAATCGGCGTTTTTGGTGTAGGAATAGAATTAAAAGGTCTGGTTAACGATAAGCTATACAAAGAAACGAAGTATCTGGATCCTGTTGAAATGGCCACAGACATGAGTAACGTTTTGAAAAACGAAGAAAACTGCGATCTCGTTATTTGTCTCTCTCACCTGGGATATAAATATGACAGCCAAAAAATGGATGACCATAAATTAGCCGCTAAAACCGATAATATCGATTTAATTATTGGAGGTCACACCCATACTTTTTTAAACAAACCTACTGTGATTAAAAACAAAGTAGACAAAGAGGTAATGATTAATCAAGTAGGATGTTACGGACTTTATCTAGGCCGAATTGATTTTTATTTAAACGGAAAAAAACCTTCTGTTAGCAACGGTAAAAGTATGCAGGTTTAATTCAGAATATCTATAATCGAAGATCTAAAATTGTTTATTTTGTAAGCAAATGATCTTTACAACGCCTAAGGCACTACTTAAAAAAATAGCACAATGAGTTTATTAGAAGATTTACATTGGCGATATGCCACCAAAAAAATGAATGGCAAAAAAGTGCCTCAAGATAAATTGGATTATATATTAGAAGCGGCACGTTTAGCTCCTTCTTCTTCAGGCTTACAGCCGTATAAGATTATTGTAATTTCAGACAAAGCTTTATTAGAGAAAATAAAAGGAATTTCTTGGAATCAGAGTCAGATTACCGATTGTTCTCATCTTCTAGTTTTTGCTGCATGGGATCATTACAGCAACGAACGTGTTTCTGAAGTTTTTAATTACACGATGGACGAGCGTGGTTTACCCCACGAAACGATGGACGATTACAAAGCTAATATCTTAAGTTTATACGAGCCATTAGGACAAACTTGGCAAGCCGAACATGCTTCTAAGCAAAGTTATATTTCTTTCGCCATGGCTATCGCCGCAGCTGCCGAGCAAAAAGTTGATGCTACACCGGTAGAAGGTTTTGTGCCTGAACAACTGGACAAACTTCTTAAATTGGAAGGAAGTGGTTATAAGAGTACGCTTTTACTACCATTGGGATACCGTGAAGAAGAAAACGACTGGTTGGTAAACATGAAAAAAGTACGTACGCCTAAAGAAGATTTTATTAGCGAAATGACCATAGCTGATGCCGCTGAATATAACGAAGAGCCTATGGATAAATCTATTGGTGATTTAAAGAAATAAGTTTTTCACTTAGAAAATATTTCAATGCATAAAAAAGCCTTATCAAAATGATAAGGCTTTTTGTTTTTAAGCAAATCCTTTATTTCTGTTTTTCTAAATATTCCTGATATAATCTTTTCATTTCTTCAGGTTCTAATTTCCAGTATTCTACTAAAGGATTCTCTTTTACTTTCTCTTTATATTCTTCGATATATTTTTGATTTAAACTATCGTTATCATCATATTTATCGCGTAAAGCTTCAAGCCTTTTGTGCAGTTCTTTTTTTACTTCATCGTAAGCAGGATCTCCATAAACATTCTGCATTTCATTAGGATCTTTTTCCAGATCATATAATTCCCACACATCCATATCGTAATAAAAATGTATTAATTTATATTTATCGGTAGTGATCCCGTAATGACGTCTTACATTATGCTCAGATGGATGCTCGTAATAATGATAATAATGTGCATCTCTCCAGTCTTCAGGAGTGTTTCCCTCTAAAACAGGCACTAAACTTCTACCTTGCATATCATCAGGAATTTTGGTTTCGGCGATATCTAAAAATGTTTCAGCAAAATCTAAATTAGAAACCAAATCGTTATTAACGGTACCGGCTTTTACTTTGCCCGGCCATTTTACAAGTAAAGGGGTTTTTAAAGATTCTTTGTACATCCATCTTTTGTCGAACCAACCGTGTTCGCCTAAATAAAATCCTTGATCTGAGGTATAAATCACAATAGTATTTTCATCCAAACCTGCTTCTTTTAAATAATCCAATACTTTCCCTACACCTTTATCTACACCAGCTACCGAGGCTAAATAATCCCTCATATAGCGCTGATATTTAAAACGGGTTAAGTCTTTACCGGTAGGTTTATCATTTCTGAATTTTTTAATAATAGGATCGTAAATAGAGTCCCAGGCTTTTTGCTGCTTCTCGTTAAAACCGGCTTGTGGCTGATCGGTAATTTTAATGTCCTGCTCCATTTTCATTGCATCAGAAATAGACATATAATTTAACGCAGCTACTTCTCTATTCCCAGAATAATCATCAAATAATGTTTCTGGTTCGGGGATTTCTACACCTTCGTACATTCCTAACTCATTAGGACCGGGTTGCCAAGGTCTGTGCGGAGATTTATGACCTAAAAACAGCATAAAAGGTTCTTCATCATTTTTTACACCGTCCATCCACTCAATGGCTTTATCTGTAATAATTTCAGTAGCATAGCCTTCTACCTGATATTGCCCTTCTTCATTAACAAAAGTAGGATTATAATAAGATCCCTGTCCCGGTAAAATATCGATATAATCAAAACCTTTAGTAGGCGTAGTTCCTAAATGCAATTTCCCTAAAACTCCGGTTTTATAACCCGCTTGTTGTAGTAATTCGCCAAATGTTTGCTGACTAAAATCGAATTTGGTACCAATAGTATTGTCTACAAATCCGTTTTTATGGCTGTATTTCCCAGTAAGAATCGTTGCTCTTGAAGGTCCACAAATAGAATTTGTAACCAAGGCATTATTAAACCGCATACCTTCTTCAGAAATCCTATCGATATTAGGAGTTGGGGCAATTTCAGCTAAACGGCCTCCATAAGAACTTATCGCTTGATATGCGTGATCATCACTGATGATGAATACGATATTTGGCCTTTTTTTGGTTGCTTCTTCTTCCTTGTTTTCGCTACTGCCTTTTTCATTTTTACAGGAAAAAAGAGCTCCAACAACAAGAAGAAGCATTAAAAAATTAGATTTTTTAATGCTCATTTTTAATAGTTTTAAAATTAATTTTTCAGAGTTTCCATTTCAACATCAAGATCAAACGTATTGTTCACTTCTTCTACAGTGATATCTTGATCTAGCGTAAAATTCTTAGCCATTTTAATGTCTAAAGACGAAGCTCCAATTTTTACGGTATAGGTTCCTTTTTCAGCAATCCAAGCGCTTTTTGCATCTACAAAAGAAGCAAGGTCTCTTGCTTTTAGAGTAAAGGTTAACTTCTCTGATTTTCCTGGTTTTAGAACTTTTGTTTTACCAAATGCACGCAATTCTGCTGAAGGTTTATCTACCATTTTTGCAGGAGCAGCAACATAAACTTGTACTACTTCTTTACCTGCAACTTTACCTGTGTTCTTCACTTTTACAGAAACTTCTATTTCATCTTTAAAATTGTTTGTACTGAATTTTAAATCTGAATATTCAAAAGTGGTATACGATTTACCAAAACCAAACTCGTAAGATGGTTTTACATTAAAGGTATTAAAATAACGGTACCCAACATAAACATCTTCTTCGTAAAATACTTCTTTAGGATCGTTTGCAGGAACGCCTGGGAAGTTAGCTGCAGAAGGTTCGTTGTTATAATCCATTGGGAAGGTCATTGTTAATTTTCCGGAAGGATTTTTAGCTCCAGAGAATACATCGGCAACAGAGTTTCCTCCTTCTTGTCCGGCTTGCCACGCTAATAAAACAGCATCTACTTTATCTTTCCAGCTGGCAGTTTCAATCACTCCGCCAATGTTTAAAATGACGATCACTTTTTTACGTTCGGCGTGAAAAGCATCACTTACAGAATTGATCATTTTAATTTCATCTTGCCCTAAATAGAAATCGTTATTTATTTTTCTATCGTGTTGCTCTCCGGCATTTCTACCAATAGTAATTACGGCGACCTCAGAAGATTTTGCTTTTTCAGCTAGCATTTCTTTATCTAAAGGCATTTCTGGGATTCGTTGTACAGAAGCTAATAAACCACCTTCTTCTTTACGACGCTTCATTTCTTTTGCTGTAGCTTCTTTCACAAAAGGAACATAAGCTTCTTGAAGATCGTTATCGATGGTATAACCTGCATTGGTTAAACCTTCGATTAAAGAAACGGTATAGGCTTCATTTACATCGCCACTACCCGTACCACCGGCGATAAAATCGTAAGAGGTATCTCCAAAAACAGCTACGGTGCCTTTTTTACTGGTATAAGGCAATGCGTTGTCTTCGTTTTTTAATAAAACCATTCCTTCTGTAGCTGCGTTACGTGTTACTTCAGCGTGCGCTTTTAAGTCTGGATCATCGCTATACTTATATTTAGCTACAGTAGGTGTTTCTAAAATATAATTTAAAATATGACGCAGATTTCTATCGATCGCTGCTTCATCTACTTTACCTTCTTTAATGGCTTTGATTAAAGCATCTTTTTGGTTTTGAGTACCTGGCATCAATAAATCGTTACCAGCTTCCATCTGAGCAACAACATCACTTACGCTAGTTTTTTCATTAATCGAAGTAAAACCAGGGTAACCACCAAACCAATCGGTCATTACCAAGCCTTTATACCCCCATTCGTCTCTTAACACTTTGGTTAGTAAATCTTCGTTGGCAGAAGCATACACGCCATTAATTTTATTGTAAGCCGTCATTACCGTCCAAGGCTGTGCTTCTTTTACCGCAATTTCGAAACCACGTAAATAGATTTCACGCATTGCACGCTCGGTAATATGTGCATTAACTGACAAACGATTGGTTTCTTGATTGTTTGCTGCAAAATGCTTAATAGAAGTACCTACATCGTGAGATTGAATTCCTTTTACGTAAGCTGAAGCAATTTTACCAGCCACTAAAGGATCTTCCGAATAATACTCGAAATTTCTTCCGTTTAATGGGTTTCTATGAATATTTAAAGCAGGAGCCAATAAAACATCTACCCCATATTCTTTTACTTCTTCACCCATTGCTTTACCAACTTCTTCAATCAACTCGGTGTTCCAAGAAGAAGCCAAGGCAGTTCCTACCGGAAACGCCGTAGCATAATAGGTGTTCGGGTTATTTTCTCTTTTCGGTTGAATTCGTAATCCCGCAGGACCATCGGCAAAAACGGTTTTAGGTATTCCTAAACGGTTCACTTCTTCATTTCCTCCGGCTTGTCCTAACACACGTACGTCAGGCTCACCTTCTAGAGGCACCAAACCTGCGTAGCCCGGCATCCCGGGACCTACTAATAAATCTACTTTTTCTTCCGGTGTCATTGCTTTGATCACTTCATCTACAGAAGCTTTCCCTAACTGCGGTGCTTTTTGAGCCGTCGTTAGTTGAACACTTCCAAGTGCAACAACAGCAAAGAGTCCTAATTTCTTAAAATTCTTTTTCATTACTTATTATTTATTTGAGGTATTTATATTGAGTTAACCAGTCTTCAAAACGCTTGTACCAAGTATCGACCGGTAAATTTTGAGTTTTCATTCCAAAGCCGTGTCCACCTTTTGCATACATATGCAGCTCTACCGGATATTCGGCTTGAAGCCATTTGCTATATAAAGCAACACTTTTTGGTGCTAATTTTAATTGATCGTCACTTGCAGCTGAGATGAACAACGGAATTTCTGGAACATCTTTAGCCATTAACTCATCGCTAGGCCCGCCATAAAGGGAAGCTGCAAAATTGGGTAAAGTTGCTGAATTTGCTTCGCCTAAAACAGTTCTAAGAATCACCGTTGCTCCCGCAGAAAAACCAATAACACCTACTTTATCGGTATTAATACCAAACTTATCAGCGTTATTTCTTACATATTGAATAGCTGCTTTACAATCTTCACCCGCTAGTTTCTGTACGGCAGCAGATCTTTTATAATGTACATCACGATCTTTTAAACCTTCCATCAACTCTTTTGCTGGTGTATCTGTTTTTGAGTGAATTAAACGATATTTCAACACAAAAGCAGTTATGCCTTTTGCCGCTAATTCTTTAGCTACATCTATCCCTTCTCTATTAATCGATAAAGTTTGAAAACCACCGCCCGGAGCAATAATAATTGCGGTTCCGTTTGGATTTTCGGGTTTAAAAACTAGTAATTCAGGATCGGTTACATTATAAACTACTTGAGTTTGAAATAAATCAGAGTACTTTTGGGCCTCCTGCCAGTTCCAATCTTCAGAACCAGGAGCTTTTCCGTCATAAAGTTTTATGACCTGATCTTGTGCGCTAAGCTGAAAAACAGCCAGCAATAAAACAGCAATAGTTATTATTTTTGATAAATTTTTCATTTTATCTTATTTTTTATATTTCGTTACCCTTTCATCTTTAATTACACCATTCCAGTCTAGACCATAACCGAAATCGTAGGTATTTCCTTCTGAATCTTCATATGGAATCATATCGAAAGGCACATCTTCTTGTTGCGCTTCTACCGTTTCCATATTAGCTGGCATTTGAACTGGCAATAATCCTGAAGGTTCATCTTTACCTGAAACGATATCTAGCACTGCTTGCGTTGAAACCCCAAAGTTGAGTACAATACCGTCTACCTGAGATTCGAATTCACTAAAAATCATTGGTTTATTTGCGGTTACTGAAACAATAACCGGCTTATCTCCCATCAACATTTTAGTATCTTCTATGGTTCGTAGATCCATAATATAGGAAGAAGTAGAAGATTTTCCTTTGTACGATCGATCTTTAATTTCAGGGTCAATCACCGGATCTCCCGCAGCGATACTGTGTTCTCTTGCAGTCGTGGCCGTGTAAGTTTCATACTGCAATGAAATAGGCACATACCCGTTACCTCCTTCTTTACGATCTACTTCGCTATAACCCGCTTCTTTAGTTTGCGGATTTCTTACAAAAACTAGTGCAAAATCTGCCTTTTTTGGGTCTTCGGTAACCTTATAATATTTTTTGATCAAATCGATATCTACCGGATAATCGAAATGTGCTTCAGTAGCATTTCCCCACCAATCGGTTGCAACCGGCGTATAAATTTTAGGAATGTAAACCGTTTGCTTTTCTTTTATAGGTAATACTTGATTTTTGTTTTTCAGCATCACCACAGATTTTACCTGTGCTTTATAACCCGCTTTCATAAACTCGGCATTCCCAACAATCGCTTTGGTTTCTTCCACATCTACATATGGATTTTCAAACAATCCAGTTCTAAAGATATTTTTTAGTAAACGAACGGCAGAACGCTCAAAGCGCTTACGCATATAATCTTCTCCAAACTCTTCAACTCCCATTTGGTAAGCTTCTAAAACAGGGCCTTTTTCGTTGTTTCCACCAAATTGATCTACACCCGCTTTTAGCACTTTATAATGACGCTCGGCTATAGAAAGTTCTTCGGTTCCCCAAGGTTTTCCGGCAAAAGTAGCTGGTGTTGCGCCTTCATCTGAAGTGATTAACCAGTCGGTACACACCACTCCGTCGTACCCATATTGATCACGAAGTAACTCAGTAATCATATATTTACTGAAACCGTTACCTACATTTTCTTTATAAACATCGTCACGATCAAAACTAATGGTGTAATATGGCATTACCGCAGAAGCTTTTTCGGTACCACCATCTAATTTAAAAGCTCCTTCGGTAAACGGTTTTAAGTGATCTGAAAAATTATCTCCCGGATAAACCGCAAATTTTCCCATTGCCCAGTGCGCATCTCGCCCACCTTCTTCCGGACCTCCGCCAGGCCAGTGTTTTACCATCGCATTAACGCTTTGGTAGCCCCAACCACTGTTAATTTCTGAGTCTTTATCTGAAGTTTGGAAACCTTCGATATAAGCTTTCCCCATTGCTTTTACCAATTCCGGAGATTCACTAAATACGTAAGCAATACGGTACCAACGTGGTTCGGTTCCCAAATCTACCTGAGGCGAAAGTGCTGTGGTAATACCCAAAGCACGATATTCTTTAGAAGCCATTTCTCCAAACTGTTTTACCAGTTCCGGATCGAAAGTAGCGCCCATTGCTAAACCATCAGGCCATAATGAAATCGTACCACCGGCACCGGCATTAAATTCTGAAGTAACTTCTGCCGTATTTCTTGGGTCTGAACTGTTATTTGCAGGAATCCCTAAGCCCAAACCTTCTACATAAGCTTGCACATTGTTATTCCATTTCGCCGCAACTTCCGGCGATTTTACCGCAGTAAGTAAAACGTGGCGTAAATTATCGTCTTTTAAAAATTGTTTTTGCTGATCTGATATTGCAGAAGCTTCAGCTCCGCTTTCAGAAAACGGTTTTCCATTATAAGTTCCGGCTCCAAAACCAACCTCTCCGGAAGGAATGGATTGATGCTGACTATACAACATTAATCCTGCGATTTGCTCGACAGACATTTTTGAAGCCAAATCTTTAGCACGCTCTTCTACAGGAAGACGCCAATCTTCGTAAGCGTCTAGCTTTCCGTTTTTATTTAAATCTTTAAACGATTCTTTACCGTCTTTGATGATTTTTACACCAGAATTTTTATGATACTTCAAAACAGTACCCGATTTACTGGTTACTGTTTTTATATCATTTTGTTGTGAAAATCCCATTTGAATTCCTAAGGCTAAGCTTAGTACTAAGCAAGTTTTTGTTTTCATTATAATACTTTTTAAAAAAGCCAAAAGCATTCAATTTGAATGCTTTTGGTTGATGTTTTTTAGAAGTTAAAGTTTACTGAAAGCTGTGCGGTAAATGGTCTGATATAAGAACTTGTTAATAAATTACCATAATATTCACTCGGATCATTTTTTAATTCAGCTCCATTAATAGTTCCTTTAGCTCCAACTTGGTTTAAGAAATTTACCAATGTAAGACCAAAATTTAAATGGTCATTATACTTATAGTTAACTCCTCCAAAATTTTCCCAACGTGGTGCAAAAGTTAAAGCATTATTGATATTAGCATATTGTTTACTAAAATATCTAAAACTAGCCCAAACTCTCCAGTCTTTGTAGGTATAACTTGGATCTAGCTCTAACAATACTTTAGAAATTTCTAATACGGTTTTATCACTATCATCGTAGGTATTACCAAAAGCTTCAAAAGTAAAATCTTTATATTTTGGATCCTGTACCGTTACTAAACCATGAAAACTAAAGCCTTTAAAAGGCGTAAGCACTACATCTGTAGTCCATCCTAAAGTTTCAATATCATAGTACGTAGTAGTTTGTTGTTGCTGAGTATCGTCGTCCGGATTAACTAAATTAAATCGTTTTAAGTAGTTATTCTTAGTTAAATAAGATACTTGTGAGACTAAACTTATCCATTTATCATTATAAAATACACCAAAAGCTCCCATAGGACTCTTACTTGTTTTAGCATTTGGCGTTAAATTTGCCGAATAACTTTCTAACCTACGATTCTCTTCGGTATATTGAAGATTTGCTAATACTCCAAATTTGTTGGTTACATTATAGGTAGCGTTTACTTTACCGGCTATATGAAACCAGTTTTTATTAACCGATTCAATATCTGCATCCTGAATGGTAAAATCTACTCCTCTATCCTGTAAAGAATATTCACCATTGATATAATGGTGTCTAAAAAATAGACCATAACTTAAATTAAATCGATCACTTACTTGCCAATCATCACTAGCGTATGCTGCTAATTTGTTTTCCTTTCCGGTATGAAACTCTGCACTGCCATTATAACCATAAAATCCATAATCATCAGTAATTTGGTTTAATACCAAATCTTGATTATTTCCATAACCTATCAAACGTTGTGGTTGATTTTCTACAGTTTGATAAAACAACGAACGATTAGATACATAATTATCTACATGATAATATTGTTCTAAAACACCTAAAGTTACATCGTGATTTTCGATTTTCTTATTGATTGAAAATCTTCCCATAATTGCTGTCGTCGATATTTCAGGAGAATTCATAGCCAACTGGGTGCCTACTGGCCCAGAATATAAATCTCCATTTGATGGATATCTAAATTCTTTATAATTTGGATCGTCGCTTTCCAAATCATTAGAAAGGATACTAATAGGTATAATATTCAATAGAGAAGCTTTAGCCAAGTGTAAACGCGTAGAATATTTAAAATTCCAACCATTATCCATAAGATAATTACCGAAAATATCAATATTATGAGATGTATTGGTATTTTCTTTACCATCCATAGATGCCCAATAATAATCTCCCCCATCTACATCTTTAAAACGAACTTTACCGTCTCTAACTATATACGAATCACGACCAATGCGAAAATCATCTATTTCATTAGCTTCACCATCTGGACCGTATTCGACCACCGCATAATTAGTAGTGGTATAAGAATCCGCATATTTATAAGAAATATTAAAAATGCCTTTTCCATCCTTAAATCGTTTGGTTAAACCAGCTCTAAATATTTTAGTTTGATCGGCATAATTATTATATCCTAAATCGTAAGTACTGGGATCAAAGTTTACAAATGCACCAGCAGTGTAGGACCATCCGTTCTCTGAAATTGGTCCAGAAACATTAATATCCCCCTGAAACCATCCAAAATGGCTTCCTGAAAGCTTTCCTTTTAATTGAAATTCTTCAGTCCCTGTTTGTGTGTAAGAATTAACTGCAAAACCTAAATCTCCCATGGTTCCTGCTAATTCATCCATTTTTAAAAGGCCAGTTTTTTGAAGGCTTACACTTTGTCTCCAGGTTTTATTTGGCAATTCTGGCCAAAAAAGATAAACCACGGGTAAATCGTTTTCGAGAATAGTAATACCACCAACGCTTCCCGGTAAACCTATATTTACATCTCTTGGACCAGAATTATTAGCTGCATTTAGCATAACGTTTCTGTCGCTGCCATTTTTTTTACCTTCTACTTCTTTATCACCCTTCAAGTCTTGCTGTAACGCAATGGAATCCTGAACACTTATATTTTTATCTTTATCTTCTTGCGCAAATATCGATTGCGAAGCAAATAAAGAAAAGCCTGCGAAGAATAAGCTTAAACTTGTTTTTGTAAAATTCCTGTTCATATAATGCTTCATTTTGAAACTTTTAAAAATTGATATAAAATTTTCTCACCCTACATGAGAAAAGACTTTTTTAAACTCTTTAATTCTTTTCTACTTCATATAGATTATTGACTAACTACTTCTTTTACACAGCGAAATCCTGTGTTTTCTAAACTTGTATCTGATGAAGAGGCCATTTTAGAAGAAACTCTATAGCCAGAACAGTACGATTCATTACACATAAAAGAACCACCTTTTATTGTTTTTACCGGAACTCCAGGTTGACGAGGGTCGTTGCTATTCTTAGAGCCGGAGGGATTATTCTGTACTTCTTCTGTTATTGTTTTGTAATAATTGAAATTATAATTATCTGCAGTCCATTCCCATACATTACCGGCCATATCGTATAGACCAAAATCATTAGGCGCATAGGATTTTACAGGAGCAATTCCATAAGCTCCATCGTTTTCTGTATTTTTGTAAGGAAATTCCCCCTCCCAAGTATTGGCTTTAGGCTTACCATGATAAGGCTCCTCTTTTCCCCAAGGATAGGGTTGATTTTTTAATCCGCCGCGAGCAGCGTATTCATACTCAGCTTCTGTAGGCAATCGTTTTCCTGCCCATTTAGCGTAAGCGTTCGCATCTTCCCAAGAAACATGTACTACCGGATAATTCTCTTTCCCTTCAATAGAGCTTTGAGGTCCTTGAGGATGTTTCCAATCTGCCCCTCTTTTCCATTCCCACCACACTGAAGGATTATTTAAAGGAACTTCATTTTTAGTACCTTTAAATACTAATGATGATGCTTTTAAAAAACTATCCGCAGGTTTTGGGGTATTGGCAGGTAATTGTTTCTTCATCTCGTTCCAGTCTACATCTCTTTCGGCAGTGGTTACATAACCTGTTGCTTTTACAAATTCAGCAAACTGAGCATTCGTTACAGAAGTTACATCCATATAAAAAGGATCTACTTTTACTTTATGCTGAGGGTACTCATCTGCTCTACCTCTATTATCTGAAGCCCCCATTAAAAACACACCACCTTCAAGTTTCACCATTCCTTTAGTAGAAATTCTATCGCTTTTCTTTTCAGAAATGTTGGACTTTTCTGAAACTGAAAATCGACTCGGCAAATTAGCGTGACAACTGAGATACGTGGAATCTTTTTTCGATACCGTTTTCGTTACAGATGTTGTTTCTTGATGTTTTTCATTTTTGCAAGAAACAAATAGTATAAATATTACAAATATGTAGCTTAAACGATTGTACATCTTTTTAGTTTTTGAATAAGGTTGAATATGGCTTGTAACCTATTCGCTGAGCATTAATTTCTAATTGTTCTCCTTTTTTTAGCTTTATAGCTTCGCCATCATAAACTTTAAATTGTTTAGGAGCTTCTATTTTTTCACCTTGAGATTTCATGTTGAAAATAATTTCAAGATCCCAAGATTTCACTTCGTGTAGTTCAGTTTTTTCTTTATCAGATTTTTTCACAACTCTATAACCAATAGAAGTTCCCGGAGTTTGCTCTTTTAAGTAAATTCCTTCTTTAGCCTGAATAATTTGGACTGGTTTGGTTTGTGGTATTTCTCCTTCACCATTCCACATATATTCCTTAACCATATAAGGTTCAGACATATAAGAAAGATCACCAACTCTAGACACCCAATTTTGATAGGCTCTACGCAATTCTTCTAACTTATCTTTGTATTCAGGATTGTCGGCTAGATTATGAACTTCATCCGGATCTTCGCTTACATTATATAATTCTTCGACAGGTTTTGTAGGCTCGAACCAATCTGCTAAATAAGGATTTGTGATTTCTCCAGCTTCTTTTTTATCTAAAAATTCCTTCATTGTAGGAATACCTTTTCGGTATTTAATATCTTGATATTTGGGTATCTCTGGATTAAAATTATAAATATATCTAAAATCTTTATCTCTCACAGAACGCACTCTATCATATTCGGAATCCATTCTGTCACGCGCAGCATATACGTAATCTCTTTTAGTATCTTCTGCAAATTCACCTAAAAATGCTTTTCCCTGCATATATTTTGGTGGCTGGATATTGGCTATAGAAAGTACACTTGGAGCAAAATCTATTGAACTAATTAAGTCGTTTATTTCTGCATGAGCATTTTCACCTTTAGGATATTTCACTAAAAAAGGAATATGTGTTCCTCTTTCTAGAATTTCTCGTTTCATCCATGGTAAATTACCGCCGTGGTCACTAAAAAAGAAAATATAACTATCTTCGTAAACTCCGTCTTCTTTTAACTGCGCGATAATCTCTCCTACCTGATCATCCATCATTTCTATATGCGAAAATAAATTCGCAAAATCTTTACGTACTGTTGGAGAATCTTCGTAATACGCAGGAATTTTCGCCTTCATACTTTCAGGGCTCACTCTAAAATTATCTGGATAGTTCATCACCTGAGACTCGTGCGTGATAAAAATATTATATATACTGAAGAAAGGCTGATTTTTGTCTCTGTTCTTATAAGTAGCAGCAGAACTACTTTCATCCCAAACCGTCACCGGCGCTTGAAACTGGTAGTCTTCTTTGGAATTATTTGTAGTGTAATATCCCTCTTTTCTTAAATACTCAGGAAATGCTTTCACATTCTCCGGCAATACAGCATCATATAAAGGCACACCTTCCGGCATAAATTTTTCTTCAATAGCTCTGGTACGCATATGTTGCGCACCTACAGAGATTGGATGCATACCTGTAATTATACCTGCCCTACTAGGCGCACAAACACCAGCGATAGTGTAGGTAGAATTATACTTCACTCCTTCTTCCGCAAGTTTATCTATATTTGGTGTATTGATAATATCATCACCAAATGTTGCCATATAAGGAGATATATCTTCACATGTAATCCAAATAATATTAGGCTGCTTTTTATTTTGCTGAGCAAACATGCTATTAACTAGCAGAATCGCAATAATAACTAAAGGTTTGAATAATTTTTCACTCATGGGAGTTACATCGTTTTCGAGATAATTTATTGTTTCATTTAAAAGCAATATTACAGCATTTTCTACAAGTTTCAAAAAGAAGCATTGTAATTTTAATCAACTTTTCTACTTCATAAAACTTAATACTTTCTGAATACCTTGTTATTATTGAAACAATGAGGAAAACGAATATTAAAATAAATTCGCAATTAAATTTAAACAATATTAAGATTTAGTTATTGCTGAACTCTAAAATTACTGATTTGATATAATTAGATTTCTTTAAAAATAATTTAGCCCCATGATAGGGGCTTTAAAGTTATTGTTCAAACATTGCAATTTGAATTAAGATATTTTTATTTTAGAGTGTTCCTATTCTTTTCAAGTTGAAATTAGAACTTCCACTTACCACAGATAATTTATCGCCTTCCCCACGAGTATTATATTTTCTAGCATAGACCGCTAATTGTTCCCATTGATTAAGTTCTACAAGCTTATTTAAACTGATTGTATAAATTTCGCCATTTTTAACTGCACTATCTATTGTTATAAAAACTGAAGATCCTTCAATTTTACTTCCCCACTTTGCAAAATAGAATTCGTAAACTGTATTTTCAGCATCATCATCTTCTATTTTCAACGAGATAGTAGAATTAGCTTCGTAAACTCCGGACTTTTGTACCTGTATGCCATCTCCAGACATACTAGAATTTTTCAAATAAGAAGATTTATTGAATTTGATACTAAAAGCATTTCTATCGTTTCTCAAAAATTGAGTCCCATTATTATAAAGATCTCCAAAAACTTCTGCACTATTATCGGCAGCACCTCCACCACTAGAAAATTCTTTCCAACTCGCATTACCGTTGCCATCTGAAGTTAATACCTTACCAGCTCCTTGAGTCCCATCCACTAATTTAAAACTTCCGTGAAGATCTAAACTAGCTTCAGGTTTATAGGTGCCTATTCCTATTTTAGATTTATACCAATCATTCTTCCCACCGTTACTGTCATATCCAGCATTTCCTATAATTACAGTATTGTCTTGATCAGCTTTCGCTCCATAGCCGATAGCAACAGCATTTAAGCCTTTTGTATTAGCCTCGTAACCTAGAGCTATAGAATTTACGCCATCTGCTCGAGATTTAAAACCATATGCTATAGATTTGTCTGCGGTCGCGGTAGAACTTCCTCCAATGGCCATTGCGTGCATTCCACTAGAAGCAGCACCATTACCTAGTGCGATACTAAATTGATTTGATGCATTCGCTGAAACTCCAATAGCTAATGAATTTACATTGGAAGATTTACTATTCTTTCCTATCGCTAAAGAGGCGCTAGAAGATGCATTTGATCCCGTACCTATAGCAAAAGCATCGGTTGCTGAAGCTTTTGAATTGCTACCTACAGCAAAAGAACTTGTACCATCTGCCCGTGAATTTACACCCATAGCAAAAGCATTGGTTTGATTTGTTTCTGCATTATAACCTAAGGCTACAGATCTATTGGTATTAGCTTTGGCTTTTGTACCTATGGCAAACGCATCCTGATTTCCGCTGGCATCAGATTCTTGTCCTAGCGCAAAAGAACGCTGACTATTATCTATCACAGATCCTATACCGAAACTTACGCCTCCATTAGGATGAAATTTACCAATTTGCTTATCGTTAACTCGGAAATTTAATTCTGCATAAGTAGTGCTACCTATATACTTTTCTGAATTACCAGAGTAACCAAGATCATTACCTTCCAAAGACCAAGATCCAGAGGCATTATTACCAGCTCCAGAAGATAAATCATCTATTCTTGCTTTTAGAAAATCAAAATCATTTTGAGATTGAATTTTATCCCATTTTTCACCATCCCAAAAATAAAAACGTTCTTCTAAATCTCTATTTTTAATATCGTTATAAACTAATAGCCCAAGTACAGGATTAGGAACAGTAATTCTATCGGTCAAAGAAGTCAATTCTACTCTGGGGATTAATACTCCGGCATGTTTACTTCTAATATCCACTATAGAAGAAGGATCGGGTTTGGTTGTATTTATACCTATTTGTGCTGAAGCAAAACCTGACATTAAAAGACAGATTATTATAAAAATTTTATTGGTTTTCATATTGTAGGGTTTTTAGCCAGACAAATTTATTTTGAAAACCTTGGCTTAATGCCTTTTATTCGACAAGCTGCAAATCTGTATCGTTCAATTCATTTAAAATGAAATCGAATGGTTTTAAGAAATTCTCATATTATGCAAAATTCAGATATTTAATGTGGTCATTCATAGCTTTACTCATTTATAATTAATGAAGAAATTAGTCGTAACTCATATTTATATTCTTTTTATAATATCAAGATATGTCTCATTGTTTACTAGATTATTTCTTCAAAATAGGCGGTCTTATTCCAAAAAAATCTTTTCTTATTTTTAAAATCTGTCAGCAGATTAATTACGTTTTTAAATTATTAGATTTTACAATACGTTGAAAGATTTCAATATTTGTAATAAAAGAAATACGTTCTCCTAGCCTCAGAAAATTGTATTCTATACTAGAATGAAAACAAAGATAATAATAAGAAGAAGTCTAAGAATATTAGTTACGCTCGTTTTAGTACTTAATTTAGCAATAGGCATTTTACTGAATTTTATAGTTACGCCGAAAAAAACTCCAAAAGCATTGGCTATTGCCAACGAATTTTTAGTAAGTGAAGTAGATTGTAAACGTATTGAACTTACTTTTTTTCAAGCTTTCCTAATCTCGGATTAAAATTTCAGAAAGGCGCCTTATTGCCAAATCCTCGCTATCCCGAACAAGATACCTTAGTGAAATTTAAAGAAGCAAAACTTTCCTTTAATCTCTATAAATTCTTAAAACATAACGAAGTTAATATTAAGAATATTCAACTTGATGCGCCTCAAATTTACTTTCAGTTAGATTCTTTAGGCGATTCTAATTGGAACATTTTAAAACATGAATTCGCAGAAGAAGAAGCTCAAGACACTACCGAGCAACTAGAGATTAGGGCGTTTGCTATTGAAAAATTAGAAATTAATCACGCCCAAGCACGCTATAAAGATGGCGTTTCTCAGCTAAATTAAGCCGTTAACGATTTTAATATGCTTTTAAATCTTGCTAAAGACGACAAGGGTTTAAAACTTAAATTTAAAAATCTGAATAAAGAAATTGCCGTTTATCGCGTTCCGGAGAAAAAGTTTAAAATTGAAAAAACCAGAATGGATGCCGAGCTGTATTTTTCATTTTCAGACACCTTATTGAGCCTTCAAAAAAGTAATTTTATAGTGAACAATATTGATTTTCAGAATAAAGGTGAAATTCAATTCTATCCTAATCAAAAGCGCACTTTTATCAATATTGATAGTGAACTCCAAACGAAATACTTGAAGAATATTATCGATTTAATTCCACATACCATTTTAGAGAAAAGAGAAGTCTCTACACAGGGAGATTTACAACTTCAATTGCATACGGAAGGTTTTTATGCTAAAAATGAATATGCTAAACTTAGTGCTAATTTACAACTAGAAAATGCCGCTTCGACATACACAGATTTCCAGGAAAAATTAGTGATTTGACCGCGCATATCACTTCAGAAATAGATGCTCAAAACCCTGAAAACTCTTTCGCCACTATCCAGAATTTAAAAGTATTGGGTACCGGAATTAATTTGCAAAGTTCCGGTAATATTCAGCAAATATTACTAGATCCGCGAGTTCAAGTACAGGTGAACGCAAATCTTAACCTTACGCAACTTTACCAAGCTTTTCCTTTTGATGAGATCATAAAAGCTGCTGGAACTATTTATACAAAAATAAACACTCATTTTTTAGCCTCTCAACTTCAAAATAGCGAGTTTAAAGATTTAGAAATTGAAGGTGAAGTTCACCTGAAAGACTTAGCCATTGCCTCGATAAAAGACAGCCTGTCGATTAATTCAAAACGTTTAGATCTTCACTTCTTTAAAGATAAAGAAGAATACAACACTTTAGCCTCTAAAATTGATCTTATCAAATCTAATGTTGAATTTAAAAATCAATTGAAAGCTTCCGCAGAAAAATTAGCAGGAAAAGTTTGGATAGCAAAAACCGGAAAACAAAAAGCGCATATAAACAGTAAAATTGAACTTCAAAAATTAAAATTCGACGCACAAGATTCGATTTGGGGTTTTGTTGAAAATGCACAAATTGATGCCGAATTACAGACCAAAGAAAAAGATCGCCCAGCTTCTATCAATTCTCAATTTAGCATTGATAGCGTTGCGGTAGGACTCCATAAATCGTATATAGCCATTGCCAAAGGAAACTATGAGCTAGAGCTTACCAAAAAAGCACCTAAAAAATGGCTCCCTAAAGGTTCGGTACGTTTTAAAAATTTAATGGCTTACAATCCTAAATTAATACATCGTTTGGAAATGCCAACTTCTACCATTGCTTTTGAAAATGACAACCTTAGGTTAGATAAAACTAAATTGACCTTTGGAGATTCTGATGTTGAACTCACCGGAAATCTTGATCACGCCATAGGATTTAAAAACGGAGAACAAGTTACTGCTAATTTATCGGTTAATTCTACTAAGATTAATGCCAACCAATTAATGCAAGTTTTTGCAGGCATCGAAGACCAAGTTGCCAATACAAAAGATACGAATGCAACCACAACCGATACAAGTGATAGCTTAGCCCAAGAAAAACACGCATTTAAAGTACCGGAAAATTCAGCTTTTCAGCTGAACACCAATATTAAAAAATTGGAATTTGGGAAGATGGAATTGAACAAAATTTACGGAAAAGCAAAGGTTGAAAATGGCAATCTTAAGCTCAATCATTTACACTTTACTACGCTTGCTGCCAATTTAGATGCCAGCTTAACCTATACGGCAAAAGAGAAACAGAAACCTTCGCTCGATTTTGAGTTTTATATGACCGATATTGAAATGGGAAAACTAGATGAAGTAATTCCTGCATTAGATTCTTTACTACCTGCTGCCAAGGCTTTTGAAGGAAAAGCTGATTTTAGAATTAAAGGTAAAGTGAACCTTACTAACCAATTAGATTTTGAAACCTCAAGTTTACGCGGTATTGCTGCACTAAAAGCCAAAGATATTATGGTTCTTGATGGGCCGACGTTTAGAGAACTCGCCAAAACGTTTATGTTTAAAAGCAAAGCGAAAAACCCGGTTAAAAATTTAGAAGTCGAAATGGAATTTGAAGAAGATGATGTACACATCCTTCCGGCTTTACTTGAAATTGATCGCTATCGCTTAGCTATTGGCGGCGTACAACATTTAGATATGACCTATGATTATCACATTTCGGTACTAAAATCTCCCGTACCTTTTAAAACCGGCGTTGACGTTAGCGGCAAAGATTTCGACGATTATGATATCTCGATCACCCGCGCCAAATACAAATATTATTTTACGGATAAAGAACGGTTACTTAAAAAAGCTGATTCTAGTGTCTTTAGAAAGAAAGCACGAATTTTAGAAGAATTGAAATTTGAGTAATATTTATAATTGAAGGCGCATCACAGCATTCACTTTTTCCACTTATGCATTTATTTAGAATTCAGAAAAATATATCTTGAGACAAGTGCTTGAATAGAAAAAGAGTCGAAGAAAATTAAAAAAGAGGCTTAGTAGATTACGCAAAGAATTCTATACCGAAAAACAATAAACTAGATCAATATAGCAATTTATTGGAAAAAGAAAGATCTAAATTTAATTTAAAATATCAAAACAAAAAACCACGCAATTCCTAGGATTTGCGTGGTTTTGTAATCATTTATCTTCTTCAAAAGTGACCCCGGCAGGATTCAAACCTGCAACCCTCAGAGCCGAAATCTGATGCGCTATTCAGTTGCGCCACGGGGCCTTTTTTCCGACTAAAGTCAGAAAATATTATTAGTTGCTAAGCTTTTGCTTAACTACAATAGAAATCGTTTTTCCGTCAGCTTTACCAGCAAGTTGTTGAGAAGCTATTCCCATAACTTTTCCCATATCTTTCATTCCATCAGCTCCGGTTTCAGCTATAATTGCTTCTACTTTAGCTTCAATTTCAGCTTCACTTAACTGTTCTGGTAGAAATTGAGCAATTACTTCAATCTGCTTCTCTTCCGGTTCAGCTAAATCTTCTCTATTTTGCTCTCTGTAAACCTGCGCGCTATCTTTACGCTGCTTTACTAACTTCTGAACAATTTTCACTTCTTGCTCTTCAGTTAATTCCTGCTGACTATTTTCAGTTTTTGCTAAAAGTATTGCTCCTTTAACTGCTCTTAAAGCTTCTAAAGCTGCTGAATCTTTTGCTTTCATCGCAGCCTTCATCTGTGTCATTACGTCTTTTTCTAAGCTCATCGTAATAAATTTGAAGTGCGAAGATAAAATTTTAAAATCAAAAAAACCACATTAAATTCAGCCAAAAATCGCTAATTTCAGCTTATATCAAAACATAATAAAGTAATGAGAATCCTCTATTTTGGCTTAGTTATCCTTATAAGCCTGCAAGTTTCTGCGCAACAACATTTTACCGAAAGTATTTACAGATCAAAAGATCGAAAAACACATGTTTATGCTGAAAAAGATAATGAAGAACTATATCTCGATGTTTACGAACCTGAAAATACTTTTAAAAACCGACCCGTATTTATTTTTATGCATGGTGGCGGTTTTGGCTATGGAAGTCCGCGTAATGATGACGAGGTAAAATTGGCCAAAATCGCTGCCAGTTATGGGTATGTTGCCGTGCAAATTTCTTATCGGCTAACACGAAAAGACCAATCTTTTGGTTGTGATTTTGATGCTAAGGGAAAAATCGAGACTTTTCAGCTGGCTGCTGAAGATTTTTTGGATGCCGTGAACTTTATGATTGATAAAAAAGACCAGTTTAATATCGATCCTAATAAAATTATTATTGGTGGAAGTAGCGCCGGGGCTGAAGCTGTTTTAAGTGCTGCTTTTAACCGTGATTTGCTTTTAAAAAATGCTTCAGAATACAAGAATCTTAAATTTAAGGGTATTTTATCTTTAGCGGGCGCGATTGTCGATAAGCGTTATATCGATAAAGAAAATGCTGTACCCGCAATATTTTTCCACGGAACTGCTGATAATTTAGTTCCTTACGCTACCGCACCTCATCATTTTTGCAAAAAAAATGAACCTGGCTATCTAATTTTAGATGGCTCCAGAAGTTTATCTGATAAATTGAAGAAATTAAATACATCTTACATGCTAAATACCTTCCCTGAAGCAGGACATGAGATATCAAGAATCCCTTTTGATCATTTACAAATGGTTTTTCAATATTTCGATGATGTATTTTTAAATTCTGAAAATCAACAGATGGAGAATACTTTTTAGACCGAAAAATCTTAAAATTAAAAAACCGATGCTTTTAGCATCGGTTTTTTTTGGAATTATAATCAATTAGTTAAGCTTCAAATTATTCTGTAAGCATAAAGCTATTTTCAAATTCAGCATCAGAGCTTCCTGCGATAAAGAAATCAAATTCGCCTGGCTCGGCTACGTGTTCTAAACTGCTGTTATAAAATTTTAAATCTTCAGCACTCATGTCAAAAGTAACCGTCTTAGATTCACCCTTTTTCAGCATAATTTTTTCAAAACCTATAAGCTGCTTCATTGGCGGTGTGATGCTTCTCACTTTATCATGAATGTAAAGCTGAACCACTTCCTCACCATCATGATCTCCAGTATTAGTTATTGTAGCGCTTAGCGTGATATTTCCGTCCATTTTTAATTCATCAGCGCTTGCTTTTACATCGCTATATTCAAAATTGGTATAACTTAAACCGTATCCAAAAGGATAAAGAGGTGAGTTATCTACATCTAAAAATTCAGATTTAAATTTCTCAAAACCTTCTGCTTCCCCAGGTCTTCCTGTTCTTTTCATAGAATAATAAACCGGCACCTGCCCAACATTTCTTGGCCAAGATGCAGTAATTTTTCCTGAAGGATTGTAATCTCCAAAAATAACATCGGCGATTGCGTTACCTGCTTCTACACCTGGATGCCAAACCTGAAGAATATCTAAATTCATTTCAGACTCTTCTGAAATATTTAAAGGACGACCACTCATTAAAACTAGTGCCATTGGCTTTTCTAATTTAGCCAATTCACGAATCATTTTTTTCTGACTTTCAGGAATTAATAAGTTAGTTCTACTTGCAGCTTCTCCGCTCATTTCACTTGCTTCACCAACAACAGCCACAATAACATCAGATTTTTTAGCTACTTTTAATGCTTCTTCTAACATTTTTTCAGGAGAAGTTTCACTAATTTCAGCACGAGGACCAAAAACATTTATATTTTCAGCAAATTGCTTATCATCGGTAATATTTGCTCCCTGAGCGTAACTAATCTTTGCCTTTGGAGCAACATTTTTCATTCCTTCTAAAACCGGAATAGAAAGTTGCGGATCACCAGTTGGCGCCCAAGTTCCTAACATATTATTTTTGTTGTTAGCTAAAGGCCCGATAAGTGCAATCTTAGCTTTTTTATTAAGCGGAAAAACTCCGGCATCTTTTTTCAGTAATACAAAAGAATGTGCTGCTACTTTTCTTGAAAAAGCTCTATTTTCTTCAGAAAGAATATCCTTTTTAGGTCGGCTTTCGTCTAGGTATTTATAAGGATCTTCAAAAAGACCAAGCTTATATTTAGCTTCTAAGATTCTACGTGCTGCTGTGGTAATTTCTTCTTCGGTTACTTTTCCTTCATCTAAAGATTTTTTCAAAGTATTTAAAAAACCTTCACCTACCATATCCATATCTAAACCGGCTTTTAAAGCTAATGCTGAAACTGCCTGAAGATCTCCCATTCCGTGAGCGATCATTTCATTTAGAGAAGTATAATCTGAAGTTACAAAACCATCAAATCCCCATTGGTCACGAAGCAGATCTGTCAACAACCATTTATTCCCGGTTGCAGGAACACCATCTACATCGTTAAAAGAACTCATCACACTTCCTGCACCGGCATCGATCGCCGCTTTATAAGGAGGTAAATATTCATTGAACATCTTTACTCTACTCATATCGGTCGTATTGTAATCACGACCAGCTTCTGAAGCTCCGTACAACGCAAAATGCTTAACGGTAGCAATCATTGTATTTTCTTTAGTAAGATCGTCACCCTGATAACCTTCTACCATTGCTTTTGCAATTTGAGAACCTAAATAAGGATCTTCTCCTGCACCTTCAGCAATTCTTCCCCATCTTGGATCGCGAGCGATGTCTACCATTGGAGAGAAATTCCAGTTAATCCCATCTGCTGTAGCTTCTTGAGCGGCAATTTCTGCAGTTCTTTTGATCATCTCTAAATCCCAGCTAGCTGCAGTTCCTAACGGAATTGGAAAGGTTGTTTTATAACCATGAATCACATCTGACCCAATTAGCAACGGAATTCCCAATCGGGTATCATTTACTGCATAATCCTGTGCAATTCTAATTTTATCGGGACCGGCCACTCCAAAAAGTCCGCCTACTTCCCCGTCTTTAATTTTTTGCTGAACGTTATCACTTACTACAGCACCGGTAGCAACACCGCCACCTGGATTTAATAAGTTAAGCTGACCTATCTTTTCTTCGATGGTCATTTCGGCTAAAATCTCATCAACTTTAGCATTCATTTTCGAATCACTTGTAATTTGTGCAGTAGCGCTTTTTGTTGGGGCAAAAAAGCATCCGGTAATTAGTGATAATGTGATTAAACTTTTCTTTATCATGTAAATTTATTTAGGGTTGTACTAAGTATTATTAGATAGATTTGCCACGCATTATTTAAAATTATAGGCATTGTCTATTTTTTTCTAAAATCTTTTTAAATGCTTTCCAGATTCCTAATATTGCTAATAGAATATACTTTTTTATTTCTTTTTCTCCTGACTTAACAACCAGTCATATAATTCTGGATTATTATAGGTTTCTGTCCAGCTGTTGTGATTTGCAAAAGGATAAATAGTATATTTTACATCTGCATTACCGGCTTGTTTTAAAGCCATCACCATATTGTTACTGTTTTGCGGTAAAACTACATCGTCCATCGCTCCATGAAAAACCCAGATTGGCATTGTTTTAAGATGTTGTGCATTTCTATAAATTGGTCTGTAAATTGCACCACAAACCGGAGCCATTGCAGCAAATAATTCAGGATATTTTCCACCGGTAGCCCACACACCATAACCGCCCATACTTAGACCGGTTAAGTACACTCTACTAGGATCAATATGTTCTTCTTTAATAATTTTCTTTATTAGACCTGCAACTTCATCGGGTTGCCAATACGTACCTTCCGGGCACTGCGGGGCAAGTATTACAGCATCAATTTCATTGCCATCTTTTAAATATTGAAATGGTCCATCTACTTTTACTTTCTGAAGATCTGTGCCACGCTCCCCGGCACCGTGTAGAAATACAATTAAAGGATAATCTTTTTTAGAATTCTTATAGCCTTCAGGTTTGTAAAGTAAATAGCCCATATCTACAGGGATTTCTACTTTCTCTTTAAATTGATTTTCTGAAATACCGTCGGTTTGTGCTTCCGCAGAAATTCCGAAGAAAATAAACAGTCCTAATATTACGATTTTCGATATTTTCATATTTACTTTTTGTGAGTTTATCTTAACTGAACTCTGATTCCCTTATCTTTTAAAATCGAGTCTTTCAAGCCCATTTTTAACTTCAGGAGCACTCATAAATAGATCCCAAATGAGTCCGCTTCTATAATTTTCAATCATAACCATCATAGGTCCCTGATCGATCGCTAAGTATCTTTCAGCCACCCAATCACCGCCATCTAAACTGAAGGCATCGTAAAAACCGGCAGGTCCCCAAAGTAAATCATGCTGATCTTCGTAAAAATATCTTATTGCTTTTAAAGACTTTTCGGGAGTATAAGGGATAGAACTTACTGCTGCAGTTGGCGCTACTACACCTTTATCATCATCTGGAGAATGTGCTGTATACCCTACACTTCCGTCTTCATTCTTAGTATAACTTGCAGTTAAGCCCCAGCTATTCTCGCTATATGTTTTGAAGTTATTAGGATTTTCCTGAGCATATTCATAATTAATATTGCTGTGATTTACATTTAAATCCCAATAATTTGCATAACGATCGCTCAACCCTTTTGGATTTAAACCTAAGTAAGAATAGTGCGCCCAAAAAAGTGGTCCCGCTTTATCGCCATTAGTATTAAATTTTAATATTAGCGGAATTCCGTAAGCTTTTTTATCTGTTGTGATATTTCCGCTTCTTGCCCATCCGTCATGGTAAACTTCGGGTTTTATGGCATGTTCTGGAGAACTTGCTGCCATGATATAAGTGATTAGACATTCATTATAACCTTCAATCATAAAGTTTTTCTGAAACTCATAATTTGGTGACCAATGCCAAAAAATGCCGTTTTTATTATTGGTGTACCAATCCCATTCAATATTCTTCCATAATTTATCGAATTTCGCTGCTACAGCTTTTTCCTCTTCATTGCCATCTTGCAAATATTGGCGCACTACCAGAAATCCCTGAGCTAAAAATGAGGTTTCTACAATATCACCACCGTTGTCTTTAGTGTCGTTGCCAAATTCCTGAGTTCCGGCAGTTCTTCCATTGATCCAGTGAGGAAAAGCACCGTGATATTTTGGTGTTTCTTCTAGGAAAGTTGCGATTTTATCAAAACGCTTAACGGCTTCTGCTCGAGGAATAAAACCACGTTCTACACCAGCAACAATTGCCATTAATCCAAATCCAGATCCTCCTGTTGTGACAATATCAGGATCATTTTCTCCATAATCTCCGTTTGGATGGTATCGTTCTCTGGCCATTCCGCTATTAGATTCAGCGAAATCCCAGAAATATTTTAAGGTTTGCTTCTGGACGGTGTCCATTAAAGCTTCTTCACTCAGTTTGGTTGAATCCTGAGCAGTTTCTTTTTTGTCTTCTGATTTTTCTTTTGAAGCGTCATTGCATGCGGTAAATGCGAAGCCCAAAAAAAGAAGATATATAATGTGTTTATTTAGATTCATCGGTTAAGCTTAAAATAAAAAAGGTGTTTCAGAAATCTCCCGAAACACCTTTTAAAATAGATTTATTAGTATCCAGGGTTTTGTTTTAGTAGACCTCCTGAAAGGCTTATCTGATCTTGAGGAATAGGGAAAACTTCATTTTTGCCAGCCTGGAAACCAAGCGGTCCAAAAACCTGTTGTCCTCTTCCTTGTCGAATTACATCAAAATATCGATCGAATTCCATACCAAATTCTAATCTTCTTTCTTTCCAAATAGTTTGTCTAAGTTCAGATTGAGAGGTGGTAGTAATTGCTGGTAACTCTACACGAGATCTTACTTCATTAAGACTGGCCAGGGCTGCACTTGAATTTCCTAACTCATTATTAGCTTCAGCATTCATAAGCAATACATCTGCATAACGAAGCAATATTAGATTTTTATCCAAGGCATTAGCTGCAAGTGGCCCAAAATACATCTTCTCACTATAGTAAGGATTAGGCGCATCTTCACTTACCACTGCAGAGATATTTGGATCACTGTCGTAAAGATCATTATCGTACATTTCTTCTCCACGGAAAATAATGGTTGCATCCTTACGAATATCATCTCCAGCAGCGTTATAAGCATCTACGAGACTTTGTGAAGGTACATCAAATCCCCATCCCCACTGGCCACGTACGCCGTGGTGTTCTGCAAGGTTATTAATTCCTAAATTTTCTGAAGAGCTTCCCTGAACTTCAAATATTGATTCAACAGTATTTTCATTCTGGATTCTCCATAGCTCTTCGTAATTAGGATGTAAAGCATACTGTCCTGAAGCAATCACTTCATTAGTAAGTTCCAAAACTTCTTCCCAGTTCCCTTGATACATTTGCACTTTGGCAAGTAAAGTTTTAGCTGTTCCTCTAGTAACTCTACCTGTTTGCGCAGGCGTTTGTGGTAAGTTTTCTGAAGCTTCAGTTAAATCTTCTACGATAAAATTGTAAACATCTTCGCTACTGTCTCTTACAAGTAGCGCTTCCTGATCACTAGGATCTGTTTCTTCAGTAATAATTGGCACTCCCCCAAAAACTTTCACCAACGTAAAATAATGGTATGCTCTAAAGAATTTGAATTCTGCCTGATATTCTGCTATAGTTGCTTCAGCCAGATTATTTGAAGGTTCATTTACAATATCAATCCCGGTATTTGCAGTAGCAACACCACGATAATTTGCTCCCCATATTCCAGCTACAGAAACATCTGTAGGCTCGTGAGTAAAATTATCCAATTTAGCTTTATCTGCTCCTGTATCTCCTGGCGAACTTCCTTTATCTGCATCGTCTGATGCTATACTGAAGATACCAGAGAAAGAAAAAGAATGCTGACTATAATCTAACAAGTGAGAATAAGAAGCAACCACTGCCTGCTCTACATTTTCTCCCTGAAAATACCCACTGCCTGTTGTGGCCTGGCCTTCAGGTTTTACATCTAAATAATCATCTGAACAAGACATTGCCAGCAGTGCAGAAACCACTACTAAGGTTTTTGTCATTGTTTTATATTGAAGTCTTAAATTTTTCATTATCATACTATTTTTTAAAAGTCAATATTCAATCCTAAAAGAAATTTAGCTGTCGTTGGATATGCATCCAATTCTAAACCGCTATCAAGAATTCCCCTTGGTAATTCAGGATTAAATCCGCTATACTTTGTGAACGTTAATGCATTTTGTGCTGTAGCATACACTCTTAAGCGAGAAAGTTGAATCGCTTCCAGAATATTGTCTGAGAAATTATAACCTACAGTGATGTTATTTACTCGAAGAAAATCGCCGTCTTCTAAGTAATAATCTGATGGAAGAGGCACTTCATTAAAAGCTGCCGGTCCTCCGTTAGCATTACCTCCAGTATATCTCTCTCCAAACAAATCTGAATCTATGTTCTCTCCACTAAATCTTTGTGCTCTTAAACCATTAAATACTTTGTTTCCTGAGTTTCCGAATAAAGAGGTAGAAAAGTCCACTTGCTTATATGTTACTCCCAAATTAATTCCGTAGTAAAAATCTGGCTGATAAGATCCCATGTATTGTCTATCGGTTTGCGTAATAGAGCCATCGCCATTAGTATCTACATATCTAAAATCTCCAACTTTAGCTCCTGGTTGTGCGCTGTTATCGATTTCCGTTTGATTTTCAAAAACACCATCTGTTTTATATAACCAAAATGTACCAAGTTCATTACCTTCTACGGTTCTAGTAACGATCTGTCCATTTTCTAAATTTCCACTATCAATAAACGGAGTTGCATTTGCTATCACCGGATTAATGTTAGTAAGCTCGTTCTCATTTTTAGTAATATTGAAACCAATATTATAGCTAAAATCTCCACTCTCTGAAACATCAGACCAGTTTAGAGCAAACTCGACACCTGTATTCTGGATGCTTCCAGCGTTGGTTACAAAACTATCATCACCTGAAGTTTGTGGCAAAGCCAATGGGAATAGTATATCATCGGTTTTTTTGTCGTAATACGTGAATTCACCACTCAATCTATTATCCAACAATCCAAACTCAATACCTAAGTCCAGTTCTGTAGTAGTTTCCCAAGTAAGATTCTCATCATACTGCTGAATTGAAGAACCTCCGATAGCTACACCACCTGGGAATGGATAAGCTGAAAAATCTATTAATTGAAGGAAGAGACCAGAATCGATACGATCATTACCAACCAATCCATAACTACCTCTTAATTTAAGATTACTAAGGAAGTTTTGATTGCTGAAAAATTCTTCGTTATCAATATTCCAGGCTACACCAAAAGATGGATAGTATTTTATACGCTGAGATTCTGCAAATTTTGAAGATCCTTCTCTACGAATTGTTGCATTAAAAACATATCGCTTATCAAAATTATAAAGTAAACGTGAGAAATAAGCAAGACGACTAGAGCGGTCACCCTCATTAGTTATCGTTTGCCCTTCTTGCTCACCTATACCTAAATACAATAAGTTATCTGAAGGTGGTACACCTCGACGCGCAGCTTCTAATTCCTCAGATGCTATTCTTTCTGAAGTTAATCCTAAAGTAAGATTAATGTCATGTTTACCGAATTTTTTATCGAAAGTTAAAAAGTTATCCCAGTTAAATCGCTCTTCATCATAATCACGAATTGTTAAAACCTGATTTTGATTATTAATTTGATTACCACTTTCGTTAGCTACAATATATCTAGCACCATAACTTCTATTTTTCTCTCTAAGCACATTCACACCTAAGCTAGAACGATAGGTTAACCAATCAAAAATGTCAATTTCACCCCAAGCATTACCTAAAATTCGAACTTGTTCGTTAACATTCTTATTATTTTCAATATTTGCTACAGGATTACCAACATTATTCACGTTAGTACTTCTATAGTTCCCATTTTCATCTCTTACAGGAATATGTGGTGATTGTTTATAAGCATTGGTGAAATTGGCAAATGAAGGATTAAACCCTCTTTGTCTCACTAAACTTAAATTATGACCAATACGTATATTTTCACTTAGATGATAAGTATTGTTTAAGCGTACAGTTAAACGTTCATAATCGTTATCTTTTAATATTCCTTCTTCGTCCAAATAGTTGGCAGAAACGTAGTAATCTACATCTTCCTTACTTCCTGAAACAGAGATATTATAATTTTGATATAAACCTTCTCTAGTGATCTGGTCCATCCAGTCTGTAGTTTGAAGGCCTCCAATTTCTGAGTCAGAAAATGCAGGTTCGTTGCCTCCACGAATTAAAGCTTCATTTGTATAACGCGCATACTCCTGTGCATTAGCCATGTCTACTCCATTCACCAAAGTATTAATACCTGTAGTAGAAGAAAGAGAGATGTTCATTTTTCCCTTACCTGATTTAGTGGTGATTAAAACGACACCATTCGCACCTCTAGCACCATATATAGCAGTAGAAGAAGCATCCTTTAAGACATCAAAACTTTCAATATCTGAGTTTGCAATACCACTTATATCCTGAGTAATAACTCCATCAACTACATAAAGCGGATCTGCACCACCAAGTACTGAAATTGCACCTCTAATTCTTACATTACCAACAGATCCCGGAGATCCGTCATTTACGACCTGTACACCAGGAAGTTTACCTTGCGCAGCCTGCAACGCAGACGTTGTAGGGGAATCATTAATTTCTTCGGCCTTAAGGTTTGAAATTGTTCCCGCTAAATCACGAGATTCAGCTTTTCCATACCCAATTACAACAACCTCGTTCAAAGCTGCAGCTTCTTCCTTAAGTTTAATACTATATTGATTCTGGGAATCAACAGTAATATCAGTAGGTTGAAAACCTAAAAAGGTTACTCGAAAAGTATCACCTTCAACCACGTCTTCTAAAGAGAAATTACCATCAAAATCGGTAACTGTAAAAATCTCTTTCCCTTGTACTTTTAATTGAGCACCAGGCAACGGCACATCAGCAGTATCTGTAACAGTACCGCTAATGGTCTTGGTTTCTTGTGCCATACCTATATAGGATAGAAGCATGACGAAAACAGTAATTAATTTGAATTTCATACGGTTTAATGTTTACTTAATTTTGCCGAAATATAGCTTTAGAAGCAAAAACAACGCAAACGATATAGTACACATCTACTACATCAAGAGATTTATATTTTTAAAATTCTAAAAATCAGTACTATAAATATATTTTGTAGTAAAATTCAAAGGGCAAAATACAGCGGTGATGTAGTGTTGTAGTAGTAATAAATTAGAAAATTAAGCGTGAATTTTTAAAAATTTAGAAATTTTTAATAAGATAGTTTGTTAGATTCTCGTTTTTATCCAAATCCATTTTCTTTCTTAAGCGATATCGATGTACTTCTACGCCCCTTACTGAAATTCCCATTAGTGGAGCAATTTCTTTTGAAGTGAGATTCATTTTTAGATAAGAGCATAATTTTAAATCCTTACTTGTTAAGGCTGGATAAACCTCTAGAATATCTTTAAAGAAATCTTCGTGTATTTCATTAAAATTGGTTTCAAAAACCTGCCACTCATCTTTGTTTTTTATCGCAGCATTAATTTTAGTCATAATGTTTTTTAAGCGATATTCGTTCATTTTAGACTTATCCTTATTCAATTCACCCTGAATTTCCATAAGCACTTCATTCTTCTTAGCAGCGATCATGGTTGTATTCGCCAATTCTTTACGCTTCATGTCGATCTCATCCATCAAACGCTCTTTTTCCAAACGATTAATTCGTTCGTTATGCTCTTTTTCAAATTTCTGTTCTATAAGAATACGGTGCTTTTTTAAGCGTTTTCGATTGTACCAGTAGATTAGCGTTATTAAACACACAAAAAAGAGAAAATAAACTATCTTCATTATAGTTGATAAATACCATGGCGGAAGCACTCTAAAATTGAAAGTTTCAATCATATCCTCTTCACTGCTAATGGGTTGTAGTTGCAATTCGTATTCACCGGAAGATAAATTCTGAAATTCTAAATTGCCACTATCCAAGAGCCCGTTTACCGTATCGTTACCTATTAAACGGTATTGAATATTCTGAGAATCAGAAAGTGGATAACCTATATCAAAAGTTAAGAATTTAGCATCCTCGAAGGCAATATCGGGATGCTCAATTATATCATATTCTAATTTAACACCCTCGAGACCTGCTACATAAGGCTTCGCTATAAATACCTTTTTTTGCTCTTGTTGCAAACCTTTAATATTTAATTTTGCGAAACCATCTTTAAGAGTAACATAATATATGGAATCTGAAGTGGAGATAATATTCTCATAATCCTTAACTAATCGATCTTCTAATCTATGGGAAGGCAAAATTAGGTTTTGGTTTTTAAGATCTGTATACACCAAATCATTATTCTTAGCATTTATGAACCAATAATAACCATTCCGTTCTTCTAAAAGTCGATTTGAATTAAGGTGCTTCAATTCATCGAAAATTTCTAATTTATCTAAAAATGAATTATATCGATACCATTTTGAATTAGAATAAACCGCAATTTGATTATTAATCTTATAAATTTCAGGATTAAAAAACTCCAGACTATCTGAACTTGGTAATGAATATACTTCAGTTGTTCCTTTTAAATCTTCGCTCAGGCTAATCCTATAAATTCCTTCGTAAGGGTGTGCCGCCCATAAAACCCGTTCATTTTCAAACACAATCTTTTTAACCGGAAAATCCAGTTTTTCGAAGCGAGTGAAAGCGGTATCACTCAGCTTCGCTAAACCGGTATAAGTTCCTATCCAAAAATCTTTGTTAGGGGACAATTCACTTTCAAAACTTCCCGTAGAATTATCTAAAGCAACAGCTCGGTCTTTATATATCTGAAAAGTCGCAGCATTACTATTACTTATAATCCTGTTTTTTGTTTTAGTTAGATTCCAAGAGTGACCTTCGGCACCCTTAAGTAATTTGAGACCTTCATCATCTAAATAATAGACACCCGTATTACTTGCAAGGAAAAAATGATCTTCTTCTTTAATCATATCATAAACAGTACCTAGTTCTCCATAACTATCTGTATAAAAGTTTATGGGAGATTCCACCTCTACCCTATCAATCCCATTATCAAGACCAAGCCACAAATTTCCATTGAAGACGTCCATAGAAAGAATGGTGTTGTTTTGCAAGCCGTTTGTTCTATCAAATGTTTGGATCTTGCCAGTATCAATATTCCAAGTTAAAAAACCATTTTTTAAAGTTCCTACTACTAAAACATTACTTGACAAAGAACTAAGTTTATTAAGTTCAGCTCTACTAATAAAATCATTAACCTCAGGACTAATTAGTTCAAACTGATTGAGCTCTTCATCTAACTGATATAACCGATCTTTAGAGCCTACAATTAATTTCTTATTATGTACAATTATATCTGCAATAGTATTTTTAATTATTTCTGAAGGTTCAAAATGAGTCAATTTATCATTCATACCTACTGTAAACAAACCATCCCTGCCCTTAGCGACAAACAACCGATCTTTGAACAATATCATACTGGTAAAAACACCACTTTCAATCTTCACTATTTCTTCGCCGTTATATTTATATAATCCTGCGAAAGATCGAAAATAGATATTGCCATGATATTGTTTAATACCCCAAAATTCTTCATTACTAAGTTCTATGTCTTTAAAAAGATGTTTTAAAGAATGATAGACAAAAGTGCCTTTAGAGTTCCGTTTCCAATAGCCAAACTCTAAATATGACCCTGTATAAACTCTATCTTTATACGCAAAAACAGAGCGAATTATGGAACCACTTTCTAAATTGAAAATTTTCCATTTTAAACCATTAAAAACTAAAAGACCTTTGTTGTTCGCACTGTATATAATTCCGCGTTCATCTATTGATAAATCCCAATTTTGACTAGCCGCACTGTATTCGAATGAAGTATAATTTTGTATAGGTGGATTTAATTGCTGTGCAGTAGAAACTTTGGTGCTTAAAATACTGATCAACAATAAATTGAAAAACAATAGAAAGTTTATAAAAATTCTATTTGAGCAAGTAGGGTTAATGCATTTCATGTCTCAAAATTACAACAAAAATTGAATAAAATAAGCCAAAATCACCTATCTAAATATTTAACATTGGAATATATCCTTACAATAGGATTTATTCCTATTTTTGAAAAAAGAAGAGTATGAATTTCGAAAGAATAAATGAGAAGCTGGAAATTTTAGCTGATGCTGCTAAGTACGATGTCTCATGCTCTAGCAGCGGAAGTAATCGGAAAAATAAGAATAATGGCTTAGGAGATTCTTCTGGAATGGGAATTTGCCATAGTTATACAGAGGATGGTCGATGTGTCTCTTTGCTTAAAATATTACTTACTAACCATTGTATTTTTGATTGTGCATATTGCGTTACTAGAAGAAGTAATGATATTAAACGAGCTGCTTTCAAGGTGCAGGAAGTGGTCGATTTAACAATCAACTTTTATAGACGAAATTATATAGAAGGGCTTTTTCTTAGTTCCGGCATTTTTAAAAGTCCAGATCATACTATGGAGCGCTTAATTAGAGTGGCTAAGAAATTAAGAGAAGAAGAAAATTTTAATGGCTATATTCATCTAAAATCTATTCCCGGCGCTAGTGATGAGCTAATGTATGAAGCAGGTCTCTATGCCGATCGTTTAAGTGTAAATATTGAAGTACCTACAGTTTCGGGCTTAAAACTACTTGCTCCGGAAAAAAAGCATGAGGATTTCACCAAACCGATGGAGAAGGTCAAAAATGAAATTATTCAGTTTAAAGAAGACCGTAAGTTAATACGAAGTACGCCTAAGTATGCGCCGGCGGGCCAAAGTACACAAATGATCGTTGGCGCAACGGGAGAAAGTGACCGCGATATCATGTACTCTGCTCATTACTATTATAAAAAATACAATATGAAGAGAGTTTATTATTCAGGATATGTTCCTGTTGCAGTAGACCCCAGACTCCCTGCAATCACCTCTCAGGTGCCTATGCTACGCGAAAACAGATTATACCAAACCGATTGGCTTCTGCGTTTCTACGGTTTTGACGTAAGGGAATTATTAAACACAAATCATCCCAATTTAGATTTAGATATAGACCCAAAATTAAGTTGGGCCCTTAGGAATCAGCACTTATTTCCAATCAATATTAATTCTGCCGACAAATCTATGTTAGCAAGAGTACCCGGTTTAGGAATGCGATCGGTTTTTAAAATTTTACAGGCTAGAAAATATCGAAAACTGAACTGGGAACATCTTAAAGCTATTGGTCTTGCACTAAATCGTGCAAAATATTTTATTGTTTGTGATTCGCGATTATGGGAGAAAAAAGATCTAACTGCAGAGCAAATTAAATCTAAGATTATAAAAACAAGTTCGAGCAAGTTCAGAAAAGACTATTCTACGCAATTAAATTTATTCGATCATGCCTCATAAAATTCTTATTTATGATGGCACCTTTCAGGGGTTGCTCACATGTATATTCCAGATATATGAAGAAAAAATCGTGGATTTTAACATTCATCCTGAAGGAAACGAAAAACCCGACTTTTTCGCTGAGAAAGAACTTATATATACAGATACTGAAAAATCAAAAAGAGTACTGCAAAGTTTTCAATCGTACACATCTAAAAAAGCGGTAAATCGTATTTATAGATCTTTTCTTTCAGAAATTCCAGGAATTGAAATTGATATTGTCGCCTTTTTTCAGCATATTTTTAAACATAAAACTGATCTTTCCGATGATTTCTCCTATCCACCGATCTTAAAAATTGCGCAGATCGATCGAAAAGTAGGACGCGAAAAGCATAGAATGGAAGCTTTTATTAGATTCGAAATGCTAAAAGATGGAATATTTTTTGCAAAAATAGCCCCAGATTTTAACGTTTTACTCCTGATTTTAAAACATTTTAAGAACCGATATGCCGATCAAAAATGGATAATTTATGATGAAAAACGCAAATTCGGCCTTTATTATAATTTAAAAAAAGTAGAACCTATAAGCCTTAATTTTAACAATAATTCAAAAAATGAAGCCGATATTCTCCATAATGAAGAAATTAGCTTTCAAAAATTATGGAAATCATATTTCACCTCAACCAATATAAAATCTCGAAAAAACTCTAAATTACACCTTCAACATATCCCTAAACGTTATTGGAAATATTTAACGGAAAAGACCACTGTCATGTAATAAAAAATAGTTTAAATTTGCTTGTTCAACTAATTAAACATTATAACGATGAAAAGATTATTTTTATTATTTGCTGTAGCAACAATGACAATTTCAATGTATTCTTGTAGAGAAACTACTGAAGAGAATGCTGAGGAAAATATGGAACAAATGGGTGACGATATCGAAGATGGCGTTGAAGACGCTGCCGAAGATACTGAAGATGCTGTAGAAGAGGCTGGTCAAGAAATTGAAGATGAAGTAGAGAACAACGACGATATGTAATTTTCACTTACTGTGAAAATAAAAACAAAAGCCACTCTCTGTAGTGGCTTTTTTTAGCTATTTTAATTTATCATTAAACTATATAATCATGAAAAAACAAATTTTAGCATTATTTGTTGCTATTTTCGCTTTATCACTATATTCATGTAGAGAATCCACTGGAGAAAAAACAGAGGAAGCGGTAGAAGCCATTGGCGAAGATATCGAAGACAACGTAGAAAAGGCTGGAGAGAAAATTGAAAGAGGAGCCGATAAGGTTAAAGAAGAGGTAGATGAAGAAATTCATGAAACCGATGATATCAACGGCGAAGAGGCTAATGACGATATGTAAAAAATCGAAACAAAAATAAAGGCTTCAAGTTTTGAAGCCTTTATTTTTTTCTTTCTATCACATAATTAACCATTAGCTCTAGAGAATCTTTAAATTGAGATTGCGGATAGTTTTTAAGGATTTTTAAAGCCTCTTCCTGAAAGGCTTCCATTCTTTTAGTCGCATAATCCAATCCTCCCTTTTTCTTTACAAACGCAATAACTTCTTTTACGCGTTTTTTATCCTTATTGTGATTTTTAATCGAATTAATCACCCAGGCCTTTTCTTTCTTATCTGAATTATTTAAGGCATAAATCAAAGGCAATGTCATTTTCTGTTCCTTAATATCAATACCTGTAGGTTTGCCTATTTTATCATCACCGTAATCAAATAGATCATCTTTAATCTGAAATGCCATCCCTATAAGCTCTCCAAATCGTCGCATTTCTTCTACATCTTCAGAATCTGGTTTTACAGAAGCTGCTCCCAAACTACAACAAGCCGCAATCAAGGTTGCTGTTTTTTGTCTTATTATTTCGTAGTAAACTTCTTCTGTAATATCCAAGCGACGGGCTTTTTCAATTTGCAATAATTCGCCTTCACTCATCTCTCGCACCGCTACCGAAATAATTTTAAGCAAATCAAAATCATTATTATCTATAGAAAGCAATAATCCTTTTGACAATAAATAATCCCCAACCAGCACTGCAATTTTATTTTTCCAAAGTGCATTTATACTGAAAAATCCACGCCTACGGTTACTATCGTCCACAACATCATCATGCACTAATGTAGCAGTATGAATTAATTCAATTACAGAAGCTCCGCGATAAGTTCGCTCATTCACTTTCCCTTCGGAAACCATCTTAGCTACCAAAAACACGAACATGGGACGCATTTGCTTCCCTTTTCGATTTACTATGTAATGTGTGATCCTGTTAAGTAACGCTACTTGTGAAGACATCGATTGGAAGAACTTCTTTTCAAAAAGTTCCATTTCCTTTTCAACAGGAAGTTTTATTTGAGAGATTATCTTCATAAAGAGCCCAAAGATAGGTTATTTCGGAAAAATTGAAGTTAAATTAAGACGCCGATTTATTTGCTAACTGTCCACATGCAGCATCGATATCTTTACCGCGAGAACGACGAACGGTTACCGTGATTCCATTTTGTTCTAATAAATTTTGATACATATCTGTAGCTTGTGAAGAAGCTTGCTGAAAATCACCATCATCGATAGGATTATATTCGATTAAGTTCACTTTACATGGAACATATTTGCAGAATCTAACTAAAGCCATTGCATCTTTACGAGTATCATTCACATCTCTCCAAACAATATATTCGTAAGTTATTCTACTCTTCGTTTTGGAGTACCAATATTCTAAGGATTCTCTTAGGTCTTCTAGTGGAAAAGTTTCATTAAAAGGCATAATCTTTGTCCGAACCTCATCGGTGGCGGCATGCAAAGACACTGCGAGTTTTATTTTGGCCTCGTCATCTGCCAGTTTCTTAATCATTTTAGGAACTCCAGAGGTAGAAATCGTAATTCGTTTTGCAGACATCCCTAAGCCTTCATCTGAGGTGATTTTATCTACAGCTTTCATCACATTATTATAATTCATAAGCGGTTCTCCCATACCCATAAATACAATATTGCTCAAAGGACGGTCAAAATATAATCTACTTTCATTATCAATAGCAACAACCTGATCGTAAATTTCGTCCGGATTCAAATTTCGCATACGTTTTAAACGTGCTGTTGCGCAAAATTGGCAATCGAGACTACATCCTACCTGAGAAGACACACAAGCCGTTGTACGCTTGGCTGTGGGAATTAGAACAGATTCTACGGTAAGATTATCATGTAATTTTACGGCATTTTTAATGGTGCCATCACTACTTCGCTGCATTTGATCGACACGAATGTGGTTGATCACAAAATTATCAGATAGCATTGCTCGTGTTTGCTTAGAAATGTTCGTCATTTCGTCAAAACTATGCGCTCCCTTATTCCAAAGCCATTCGTAGACTTGCGATCCTCTAAATGATTTATCTCCGTTTTCTACAAAAAACTCTTGCAGTTGTATTTTGGTTAATGCTCGTATATCTTTTTTCTTCTTTTCCACGCTACAAAATTACAAAGATTCTAAGGATAATTTATTACCTCATTAAATGCAAAAAGCCACAATTGAAATAATTGCGGCTTTTTAATTGATATTCTAATTACTTATATAATTAACATGGCATCGCCATAAGTATAGAATCTATATTTTTCTTTTACTGCTTCTTCGTACGCTCTCATCATAAAATCATGACCAGCAAAAGCAGAAATCATCATCATTAATGTCGATTTTGGAGTATGGAAGTTTGTCACCATACAATTAGCGATACTAAAATCGTAAGGAGGGAAAATAAATTTATTTGTCCATCCACCAAATTCGTTTAAAGTTTGATTAGAAGAAACAGAACTTTCTAAAACGCGCATTACGGTAGTACCAACTGCACAAATTTTACGCTTTTCGTTTTTAGCTTTATTAATGGTATTTACAGCATCACCTTTAATAAATGCTTCTTCACTATCCATCTTATGTTTGCTAAGATCTTCTACTTCAACTGGGCTAAAGGTCCCTAAGCCTACGTGAAGAGTAACTTCAGCAAAATTAACGCCTTTAATTTCTAAACGTTTAAGTAGGTGCTTAGAAAAATGAAGTCCTGCCGTTGGTGCTGCAACAGCTCCTTCTTCTTTTGCGTAAATAGTTTGATAGCGCTCCTGATCTTCAGGCTGCACATCTCTTTTTATATATTTAGGAAGCGGTGTTTCCCCAAGCTCCTTTAATTTTCTTCTGAAATCTTCGTAAGACCCATCGTAAAGAAAACGTAATGTTCTTCCTCTAGAAGTGGTATTATCGATTACCTCGGCAACTAAACTTTCGTCGTCTCCAAAATAAAGTTTATTCCCAATTCTAATTTTACGTGCAGGATCTACTAAAACATCCCACAGTTTAGTTTCAGGATTTAATTCTCTTAGCAAGAAAACTTCAATTCTGGCACCGGTCTTTTCTTTGTTCCCATACAAACGAGCGGGAAAAACCTTTGTATTATTTAAAACCATCACATCTTCTGGCTCAAAATAACTAATAAGATCTTTAAATTGTTTGTGCTCTATAGTTTGCTCTTTTCGGTTAAGAACCATTAGGCGCGCTTCATCTCTATTTTCAGCCGGATACTCAGCAAGTAATTCTGGCGGAAGTTCGAAGTTGAAGTTTGAAAGTTTCATTCCCATATTTGAAATTTTAAAGGCTGCAAATATACAACCTCAAAACAGGGGTTGTCAAGTAATTGCGACATTATTTGAGAATTTAATTTCATTAAGCCTTTTCTACCACAAATTTTAAGCTTTCTAAATCACTATAAAAATCGGGATAACTCTTTGATACCACCATTGCATCGTCTATAATCACAGGTGTTTTCAAGGCAATTGGAGCAAAAGCCATTGCCATGCGATGATCGTTGTAAGTTGCAATTTCAATATTTTCTTTTAAGCTTTTTGAAGGAAGTAATTCTAAATGATCTTTGGAGATTACAACTTCTCCACCCAATTTCTCTATTTCGTTTTTAAGCGCCACTAAACGGTCGGTTTCCTTGATTTTAAGCGTATGTAATCCTGTTAGTTTACATCCCACTCCCAAGCCTAGACAAGTAACTGCTATAGTTTGTGCAATATCTGGCGAATTTCTAAGATCTTCCGCGATACTTGCGGGCTTCGAACATTTCGATTTTTTAAGGGTAATGCTATTTTCATCGAAACTAGTTTTCACCCCAAATTGCTTATAAATTTTAGCCAGACAAGAATCTCCCTGTAAACTTTCTTCTCTATAATTCGATAAAGTAATTTCAGCTTCTTCACATAAGGCAGCTATGCTATAAAAATAGGAAGCTGAACTCCAATCTGATTCTACCGGAATAGTTTTAGGACTTAATGTTGAGCAAGCTTCAATTTTAATAGTATTCCCTTCAAAACTTCCCTGAATACCCGAACGCTGAAGCATCTCTAGCGTCATAAGAATATATGGTGCGCTGGTTACTTGGCCTTCAAGATTTATGGTTAATCCCTGCGGAAGTGAAGCGCCAATAAGCATTAATGCTGAAATATACTGGCTACTTATATTTGCCTGTAAACTAACCGAATTTGCCTGAAGTTTTTTACCTTGAATTCGAATTGGTGGGTATCCTTCGTTTTTCTCGTAGGTAATTTCAGCTCCCATAGATCGAAGCGCTTCTACCAATAATTTTATTGGCCGCTCCTGCATACGCTTACTACCGGTTAAAACCGTCTCTCTACCTTCCTTAACAGCAAAATAAGCGGTAAGAAAACGCATGGCGGTACCTGCATGATGAATATCGACCTCAACTTCGTTAGAAGCCAAAGCCTTTTTCATTACCTGAGAGTCGTCACTATTCGAAAGATTTGTAATCTCAAGATTATTGAATAATGACTCTATAATTAGTAAGCGATTAGATTCACTTTTGGATCCTGTGATTTGCAGAGTTCCTTTTATATTCTTTTCTGAATGGTTTACTTTAAATTTCATAGAAAGTAAAGTTGATTATTTTTTTAGTTGGTCTTTATCTTTTCTGCGGAATTGCCCGTATGATACAATCATCCCATAAACAATCATTCCTACAATCTGACCTATAACAAAAGTAATCATTTTACCGTCTGCCATCTTCTCTTGATAGTAATCTTTAAAGGCAAATCCTCCATAATCGATAACCATCATCACCACATTATAAATTAAAACAAATAAAAAGCCCAAAATAGCTACAGACTTCCAGTATTTTTTACTGGACATAATTTCTTTAAACTTCATGCTATTTCAGTTTTTCGTTATTATGATGTCTGTTATGATCTCGTTTGGTTTTAATATCTAACTTTTTATCAAAAGCTTCCTGAAGATCTACCCCGGTTTGGTTGGCAAGACATAAAACTACAAACATAACATCTGCAAGTTCCTCGCCAAGGTCTTTATTCTTATCGCTTTCTTTTTCGCTTTGTTCGCCATAACGACGCGCAATTATACGAGCTACTTCGCCAACTTCTTCAGTTAGCTGCGCCATATTGGTTAATTCGTTAAAATATCGTACTCCGTGTTCTTTAATCCAATTATCAACGGCTTTTTGTGAGTTCTGTAGATTCATCGCTTTTTTCAATTTTAGACAAAACTATAGCTTCTGAATGTTTACTCACAATTTCATCGAAAAAGTTTTTTAGATGAGCATAATCTTCAGCTGGATAAATAGACTTATTTAAAAGGATTGAAGATTCTAATCTTAGGAAATTTGCGCTCTTATTAATTATAAACTTAAAAACAGCGCCGTCTTCGTTTATATTGACAATGGTACTTTCTGGCATAGATTCTAACTCATAGCCTTCTGGAACCATAAAATTGATTACCGAAACATAATTTACAGGAAAATCCATGTATATAGGATACGTTCTCTCGTCTGCTTTGAAAGGATTTTCTTTTTCAGCTAAAAATAAAAGAGGGTTAAAATAAATATTATCTCCAATAACCTCTACGCCATGATTCAATTCAAATTGGTAACTTTCTTTTATATCTGCACCTACTTTCTTAACATTTTCTTTTTTAATATCGGTAATAACGATATCTCCCTTATCTTCCTGTAAAAGTTGTTTATAATTTTCTTCGTCGACACCTTTGTATTTATCACGATAACTTTTTGCTACAAATTGACTATACATTCCTGTATATTTTCCTTTAATTTTAAAATCTTCAGTAATCTTAATATTTATGAAATTTCTCTTTAAAGAACTGTAGTTAGGCAATAGAGAAACCCAGCCAGACTTACCATCATCTTTAATAATTCTACCCTGCCAGTTTCTCGCTCTCTCGGGTAACTGCCCTGGTGCAGCGTTAAGATCTGTCGCATCTAATAAAATTATTTGGCCATCGAAATCTACACTGGTAATTACATAATTAAAACCAGATCTTGTTGGAAAAACAGGTATGCCGTTACTTTTTGTGCTTACTAATACAGGATCTGCATTCAAACCAGCGTATCTAAGCATCGCAGTAAGTAATAAATTTATATCGCCAGTATTTCCACTTCCTTCTTTATATGCTTTACGAATACCATTTTCCGCAATAAAACCTATATAGTCATTCCAAACCACTTTGGATTTTACAAAATTATAAATTGCGAAAATCTTATCTTGAGGTTTATCTACACCCTGCAACAAAGCTTCAAGATCATCTTTAAAAAAGCTACTTTTTCTAAGCTCACTTGCAAAACCTCCTTCATCATAAATAGATTTAGCTACATCGTCCCAATTAGCACTAAAATATTCCATCGGAGTATCTGGGAATTTAGTATACTGCAATTCCCATTTAATACTTGCAGCATAATTGTCTAAATAATCGATATATACCTCTTCTTTCAACGCAGGAATGTTTTCCTCGGATATTTCATAAACCGTTTGCATATATTTAGTGGTCTGCGCATGCATATTGTATTGCTCATTATTTTTCTCTATTGGAAAAAATAGTGAAGAGAGTTGATTATAATGAGCCACAAAACCAAAAAATTCTGGTATTTCAATTTTTACATCCAGTTTTTTAGTTGGTATTCTAGCCTGCAATTCTGTCTCATCTAAAGAGGTTAAAAAAGGAGATCTTTTTTCATATTGAAATTCTACCACGCTACCCGGCTTTAAAGAAGGCATTGTGAACTTCACTGATTCGCGATATTTTGACGTTTCCTCTTGAAAAATTTCATCCTTTCTTAATTTTTCTTCAACAAGTTTTCCATCTTCCAGATTATAAGTAAATCCTTTTATTCCGTAAATTTCTTCTTTATCATTACCGCTAATGTGTTTTGTTAAGTTCACAGTTGCCCAATCAAATCCATCTTCATTATAAATTTTTATACGATAGCGATATTTAGTTACTAACGATAGACCATTATTACTGTTATAGTCGTAATACGTATATTGTTTTTTATAAAGATAAGCTGCATTAGCTTCTTTGTCTGAAGGATGTTCAGTCTCTGCAACTTCTTCTTCAGAAACTTTTCCAAATTTGTAATTCTGAGCCTGCATTGCGTTTCCTATGATTAGAAATGCAACTAAAAGATAAAATTTCGAAAGCATAATTATAGGTTTTAGCCGTTTTTAATCAAGACAGCTTTTTGATTACTTAAAATATTGATCTTATTTAAAAATTCTCTAAAATCACTAAATTGATTTGGAGACCACTTGCCTTCATTTATAGTTATAGATCGCTTCACCTGAAGAAGTCTGGGATCATCATCAGCAACCTCAACTGAAAAACTAAACTTACCAAAATCGGTTTCAATATTTATAGCATTTGGTAAAGCTTCTATCGTATAGGCTTCTGGAATTTTAAAATCAAATTGATCTCTATTTGTAAAGCCCCGCAATATTTCTATTGGATACTTTCTATCTTCATCTCTAGTTACAGCATCAATTTCAGGCTGTATAAAATTTAATGGAAGTAAAATTCGGTTTCCCGCTGTGGTGTGAAATTTTTTGCCACTAAAATCCAATTGTTCTGAAAAGCTAACTTGATCCTTGTTATTTTCAAAATTCAACGTATTGATATGAATACCAGGCAAATTCCCTAAAATCTCTTTATAGTATATATTTTTATCCTTTTCTTTTTGATTTTGAATATGATAGTTATTACCGTATGAAATCCCTTTACTCTCCCGCTTCACAGTTGCCGTGAAGGAATCTTCTGAAAGCTCGATTTTACAAAATGTCTCTTCAAGATTTTTTTGACATGTATATTGTGGTGTTTTTACAATTTCCCCACCTTCTTCCTTTATTAAAAGAACATGACGATTATCGGTAAAATCACCCAAATAGTTAAAAGGCATTGATTGGCTTGTACATTCTAACCAAACATCATCTTCTGCAATATTAGAAATGTTTAAGATCACATGATTTCCCTGCATCGATGCGAATCCCGGATCGATATCTTTTTGCTCGTTACCGGCGTAAACTACAGCGTAATTAGACTTAATACCCTGTGAAGCTAGCAAAGCCTTTGTATAATTGGTTAAGCCTTTGCAATCGCCATATCCTACACGATCTACTTCGCTGGCCAAAATCGGCTCCCAACCACCTATACCAAGCTGTACGCTTATATAGCGGGTTTTACTTTGCATATATTCGTAAATCATCTTAGCTTTCTCGTAGTCATTGGCGGCATCCTTTACCAGCTCTGAAACTTCTGCAATAGTATTAGTATTAAGCTCATCTCTTCCTTTTAAAAGATTTTCAAATTGCCATTTCCCAAAAGTACTCCATTCACTTGCACTTCCCATAACACCCATTAAGCTAAAATCATTTAAAGCAACCTTTACCATTGGTGCCATATTTGCAACTTTAGGACTGTAAGGTTCATAATTATAGGCTGGTATATTTTTAAAGGTGTATGTAAGCTCAAAATCACTTACTTTTTTTTCTACCTGAATGCTATCCAAATTTGTCTCTACGTAACGTATTGGTATATGATTTGGATTTTTCAATTCATATTTGCTTGAAGCGACACTTAAAAAGTAATTATTAATTGGCTGAAAAGCCTTTATAAAAACGGTAGTCGACATGCTTACTTCACTTTCGTAAATCACCGTATAGGGATAATCTGCAGGGGAATAATTTAGATAACTTACGCGATTATCTGAGTATAAATTTGAAGAACCTACGGCACTTTGATCTTTAAAATCACGCTGTTTAAATTGCTTAACCTCCTCCCCTAACTTATTTAAAACCAATGCATTTTGCTTCTTTATCTTTGCATCATTATCATCGTAAAAATCGTAAGCTCTCACATAATCATCGCCATATTTATTCAAAACAGTGACCACTCTTTTTGTAGTAATGGTCATATCGTCTACATCTTCAATTTCGATGAGCACATGTTCGTACCTTAAAATAGCATTTGCATGCTCGGTAAGTTCATTTTTGAGTACGATACTTTGATAAGAATCTTGTGCAAAACACAATATTCCCGTGAAGAGCATTAAGCTGGAGAATAAAAATTTCATTACAAAAACGGATGGATTTCGTTTTGCAATATATCAAAATTTTAAGATATTTTAACTTTTATTTTTAGAATCTATTAAGATAGTTACGGGACCGTCGTTTAAAAGTTCTACCTGCATATCGGCACCAAACTCACCTGTACCGACCTTTTTCCCCAGATGTCTTTCGAAAGTTTGGATAAATTCTGCGTAAAGCGGAATCGCAATATCTGGCTTTGCAGCTTTAATATAACTTGGACGATTGCCTTTCTTAGTACTGGCGTGTAGCGTAAACTGACTTACAATAATTGCATCCCCACTAACATCTATTAGCGAATTATTCATCACTCCGGTTTCATCATTAAAAATTCGCATATTTACGATCTTACGACACAGCCATTCTATATCTTCAGAAGTATCTTCTGCTTCAATACCTATTAACATTAAAAGACCAAGTCCAATTTCCGCATTTAGTCTATTTTCTATTGTAACCGAAGCTTTTGTTACCCGTTGAAGTACTACTCTCATTTTTTGTATTGATCTATGCGATAAGGATCATCCTCCCCTTCAATAATTTGTAAATAACTTTTATATCGCGACCATGGAATTTCACCTTCCTCTAAAGCATCTTTCACCGCACATTTTGGCTCATTGAGATGTAGACAGTTATGAAATTTACAATCTTGTTTTAATTCAAAGAATTCTGGAAAATAATTGCCAAGCTCTTCTTTTTCAATATCTACAACTCCAAATCCTTTTATTCCCGGCGTATCTATTATTCGAGCATCAAAACTCAAATCAAACATTTCAGCAAAAGTAGTAGTATGCTGTCCTTGTTTATGCTGTTCTGAAATTTCTAAGGTTTTTAAATTTAAGGAAGGTTCTAAAGCATTGATCAACGTCGATTTACCGGTACCGCTATGTCCAGAAAACATCGAAGTTTTCCCTAACATCATTTCTTTTACTTTATCGACATTTTTCCCTGCTTTTGCTGAAATACCAACACACTCATAACCAATCTCTCGATACATTTTTGCGAGGAATTTAATCTCTAAAAGTTCGTCTTCGTTATACGTATCGATCTTATTAAACAACAACACCGCTTTTACATGATAAGCTTCTGCAGTAACCAGAAAACGATCGATAAACGTGGTGAATGTTGGTGGATTGTTTAAAGTGACCATCAGAAAAACCTGATCGATATTTGCAGCGATAATATGTGTTTGCTTAGAAAGATTTACAGATCGCCTGATAATATAATTATCGCGTTCACCAATGTTTTTAATAACCCCTTGAATTTCCTCTAAGTCTTTATCAATATCGATTTCTACCCTATCTCCTACTGCAACAGGATTGGTACTTTTGATCCCTTTTATGCGGAATTTCCCTTTGATACGGCAGTTGTAAAACACACCATCATCTGCCTTTACCTGGTACCAACTTCCTGTAGATTTATAAACCGTTCCTTTCATTAAATAAATTTGCAGATTAACAAATTTTTAAGATATATTAGCGCCAATCAATTTTTAACAAATGAACAAAATTACATTTACATTATTCATCATGCTTACTTCGATAGTAGGCCTAAGCGTTGAAGCTCAAACGAATCTTTTTGAGCATCCAGATTTCGAAACTATTGCTAAAGATCACAAATCTATAGCAATTATTCCATTTTCAGCAAAGGTAAGTCTTCGTCCTAAACAAATGAAAGAAATTACTGCCGAACAATTGAAAGAAATGGAAATTAGCGAGGGGCAGTCCATCCAAACTGCAATGTACTCTTGGTTTTTGAAAAGAAAAAAACGTGGAAAACTTTTAATCGATGTTCAGGATCCAAACACGACTAATGCTATTTTAAAGAAAAATGAAATAGATATGGAAATTACCACTCCCGAGGAACTTGCCAAATTATTAGAGGTAGATGCTGTAATAACTGGTAAATTCGAAACCGACAAGCCCATGTCTGAGGGAGCATCTGTCGCTTTGGGACTGCTTGTTGGTTTCTGGGGAACGACTAATTCGGCTACAGTAAATATGAGTATAAATAATGCTGAAGATGGAACCTTACTTTGGAATTACAACAAACGTGTTGTTGGAAGCTTAGGAAGCTCTAACGACCAGCTTATTAATAAACTAATGAGAAAAGCATCCAGAAGATTAGCTTATACCAAGTAAAACTAGATTAAACTTCAAGATGAAAGGCTGTTCAGGTATTCTGAACAGCCTTCTTTATTTATGGAAAATCAAGAACTGTTATTTAACTATTCCAATCCAAAACTAGCTGCTTAACTATCCAAAATAGTTTGCTGGTGATTAATTGATTCCTGATGAACGGCTTTAAATAATTTTAAAACAAACTCTTCACTTAAACCTACCTGCTCTCCTTCTAAAACCATTTTTCCTAAAATCTCATTCCATCGCTTAGTTTGAAGAATGGCTACGTTCTGTGATTTTTTCACATGACCTATATCTTCAGAAATTTTCATACGTTTTGCTAAAAGCTCGATCAATTGATTATCTGCGATATCGATTTTTGCTCTAAGGTTTTGTAATTTATTTTGGTAATCCTCACTTTCAGAAATTTCTTTTCTTATAACAAGATCTTTCATGATCTGTACTAATGTAGCAGGAGTTATTTGCTGTTTAGCGTCACTCCATGCATTATCTGGATCCCAATGAGTCTCAACCATTAATCCGTCGAAATTAAGATCTAGCGCAGTTTGGCAAAGATCAAAAATAATATCACGACGCCCTGCAATATGCGAAGGATCTAAAATTAAAGGCAAATCTGGAAATTTGTTTTGCAGTTCGATTGCAATTTGCCACTCTGGATTATTACGATATTTTGTTTTCTCGTAGCTGGAAAAACCTCTATGAATTACACCAAGATTTTTAATATCTGCAGTGTACATACGCTCTACTGCGCCTAACCATAACGCTAAATCTGGGTTTACCGGATTTTTAATTAAAACAGGCTTATCTGTTCCTTTAAGTGCATCTGCGATTTCTTGGATCATAAAAGGAGAAACTGTTGTTCTGGCGCCAATCCAAAGAATATCGATATCATGTTTTAAAGCTAACTCTACGTGATGCGGATTTGCAACTTCTGTAGTGGTTAACATCCCGGTTTCTTCTTTGGCCTTTTGTAACCATTTTAAACCTAAAGCACCAACACCTTCAAAGTTTCCTGGTCTTGTTCTTGGTTTCCAGATTCCGGCACGTAAAACTGTTGCATCGGTATCTTTTAACTGATGAGCGATTTTTAACACCTGCTCTTCAGTCTCTGCACTACATGGCCCTGCGATTACCAACGGATGATCTAATCCGAATGCGTCTAACCAGTTTCTTAATTCTTTCTTGTTTTCCATGATAAAAAATTTAGCTAATTCCGTTTAAAATTGATTTAATATGATTTGTACGTTCCATTTCATTGTACACCTCGCCAAATTCGTCGTTGGCGATTAAGTCTCTAAAAGAGCTTAAATTCTGAATATATTCATTTAAGGTTTCCAGCACGTTTTCTTTATTCTGCTGAAAAATGGGCGACCACATCGCCGGCGAACTTTTTGCCAGCCGAACAGTTGAAGCAAATCCACTTCCCGCCAAATCGAAAATATCACGCTCGTTTTTCTCTTTTTCGAGCACTGTTTTTCCCAGCATAAAAGAGCTGATATGCGATAAATGCGATACATAAGCAATATGGCGATCGTGAGACTCAGGATCCATATATCGAATACGCATGCCTATTCTTCTAAAGATTTCCATACCTCGCTCCTGAAGTTTAAAAGCTGTTTTCTCTACTTCACAAACGATATTGGTCTTTTCCTTATATAAATCTTTTATAGCCGCTGAAGGGCCAGAAAATTCGGTCCCGGCAATCGGGTGTGCCGATAAATAATTTCTACGTTTTGGATGATCTTTTACTGCTTCACATAATTTGAATTTTGTAGAACCGGCATCGATTACCAAAGTATCATCACCGGCATGATCTAAAGCCTCAGATAAGACTTTAATACTAATATCTACAGGCACTGCCACAATCGCTACATAACTATCGGCCAGATCTTCCATCTTACCTGCTTTATCGATAAATCCAATCTTTAAGGCTTCCTTTACATGCCCTTCGTTCTTATCGATACCAAAAATGGTACTTTCAGGGAAAGATTCTTTAATTGCCAAAGCAAACGAACCACCAATAAGGCCTACTCCTATTACACTTACTTTCATCCTTTTATTCGTTTAATGGCTTCATCTACGTTTTTCTCGTCTGTACACAGTGAAAAACGAATGTAGCCCTCTCCCATATCTCCAAAAATAAATCCGGGAGCGGTAAAAATGCTGTGCTCATGTAAAAGACCATCTACAAACTCTTCAGAAGTTTTTCCTTCAGGCACTTTGCACCAAATAAACATCCCTGCCTGCTCTTTTCCCGGCGTACATTCTAAAGCTTCAGCTAATTCTAGAATTTTAGCCCTTCGGCTTTTATAAATAGCATTCATAGAATCAAACCAGTCCTTCTCTAATTTCAATGCTTCAGTAGCACCGGCCTGTACAGGATAAAACATACCGCTATCCATATTGGTTTTCACTTTTAATACCGTATCGATATTTTTTGCGCTTCCGCTAAGCATCCCAACACGCCATCCTGCCATATTAAAACTTTTGCTTAAACTATTCAGTTCCAATGTAACTTCTTTAGCTCCTTCAACCTTTAAAATACTTTTCGGGTTTTCATTCAGGATAAAACTATACGGATTATCATTTACAATAAGGATTTGATGCTTTTTTCCAAAAGCTACCAATTGCTCAAAAACTTCATCTGTAGCTGATGCTCCTGTTGGCATATGCGGATAATTAACCCACATAATTTTCACTTTACTCAAATCCTGCTGTTCTAATTCGTCAAAATTCGGCAACCAGTTTCCTTCTTCATTTAGATCATAAAAAACCGCCTTTGCACCAACCAATTTTGAAACCGAAGTATAGGTAGGATATCCTGGATTAGGAATTAAAACCTCATCTCCTTCATTTAAATAAGCCATAGAAATATGCAAAATCCCTTCCTTACTTCCCATTAATGGAATCACCTCAGACTCTGCATCTAATGATACCTGATAATACTTACGATAGAACCCGGCAATCGCATTCCTAAAATCAGCAGTTCCTTTATAAGGCTGATATTGATGCGCACCATTTTGAGTTAATCCTTCATTTAAGGCGGCAATCACCTGTGGCGGTGGCGGTAAATCTGGACTACCAATTCCTAAATTGATAATGGGTTTACCTGCGGCCTGCAAGGCACGAACTTCTCTTAATTTTGAAGAGAAATAGTACTCTTTTACATGTTCTAACCTATTGGCTGGTATCATTATTAAACGTTGTTTTTATATGTTCCAAAAATTCTTAATTGCTCGGTCATCATTCCCAAAACTTCCATAGCTTTAGAAAATCGCTCGTAATCACCGAAAGTGATATCTATAAAAAAGCTGTATTTCCAGGGAGTTTCAATAATTGGCATACTTTGGATCTTGGTCATGTTAAGATCAAAATCACGCATAATATTTAATACTGAAACTAAACTCCCGGTACGGCTTTCTAACTCAAACTTCAAAGAAGCTTTATCTATCTTCTCTCCGTTAGGCTCTTTTTTAGTTTTACTGATAATTAAAAATCGAGTAGAATTACTCTTTTTTGTATGAATATCTGAAGCCAAAATATCCAGTCCAAAAATTGAAGCCGCTGCAGTGCTGGCAACAGCCGCTACATGCTTTGATTGTTTTTCTGAAATTCTTCTGGCAACCTCCGCAGTATCTGTATCTTCTATTAATTTAATATTGGGATATTTTTTGAAGAATTCTTTACACTGCAATAAAGCCATTGGGTGAGAATATACTTTTTTAATCTGGTCGATCTGTTGCCCTTTTAAGGCCATCATATTCATTGCAATTGGGATATAATGTTCACCAACCACATGCAGATCATTTTCATCGATCAATGCATAATTAGGAAGAATCGATCCTGCTATAGAATTCTCGATCGCCATCACAATTTCCTGGGTTTCTCCGGCAACCAGACTTCTTACCAGTTCCTGAAAAGACATACATTCCAAAATCGCTACATCCTCACCATAATATTGCTGAGCAACCAAGTGATGGAAAGATCCCTGAATTCCCTGTATTCCTATGACTTTATTCATTCAAAATTTGATATAAAAAAAAGTCCCGATTTTTAGATCGAGACTTTTATATAATATTGTTTGCTTAATTACATACCATTCCCGATCTCTATTCCTTAAAAAAGAAATAAAAATAAAAGAATGCGTTCCAAGTAAATAAGTTGTTCATCTGTTCGTTATTACGCTGACTAAAGTATAATTATATTTTAATATTAAAAACCATTTTTATATTTTTTTTGAGATAATCTTACTTTTTACGAATCTTTTTATATTTAAGTTTTTTCAGAAGAAATCTTGCAGCGAATACAATTTTAACCAGGGTGTTTTTAAATAATAAATATTAAAACCAAAAAATCAGTTTTAATAAAGTGTGCGTTAATACTCTAAACCTGTTTTTACTGCGCCAATTTTATGCTTACTTTTGGCCTAAAGCTTCCAACATGTCGATTTCAGTAGAAAAAATATCAAAATTTTATGGGGATCAAAAAGCCCTTAACCAGGTTTCCTTTTCTATTGAAAAAGGTGAAATTGTTGGTTTTCTTGGTCCAAACGGTGCTGGTAAATCTACATTGATGAAAATTTTAACCGGTTATTTACAAGCTTCAGAAGGAAAAGCAACTGTAAATGGATTTTCTGTAGAGCATCAGCTTCACGAGCTACAAAAAAGTATTGGCTACCTACCAGAACATAATCCTTTATATACTGAAATGTATGTTCGGGAATATTTGGGCTTTAATGCAAAAGTTTACGGAATCACAAAAGAACGTATAGAAGAGGTGATTAAATTAACCAATCTTACTCCCGAAGCTAATAAAAAAATCGATCAGCTTTCTAAAGGTTATCGCCAGCGAGTTGGTTTGGCGGCGGCTTTATTGCACGATCCACAGGTTTTAATTTTGGATGAACCAACCACGGGACTGGATCCTAACCAGCTTGTAGAAATTCGTAGTCTGATAAAAAATATCGCCAAAAACAAAACGATTTTTCTTTCTACTCATATTATGCAGGAAGTTGAAGCGCTTTGTGATCGCGTGATTATTATTAATCATGGCGAAATTATCGCCAACCAAAAACTAACCGATCTTCGTAAAGGCCAGGAACAAATTATTGAAGTTGAATTTGATTATCGTATTGAAATAGTCGCGCTGCAAAAACTCCCGCATCTAAAACAAGTAAAAAACCCTGCTGGTTTTGTGTATGAGCTTACATTTACCACGTCTGAAGATATGCGCCCGGCGGTTTTTGATTTTGCCCATGATAATGGACTAAAAACACTTCAGCTTAATCAAAAAACTAAAAATCTGGAAAGTTTATTTACGGAGCTGACTTCTATCCCCCCAGCCCCCGAAAGCGGAGTTTAAGAGCATATCTTGTTTTCTTTTTAGTGCTTTCAGTTAAAACAAATACTCGAGAAAAAGATCAATTTAGATTTGAGAAATCCTTAGAAGATAATTGTGTTTGTGTTCAATTCATTCAGAATTCAACATTAGAAATCAGGTTTTGATCCTTCTACTAACTACTTAATTCCAATTTCTATTACTCCTTTCTTTTTTCCATTGACGAAAAAAGAACCAAAAAAGTCTAGGCTTACGAACCTTGCTCTAAATTGTTCGTTCGGAAGCTAAATTTTAGGAACTCGCTACGCTCAAACACCTAAAATTTAAACGCTTCTTTCAATTCCAATTTTACGAGCAATTTTCGATAGGCCAGGATTTCATTTAACATAAAAATCATCAGAATCAAACATTCAACATCTTGATTATTGATCCTATTTTCTTCAATTTATGTTCAGCATTAAAAATTTAACTTTTCTAACCTCGTCATTCGTACTTTTATTCTCCCGCCCCCCGAAAGCGGAGTTTAAGAACATATTTGATAAAATCACTAGTGATTTTTATAAAAGCCCCCTTCGGGGGTTTGGTGGAATTTTACTTTTTTTCTGAAAGTTTTAAAATATCACCAAATACACCACGAGCGGTTACCGCAGCGCCAGCTCCGGCTCCCTGAATTACAATTGGGCGATCACCATACGATTCTGTATAAATTTCGAAAATAGAATCGGCTCCTTTTACTTGCCCCAAACTACTTTCATCGGGTACAGAAACGAGTTTTACTTCCAATTCACCTTTGTCCTGCTGTAAATCGCCAGATAGATCACCGATATATCGCAATACGTGATTTGGCTCTTGCTGCTCTTTTATCTTTTGATAAGTAGCGTCTAATTCTTCCAATCTCGACACAAAGGTTTTTGCATCGCCACCTCTCAGATCTTCTGGCACCAAATTATTTATTTTCACATCACTGAATTCATTTTTCAGCTCTAATTCTCTTGCCAAAATCAATAATTTACGGCCAACATCATTTCCGTTTAAATCTTCACGCGGATCGGGTTCGGTAAATCCTTTATCAATCGCCTCTTTTAAAACACTGCTAAATTTTCGATCTTCCTCAGAAAAAGTATTGAATAAATAACTTAATGTTCCTGAAAACACGCCACGAATTCGGGTAATATTTTCTCCGGAAAGGTGTAAAATTCGAATAGTATCGATTAACGGTAACCCGGCACCAACATTGGTTTCATATAAATACTGCTTTTGATTTTTCTCTAAATTCTCCCGTAATGCTGAATAAAAATCGAAACTTAATGTATTTGCAATTTTATTTGAAGAAACCAGATCAAAACCATGGTCTACCAGTTTGTTATAATTTTGAACAAAAGCTTCACTCGCTGTATTATCGACTGCGATCAGGTTTTCTAAATGAAATAATTTGGTGTAATTAATCACTTCATCTAAAGAAGCTTCCTGCTCTGTGTTTTCTAGCTGTGTTTTCCAATCTTCGCCAATTCCGGTAGCATGAAGCAATAGTTTTCTGGAATTAGATACGGCAAAAATATTCAGTTTTACCTTTTTACGCTCTTCTATTGAAGCTGCCGAATTTAAAATCTGATCGATTAAAGTTCCTCCAACCGTTCCATGGCCAAAAATCGCAATATTGATTTTTTTACAAATCTCAAAAATCTCTCCGTGAATTACGTTTAACGCTTTGTTAAGCTGTGATTTTTTCACCACCAAACTCACGTTTTTCCCGGTTACCGTATTGTTAAAAAGCAAAGGAACGATCTGGTTTCTTATCAGCGCATCGTAAGGTTTATGAAACGTACTTAAATCTTGCCCAACTATTGAAATCACAGAAACATCATCTACTACCGAAATTTTATTCACATCTTTTGAATAAAAATCACTCTCAAATTCTCGCTCTAAAGCTTTTACCGCACGTACGGCATTTTCGGCATCTACCACCAAACCAATTCCACGTTCCGAAGAACCCTGAGAAATAATACTCACACTTATTTGTGCATCACCAAGCGGACGGAAAATCCTCGCATCCACACCAGATTTACCAAGTAAACCACGACCTTCTAAATTCAGCAAAGCCGTATGTTCTAAAACCGAAAGGGATTTCATTCCTTCCTTATTCGGTTTTGCTGTAATTAAAGTTCCCTGATTATCGTTATTAAATGTATTCAGGATTCTAAGCGGAATATTTTTTTCGATTAACGGAATAATGGTTTTGGCGTGCAAGATCGTCGCTCCAAAATTCGCAAGCTCGTTCGCTTCGTTATAGGAAAGCTGGTCGATTCGTTGTGCACTCGGCACCAAATCTGGATTCGCGGTGTAAATTCCGTCTACATGTGTATAATTCTGCAACTCTTCAGCATCCAGATAATTTGCAATTAATGAAGCGGTGTAATTACTACCATTTCTACCTAAAGTTGTGGTTTCGTTTTTAGCGTTCGAGCCAATAAAACCGGTAACGATATTCACCGTTTTGCCATTAAATTCTTCAAAATGCTGCAAAACATTTTCTTTTGAAAGTGCATCCAATGGCTGTGCATTCCCAAAAATATCATCGGTTTTAATCAATTTACGAGTATCGGTAAAATTGGTTTTGTAACCACGTTTTTTCAGAATTTCAGTGATTAATTTAGCCGACATTAATTCGCCCTGAGATAGTAACTGATCTTTGATCTTCGCGCTGTAATCACCAAGCAAACGAACACCTTCAAGTAGTTTTTCGATATTTTTAAATTCTTCGGAAAAATCTACAAAATCATATTCTGAGATCTGGTAAGCTTTAAATTTATCGAAAGCTGAAGCAAAATCTTCATTCTCAGAAGCTTTTTCCAATAAATTTTCAAGCTGATCTGTGGTTTTTCCTCGTGCTGAAACCACTACCGCAATACGTTCTTCATTTTTGATTTTTTCTTCAATAATTTCTAAAACCGTATTGATACCTTCTCCGTTGGCTAGAGATTTTCCGCCAAACTTTACTACTTTCATCTTATTTGCTTTTTGAAAAATGCCTGCAATTATATTTTCCAGTTGTTTAAATTCGATTAAAAATGCATCGTGACCGTGTAGCGAATGTATTTCCCCATACGTCACTTTATTGCTGCTTTGCGCCAGTTGTTTATAAGTCTCCCTGTTTTCTTCCGCAGTAAAAAAGAGATCTGAATCTACCCCGATAATGCAGATATTCGCATTGATACTTTCTAAAACCTTATCCAGCTCTGGCCTGCCACGAGAAACATCGATTGTTTTTAAAAGCTGATTCATTAATTTATAAGCGCCCACCTGAAATCTTTCCTGAAGTTTTGCACCGTGGTGTAGCAACCAGCTTTCTACATTAAAAACCTGAAGTTCCTCATTTTGGGTCCTTTTAAAACGGGATTTAAAAGATTCGGGCGTGCGGTAACACAGCATCGCGTGCATACGAGCATCGTGCACCGGATTTTTAGAATTATTTAAAAACAGCTCCTGAATCTGGCAATTCGCGATTAGCCAGTCGGTCGATTTCCAATCGGTCGCCACGGTAATTAGATTATCGGTAATCTCCGGACTTAAAGCTGCCATTTCCCAGGCGATACCGCCTCCAAGCGAACCACCAACCAATGCAAAAAGATGCTCGATTTTTAACGAATTTAAGCCTAACAGAAAGATCCTGGCGATATCTCTCGCTACAAAATCTTTATAGTTTTCGATTAGGATTCCGTCGTAACCATTCCCGGGAACATTAAAAGCCAGGATGGTATATTTATCGGTATCGATACATTTTTCTGGTCCTACAACATCTTTCCACCAACCGGTTTCTCCGGCAACTTCAGAATTTCCCGTTAGCGCATGATTTATCATCACGATAGGCGCCGAATGTAACGGCTGGCCAAACACATGATACGACAAGGTGATATCTTGAGTTACGCCACTTAACGTGGTAAAATTATGAAGTTGTACTTGTAATAAATCCTGTTTCAACTTTTCTATTTTTTAAACTTTAAAAGCTTAAAACAGACTGAAAAAAGCTAAACATCCATTTGCTGGGTGCGTGCTCTGTTACAATCAAGAAAAGTTTGTGAGAATAATTCGATGAAGAATCTATCTGTTATCTATCCGGAAATCGGTAGAACGTAGCACCTTCTTTGTTGGCAAAGGGTTGCTAAGGCTTCAGCGGGTCTATTCCCTCGGCCTTTCTTGATAACAATCAGTAAGTTTTTGAACTTTGTCTCTACAAATTACGGTAATAATTTGCGATCAACCAACATTTTTTTTGAGTTTTAGTTTAGAAGGTAGTAATGAGAATTGAGTAATTAGATTTTTCAGTTAACTGATAATAAAATTTTATCTCATTCAAAATTTAGAATCTAAAATTCAACATTTTTAATAATCGATTTTCTAAAATCTAACAGCGCCAGCGATCTAAATTCTGATTACTAAAACACCGCTTCAGCAATCTTTTTTATATTCGAGCTTTTTCCCATAGAATAGAAATGCAATACCGGTACGCCAGCTTTTTTTAGTTCTTTGGTTTGTTGAATAGCCCATTCGATTCCTACTTCGCGTACTTCCTTATTATTTTTACAAGCTTCTACACCATCAATTAAATCTTGCGGAAGATCGATGCTAAACACATGCGGCAATAATTGCAAATGCTTTTTTACGGCAATAGGCTTGATCCCCGGAATTATGGGCACGTTTATTCCCATTTGTTTTGCTTTCTCTACAAATTCAAAATAGGCCTGATTATTAAAAAACATCTGAGTTACCACGTAATCTGCTCCCGCATCAACCTTTGCTTTCAACTTTTTAAGATCGGTTTCTAAGGAAGGGGATTCTAAATGCTTTTCAGGATAACCGGCTACTCCTACACAGAAATCGGCATGATTTTCAGAATCGATAACTTCATTTAAATATTTTCCTCTAGAAAGATTTTTTATCTGATCTACCAGCTCGTTAGCATAACAATGCCCGCCACTTGTAGGCTCAAAATAACGCTGATGTTTCATGGCGTCACCCCGCAATGCCATCACATTTTCGATTCCTAAATAATGACAATCCACCAATAAATATTCAGTTTCTTCTTTGGTAAAACCACCACATAATACATGCGGAATGGTATCTACATTATATTTCTGTTTGATCGCAGCACAAATCCCAACCGTACCTGGGCGCATTCTAGTAATTTTACGTTCTAACAACCCATCTTCTCGTTTTATATAAATATGTTCTTCTCGAGAAGTAGTTACATCAATAAATGGAGGATTAAATTCTATTAAAGGATCGATATTATCGTATAATTCCTGAATGTTCTTCCCTTTTTGCGGCGGAACAATTTCAAATGAAAAAAGCGTTTTTCCTTTTGCGTTTTCTATATGCTCAGTTACTTTCATTGTTTTAAGCTGTTAGCTGTTAATAGCTGTCATTTAAAAAATCGTCACACTGAACTTGATTTAGTGTCTCATCTTGTTTGACTAATATGATGAGATTCCAGATCAAGTCTGGAATGACGACCCTTCCCATCAATAACCCTAATCTGCAATATTAGGATTCAGCCATTTTTCGGCTTTTTTTAATTCAATTCCTTTACGCTCGGCAAAATCTTTTACCTGATCGTCCTTAATTTTCCCTAAACCAAAATAGCGAGCTTCAGGATTGGCAAAATAATAACCACTTACGCTGGCTGCCGGCCACATGGCCAGACTTTCGGTAAGCTTGACGCCAATATTTTCTTCAACCTTTAAAATATCCCAAATCGTTAATTTTTCTAGGTGATCGGGACAAGCCGGATATCCTGGCGCAGGACGAATTCCTTTATAATTTTCCTTAATCAGTTCTTCGTTACTTAGATTTTCTTCGGAAGCATATCCCCAATCTTCTTTCCTGATTTTTTTGTGCAAGTATTCGGCAAAAGCTTCAGCAAATCTGTCGGCTAGCGCTTTGATCATAATTGAATTATAATCGTCATGATTTTTCTCGAATTCTGCCGCTAGTTCCTGTGTACCAAAACCGGTAGAAACACAAAAGCAACCTATATAATCTTTTATTCCAGTTTCTTTAGGTGCGATATAATCTGAAAGTGCAAAATTGGGCTTTCCGGCATGCTTTTTTAATTGCTGCCGTAGCGTTCTAAAAATTGCTGTTTTTTCTTCGGAATCTTGATTATAGTACACCTCTATATCATCATGATTTACGGTATTCGCTTCAAATAAACCGTAAATTGCTTTCGCTTTTAGCAGTTTTTCATCTAAAATACGCTTCAGCAAAACTTTAGCATCTTCAAAAAGAGATGTTGCCTGTTCACCTACTACTTTATCTTCTAAAATATTAGGATAACGCCCGTGTAAATCCCAACTTCTAAAAAACGGACTCCAATCGATATAATCTACTAATTCATTTAAATCGAAATCTTCAAGAATCTGAATTCCTAGACGGTTTGGTTTTGTGATATTGGTGGTTTTCCAATCTATTTTATAGTTGTTTTCGCGAGCTTCTTCAATAGACAGAAAACTTTTTACTTTACTACGTTTTCCAAAATTTTTGCGGAAAACCTCATATTCTGCCTTAAGATTTTCTTTATAGGCTTCTCTTGTTTTTTTATTTAATAAATCCCCAACAACCGTAACTGCTCGTGAAGCATCGTTTACATGCGCGACTGCGTGCATATATTGCGGATCGATTTTTACCGCTGTATGTGCTTTAGAAGTTGTAGCCCCACCAATTAGCAAAGGCACATTAAAATTTTGACGTTGCATTTCTTTAGCCAAAAAAACCATTTCATCTAAAGAAGGCGTTATTAATCCGCTTAAACCTATTGCATCTACATTATTAGCTTTTGCGGCATCAATAATTTTCTCTGGCGGCACCATTACACCTAAATCAATAATTTCGTAATTATTACATCCTAAAACTACGCTTACAATATTTTTCCCAATATCGTGCACATCTCCTTTTACGGTAGCCATCAAGACTTTTCCGGCAGGTTCGCGTTTACTGGTTTTATCATTTTCAATAAAAGGCAATAAGTAGGCTACGGCTTTTTTCATTACTCGCGCCGATTTTACTACCTGCGGAAGAAACATTTTACCGCTTCCGAAGAGATCTCCAACCACATTCATACCAATCATTAACGAACCTTCAATTACATCGATAGGCCGCTCTGCTTCCAGTCTGGCTGCTTCAACATCTTCAACAATATAAGCATCTACTCCTTTTACCAGCGCATGGGTTATCCGGTCTTGAATACTGCCTTCTCGCCAACTTAAATCGACTTTACTGGTTTTTGCGGTGCCTTTTACGGTTTCAGCAAAATCTAACAAACGCTCGGTAGCATCGTCTCTACGATCTAAAATTACATCTTCTACATGCTCCAGTAAATCTTTTGGAATTTGATCGTAAACTTCCAATAATGCGGGGTTTACAATTCCCATATTCATTCCGGCTTTAATCGCGTAGTATAGAAATACCGAATGCATCGCTTCACGCACCGGATTATTCCCGCGGAAAGAAAAAGATACATTACTAACGCCACCACTTACACTACAATATGGTAAGTTTTCTTTTACCCAGGCGGTTGCTTCGATAAAATCTATTGCATTTCTACGATGCTCGTCCATACCTGTTCCTACAGGAAAGATATTTAAATCGAAAATAATATCCTCTGGCGGAAAATTTACTTTGTTTACAAGAATATCGTAAGAGCGTTTTGAAATTTCAATTCTTCGATCGTAATTATCAGCTTGTCCAACCTCATCAAAAGCCATTACAATAACTGCCGCTCCGTAACGCTTTACTTTTCGGGCATGTTCTATAAATTGCGCTTCGCCTTCTTTTAAGGAAATCGAATTCACTACACATTTCCCTTGTACCACTTGTAAACCAGCTTCGATAATTTCCCATTTCGAACTATCGATCATGATTGGCACACGAGCAATATCCGGTTCCGCAACAATAAGATTTAGGAACTTTACCATGGCTTCTTTACCATCGATAAGTCCGTCGTCCATATTAATATCAATAATCTGCGCACCACCGTCTACCTGATCTCTAGCAACATCTAAAGCTTCATCGAACTTTTCTTCTTTAATTAATCGTAAAAATCGTTTAGAACCGGCTACATTGGTACGTTCCCCCACATTTACAAAATTGCTGTCGGGCGTAATAATTAAAGGTTCCAGACCCGATAATTGCAAGGGGCGATAATCCGTTTTCCCTGAAGTATTATTAGCTAAATTATGATCTAATCCTTCCATTTTAGGCCGAAGCTTTTTTATGTTGAAGACTTTTTATAGGTCTTGGTTTGTAATCTTTAGCAATGGTAGCAATTGCCTTTATATGAGCTGGAGTTGTTCCGCAACATCCTCCTAAGATGTTGACTAAACTTTTATCGAGATATTCTTTCGTTTGAATCGCCATTTCATCGGGTGATTCATCATACTCTCCAAAAGCATTTGGCAAACCGGCATTAGGATAAGCTGAAACACCATATTGTGTTTTATAGCTTAAAACCTCTAAATGCGGAGTTAATTGTTTTGCACCAAGCGCACAATTAAAACCAATGCTTAATAATGGAATATGAGAAACCGAAATTAAGAAAGCCTCTGCGGTTTGTCCAGATAAGGTTCTACCCGAAGCATCGGTAATTGTACCGCTTACCATCACCGGGATATCTAGATTTAATTCTTCTTTAAGCTCATCGATTGCAAAAAGAGCTGCTTTAGCATTTAAGGTATCAAAAACAGTTTCTACCAACAAAATATCTACTCCTCCTCTTATTAAGGCGCTGGCCTGTTGTTTATACGCAAGTCGGAGTTCATCAAAAGAAATGGCACGAAATCCAGGATCATTTACATCTGGAGACATGCTTGCCGTTTTATTGGTAGGCCCCATAGCACCGGCCACAAATTTTGGTTGGTCGGGATTGGCTTCGGTTAATTCAGTAGCTACTTGTTTAGCGATTTTGGCGGACTCGTAGTTTAATTCATCCACAAGTTCCTCCATTTGATAATCTGCCATAGCTATCGTAGTTCCCGAGAACGTATTGGTTTCTACAATATCGGCTCCTGCCTGAAAGTATTTTTTATGAATTGTGGCTATTGCCTCTGGTTGTGTGATGGAAAGGAGATCATTATTTCCTTGTAACGACACCGGCCAATCCTTAAAACGATCGCCACGGAAATCTTCTTCAGTAAATTTATATTCCTGAAGCATGGTTCCCATTGCACCATCAAGGATCAATATTTTTTCGGCTAATATTTCTTCTAATTTCGACATGTTATTCTGTTCTAAACGCTATCAAAAAAGAAGAAAAAGGAAGTCTTGATGTTATCTATCTACGAAAAAACGTAGTAGAAGGTAGCACCTTCTCCATTGTACTAGAGACAAAGAGGGTTGCTAAGGTTTCATCGGGTCTAATCCCTCAACCTTTCTTGATAACGCTATTATTTTAATGAACTCAGCCCGCTAATATACGGCGATCTATTATAATTACAAGAAAATGAGTAAAAATCTTGATTCGCTTCTTCTTTATTAGTATTGAAGAAATTAATTATATCAATTCTGTTCATTTTTTCCATTGATGAAAAAACGAACCAAAAAAATCTAGGCTTACTAATCTTGCTTGAAATTGTATGTTCGGAAGCTAAATTTTAGAAACTCGCTTCGCTCAAAAAGCCTAAAATTTTTACGCTTCTCTCACTTTCAAATTTACAAGCAATTTTCGATAGGCCATTTTTATTCCATATTAAAAATAAAACCCAAGTGTTATTTTACAGCTTCCCCATTTACATTTACTTCGTAAGAGATCTCAGCAGCTTTCTCTAACATTTTTGCTACGGAACAATATTTATCCATAGAAAGTTCTACAGCACGTAAAGCTTTTTGTGGAGAAACATCGCCTTTTAGCATGAAGTTTAAATGAATCTTTTTAAAAACATTAGGAATTGCACCATCTTCTCTGAAGCCTTCAACTTCTACCTGCAAATCTTCTAGTTCTACTTTTTGTTTTTTAAGAATCATCACCACATCAATACTACTACAACCGGCAATACCACGAAGAATTAAGTCCATCGGACTTCCTCCTTGCGGATTTTCTTCAGATTTATTATCTAAATGAACAATATCTCCACGTTCATTTTTAGTCTCAAAGTGATAGGCATCGTTAAGCCTTTTCAGAAAGATTTTCATCTATTTTAATTTTGATTCAAATATACGAAACGTGTTGTGATTCTTTTGTAATCTTTGCTACTTTGAAGCTATTTAAAAAAACGCCATTTCTATAAAGGAAATGACGCTTTCAATATTAGTTTATACATTTTCTTTTTTCCATTGACGAAAAAAGAATCAAAAAAGTCTAGGCTTACGAAACTTCCTTGAAATTGTGCATTCGGAAGCTAAATTTTAGGAACTCGCTGCGATCAAGCAGACTAAAATTTTACGCTTCTCTCATTTCCAATTTTACAAGCAATTTTCGATAGGCCGATTTCAATTAGCAATCGAAAACTTCAATTCCTAGTTAGACTTCATCTAGAGCTTCTATCTTTTTTAAAAATTTGACATTTAAAAATCATTTTTCTTTTTTAATGTCTAATATCTAAAATCTAACAGCAAAGCGATCTAATATCGATTTTCTAGCCTATACTCTGTACTACTTCTTTCTTGGCTTCTTTTTTAGATCCGTCGAATCCTTCTACTCCGCCCACTGTCGTATATTTAAGCACATATTTTTTATCTGGGAAAATTCGCTGATACGCACTCTGGCACATAATCGCTGCTTCGTGGAAACCAGATAAAATCAGTTTTAATTTTCCTTTGTATGTATTGACATCGCCAATGGCGTAAACTCCAGGGATATTAGTCGCATAATCATAAGAATTATCAACTTTTATAGCATTTTTTTCGATCTCTAAGCCCCAATTTCCGATTGGTCCTAATTTTGGAGACAAGCCAAATAATGGAATAAAATGATCTACTTCTCTTAGCTCTTCACCTCTGGCTTCATCTTTATGGCGAATCACTACCTGCTCCAGGTCATTATTTCCTTTAATACCAACAACTTCAGCATTAGTGATCATTTCAATTTTACCGAGTTTCGATAATTCAGAAACCTTTTCTACAGAATCTAAAGCACCTCTAAATTCTTTTCTACGATGTACCAGCGCTACTTCTTCAGCAACATCCGCTAAATAAATTGCCCAATCTAAAGCGGAATCTCCACCACCGGCGATCACTACTTTTTTACCACGATAAATCTCAGGATCTTTAATAAAATATTCCACGCCTTTATCTTCATAATCAGCGATATTTGGGATAGGCGGTTTACGTGGCTCGAAAGAACCTAAACCTCCAGCAATGGCTACAACCGGGGCATGATGTTTTGTTCCTTTGTTTGTGGTTACGATAAATGTACCGTCATCTAACTTTTCTAAAGTTTCAGCACGCTCACCTAAAGTAAATCCAGGTTCAAAAGGTTTAATTTGTTCCATTAGATTATTCACCAAATCGCCTGCGTTGATTTCCGGGAAAGCCGGAATATCATAAATCGGTTTTTTGGGATAAATTTCTGAACATTGACCACCTGGCTGCGGTAAAGCGTCGATTAAATGTGTTTTTAATTTTAATAATCCCGCCTCAAAAACGGTAAATAATCCTGTGGGGCCTGCTCCTATAATTAGGATATCTGTTTTAATCATTTTTATCTTTCTTTACGATTAAAGATTCGGTTATTGTATTTAATTGTTCCACCTTGGCTTCAAAATCACCTTTAATGGTTTTTCTATATTCATTAAGATTTTCTACCATTCGATTAACATCTTCCGGAATTACCTCTTCAAAAAACTGACGTAAACGTTTGGCCGTTGTTGGCGATTTGCCATTAGTAGAAATCGCTATTTTTACATTGCCTTTATTGACGATCCCGCCCATATAAAAATCACATAGTTCGGGTGTATCGGCAATATTCGCTAGCAAATATCTTCTCTTGGCGTGGCGATGTACTCTTTTGTTTAATCTCGCATCATTAGTTGCTGCCACTACAATATGCCTTTTTTTCAAATATTTTTTTCGATATCTGCCTTTGGTCAATTTAATCCCATGTTTTTCAGCAAGTGCAGCAGTTTCAGGAGCGAACCATTTGGCAACTACTTCAACATTAGCATTAGGGCTTGATTTCAATAAAAAGTGCAGCTTTTCATGCCCAACATTTCCTCCGCCAACAACGAGAATGTTCAAGTTATTCACTTTTAGAAATACGGGATATAATTCATTTCTTGGTTGCATATTTTTTTAGCGATTGGCTTTCAAAATAAATTCAAAATTCAATATTTTAAATTTGAAATAATATGATATAAGTTCTTGTTTTTAAAATCTAACTACTTAATTAAAATCGGAATCCAACATTTAAAATTCAAAAATTAATTAGTGTTGTTTCTTTGATGCCTGACAATCCTATCGACATCATGAAATCATTTATTTCGATCCTCTTTCGTCAAATTTCAAAATTCTAACAGCGATAGCGCTCTAAAATCTAACTTCTAACTATGCTGCTCCTATTTTAAGAAATTTTGAATATTCTGAAGCTGAAAAACCGCTTGCTTCTTTTAGTTCTTTCGGTAATTGATGACTTTCTTTCACCACTTCACCAATTACAATAATTGAAGGTGCCGTAAGTTCTTTTTCAGCAACTACTTTTTCTATAGTTTTAATGGTTCCAAAACCAGATTGCTCGTTGATAGTGGTACCGTTTTGAATAATCCCTACTGGCGTATCTTCTTTCCCAAATTCGCTAAAAATCTTTACAATTTCAGATAACTTGCTCATTCCCATCAAAATCACAACAGTAGCCGTAGATTGCGCAGCCAGATAGACATCATTCGATAATTTTCTAGCCGAAGTTGTTCCCGTAATTACCCAAAAACTTTCTGAAGTTCCGCGTTGTGTAAGCGGAATTCCAACATTGGCCGGAACCGCAATAGATGAAGTTATTCCTGAAATTACCGCTGTATCCAAGCCTTTGCTTTTGGCATAATTAATCTCTTCAGAACCTCTTCCGAAGATAAAAGGATCACCTCCTTTTAATCGTACAACATGCCCCCGTTCATTGGCATAATTCACGATTAGCTCATTGATCTCATCCTGAGAATACCGATGTTTATTTTTCCGTTTCCCAACATAAATATGCTCGGCTTGCGGTGCGTATTCGAGTAGCTCACGATTAATGAGTGCATCGTAAAGCACAACTTTTGCAGATTTAAGTGTATTTAAAGCTTTTAGAGTGATTAGTTCCGGATCTCCAGGACCGGCACCAACTACACTTAATTTTGGTAAATTATACATTTTGCACCTCCTTCGTTCTATAGGCATCTACTCTTTTTAAGAATAAACGCGCATCTTCAATATATTTTTGAGCAAACTCTTCGCTAGGTTCATGCTCATTCAATTGATAAGCAAATTCTTTAAACGTAGTTGACAGTTCTATTTTTCCGGTTTCTACAAACAATTCGTCAAACTGGGCGATAATTCCCGCTTGAGTATTCGTTTTTACATCATCGGCTAACAACAATGCTTTTGCAGAATTTACGATTGAAGTATAGGAATGATAAAGAGAATCTGACCATGCCTTGCGATCCAACGCACTCTGTGCATTGTCTATTTTCTCTTCACTTTCAAATAGTAAGGTGGCAATAAGATCGATCACCACGCCCGCACATTCACCAACACCAACGGCTTTGATATAGGGTTTTTCGTGGCCCCAATCGATAAAATCATTTTCATTAAGATTCGATGTATCCGCTAAGTCTTTTAGTAAATCGTAGAAATACGTTTTCCCCTGACGATCGTAATAATGGATAAATTTTTCATCAGTTCCAGCATTAGTATCAAAATCATTCAGCAATAATCGTAAAGCTTCTGGGCCACGTTTACTAGGAACTTTTACCACTTTATCGGCAAAACGACCTTCACCATTTCCAAGAACACCGCCACCAAGTAATACTTGCAATGCCGGAGCTACGGCTTTACCCGATTTAATTGACATGCCCTGAAAACCAATTTCAGCCATATTGTGCTGACCGCAAGCATTCATACAACCGCTAATCTTTATAGTAATATCTTTTCCGTTAATAAACTGCGGATATTCTTCTTTTAGAACATCTTCCAATACGTCTGCAATTCCGGTACTACTGGCGATTCCTAAGTTACAGGTATCGGTTCCTGGGCAAGCGGTAATATCGACTGTTTTATTGTATCCCGTTTCCGCATAGCCCAACTTTTTTAATTCGGTATAGAAAAATGGTAAAAATGGCTCCCGAACATGACGAATTAAAATATCCTGGCGTAAGCTTAAACGAATTTCGTTACCTGCATATTTTTTGACCAAATCGGCCAACTTTCTAGCACCACCAGTATAAAAATCGCCTAACGGAACTCGAATTCCTATAGCAAATAATCCCTGTTGTTTCTGAGGAATAACATTGGTGTTTCGCCAAACTTCAAACTCTTTTTGATCTTCAATTTCTACGGAAGAAATTTCAACTTCCTGAAGTACTGGAGCCGCTTCAAACTTTTCGATATGAAATTCAGGTTGCTTTGTAGAAAGTGCTTTTTTCTGTTCTGCTACTAAATCTAAAAAAGCATCTAAACCAATATCTTTAATTAAAAACTTCATCCTGGCTTTTAATCGTTTAGCACGTTCGCCATGACGATCAAAAACGCGAAGCACCGATTCTATCAGCGGAATAATTTCTTCAGCTTCAATAAAATCATATAATTTATCGGCGTGACGTGGCTGTGAACCTAGTCCGCCTCCTAACATTACCTTAAAGCCGCGTTTTCCATCTTTTAATTTCGGGATAAAACCCAGATCATGGATATAACTTAGTGCTGTATCCTCATCGGTTGCAGAAAAAGCGATTTTAAACTTACGTCCCATTTCCTGGCAAATAGGATTCCGTAGAAAAAATCGAAACGCAGCATCGGCATACGGTGAAACATCAAAAGGTTCATCGACATCGATACCGGCCGTTGGCGAAGCTGTAATATTTCTTACTGTATTACCGCAGGCTTCACGAAGCGTGATATCATCTTTCTCTAATTGCGCCCAAAGCTCTGGCGTTCGATCGAGACTTACATAGTGAATCTGTATATCCTGACGGGTAGTGATATGCAATCTTCCGGTAGAATATTCATCAGACACATCGGCAATTCGATGCAATTGTTCTGAAGTTACTTTTCCAAAAGGCAGTTTTATACGAACCATTTGTACACCAGCCTGCCTTTGGCCGTAAACTCCACGCGCCAAGCGCAGGCTTCGGAATTTTTCTTCGTCTGCTTGTCCCTCACGGAACAGCCGAATTTTCTTTTCTAAATCGATGATGTCTTTTTCGACAACAGGATTTTCAATTTCGGTTCTAAAACTTTGCATGGATAATATAATTTTAATGAGCTATCTGCTAGAAACAGATGTAAATAAAAAAGTCCTTTTTTGTGTTTTACACTTAAAAGGACTTCCTATATAACTAAATACAAAAACACTTTTAAGTGCAGGAATAACTGCGCATGCACATCGATTTACACCAGATCATTTTTGTATTAAAATTTGTCATTTTTCAGTCTTCTTTTAAAATATAATATTAAGCGTGAAGTCCACATTCTCTATTTGCCAATACTTTTGTTGGATCAAAATATTTATGCTCGTTAGGTAAGCCGTGTTCTTCCAGATAAAGATCTAGTTTTTGGTCACTCCAATGATAAAACGGACTCACCTTTAAAAGACCATCTTTACTATAACTAAGAATATCTATACTATTACGAAACGCAGTTTGTCCTTTTCTAAGATTTGTAAACCAAATATCTGGTTGCTGCTCTCTCATCGCTCTCTGGAAAGGTTCTAACTTAACCTGCCGGGTAAATTCATCATGATCTGCGCTGTCTACCTGCGGGATACCGTTAAACATTGCATCTCTATAAGCTGCAGTTTGCTTTGGCATATAAACCTTCACATTAAGATCTAAAGTATCGATTACTTCTCTAGCGTGCTTATATGTTTGCGGCGTGTTATACCCCGTATCACACCATACCACCTGAACATCAGATTTAATTTTTGAGACAGCATGTAAAATTGCCACTTCGTAAGGTCTAAAATTAGTTGTCACCACCGGACGCTTACTATTAAGAATTACCCACTGGATAATTTCTTCAGGGCTTATACCTTTTAGTTGCTGATTAAGGATTTTTAGTTCTTTCTCTGTATACCTTTTCATAATCTTATCTTTCCTGAAGTCCACTTTTATATTTTAAATCTAATAACCTATAGATTTAGTAGGTTATTAAAGCAAAAGTAACTTTCATTTTAATATAGACCAACAATTTGTTGATTAAATTTTGATTTTTAACATTTTACGTTTTAAATAACTACTACAAAGCCAAGTCGGCTAATGTATTTTCACCAAAAACATTTAAAGTACTGTCACGAACCTGAATCATTAGTTTATGAACAGAACATGTTTTTTCATCTGGGCAATCATCACATTTCTCGTAATAATTAAGACTTACACAAGGAACCATGGCAATAGGACCTTCTAAAACTCTAATAACAGCAGTCATTTGAATATCTTCTGGCTCTTTAATAAGATAGTATCCACCACCTTTTCCTTTTTTAGAACCCAAAAAGCCTGACTTCCGAAGGATTAAAAGAATACTTTCCAAAAACTTTTGAGAGATATTCTCGCTCTTGGCAATTTCTGAAGTTTGCACCGGTTTTCGTCCTGGTTGCCTGGCAATAAAAGTAAGTGCCTTAATTCCGTATTTCGTTTTCTTTGAAAGCATACGGCGAATATAAATAATTTTAATCTTTCCATTCGCCGTTATACTTTCAATACTATTTTAATCTAAGGCTTGTTTAATATCGGCAATAATATCGTCGATATGCTCTAAACCTACAGAAGTTCTTATTAAACCGTCTGTAATCCCCACTTCTAATCGATCTTCTTCGCTTAATTTGCTATGGGTGGTACTTGCCGGGTGTGTTACAATGCTACGGGTATCGCCAAGATTGGCACTTCTGGAACACATTTTTACGGAATTTAAAAATTTTCTCCCGGCATCGATTCCCCCTTTAATTTCAAAAGAAATAATATTACCACCCAATCGCATTTGCTTTTTAGCAATTTCGTATTGCGGATGCGATTTTAAAAATGGATATTTTACAAGTTGTACGTTAGGATGCGCCTCTAAGAACTCAGCTAATTTTTGTGCATTTTCACAATGCTTTTCTAAGCGAACAGCTAAAGTTTCCAAACTTTTAGAAAGCACCCAGGCATTAAACGGACTTAATGCCGGCCCTGTATTTCTTGAAAACAAATAAATTTCTCTAATCAATTCTGAATTTCCTACGGTAACTCCGCCTAAAACTCTTCCCTGCCCATCAATCATTTTGGTAGCTGAATGAATCACCAAATCGGCTCCGTATTTTATCGGATTCTGAATATATGGCGTGGCAAAACAATTATCGATCACCAAAATTAGATTGTGTTTTTTAGCAATTTCACCTAAAACTTCAAGATCTATAATATCTACTCCAGGATTTGTTGGGGTTTCCGCAAAAATAATTTTGGTCTCCGGTTTAATTAAACTTTCAATTTTATCTACCTCATTTACCTTGAAATAGGTGTGAGATATATTCCACTTCGGAAAAAATTTGGTAAACAACGAATGTGTGCTTCCAAAAACCGATCGAGCTGAAAGGATATGATCTCCGGCATTTAACAACGCAGCTAGTGAAGAAAATACCGCACTCATTCCAGTAGCAAAGGCATAGCCCGCTTCTGCTCCTTCCATTTTGCAAATTTTCTCAACAAACTCTGATGTATTTGGATTCGAAAATCGGCTGTAAATATTCCGTTCTTTTTCTTCAGAAAATGAAGCGCGCATATCTTCAGCATCTTCAAAAATATAACTAGAGGTTAAATATAAAGGCGCAGAATGTTCTAAATGTTGCGAACGTTCCATTTGCGTTCTAATAGCTTCGGTTTCAAAATTTGGGGTAGACATACCTTAACGTTTTATTGTTTGAAATTCAATTCAGAATTGAAAATTACTTATTTTATTGTTGAAAATACATTTAACAGGTCGTCTTTTAAATCGGAAATATCTTCCAAACCTACCGACAAACGGATTAAATCTTGAGTAACACCAGCATCGTTTTGTGCTTTTTCATCAAGCTGCTGGTGCGTGGTACTCGCAGGATGTATTATTAAGGATTTAGTATCTCCAATATTGGCCAATAAAGAAAATAATTTGGTATCGTTAGCTACAATTTTAGCCGAGTCGTACCCGCCTTTTACGCCAAAAGTGATAATTCCGCTTTGACCTTCAGGCAAATATTCTTTTGCTAATTCGTAATACGGACTGCTTGATAAACCAGGGTAATTAACCCATGTTACCACTTCTTGTTCCTGCAACCATTGGGCTAAAGCCAATGCATTTTCGCTATGTTGTTTTATTCTGATTCTCAAAGTCTCTAATCCCTGAATAATCTGAAAAGCATTAAAAGGACTTAAAGCTGCACCATGATCACGTAATCCTTCAACACGAACTTTTGCAATAAAAGCAGCATTTCCTAATGCTTCGTGATACACCAAACCATGATAACCAGCTGAAGGTTCAGTAAATTCAGGAAACTTACCACTGACCCAATCAAAAGTACCTGCATCGATTATAGCGCCTCCAAGAGAAGTTCCATTACCACTGATATATTTTGTAAGAGACTCAATCACAATATCAGCTCCAAATTCTATAGGTTTCAGAAGATATGGTGTTGCTACCGTATTATCAACAATAAACGGAATATTGTGCGCTTTTGCCTGTGCTGAAATCTTTTTTAAGTCTAATACATCCAATTTTGGATTTCCCAACGATTCCGCAAAAACAGCACGGGTATTTTCTTTAACTGCTTTACCAAAGTTTTCAGGATCAGAAGGATCTACAAAAGTGGTAGTAATTCCAAATCGTGGCAAGGTAACACTCAGTAAATTATAAGTTCCTCCGTATAAACTATTGGAAGCAACTATATGATCTCCGGCTTTCAATAGGGTTAACAAAGCAGTATTGATAGCTGCGGTTCCCGATGCGGTAACTACGGCGCCAATCCCACCTTCTAAAGCAGCTAATCGCTGTTCTAGAACATCGTTGGTAGGATTATTTAAACGGGTATAAATATAACCCGGTTGCGCCAATGAAAATCTACCGGCTGCCTCATCAGAATCTTTAAAGACGTAAGACGTTGTTTGGTAAATAGGAACGGCTCTTGTTCCTCCGTTAGTAGTTACGTCGTGACCGGCATGTAACGCGTTTGTAGCAAATTTAGTAGTACTCATATTTTTTGTTTTTTAAATAAACTACCTCAGGGCAAGGGCAAGCCCAAAAGGCATTTATCAGAAAATTATTTATTATCTCGAGGCAAGCCTCGGAGCATTTAATCTCGATTATCAAGTAAAATGAAACGATCTCCGTTTTGAGCTATTACCAGGGAGACCTTATTGAAATTATTCCTCAATTTAGGTAATAGCAGTGCATTTTTTTGCACATATACATCGGTACACTAACCTTGAAGAATACGGGTACTACATTCATATTGTCATTTTTTAGCATAAAAAAAGCCGCTGTTTTTGGCAGCGGCTTTTATATATTATAACTATTTAAATTTATACAATAGCGCGCGCTGCGGAAGATTTCCACATCATAAACATAAAGCGCATCATAGTATTCAAAATCATTTTCTTACAATTCTATATCTGCAAATATAAACACAGATTTTTTTCCTATCCAAATTTAATTTAAAAATTAATATTCTTTTTCCGAAAGCTTTGCGTTATTCATTTTTTATTGTGTATTCTATAATACATCCCTTACAATTCACTTTATTTTTATTGTTTTTTGAAGGATTTGAACTTTGTGAACTATAATCGGTAGTGAGATAGATTTTTGAACCATCTGGTGAAACTTCTACTTCACGATATCGTACTTCTCCTTTAAAATAGCTTTTGGGTTCACCAATTATCTTATGTCCTTTTTTGTTCAATTTCAATTGCAATAATTCTCCTTGTTTTAAGGAAGGTATTAATAGTGAGTTTTGCCAGCTGGGAATAGCTTTTTTATCGTAAACAGCAATACTACTGGGAGCGACCGCTTCCCAATCTGGACCATCCTCATTTTTCAACCGATGTTCAAAAATTTTTGATAAGGTTTCCGAAGAAATTAACCCTAAAACTTTAATAGGTTCTTCAAAAATTTGTCCCATTTTTTTTGCATTTTCACTTTCATCCTCTACTAATGGATAAGCAGTATTCCATTTTCCCGGCAAATAATCATGATTGGAAACCCCGGCAGCAAATCCATTATAATTACCATCGTTATATCCTATAACCAAAGGATGTCCGTAATTTTTGCCTTTCTTAATTTGGTTAACCTCATCATCTCCAAACGGACCATGTTCTGAAGAATATAACCTATATTTCCCGTTAATTTTCCCTTCAGCAATACCTTCCGGATTTCGATGACCATACGTCCAAACCGCGTTTCGCTTTTCAGCACTAAATGGATTATCCTTCGGAATCCATGAATTTTGATTCACTGCAGTACTATCAGGCTCTAGATTAAATCGTAAAATTTTTCCTTCATAAGAATTGATATCCTGAACTCGATTTTTTCTGCCTGCATTTCCATATTGACCGGCACCCATATCTCCGGTGCTATAAAACAAATACGGTTTATTATTTATATGTGCTATTTTTAAATCGCCACCATTATGGTCGCTACTTCCGGGAATAGTATCGCAAATAGTGAATGGATTTTTCAATTCCTGTGTTGTTTTATCATATTGATACCGCTCCAATTTTATCTTGTAAAAACAACCTCCAAAATTATCCTTACAGCCATCTTCGGTATTTTCAGCATTAAATTGATAAACGTAAGCAACATACACAAAAGGCTTTCCTTTTGTAAAATCTGGATGTAAGGCCAAGCCCATAAGTCCGCCCATGGGCCAGCTTTTCTCTCCGGAAAAATTTCGATTTGGTGTAAAATCTTTTAAAACAGTTTTCTTTTTTGTTTCTAGATGTATTCGACTAAGCAAATACTTTTTGGATTCTACAACCCATAAATAATCGTCTGGGCCGTAAACAATAGCCCAGGGATCTTTTAAATTCTCGGCTATGATTCGCTTAGTGAATACCAATGAATCATTAGAATTTTTTGGTTGAGAATATATTCGCTGTGAAAAGCTTAAAAGAAACAGCAACAAAAATAATTTTAATCATATTGATATCTATTTGTAAAACAAAAAATTACGTTTTAAAATTAAGAGGTAAACAGATACCAATGCTGTTAAAAATTGATAATCATTTCAAAAAAGAAACTTATTAAATTAAGGATCGGCAAAAAAATAGTGCCAATAAAAAGACGTTAAAGAGCGCTTTATTAAAAAAACTATTTTATACATTTGTCCCTGAAATAATAACAGGGAAAGATTTGACTGATTGCAACCCTATAACTTTCTAATTTTAGATGGTTAAAAATGCTAAAGCAGTACTACTTATATAGCCTGCCTTTACGTCAAATTTTCCTCTTTTTATAATTTAAAGGATAAAGTTTATGGCTTATTTATTTACTTCAGAAAGTGTTTCTGAAGGACATCCCGATAAGATTGCCGATCAGATTAGTGATACCTTATTAGATAATTTTTTAGCTTTTGATGAAGATTCTAAAGTAGCTTGCGAAACTTTAGTGACAACAGGACAAGTAGTTTTGGCTGGTGAAGTACGATCTAATACATACTTAGACGTTCAGCAAATTGCCAGAGATGTTATTAACGATATTGGATATACCAAAGGCGCTTATCAATTTAGTGGCGATTCTTGTGGCGTAATTTCATTAATCCATGAACAATCTCCAGATATTAATCAGGGTGTAGATCGCGCTTCGAAAGAAGAACAAGGTGCAGGAGACCAGGGAATGATGTTTGGTTATGCCACTTCTGAAACCGAGAATTATATGCCACTTGCACTGGATATTTCTCATAAAATGATGATCGAGCTTGCTAAACTTCGTCGTGAAAATAAAGATATTACCTATTTAAGACCTGATGCTAAAAGCCAGGTTACAATTGAATATAGTGATGATAACATTCCGCAGCGCATTGTAGCTATCGTACTTTCTACTCAGCATGACCAGTTTATGGAAGTAGACGAGGAAATGCTGACGAAAATTAAAAAAGATATTATTGAAATTTTGATGCCTCGTGTGATCGCTCAATTGCCAGAATACGTTCAAACATTATTTAGCGAAGATATTACTTATCATATAAACCCTACCGGAAAATTTGTAATTGGTGGGCCGCATGGAGATGCCGGACTAACCGGAAGAAAAATTATCGTAGATACTTACGGTGGTAAAGGAGCTCACGGTGGTGGTGCGTTCTCTGGGAAAGATCCTAGTAAAGTAGACCGATCTGCCGCTTACGCCTCTAGACATATTGCTAAAAACTTAGTTGCAGCCGGCGTTGCAGATGAAGTTTTGGTGCAGGTTTCTTACGCTATTGGTGTTGTAGAACCAACATCGATTTCAGTAGATACTTATGGTACTTCTAAAGTTGAAATGAGTAATGGTGAGATTGCTAAAAAAGTAAGAGAGATTTTTGATATGCGCCCATTTGCTATTGAAGAGCGCTTAAATCTGAGAAATCCTATTTACCGCGAAACTGCAGCTTATGGCCATATGGGAAAAGAATCGAGAACGGTTACTAAAATTTTCAAGAGTCCGTATAGCGGAGAAGTTAAAAAAGAAGTCGAATTATTTACCTGGGAAAAACTAGATTACGTAGAGAAAGTAAAAGAAGCTTTTGGATTGTAATTTTCATCCTATAAATTAAATAAAATCCCCTGAATAATCAGGGGATTTTTTATACCACAAAATTTCCTTTTTTAATTTTATTAACGTTTATTTGAGATTTCATTAACATCTCTATGAAGCGCTTACAATCGATCTGCACGTTATTCGCGTGCCTTTGGCTATGTGCAATTTCAGCACAAAGCGACCAAGTTTTTCAATCAAAAACACCAGACTGGGTTACACCAATACAAGCGAAACTTTCTTCAGAAAAGAAAGAACTTGATAATTCGCCTTTTTTGTATTTATTGGTAGATGCACAATTCAATTTAATGGAAGAAAAAGCTTATCGCCATCTGGCTTTTAAAATCCTTAATAATGACGGCGTGCAGGAAATGAGCGATTTCACTATCGAATTTGATCCAGATTATCAAAGTTTATTTTTACACAAAATCAATATCTACCGCGATGATCAAGTGATCGACCAATTGGACCTAAATCGGATAAAAACCGTACAGCGAGAAACAAATCTGGAAAGACATTTATACGACGGTTCCCTTTCTGCACTTTTTAATCTAACAGACGTAAGAGTGGGAGATATTATAGAATATAGCTACACTCGCAAAGGTTTTAATCCTGTGCATAATGGATTTTTTTCTACGGAAGAATACTTAGAATATTCGCTTCCTGTAGTAAATATCTACGGAAAATATCTGGTACCTAAAAACAAGGATTTTGAGATCAAATTTTTTAATGGCATCGATAAACCTAAGATTACCGAACATCCCAATTACACAGAATACGTAATAAAAAACAATAACCCAAAAACTACTGTTTACGACAATAATACGCCGGCCTGGTACGACGCTTCAAAATCTTACCAAGTTTCACAGTTTACCAGCTGGAATGACGTCGCTAAAAACTATAATCAATATTATCAAATATCTGTTTCAGATAGAAAATGGTTACGGGCGAAAGCTAAAGAAATTATAGAAGCCGATACTGTTTTCGACGATCCCATTGTGCCGCTAACAAGATTTGTTCAGGATAAAATAAGATATTTAGGTTTCGAAAATGGCTTAAGTTCTCACAAACCCAGTAATCCAAAAGAAATTTTCAACCGCCGGTATGGTGATTGCAAAGACAAATCTTTTTTATTAAGTGAACTTTTAAAAGCATACAATATAGATGCGCACCCGATTTTGGTTAATTCAACTTTTGGAAATACCGTAAACAAAGACTTACCATCGCCAAATTCTTTTGATCACTGTATCGTGCAATATCACAGATTTAATAAAGATTATTTTATAGATCCTACCATTAATAATCAGGGTGGTAATGCTGAAGCAATTTTTGCACCAGATTATGGCTACGGACTCATTTTAGACGAAGGTACTTCAACACTTACAAAATTTGAAAAGCCAGATTACGGAAAAACTAATATTACAGAAACTTTTATTATCGACTCCATTGGCGGACCAACACGCCTTAAAGTCGAAACGGTTTATAGCGGTTATAAGGCAGATATAACAAGGGCTGAGTTTAACGGAAATGGGATTAGCAGCATTCAAAAAAGCTATCTAGATTTTTATAGTTTGGCCTATGCTGATATTGAAGTTTCCGAAGAACTTTATTTTAAGGATGAGCGCGATCAAAAAAACACCTTTACAGTTTACGAAGAATACAGGATCCCAAATCACTGGACAGAAATGCCAGATGATCCAAGCCAGATCTATTCACAATACTATGCATTGCCCATCGATAATTTTATGTTTCCGCAGAAAACAGCAAAACGTAAATCACCATATTATATAAACGAAAGCACCAATATCGATTATAACATTGTTATTTTCACTCCTGAGAAATGGGAAGTAAATACCGAATATTATAAGTCTGATAATCCTTATTTTGAATATACTTACCAATCTAAATATTCCAATGCTAGAATCGATATTACTCACAAATACAAATCTTTAAGCGATCATGTACCTGCTAAAGATTATTCAGAATTTCTAAAAGCTCATGAAAAAGCTTCAGAAAACATTTCCTATTACCTCACCTATAATCAAAGCCTTGCAGAAAGTTATGCCAATAACGATGTTTCTGATCTTTCCTGGTTTGCATTGTTTTTATTCCTAGTAGTATTTACCGGGGTGGTATTCTTATGCCGTTTAATTTACACCAATTACGACATTCCATCTAAAGCGCATCCAGACGATCATCGCCCAATAGGTGGCTGGCTAATTTTAATAGCAATAGGGCTTTGCCTTTCTCCGTTATTTACCTTATCGCCAATGATAAATAATGAGTATTTTACCTCCGATTATTTATTACTTTGGTCTACCGGAAATAAAGCTTTAGTTGGACTAGTCTTTTTTGAAATCATGTTTAATGCTATTTCTCTTGCTTTCAATATTTTTATATTGATTATTTTCTTCAAAAGAAGAACAATAGCGCCAAAACTAATTATTGCTTTTTATGTTTTCAATTTTGTAGGTGTAAGTTTAGATACGCTGGTAGCGTCCTTTATTCCGTCTGTATATGCTACAGCCCCCGGTCCCGATTTATATAAAGAGGTATTTAAATCACTAATTGCGTGCATAATTTGGATTCCATACTTTATATATTCTGAAAGGGTAAAAGATACTTTTGTAAATACATATAAGAAGAAAAAAACCGAAAAAGGAAATGTCGAAAACATGAACTTTTTAGAAAACAAGCCATCGGTATAATCTTAAAAATACAGCCCATAAACATCTAAAATCCCCTGATCATTTCAGGGGATTTTTTATTTAAAAATGTTCTAACTAAACCCTTTCCGATTTTATCTTTTTCTTCGGAATTCCTTAACAGCGGCGGGACTTTTTAATCATTAACTTGAGATTACAACAAAAGCAGTCTCATGTCTTTTTTTAAAAAAGTAAGAAACACGGTAAACCTGTTAAAGTCGGTTGATATGGATCAGCTGGCAAAAATTAATAAACAAATCGATTTGTCTGAAGCAATGAAAGCTTTAGGTACTTTAGATGAGCGCCAGCTTGCCGGACTCATGAAAATGTTAAAAACCAAGCGTCACAAATCACAAAGTGACCTTCCTCCTATCGATGGCGATTTCTATAATCTTGATTATAAACTTACCAAAGAACAACGCGAACTTCAGATGAAAGTGCGCAATCTTATGGAAGACGAAATTCGTCCATTAATTAATGACCACTGGAATCGCGCAAAATTTCCTTTCGAAATTATCGAAAAATTCAAAAAACTAAATATTGCCGGTATTCCATACGAAGGTTATGGTTGCCCTAATCTTCCGTTTTTAATGGAAGGAATTATCGCGCAAGAAATTGCAAGAGTCGATGTTTCTACCTCAACTTTTTTTGGTGTTCACAGCGGCCTGGCAATGGGATCTATTTATTTATGTGGTAGCGAGGAACAAAAGCAAAAATGGCTTCCGCAGATGCAAAAACTAGAGAAAATTGGCGCTTTTGGTCTAACCGAACCCAATGTAGGATCTGGCGTTGCCGGAGGTTTAGAAACCACCTGTAAATATGATGGTGAGAACTGGATTTTAAACGGACAAAAAAAATGGATTGGTAATGCCACTTTTGCCGATGTGATCATAATTTGGGCGAGAGATGTAGACAGCAACCAGGTAAAAGGCTTTTTGGTAGAGAAAGATAATCCCGGTTTTAAAGCCGAAAAAATGGAAGATAAAATGGCGCTTCGTATTGTACAAAATGCCCTTATCACGCTTACCGAATGTAAAGTTGCAGAAAGTGATAGATTACAAAATGCAAATTCTTTTAAAGATACCGCCAATGTATTACGTATGACGCGCGCCGGTGTTGCGTGGCAAGCCGTAGGTTGTGCTCGCGGTGCTTACGAAAGTGCGCTTAAATACACTCGTAAAAGAGAACAGTTTGGGCGCCCTATTGCTTCATACCAGTTAGTGCAGAATCATTTAGTAGAAATGGTTTCTAACCTTACGTCGATGCAAACCTTATGTTTTAGACTTTCTGAAATGCAAGATGCAGATATGCTAACCGATGAACATGCTTCTCTAGCTAAAGTGTATTGTAGTATGCGAATGCGAGATGTAGTGAGCCGTGCTCGTGAAGTAATGGGCGGTAACGGAATTTTATTGGAACACGATGTAGCTCGTTTTGTGGCAGATGCCGAGGCGATTTACAGTTACGAGGGTACCAAAGAGATCAATTCTTTAATTGTTGGTAGAGCAATTACCGGTTATAGTGCTTTTGTTAGTTAACAAACTTCAAATTAAAAATTAAAAATCAAAACCCTCGATGAGGGCAAAAATTAGAATTAAATGTCAGTATTAGTTGTAGCCCCAGGTAGAGATGTATCTAAATGGGTAGAAAATTTAAAAGGTCAACATCCTGGAATGAATGTTTATACTTATCCCGAAGACCACGACACTGAAGAAGTTGAATTTGCCATTAGTTGGAAACATCCTCGTGGTCTATTCAAAAATTATCCAAATTTAAAAGTTGTTGCCTCAATGGGTGCCGGTGTAGATCATATCACATCAGATCCTGAATTTCCTGAAGGAGTTAAAATTACCAGAGTTGTAGATGAGCAATTAACCAGCGATTTAAGTGAGTTTGTTCTTGCTTTGGTGATGAATCACACTCGACATCTTTCCGCATACAAACATCAGGAGAAAGATCATAACTGGAATGTGATGAAGTATTGCCGTAACAGCGATATGAAAATAGGTGTTATGGGAATGGGTGTTATTGGTACCGCCACCGCAAAACTCTTAGCAAAAAATAACTTTCAGGTTTCAGGCTGGTCTCGTACCGAGAAAGATTGTGAAGATATCAAATCCTATTCTGGTGATGGCAGTTTAGATGATTTTTTAAGTAATTCTGAAATTCTTATTTGTCTTCTTCCACTAACTGATGAGACAACCGGAATTTTAAATAAAGAATTATTCGAGAAACTGCCTAAAGGTGCTTATGTTATAAATGTAGGTCGTGGCGAACATTTAGAAGAAAATAACCTTATAGAAATGATTGATAATGGCCATTTAGCAGGCGCCTCTTTAGATGTATTTAAAGAAGAACCTTTACCAGAAGATCATGCTTTTTGGGATCACAAGAGAATTAGTATTACTCCGCATACCGCAAGTTTAACCGAAGCTGAATCTGTAATTCCTCAGATCGTTGATAATTACGAACGTTTTAAAGATGGTGAAGAATTGAAAAATGTGGTAGAACAGGATCGCGGTTATTAGAATTATATAACAAATCATTTTTCCTAATGCTGAAATTGGTTAATTTCCCAACCAATTTCAGCATTTATATTTATGGACAATTTTACTCAAAAAAGCTTATTACAGGTTCATGAGCGCATAAAACCATATATTCACGAAACGCCAATTTTCACCTCTTCATTAATAAATCAAATTGCAGGTTGTTCCATTTATTTTAAATGTGAGAATTTCCAAAAAATGGGTGCTTTCAAGATGCGTGGTGCCACTAATGCAATCTTACAACTAAGCAAAAAAGATCAGCAAAAAGGAGTGGTTACACATTCTTCAGGTAACTTTGCCCAGGCACTATCTTTAGCAGCCAAAAGTTTAGGAATTCCTGCTTATATAGTCATGCCATCTACTGCGCCTCAGGTAAAAAAAGATGCCGTAAAAACTTATAACGGAATTATTACTGAATGTCCACCAACTTTAAAAGACCGCGAAGAAACCGCGCAAAACATCGTTGAGAAAAAAGGCGCTACATTCGTTCATCCTTCTAATGATATTGATGTGATTTTAGGACAGGGTACCGCGGCTTTTGAATTGATTCAAAAAAAGCCTAATCTTAATTGTGTAGTAACTCCCGTTGGTGGAGGCGGATTAATTGCCGGTACTGCTCTTGCCGTGAATCTATTTACTGAAAAAACTAAAACATTTGGAGCCGAACCTTTTGAAGTAGACGACGCTTATCGCTCATTAATTTCAGGAAAAATAGAGATTAATAAAAGCTCCAATACAATCGCCGATGGATTAAAAACACAACTTGGAGATAAAAACTTTCCAATTATTCAAAAACATGTCGATAGCATAATCCGAGTTACTGAAGATGAAATAAAGACTGCACTAAAATTAATTTGGGAACGAATGAAAATTATAGTGGAACCTTCTAGCGCTGTAGCATTAGCAGCTATCTTGAAGAAAAAAGAAGATTTTAAAAACCAAGAAATCGGGATAATAATTTCAGGCGGAAATGTAGATTTTAACCAAATTAACCTTTAGAACAATTAAATTTAACAGCAATTTTAAAGTAATATTAAACTTGAATTAAATGATATTTTTCAACCTCGAAAGCTGACTAAATTTGCGCGAAACAAAAAAAAATCAAAATGAAGAAATTAATTATTTTAAGCGCGATTGCATTACTAGGAAGCATTGGTATTTCTAATGCTCAAATCCAAGAAGGTAATTTTATGGTTGGAAGTGATTTTGGTAGTGGCTTAATCAATACTGGAAACAGCAGTATTCTTGGTTTAAACTTCGGATTAAACGATGGTGCAGGTTACAATTTAGGTTTAAGTCCAAAACTTGGATATTTTGTAAAAGATAATTTTATGCTGGGAGCTGTAGCTAATATCGGATTTAGTAAATCTGCAGAGAGTGAAGGATCTACTGAAACTACTGTATACGGATTTCAGGCTTTATCTAGATATTACTTAAGCCCAGGTGAAAAAGGAATTGATAATCTTTTAAGCCACGGTCGTTTCTTCGTTGAAGCAAATGCAGGTATCGCTGGTGTTAATGTTGCCGGTGGAAATACTACCAACGGATTTGCTTTTGGTGTAGGCCCAGGATATTCTTACTTCCTTACAGATAACGTAGCATTAGAAACTAATCTTAAGTATAATGGTTTAGTTGGTGGAGGAAACACTACATACCAAAACTCTTTAGGTCTCAACTTCGGTATTCAGGTATTTATTCCTTCTTCTAGAGCTAAAGAGCTTAGAGATAATCCTGAAATGAGATAATTACTTTTACTCGATAATCGAGATGAAATGCTCCGAGGATTGCCTAGAAATAATGAATATTTTTCTGATAAAAATCTAGTGATTTTATCCTTAGGTAGTTTGCTATAATTTATTAAAAGGCTGAGAATATATCTCAGCCTTTTTTAATTATTAAATTTCACTTTCTAATACGCTAATAGTAACTAGCATTTGGCCAATATGTCTCTGGCTGTGCTCTGCGGCATGAAAGTACAATCCTATCACACTAGAAGGTAACTTCTTTCTCCCTACCGTTCTCTTTTCGGTTAATATCGCTTCAGGTGTATTTTTAAAAGTCTGCAACGCTTCATCTACTTTTTCAGCAAAAGCTTTTTTCAAATTAGCGATTTTCACCTCGCGATCTTCAACACCTTCTTTTCGTAAATATTCAAATTGAATTTCAGAAAGAGATTTTTCTTCGGCATAGGTTAGCATTCGATCCAAAACCCCGGTAATGTGTTGCAAGTGGAAACCAACGCTTGCTCTTCCGGCAGGTTTCTTCCAAAGTAGTGCTTCAGGAAAAGTTGCTGTATATTTAAAAACCTCTTCCTTAGACTGCAAAAGCGCATGGGCGGCTGGTTGCAAAAGTAAAGGTATATCTGGTAAAGATCCTCGAAGCCAAACCTCTCTAGATTTTTCATTTTCCATATAAAACTCTTAAGGTGATGTTATAATATACTATTATCAGGCAAAAGATATAGTATCTTTAACATTAGAATTGAAGAAAGATTTAACGAAAAACAACTTAATGTTTTTATGGTTAAGCATATTTATGCATTCTACATTGTTTATTAAACATTCAAATTAAAAATAGTCTTCATAATACATGGAACTTTATATCACCACCGCTATTATCCTGATTGGTATTTTCCTCTTTATTAAAGATTATTTTACGATCGATACTACATCGATCCTGATTATGGCATTATTTATAGTAAGCGGCGTTTTGAGTCCTGAAGAAGGTTTTTCTGGCTTTAACCACCCTGCAACTATTACCCTTGGATGCATGTTTGTTATAAGTGCAGCTATTTTTAAAAGCGGAATTATCGAAAGCTTCAGTGATAGGATTATAAGCATCGCCAAAATCAATTATGTATTTGCTTTGATGATATTCTGTTTTTCTGCAGCATTATTTTCTGCTTTTATTAATGATACTGCCGTGGTCGCTATTTTAATTCCTATGGCATTATTGGTCTGCAGGGAAACCGGTATTAGCCCAGCTCGTTTATTGATTCCTATATCTTTTTCAGCATTATTTGGAGGCACGTGTACGCTTATAGGCACATCTACAAATATCTTAATAAGCGGTATTGCCAAGAAAAGTGGGTTAGAAGCATTTAATATGTTTGAATTTACTTTACCAGCTTTATGCCTGCTGGCCATTGGCTTAGCTTACATAATTATAGTAGGCCCTTTACTCTTGCCAAAAAGAGCAGAGGCGCATGAAAGCGGATTAACCAAAGAAGCACAAAGTTATTTAGCAGAAGTTTTTCTCAAAGCTGAAAGTACAGATGTAGATCATAGTATAGGAAAATCTAAACTTGTAAGCCATTATGGAGCACAGGTTTTATCTATTAAACGGAAACATCATAGGGTTTATGAGATAAACGGAGATACCATATTAAGAGCAGAGGACTCTATTAAAATTATTATAGATCCCCAGCATCTTACCGAACTTATGGAGAAAGGTGGTTACGAACTTATTGGTGATAAGGCTAATCTTTTGGAAAATGAAAAATCTAAGGATGGTAAAGAACAAAAACAAATTTACGAAGTAATGATCCCTTATGGTTCCTCGCTTGCAGAGCGATCATTAAGGCAGCTTAACTTTAGAAATATTTATTATGCATCGGTTTTAGCGCTGCGACATCGCAAAGAAATTATCACTCAGGATGTATCAAATGTCATTTTAAAAGAAGGTGATATGCTTTTAGTTTACGCTTCTGAAAAAAATATTCAGACCTTATTATCACGAAAATTAATAGTTATCCTCTCTAATTATCAAACTAAAAAAGTTAATTATAAAAAAGCAATACCTGCATTGCTAATAACATTAGGTGTAGTTTTATCTGCGGCATTAAATCTCACCTCGATACTTATAAGTGCTATGATTGGCGGTTTACTAATCGTTACCACATCGATTTTAAAACCTAAAGAAGCTTATGATGCTATAGAGTGGAAAGTAATTTTCATGATGGCCGGTGTACTTTCTATGGGAAAAGCTTTAGAAAAAACCGGAGGTTCAGATGTTATTTCACAATTTATTTTTGATCAAATTGGCGGTTTGGATCCCAGGATTATATTAAGCTTAATTTTTCTTATTACCTTTCTTTCAACCAATGTACTTAGCAGCAAAGCAGCGGCAGCATTAATGGCTCCAATTGTAATTAGTCTCTCTGCGGCTTTAGGCATTAGTGAAAAACCTTTATTGATTGGAGTAATGTTTGCGTGCTCATTAACCTTTATGACACCAGTAAGCTACCCAACAAACACAATGGTGTATGGACCTGGAAATTATAAATTTAATGACTTTTTAAAGTTTGGAACTCCTTTAAATCTAATAATTTGGATCGCAGCATCTTTTATAATTCCGATATTTTTCCCTTTTGAAATTAAATAAAATGAGAAAAGTAAAACTTAGCAATCCCTTTAAAACTAGAATAATTGATGAAAAACTCATAAGAGAACATCTTGCTTTAGAACGAACTAAATTGGCCAATGAACGTACGCTATTGGCCTATATAAGAGCTTCGCTATATTTGCTAATCGGCGGACTCGCTTTATTACAAATAAAAGAATATCCAGAATTACATTGGCTGGGTTATGGTGCATTTTCAGTAAGTATTATATTTTTGTCTATTGGTATTATAAGATATATTCATCTTAACAAAAAATTGAATAAATTATTAAAGCCAGATAATTCTTCTGAAAACACCTGAATTTAAACACCAATATTGATACAAAGCATTTTTCATTATTCGATGCACTTTTTGGTTATTGGAATAATTGCCTATTTTTTTGACAAAAAGAATTGGAAGCACAATTGGATTATTCTCGCACTAACCATGCTGGTAGATATAGATCATATTTTCGCTAATCCGCTTTTTGACCCTCATCGTTGTGGTATAGGATTCCATCCCCTGCACTCCCAAATTGCGATCATTTTTTATATTTTAGGCGCCGTTTTTCTAAAAAAAGGAATTTTTAAACTCATTTTTATAGGGCTTAGTTTTCATATGTTTACGGATTTTCTAGACTGTCTTTTTACGTTTTATAAATGTGGATCTTGTTATGATGATTCAGCTTTAAAACAACTAATCCAAATCAACGTTTCTAATTAAAAAATTGACAAGCACCCTTCTCTCCTAAAACCGGTAGCATTGATAAGTGGATCTTATCTTTTTCTAAATGATTAGTTAAATTGAAGAAATGACTTAGTAGTAAATTGAATCAGATAAATTATGAAAAAATAGAATATTCCGCATGATTTTGAAATTTTGAAAAATTCGCTAAAGTTGTAAAAAAATATTAAATTCCTTATACAATTAGGATTTCACATTATAGAATGCATATTTTCGTTTAAATATTGTAAAAAATTAGATATCAATTTCAAAAGTATATTAGACGAATTACAAAAAATGCTGTGATTGAAATGCTTTATATTTACGATCTTAAAATAAAAAATAGTTCTAACTTATAACATTTCAACACCATGCATGTAGCGATTGCAGGAAATATTGGCGCAGGAAAAACCACGCTCACAAGACTACTTGCTAAACATTATAAATGGGAAGCGCATTATGAAGACGTTTTAGAAAATCCTTATCTTGAAGATTTCTACAACAAAATGGAACGTTGGTCTTTTAATCTTCAGATCTATTTTCTAAACAGCAGATTTAGACAAATATTACAGATTAGAGAAAGTGGGAAAAAGATTATTCAGGATCGTACTATTTACGAAGACGCCCACATTTTTGCTCCCAATTTGCATGCCATGGGATTAATGACCAATAGAGATTTCGAGAATTATAAGTCGTTATTCGAGCTTATGGAAAGTGTAGTTAAAGGTCCCGATTTACTAATTTATCTAAGAAGCAGTATTCCCAATTTAGTTGCGCAAATACAAAAAAGAGGCAGAGAATATGAAAACTCTATTTCTATCGATTATTTAAGCAGGCTAAACGAAAGATACGAAGCCTGGATTCATGGTTATGATAAAGGTAATTTACTGGTTATTGATGTTGATAATATAAACTTTGTTGATGAACCGGAAGATCTGGGAAATATCATCAATAGAATTGACGGAGAGATAAACGGATTATTTTAAAATTTAGATTATGGAATCTACTAAACTTAAAAGGCCTAAGCATAAAGGCTCACCCAAATTATTTGAAAACCCATTATTAGAAAAGTTAACACATACTCATATTGCTGCGCCTTTAATAATCTTTTTTGGTACAGCTGCTGCACTTATTTATTATGGGATTTTCCAAAAAGGATTTCAGGCGCCAGAGATTTTAGTATGGTTTCTAGGAGGATTAGCATTTTTTACGCTGATTGAGTATATAGCGCATCGCTATCTTTATCATATTCCCGCAACCACACCAAGGCGACAAAAAATATCTTATACAATGCACGGTGTACACCATGATTATCCAAAAGACAAAACCAGATTAGCAATGCCCCCGGTGTTAAGTTTGATTGTAGCTACAATCCTGTTTATTATTTATCGTGCGATTTTGGGCGACTATGTTTTTGGTTTTCTATCTGGTTTCCTGGTTGGTTACGCTGCATATCTAGCCGTACACTATTCGGTACATGCTTTTAAAGTTCCCGATAACTTTTTGAAGATTTTATGGCATCATCACAGCATACATCATTATCGTGAGCCAGATCGCGCCTTTGGCGTTTCGTCGCCACTTTGGGATCATATTTTTAGAACAATGCCTAGAAAAAGCCCTGCAAGCGAAAGAACAGCAGTAGGTAAAAGTATTGACGACCAACATAAAGGACCGGCACATACCCATTAAATTCAGAAAAAAATAATTAAAAGTAAACTTCCCTATCCTAAGCCGAACAGATTTTTTTTTGGAAAAAGGTTTTCAGACTTTAAAAATTAATTCTCAAGGGAAATTTATACTCCAAGAATAAAAAAGGGGTTCAGAAAATATTCTGAACCCCTTTTTAGGCTAAATCTAATATTAATAAATCTTGATTATCTGTAATCTGTTAGTTTTCGTAATTACGGACTGATCCAGAATCAGTTCTGGATTAGCCCCTGAATCCAGTTCAGGTTAACCAAAACTTTTTATGATTACGGACATTCAAATGAAAAATTAATCTACAGCTGTATTTAAATCGTCTTCTTGATTTTTTGGGCTTAAAACACCTTCCACAATCGCAGGATTTTTATTTAGACGAACGGCTGTAATCTTGATATCGCTTATAGTTATTTTATCTACTAAAGCTTCAAATTTTTCTTGAGAATCAATTGGAAGATCGTTCTCTAAACTAGATACAATGGTACTCATCCAGAAACCATTTTCTTTTTGCAGCTCTCTATGGTTCTTCTTGATGTTACTTTTAATTTCTGAAAAATTAGAAGAATCAATGTTTTTAGAAATATTCTCTAACTCCTCATAAACTATCTCTAAGAGTTCTTCAGCTTTATCTGGATTACATTGAAAACTTATATTTAGATTAAAATTACCTTTTGGTTTATTTACAACATTACCTCCAACACTAACGCCATAACTTCCGCCTTCTTCTTCTCTAATACGCTTCATGTATTTTTTATTCAGCAATTCAGCTATAATATATACTTCTAAATTAGCTTTTCTGGTATATTTCATCTCACCATTCATGTAAATGCTAATTGTAGATTGTGGCGTTTCCATAGTTTCTGAAACATGAACTTTAGTAAGTCCTTTTTTAGGAACCATGTTATGATTTTTAATCGTCTCTTTTTTTCCTTTTGGGATATTCCCAAGATATTTTTGAGCTAATTCCACTAAAATTTTCTCATCAAAATCTCCTACAAAAACGAACGTAAAATCACCGGCATTAGCAATTCTATTTTTAAAAACGTTCTCTACTCCTTCTAAGCTGATATTATCTATAAGTTCACGATCAAAAATTAAAGCTCGCTCACTATGGCCTGAAGTCGCCAGGGTTAAAGAATCCTGAAAAGCGCTATTAACATTGTTTTTCTTTGCTTCTAAACTGTTTTCAAAATTTTGCTTTAGAATATCCAAGGCGTTGGCATCAAATCGAGGTGATGTAAAATTCAAATAGACCTCTTTAAGCAGTATTTCCAAATCCTTGGTACTAGCACCTCCAGAGATATTTTCAGAATAATTATTGATTGAAACTCCCAAAGAAACTTCTTTACCCGCAAGCTTTTTTTGTAATTCGATTTTATCCAAATCTCCTAAACCAGATTGCGAAACCACATAAGAAGCTACATTTACATTTGGTAAATTTTTAGTAGCGATCAATGATTGACCACCCGGGCTAAAAGCACTCATGTAAACTTGGTCTTTCTCAAAATCTGTAGGGAAAGTCACGATTTTTAATCCGTTTGCTAAAGTATATTGCTTGGCATCAATTCCTTTAAGTTTCGTTTCTCTGGTTACTTCAGTTTTCTGAAGTTCTTCATTGATTAAAGTTTTCTCCTGAAGATTTTCTTCGTAAGGTGCTAAAGATTTGTTCTTTATGTTTTCTAAAATAATTTCTATCTCATTTTTTTCAGGATAATTATAATCAGTAGTTCCTTTAATTCCGATTCCGCGGCCATACTCACCTTCAAAATCAGACAAGTAATCAAGAATATCGTTATTATTAATTTTTTCGATTAAATTTTCCCCGTACACTAAACTCGATTTGTAATCGAATACCGGTTCATTTTCTAAATAAGCATCTATAATTGCTGAAGCATAAGAATCATTACTTCGTTTATCTACATTTTTAATTGCCGAAGTATAGCTAGTTTTAAAAGCCGCTTTAGCTCTCTCAAGCTCTGCAGATGTAGCTCCGTATTCTGCAAAACGCTTGTATTCTGAAAGTGCAAATTCCAGGCCTGCTAATAAACTATCTTTTTTAGGACTAATATTAATACTCAACACTTCCAGAGGTCTCACAAAATCCTGTATACCAAAACCTACACCTAATACGGGACTATCATCCTCAACAGATAATTCAGATAATCTATTATTTAGAATATAATTTGTTAAGCTTCCCACTAAGGATCTTTTCTCTTTTTCGAGTACCGACAGATCTTCTTTTTTATGCTTAATAAAATATTCTACATTAGGATTTCCCAGTTCTTTATCGGTAGCCACGATAAATAGTGGTTCTTTGTTTAAAGTCACATCAAATGATTCTCTTGCAGGTAAATCTTTCTTAAGGGGTATTTCTGAAAAAATATCTTTTACTTTTTGTTCCATCAGTTCTGGATCGATATCTCCTACAACAATTACTGCTTGCTGATCTGGTCTATACCAGCGCTCGTAATAATCTCTTAATTTATCATATTCGAAATTATTAACGATATCCATTTTGCCTATCGGCATACGCTTGCTATACTTCGAATCTTTAAGATAACCGTCTAACCAGATTTTTGTAGAAGCTCTATAATTTGCAGTATTAGAACTTCTCCACTCCTCGTTTACTACTCCTCTTTCGTTATCAATCTCTTCATCTGTTAACGATAAATATCCAGACCAATCGTGTAATATCAACAATACAGAATCCAATAATTTTTCATTAGTTACAGGAACCTGATTAATATTGTAAACGGTTTGATCGAAGCTGGTGTAGGCATTAATTTCAGTTCCGAATTTTAAGCCATTTTGCTCTAAATAGGTAAGCATTTCTTTATTCTTAAAATTCTCGGTCCCATTAAAAGCCATATGCTCTAGAAAATGCGCCAATCCTTGCTGGCTATCATTTTCTAAAATTGAACCTACATTTTGAGCAAAATAAAACGAAGCTCGATTTTCTGGCTCATTATTTTGCATAATGTAATAGTTAAGACCATTACTTAAGCTATCATGGATAAGTTTTGCTTTTTCCAGCTTATTGTCTTGCGCGCTAAGCGCAAGTGTAAAAAAGGCTAGTAATAAGCATATTTTCTTTCTAATCATTTTTTAAATTTTATGTGATTTATATTCTGAAGATTTACTGTACTATGAACATTAACCTGAAGTAATGCGTTTCTCTAAATTGAGACTGAAACTATAAAATCCAAAACTCGACTGAAAACTACCTGAACGTAGTTACTTCGTAAATCGATTAATTATGATTGTTTATCCTTTACAGCATTGATCATTGCGATTAGCTTCTTTTTCTCTATTTCAAGGTTGCCTTCATAACCTTTGATCTTATATCTAATATTACCTTCTCCGTCAATTATAAATTTATACGGAATGGCCTTAATCTGATAAGCTTTAGCCATTTTGTAAGTATTGCTATCGTCCTTGGTATCCAAAAACATTTCAAAATCATACGAATTTGATTTTAGTAGCTTTTCAATTTTAGGTTTCACTTCAGATGGCAATCCAGATTCCATCGTATTAACGAAAAGAAACTTGATATTCGGATCATCATTATAGTGATCTTTCACCTGTTGCATTGCGGGAAAAGAAGCTTTGCAAGGAGCACACCATGTAGCCCAAAAATCTACCACAAGAATTTTATCTTTTAAATCTGAAGAGGAAATCTTTTCACCATTCATTTTAATAAGACTAAATTCTGGCGCTTTTTCAGTAATCATATTTTCAATTACTTCTTCTTTTAATGAAGCATCTAATTCTTGCTGCATCGCTTTCTCCAAAGCAGCAAAATCCTGCTCGTTGCCCTGTGATTCCAAAAACAAGCTTTTAAACCGAGGATAATTTTCTTCTGCAACCTGATCATGAAGTTTAACCACTTCTTTAAGCTGCTCGAATGCCTTAGTTTTTTGTCCGGTAGCTTCAAGGCAATCGGCATATTTTAAATTGGCTTCAGTATCTATAAAATTGGTCTCATTCTTATAGGCTTCAAAATAATCGATAGCCTTATTACATTCGTCATTTTCAGCTAAAAGAAATGCATAAAGCCGCAAAAGATCAAGATGCCTGCTTTCAAGTACCTTTTTTGATTCTTTCGTGAGATTAGAATTATTAAACCACTTGTCTATTTCAGCCAATCCTTTATCCAAACTAGTCTTAGATAAATCGATTTGCCCATTGTTAAGATATAAAACCGCCATGTTATAAAGCGTGTTTACCTTAGAAGGATGGTCTAAAAGTCGATTTTTCAAAGCTGTAGTGAGCGCTGCTTTATTTTGATTTACACTTTTTTCTAAAAGGTAATAAATAGCAATATTGTAAATATCGCGATCATCAAACGAATAATTCTCTGGTGGAAATTGCTTTACCCAGGCATCGTATTGATTGATTTGCTCGTTTAAACTATCCTTGGAAAAAATCTTTTGATATTCGGCAAATCTGGTTTGAATTCCTTTTGGGAATTTTTTAATAGATAATTTTGTGAGTGAATCTACTATTTCCGGCTCGTCAAGACGATAATAGTAGTTATAGGATAATTTTATTTTGGCTTCCTCGTCACTTTTACTTAATTGCTCCAGCTTTTCTAAAAGCAGGCTATCTGAAACTTTATTATTCAAAGCTGCCAGAGAATCTAGCTTAGATTGGATAATTTCGATCTTTTGATCTGCAAAAGCAACCTGTTTTTTATCTTTTTTACAAGCCGTAAACCCTATCAATGCTAAGGTTACGGCGATATATAAAGTTTGTCTAGTCATTTTATATTAATATCCCGGGGTTTGCTCTAAGTTTGGATTTGCATTTATTTCGCTATACGAAATTGGCCAAAATTGCTTATAACTTTCCCAGGTTGCTTCTCCAAATTCAGTTTTTTGTTGCACGGCTTGATTCATAATTACATCAAGCTTGTTTGTTCTTTTTAAATCCAAAAATCGGAAACTCCCTTCACCAAAAAATTCAGCTCTACGTTCTTTTAAAATAGCGGCCAATATTTCTTCTTTAGAAGTTGGGTTAATTGCAGGTAAATCTGCGCGATTACGCACCGCATTAATTTTTGCAACGGCTTCGCCTAGATTACCCAATTCCGCATTGGCTTCCGCAATAATTAAGTATTGCTCGGCTATACGCAATATAGCCGAAGCCTCCTCTCCTGCGGTTTGTGTTTGATATTTATAAGGCAAATAATAGGTAGTACTATCATTCAGTTCTACCGGGGAAACCCAGTTTTCAAAACGCTGATCTCCTTCTTCGAAAACAGACAATTGACTTTCGCTTAAATATACCGGTGCATTAGCAAATTCGATTTCAATCGAACTAAAACCATAATTCCATCCAAAATAGATATTATAATCTGGCACATACCTCATATAAGAATCTGGATTATTATTTGGCATTAACTCCCAGATCATCGCTTCACTATCTGTTTTAAAAACCTGATTTAAACCTACCAAACTTTGTTGTGTACCATTTATAACTGCTTCCGATTTTTCTAGCGCTTTTTCCCAATCTTGGTTATATAAAAGTACTCGCGCTAGCAAAGCTTGCGCTGCAGTTTTATTAGGCCTTGCCTGAGATGAAGTTTCTAATCCATCACTAGTTACATAATTTTCTGATAGCAGCGATTCTGCCATTTCTAAATCGGCTATGATTTGTTGAAAAGCTTCTTGCTGTGGTGCTCGCGACAATTTATTATTTACTTGGTAATCTGAAGTGGTTGGCAGCGCTATATCGCCATATAATGTAGTTAAATAATAAAAACATAAACCTCTTAAAAAGTAAGCTTCGCCTAAGTATTGGTCTTTGTTACTAAGCGTCTCATTTGTGGTATTGATTCCTTCCATTATCGCGTTTACACGATATACTATAGGATAAAAATCAGACCATGCCGATGGCGCGTTGTTACTGTTTAAATCATTATTATAATATCGCTGATATGTAAGCGCATTATTCACATTAAGCGTAAACTCATCTGTATAAAGGCCGGTATACAGCGATAAATTAGTGAAGGGATAATTTACTGAAAGCTGCGCTAAAACACCATTAATTGTCGTAGCAGTAGTTGCATCGTTAACAAAAGTATTTTCTTCGTAAAAGGCATCTGAAGGTGCGGGAATATCCAAATAATCGTCACAACCAGATAAGCAAAAGACTACACCTAAGCTTAAAAATAGTTTTATATTTTTTATATTAAATTTCATGTTTTATATTTCTTATATTAAATTATAAAGTAAAATTAAGTCCGAACACTATTGTTCTTAAAGGCGCTGTGCCTGCAGCAAGCGTCTCTGGATCGTACCCATCATAATTTGAAATAGTCAATAAATTTTGACCTTGTAAGTAAACGCTGATATTTTTAAAATTTATCTTATCAGTAAATTCTGAAGGAAAGTTATAGCTTAAGTTCACATTTTGTAATCGTGCGTAAGTAGCATCAGAATATGCACCGGTACTATTTTTAAAGTTAGCAAAATTAGTATACCCCATATATCCTGCTCTTGGCTTAGCTACATCAGTAATGTCTCCCGGTTGTTGCCAACGAGCATCATAAATATCTTTAGCAATATTGGTATTAAATGTCCCAGGTTGATCGGTTTGAGAACCAATAAAATTAAGAGCCTTTCTTTTGGTAAACGAAAATAACACGCTTAGATTAAAATTTTTATAACTGAAATTATTTTGAAAGCCTCCAAAAAATTTAGGGTTTAAATCTAAAAACTCAGTACGATCCTGATTATAGTCTAAAACAGTGCCCGATTCCCATTCGCCAACTTCATCATCTGTAATAACACCATCACCATTTAGATCTTTCCAAAAATTATAATTTCCGGTTTCTGGATTTACCCCTTGATAATTATACAATCTTTTACCATTAACAGACTTCCCAATTTTAAGATTGGGATCGGTTAGAGTCATATCCTTGGGGTACGAGACTAATTTATTTTTTGGTAAACTAATATTAAAACTGGTAGACCATTTAAAGTTTTCCGAAACAATGTTTTGTGTATTCAAAGTAATTTCGTGTCCCCAATTCCTTACCTCAGCGGGTGTGTTTTTTGTTAAAAAATTAACACCGGTAACAATAGATAAAGGAAATCTAACCAATTGATCTGAAGATTTATTATCGTAATAACTTTCAGTTACGGAAATTCGACCTTCTAAAAATTCTAAGTTTACAGCTAATTCGGCTTTTCTTGTTTCCTCCCAATGCAAATATGGATCTGCAGGTCCACTTGCCAAAAACCCTCTATTGCTATTATACGAAAAGCTTGAGAAATATGTGGTTTTATATTGATAGTTATTGATTCCATCGATTCCACTGGTACCATAACTTCCTCTTAATTTTGCAAAACTTACAAAATCAAAGGAATCTTTAAACCAGTTTTCTTCGCTTATTATCCAACCTGCTCCTAACGACCAGAATGTTCCAAAACGATTGCCTGATCCAAATTTAGTGGAGCCATCCCTTCTTATATTAAAATTAACTAGGTATTTATTACCCAAATTATAATTTAAAATACCAAAGCCACCTATATATCTCTCTGTTAAACTAGTGTAATTGGTCGTTATGTTATCTGCATTTGCCATTGTTGGATTTCTGGCAACTTCTTTATTTAATAAATCTGTACCTAATACATCATTTTTTTCACGCAGTCCATCAATGATAGTTGCTCCCACTTTGGCCGTAATTTCCCCGAAGTCTCCTAAACTGGTATTATAACTAATATTTGGTTCCACAGTTAAAGTTCTTAGCTTAGAAACACTTAACTCGCTGGAGTTTACCTCCCAACTATTAGGACTATAATAGGTGTCTGGCTTTACATAAATTTCATTAGAAGATAAAATATTAATTCCTACCATAGTATTAATTTCGAGGCCTTTAACCGGAATATATTTTAAATCGATATTCGAGATTAAATTATCTGTTTTATTCTCATGAATTAATTCATAAATCGAAGCGGGGTTTCGAGCAACATTTGCATCATCGTAAGTTGTCCAGTTTAAGGTTCCGTCTTCATTATATAATTCGGGCGCATTGGGTGCATATAATAAATAACTATTATTAAATGGTACAACTGTGTTTTTAGTGGTATTATAAGTACCTGTTAAGCCTAGATTAAATTTACGATTCTCACTATTTACATTTAGGTTAAAATGAATTCCCCCGGTTTGATTATTACCATTCGCGTTTTGTATATTTTCCTGACTGTTATAATTAGCCCTAACTAAATAAGAAATACGATCTGTACCGCCAGAGTAACTTAAATTATTCACACTGGTAAAAGCAGCCCCATCCAGAAAATAATCTGTCCAATCGGTTTCATTATCTGTATTCCAGGTTCCATTTAAGTCCCAATCACCAAATCCAACACTTTGTCCTGTATTTTCTATAGCCTCTCTTCTTAAATTAAGATAATCCTGTGTATTTAAAAGATCAGGACTCTTTCCTCTAAAAGACACTCCGTTTCTGGAGGAAAAAGAAATTTGTTGCGTACCAAGTCGACCTTTTTTCGTAGTAATAACAATAACCCCATTAGAACCTTTAGATCCATAGATTGCCGTTGCATCTGCATCTTTTAAGAAGTTAATAGTTTCAATATTATTAGGATCGATAAAATTTAAAGCATTCCCTCCAACCAAAGCTCCGGTTCCACTAGCAGTTGGTAAATTCCCATAAGGATATCTTACCCCATCGATAACTACCAATGGATCTAAATCAGTTACAGAACTAATCGAATTTTGTCCTCTCATTTGGATACTTACAGGAGAACCTGGCTGTCCATTTGTTTGCTGTATAAATACACCCGGTATTTTTCCCTGAACTGCTTCTAAAACATTCGTTACCGGACTTTTCTCAATTTCTTCCCCGGTAATGGTTACAATATTCCCGGTAGTTAATCTTTTAGAAGTTTTACCATAAGCGGTTACCTGTACAGCATCTAAGCCATTTACAGCTTCCTCCATCACAATGTCTAAAGGCTCATAATTACTAATTTCCCGACTAATATTCTCAAAACCTATATAGGTAAACACTAATGTTTCTCCTATACTTACTCTTATGGAGAATTCTCCTTTTTCATTGGTTATAACACCACGATTTTTATCTTTTATTCTTACTGTAACACCCATTAGAGGTTCTAAGCTAAGGTCTCTAATCGTACCATTAACAATGCTCTGTTGCTGCGCTTTTCTTTTAGGCTGCTCTAATGTACCGGGTATTTCTTTTTCTTCTTTTTGCTTTAAAATTATTTGCTTATCGTTTAATTGAAAATCAATATTTGTCTTTGTAAGCACTTGTTTTAAAACATCTTCCAGGGCAACCTCATTTGCTTTTATATCTACTTTTTGGGACAAATCGATATCCCCTACATGATATAAGAAAGAATAATCTGTAATTTTCTCGATTTTATTAAAAAGCTTTTTTAAGCTTATTTGATTTTCCTCCAAAGAAATTTTAATAGATTGAGAGGATGCGTAGGTTTGCATACTAAATAGTGCAAACAATAAGGTTATTAAACCTATTTTTAAACTGTCGTTAAATTTAGCCCATAACAACCTGAGCCCTTCTGCAATAGAGTTTTTTTTCATACTTTTAAATTGTAGATAATTGTGGTTTAATAAATCACGCTAATCCAACAGGATATGTGCCAGCATATCCTGTTTTTTTTAACGTATAATCACATTGGTATCATTTATAACATACTCAAAATCGTAGCTTTGTTTAAATGATCCCAAAATCTTTTCGATACTTTCATTTTCAAATTTTGCCGTAAAGCGTTCATGCTTTAATTTTTCATCTTCAAATTTTACTTGTATATCAAATTTGCGCTCTAAAGTATTTGCTATATCTTCAAAAGAGCGTTCTTCAAAAACCAATCTTCCGTCCATCCATGCCGTGTAAACATCAGTATCAACTTCAGAGGTTTTAAGTGTTTTTGATTTTTTGGAATAGCTCGCCATCATTCCAGGTTCTAAATAAACCGTAGCTTCTCTTTGTCTTTCTACTGCAACTTTACCTTCGATCAACACAGCAAAAGCGTAAGAATTATTGTTGTAAGAGCTGAAATTAAAACTTGTCCCCAGCACTTCTACATCTAATTGCTCTCCATGCACAATAAATGGTCTACTTTCATCATGAAAAACGTCAAAATATGCTTCGCCTTCTAATCGCACTTCTCTATCTTGATTAGATTTAAAACCAGTTGGATAATATAACTTACTATTGGAATTTAAATGAACAATACTTCCATCTGCAAGTTCAACTACCATTTTCTTTCCTTTAGGAACCTTCAAGGTGTTTTGACTAATAGCGATAGTATTCGCTAGCGCTGAATATTTTATAGTATCTCCTTTTTGCTGAACTATAATTTCGTCAGCTTCAGTTTTTATCTGAAAATCTGTATTTTTCAGCACTTCTTTAGCGCCATCTTCCATTTCTATAGTCACATATTGCTCTTCTTCACTAACAGCCTTCTTCTGAAAAAAGAAAAACAAAGTGGCGCACAGAGCCACAATCAGTACCGCTGCAATACTTAAGTAGCTTCTAAAATTTATCGATTTAACAGGAGTTGTAGCTTGTTTGATGTTTTTCAGTACAGCATCTTTATTACTGCTTCTACGTGTACGCTCCAAATTTAGCTCATAACTCAATCCTGCCATTTTTTTAAAATGGTCCTTATTACCAGCGTGTTCTAGTAGACGGTTTAATTCCTCCAATTCTTTAGAGGTAATTTTGCCATCGATATATCTTTCAATTAAATATTCTAATTCTTTCATTTCAGCTTCAACTATGCACTGTTTTACTTAAAAACGTTTGGAATCAGCAAATCCCCTGCTCAAATTTTGATTTTTTTCACATTATTCAAATTAATATTAAATTATAGTTAATAGATGTATTATATTAAAAAATGACTAATTTAACTCGAATTAAAGGCAGTATAAATAATAAATCTTCAAAGCATTTTTTAACAATTCTTTCTGTTCAATATAATTTAGAACAAAAATTATCGCTACGGAAGAAGAATTTCGTAGAGTTGCTTACTTTTGAAGACATTCCCGGAAATCGAAAATAAAGTGTCTACCTCTCAACATTCTTTAAATGGAGAACTTCTTATTTCGCTAAAAAAAGGCGACGAGAATACTTTTGGGTATATTTTTGACGCATTTTATGAAAAACTCTTAGCCTTTACAATTGGATACACCAAAGACAAAGCCGTCGCTGAAGATATTGTACAACAAAGTTTTATAAAGTTGTGGGAAAAAAGAAAGAATTTGGCTGAAGATACCGTAATCGACGCTTACTTGTTTACCCTTTGTAGAAATAACTTTATAGACAGATATAGAAAAGAACGAAATACGATTTTACTTACCGATGAATTATATCTTGAAAGCGTTTTAGAATCTGAAAATGAATCAGATGAAAAAACAGCTTATAAAATGCAACTTCTACATAAAGCCATTACTAAATTGCCCGAAAAATGTAAAGAAGTGTTTTTATTGAAGCAGAATGAAAATCTTAGAAATAAAGAAATCGCAGCTTATTTAAAAATTTCTGAAAAAACCGTGGAAGACCATATTTCCAGAGCAATGCGGCTTCTTAGAAGAGAACTTCTTGTTTTTCTAATCTTTATGTTTCTTTAAGCCTATTCTATTCTTCAAGTAGTTAGTTAATATATCCATTATGACGCGCATGTGCCAAAGCATCGGCAGAGGTGTTTACCATAAGCACAGGCGTAGAATCAAAATTATCGATAATACTTTTTACACGATTCATACTTTTTTTACTAGATACACTTCTTAAGTAAATAGCTAATATACGATCAGAATGTTGCGCAGCAATTTCAGTATAAATCGTAGCATCATGCTCGCCACTATCGCCAATTAAAATAAACTTCAAATCTGGATAAGTATTTAGAATATTAAAAATCTCGCGCTGTTTGTGAGGCTTTTCAGGCTTTATAGTCGTATCAAAAGGTGTTCTTATATCACGCAGTAAAATTGGTCCTTTGGGAAATCCATTATAATCAAGAAACAACTTTAGATATTCGTACATATTCCACGGGCTGTTGCTTAGATAAAACATAGGATTACGATTACCCTCAGCTTTTCCTTTATGTAACAGTTTGTATAAATCTGGTGCGCCTTTTAAAGGCATGCGTTTATAAGCATTGGTTAGCAAAGAATTTTTCAGCAAACGCCATTTTAGGAAAGATGTAACTCCTGTATGCAAAATAGTATCATCTATGTCACTAATAATACCATATTCGGCATCTGCAGCGGGTATTAAAAATTGCCCCTCAAAAGGATCTCCTAAAAGTTCGGTTTTTGGCTCTAATTCTTCACGATAATACAAGTGGTAATCTACCCAACCTTCATCATTCGATAATTCAGAAATATTGTTCTCTAAAGTTTGATTGAAAAGAAAATACCCTTCATCATCAGTTGTGGTCTCCAATTTGATTTTACCGGGAAGTTCAAGTTCGATCTTAGCATCGGGAATTTCAAAACTATCAAATTGCTTGTATGTATTTACGAATGTTTTCCAGGTATTTTGATCTTCATGGATCTTTAAAGGCGCATTATCTAACACACGGCCTTTTACAAAAAGTCTGGAATACGTGCCATAACTTCTATAAGGAACAACTAGTACCTGATCCAAATTCTTATATCTACCTAATAATTTTTTTACTCTTTTAAACATTAAATTTGTTTCGTTGCTTTGGGGTTGGTTGCTATTTATTCACTCAAATTCGCTAAGGCCTTCTCCATGTCTATACTAGATTTGAGAATGCCCTCAAACAGATCGCCTACTTCTGAAATTCTTTCGGGAACATTAAAAATAGTGAAATCTGAAATTTTAAGTCCGCTTTTTAATTCATCCCAACTTACTGGTGTCGATACTGTTGCTCCTGCCTTTGGTCTTACCGAATAAGGAGCCGCAATAGTTTGCCCTCTGCGATTTTGTAAATAATCGAGATAAATTTTATCCTTTCTCGCCTTCACTGCGCGTTCCATACTTGTTAGCTCGGGCAATCTTTCCTGAACCAGATAACATATTAATTTTATAAAATCCCTACCCTCTTCGTAAGAATAATTCTTTCCAAAAGGAACGTAAATATGCACGCCTTTTGATCCTGAAGTTTTGCAATATCCATCTATTTTAGCTGAATCTAAAACTTCTTTCACAACTTTAGCAGTTTCAATAACATCTTCAAAAGTATTTTTAGCTGAAGGATCCAAATCTATCACACCATAATTAGGCGTATCTAAATTTCCTACTTTAGAATGCCAAGGATTAATTTCTATGCATCCCAAATTCGCCATATAAAGTAAGGTAGCTTCATTTTGACAAAGCATGTATTCTATATTTTTTTCCGAAGAATCAGAATAAATATTTGTTGTTTTTATCCAATCTGGTAAACTTTCGTTGTCTTTTTGATAAAAACCTTTTTGCTGAATTCCGTTTGGATGTCGATGTAAATTTTGTGGGCGATTTTTTAAATATGGAAGCATAACCTCTGAAACCTGCAAGTAATATTCTATAAGATCATATTTGGTGATATTGTCTTTTGGCCAATAGATTTTATTAAGATTCGTAAAAGGAACTGAAATCCCACCAATATCCAAATTTCCTGAAGTTCCATTCACTTTTTCTGGCTCCGGGGCTTCGGTTTTTTCCTCAGGCTTAATTTCTATAGTTGATTTATCTTCGCGAAGTCCTTTAAAAACAGGATGGCGCATAGAGCCTGCTTTGGTCCATTCAGAAAATTTTACTTCACAAATTAGTTGGGGTTTTATCCAATTTGGTGTTCTTCCTTTCAAATTAATTTTAGATATAAATGGCGACTCTTTCGAAGCCAGTTTATCCATTTTCTGAAGTAATTCTTTTTGCTGTGCATTAGAAAATCCGCTTCCGCAGTTTCCCACATACTTTAACTTTCCATCCTGATACATTCCTAAAATCAATGATCCAAAAACAGCGCCTTTAGAGTTGGTATATCCACAAATTATGGCTTCCTCACTTTCAACAGCTTTAATTTTCAGCCAACTTTCGGTTCTATAGCCGGGAGCATAAGTAGAATCTGCTTTTTTAGCTATTACGCCTTCCGTACCGTTATCGACCGCTTTTTTGTAGAACGCTGTTCCCATACCTTCTATATGATCACAGTAAAACGTATAATCTAAATCTTCTAAAATCTCCGGAATTAGACTTTTTCTATCTTTAAGCGGAAGTTCCAACATGCTGTGACCATTAAGAAAAAGCATATCAAAAACATAGAATCTCAATGTACCCGGAGTGTTTTGATCGTAATTTTGCAACGCCTGAAAATTCGGAATCCCATTTTTATCTACAATTACAACTTCTCCATCTAAAATCACCTGATGGTCTAATTGTTTTAAATCCTTAACTAATAATGGAAACTTAGAACCGTAGTTAATTCCGTTTCGGGAATAAATCCTTACATCGCCATCATCGACGTGGGCTATTAATCGATAACCGTCCCATTTTAATTCGTAAATCCAATCGGGATGATTAAAAATTTCTTTGGCTGTAGTGGCCAACATTGGTTTTACGGTATCTTCAGGCTTTAGTGTTCTTACCTTCGGCTTTGCTTTACTTGCTTTTTCTTCGGAAGTTTTTTCAGCATAAACTTCAGCATCATAAATCAAATCGGTTGAAAATTGATCTTTCTTTTTAATCAATAACCAGTGATTTTCTTTACCTTGTTTGGTATGCACCAAAGCGAAATCACCTTTTAATTTCCCGCCTGAAAGTGTGATTTTTAAATCCCCATCTTCATATTGTTCTAAAACCGATTTAGAATCAAGCTTACTAGAAAATGTCCCAGCGTCCCAAATATCCATTTGGCCGGCCCCGTAATTTCCTTTTGGAATTTCCCCTTGAAATTTTAGATATTTGATTGGATGATCTTCGGTATGCACGGCTAATCTTTTATCCATCGGATTCATAGACGGGCCTTTGGGAACGGCCCAACTTTTTAGCGTGCCACCAATTTCTAATCTTAAATCGTAATGCAAACGTGTTGCCTGGTGTCGCTGTATTACAAAACGATTTAGATTATCACTAGTTTCACCGTCTTCAGGTTCGGGAGTATTTTCAAAATTTCGTTTCTTTTTGTACTCGTCTAGACTCAAAATCAGGAAGCTTTATTCTTTTTCTTTTTATCTAAACTAGCTTTTAATTGTGCCATAAGATCTTTTGCAGGCGTTGGTTTGCTGTCAAACTCTTCTGGCTTAGTGGTTTTTCCTGAAGATTTAGATTTGATAATCTTCATCAATTGTTCATTATAAACATCTTTAAATTTATCGAAACTGAAATCTGTGGTATATTGATCGATTAAAGAAATTGCCATATCTACCTCTTTCTTCTGAACTTTAGTTTTAGGCAATTTTAAATCTGAAGGATCACGAATTTCGTCTGCAAAACGAATTACATGAAGCACCAATGCATCATTATACACGCCTACCAAGCTTAAATGTTCTTTTTGACGCATTACAAAAGTAGCAACACCTAGCTTTTTGGTTTTCTTTAAAGCATCCCTTAAAAGATTGTAAGATTTGCCGCCCTCTTTTTGCGGCTCTAAGAAATAAGGCTTTTTAAAAAGTACATCGGCTACCTCTTTTTCTTCGATAAACTCCTCGATATCTATGGTTTTACTTTTCTTCATATTGGCATTTTCGAAGTCTTCTTTTTCGAGTACCACGTAACCATCGTCCTTTTTGTAGCCTTTAACGATATCCTTCCATTCTACTTCTTTACCGGTATCTTCGTTGACGCGTTTATATCGTATTCTATTATTATCACGACGATCCAGCATATCAAGATCTAACTTTCGATCTTCTGAACCTGAATATAATTTAATTGGTATTGACACCAGTCCAAAGCTAATTGAACCATTCCATATCGATCTCATAGATTATCATTTAAAGGAAAGTTAGTATAAATAATCGCCGCGATACGTTGTAAAGAAGTTAAAAAAGAAACGTTAGAAAACAAAAAAGCAATAACCTTTAGTTATTGCTTTAATCTGTAATCTTAAATATAAACTAGAATTACAATCTTAGACGGTTTTTATCGCCATCATAATTCTCGTATCGTTTAACACATTCTTCGATGATTTTTCTAGCTTCTTCAGCATCGCCCCATCCACCAACATCAACCTTTTTCTTTTCAAGGTCTTTATAAACTTTAAAGAAATGTTCGATTTCTTTAATTAAGTGACCATTTAATTCTTTAAGGTCATTTAAGCGATTCCAAATAGGATCTGATACAGGAACACAAATAATTTTCTCATCTGGTCCTTTTTCATCTGCCATATGGAAAACGCCAATTGGTTTTACTTCCATTACAATCCCTGGGAACGTAGGTTCGCTAACAAGCACCAATACATCCAAAGGATCGTCATCTAAAGCTAAAGTATCTGGAATAAAACCATAATCTGCAGGATACATCATTGAAGAAAAGATCATCCTGTCGTAACGTACTTTTTTTAATTGAAAATCGTACTCATATTTATTTCTACTTCCTTTTGGAATTTCAATTAGTACATCAAAAGTTTCTGACATTTTTTTTGTTTTTGTTGAACTTTAATAGATTATCAAATATAATGAAATATGTATTTAAAAAGGCTGATTTAGAAGTGAAAACCGAAATTCACGGTAACTCCAAACGATCGCGCATCGGGATTATCAAAATAGTTTCCACGAAAATGGGCATCTATTCTAATAATTTTAAAAATGTTTCCTACACCGGCACTGTACTCCCAATATGGTTCTCCATTAGGCGCTACCAAAGGAATCCCAGATGCATTTAATTGTTTATTATCCTCAGAAATTTGTCCCCAAACTCCTCTAATTCCTACAATTTCTCTCAGGTTCAAATCTCTTAACAAAGGTATCCTTGAAAAAAATCGACCATTAAAATTATGTTCAAAATGAGCGGCAACATAAGTATCGGTTACAAATTCATAATAGTCTAATAGCGAAAATGTGTTATAAAGCTGAAAATAGGTTTGGTTACCTGGTACCACACTTAGTAAAGCTAAAGGTACTTCGCCAAATGTCTTACCGGCCTCTATACTGGCATTTGCTCTACCAAATCCTCCAACCATTATTGGCTGATTATAAAAAAGCTGTAATTTTTTATAATCAAAATCACTATTAAAAAGGTTTTTAATTCCCAATGTATAATTTAAAAAAAGCGTTGGGTGATCATCGTCTACGACTTCTCGTTCTACACCATATCCAGAAGTTGTACGTCCCGGAGTATACATGATAAGATTAGAAATTTCTGTCTGGTTTAATTCTGAAGATAAATTTGTCCTGGTCGCATCTGTATAATAATCTAAACTAAAACCTTCTGAAGCTGCTTCCACTTCACGATAAGAACCGCTAACTCTAAAACTTAAATTTTCCCAGGGTTCAATTTCTACAGAAAAAACAGTAAGATTTATAGAACTTAAACTATTATTTGAACTTGTACTTATTAAAGCTGAAGAAGCAAGGCTACGCCCTAAAACATCTGTAGTATTGGTTAAATTAACGCCTAATTGCTCTACGTCTCTACGATTACCAGCGGTAATAATTAAACGATTTTCTGGATCTAGCAAAACTTTCCCCTGTATACCGTATTTAAATTTATCGTCTTTAAATCCATAAGCTCCGTAACCTTCTAGTCGCCATTTATCATGCTGAGAAAAGTAGGTTCTACCTCCTCCTCGTACTCGAACACCTTCAACGTCGTTAAACCCAACAGTAGAAAAAACCGGACCATAATCCCAACCTTCAAAATCTATATAACCGGTAGCCAAAGCGGTAGAGACGTTATACAATCGTTTAAATTGTTTTACCGTTCTTAGTGTATCCAACATATCATAGACCCCACGCTCGTCACCGTTTAATTCTTCTAATCTATTGGTTTCCCAAAATTCGTTATCCCTGTTATAAACTTCTTCGCGAAAGCGATTAACCTGTTTATTATAAAATGAAGAAGGACGTTCTTTATCAAACTCATATTCATCATAAAGTACAGTTCGTTTACCGTAAACACCCCGTGATTCTTTTTTTTCTCTTAATGCAAAATCTGCCTGAAAGAAATCTCTTTTTAAAAGAAAAACCGAATCACTTAATACTTCAAATTCTTGCTCTATATAAACACCTTTAACCCAGTTTAAATTGGCACCTTCAGACATATCAAGATTAATATCCTTAATTGCCCAAGTGGTATCATTTACCCAAAAATCTCCACTAAAAGTTAGTTCATTTTCCCGTCTAGGGTAGTAAACAATATTGTAGCAGTACTTTCCATCTACATAAGCGGTATCTGCAAGAACGTAGTTATAAACGTTAATTCCTGTTTTTGAAAGCGGACTCACAAAATTCTTATCAAAAAATTTTAAGTAGTTATCGTAAACATCGATCTCATCGTAGATATCACGAACGGTAGAAATTAGCATTTGGTTATCGCTAAATCCTGAGTTTTTATTTCCCTTTAATTCAGTTAATTCTTGTCCGGTTTCATTATCGCCATATACTCTGCTTACCGATTCATTTAAAAATATTGGCAAATAGGTTTTCCCGGTAATCCTATTGGTATCTAGATCTTCGAAAATAAATTCCATCCCATTGAAAATTCTACTTTCGATAAGCGAACTATCAATAGTATTTAAATCGAATTCGAGTTTTTCGTATCTACGATAAGCATATTGATCAAATTTCTTGACGCCGTTTCCTCTACGGTTTGCCCAAATTTTCCGTAAAATATCGATAGCCGGATTATTCTTTTTAGAAGTTTCTCCTTTATAAATTTTAACTTCGGAAAGTGATTCTGAAGAAGCGTATAGCGTTACTTGTAGATCTTTATTAGATTTGTTTTGAAGACTAACGTCTTTGGACTGATATCCCAAAAAAGAAAAGCTTACTGAAGTATATGTTTTTTGAGATGATAAGGAAAAGTTACCATCTTCATCTGTAGTAGTACCCTCGCTAGAGCCAGTAAATATAACGTTAGCAAAAGGTATTCCTGCTCCGTCTTCATCTACTACAACTCCACTAATATCCGTTTGGGAAAAGACATGTAAACAACTAAAAATAAACAGGGTAGATAAAAGAAAGTACTTCATATATATAATCAAAAAACCCCTCATCTTTTAGGGGATGAGGGGTCAAAGATAGTTTATCTGAATTACTTGTACATTACCTTTTTTACAGCTTTAACAACATCTTCACTATTTGGCAACCATTCCTTAAGAAGAACTGGAGAATATGGTGCCGGTGTATCGGCTGTGTTTATTTTAATGATTGGTGCATCAAGAAAATCGAAAGCTTGTTCCTGTACCTGGTAAGTAATTTCAGTAGAAATATTTCCAAATGGCCATGCTTCCTCAAGAATTACAAGTCTGTTTGTTTTCTTTACAGATTCGATAATGGTAGCATGATCCATAGGACGAATAGTTCTAAGATCGATTACTTCCGCAGAAATACCTTCTTTCTCTAATTCGTCTGCAGCTTTGTAAGCTTCTTTGATAATTTTACCAAAAGAAACGATAGTTACATCAGATCCTTCACGCTTAATATCAGCTTTTCCAATCTCGATTACGTACTCCTCTTCTGGCACTTCACCTTTATCACCGTACATCTGTTCACTTTCCATAAAGATTACAGGATCATCATCTCTAATTGCCGCCTTTAAAAGACCTTTTGCATCGTAAGGATTAGAAGGAACAATTACTTTTAAACCAGGACAGTTAGCATACCAACTTTCAAAAGCCTGAGAGTGTGTTGCACCAAGCTGACCTGCTGAAGCTGTTGGCCCTCTAAAAACGATAGGACAATTAAATTGCCCACCACTCATTTGGCGAATCTTAGCGGCATTATTTATTATTTGATCGATTCCAACCAGGGAAAAGTTAAAGGTCATGAACTCTATAATAGGACGGTTACCATTCATGGCACTACCAATACCTATACCTGAGAATCCAAGCTCAGAAATTGGTGTATCTATTACTCTATCTGGCCCAAACTCATCCAACATTCCTTTAGAAGCTTTGTATGCACCGTTATATTCGGCTACTTCTTCACCCATTAAGTAAATGGACTCATCTTTGCGCATTTCTTCGCTCATAGCCTGTTGAACGGCTTCCCTAAATTGAATTGTCTTCATTATAGTTCTTAATATTAATATTTATGACTTTAGGAAAACAAAAATAGTAATTCAATAAAGTTTTTACCACATAAACCATTAAAAATTTAGATTTACGATCAACTTAATTTCATCAAAATTCTCACACCTTAAATATAACCAACAAAACCTATAATTTATTACTAAAACCTCAACTAATACCCTTTATTTTAAGCTTTAATTAAATTACAGGCTAATTTTTAGGAAAATTTTACTATGCATGCATAGTATTCCTGAATTTATTTATGTAACTTCGTAATCAATACGTTTAATAAAAAGAACTAAAAATATGAAAATATTAGTGTGTATTAGCCACGTACCTGATACAACCTCAAAAATCAACTTTACCGATGGTGATAGTAAATTTGACACTAACGGAGTTCAGTTTGTTATAAATCCAAACGATGAATTTGGTTTAACCCGTGCCATGTGGTTTAAAGAAAAACAAGGCGCAAGTGTAGATGTTATAAATGTTGGCGGTGCAGAAACCGAACCTACCTTACGTAAAGCTCTTGCCATTGGCGCAGATTCTGCAATTAGAATAGATACTACTCCTACTGATGGATTTCAGGTAGCTAAAGAATTAGCCAAAGTAGCAGGTGAAGGAAATTACGATCTTATTATCTGCGGAAGAGAATCTATAGACTATAATGGCGGAATGGTTCCTGGAATGTTGGCAGGTTTACTTAAAGCTAACTTTATAAATACGTGTATTGCTCTTGAAGTTGAAGGTGATAAAGCAACAGCAACTAGAGAAATCGACGGAGGAAAGGAAACGCTAATCGCGAGTTTACCATTAGTTATTGGAGGACAAAAAGGTCTTGTTGAAGAAAGTGATCTTAAAATCCCTAATATGAGAGGAATTATGCAAGCGCGTAAAAAACCTCTAAATGTCATGGAGCCAGCAGGAGCTGAAACAGCCACTAAAGCAGTTAAATTTGAAAAACCTGCTCCAAAAGGATCAGTTAAAATGATAGATGCCGATAATCTAGACGAGTTAATCGATCTTCTTCACAATGAAGCTAAAGTTATTTAATTTCCTTTAGCAGATTTTCAAGAAGATTTTTAATCATTTCAAAATTAGAAAAATGTCAGTTTTAGTATATACAGAATCAGAAGACGGAAAATTTAAAAAAGGAGCGCTAGAAGTTGCTTCTTATGCAAAAGGTGTTGCCGATGCTATGGGAACCAGCTTAACTGCGATCTCTTTTAACACAGAAGACACCAGCGAGTTAGGTAAATATGGTGTAGACAAAGTTTTGAGCGTTAGTAACGATAAACTAAACAACTTTAATGCAAGTGCCTATGCCGATGCTATAAAACAAGCAGTGCAAAAAGAATCGTCAAAAGTGGTTGTATTAAGCCAATCTGCTAATGGCAAATACATTGCTCCTCTAGTGGCAGTGCAATTAGAAGCTGGATATGTATCAAATGTTACGGATTTACCAGAAAGCACTTCTCCATTTCAGGTAAAAAGGACAGCTTTTACGAATAAAGCTTTTAAATTTACAGAGATAACTACAGACATTAAAGTCTTAGGCTTATCCAAAAACGCATTCGGACTTAAAGAAAGTGAAGGTGCTGCATCAAGTGAAGCTTTTGAACCTCAATTTTCAGAAGAAGATTTTAAAATACAAGTGGAATCGGTAGATAAAGCCAAAGATAAAGTAACAATCGCCGATGCAGAAGTTGTTGTTTCTGGTGGTCGCGGACTTAAAGGTCCAGAAAATTGGGGAATGATAGAAGAAATGGCAGATATCCTTGGCGCTGCCACTGCCTGCTCTAAACCGGTTAGTGATATGGGCTGGAGGCCACATAGCGAACACGTGGGGCAAACCGGTAAGCCTGTAGCGTCTAATCTTTATATCGCGGTTGGAATTTCTGGAGCAATACAACACCTAGCAGGAATTAATGCCGCTAAGACTAAAGTTGTGATTAACAACGATCCAGAAGCGCCTTTCTTTAAAGCAGCAGATTATGGAGTTGTGGGGGATGCTTTTGAAATTGTTCCTAAACTAAATGAAAAATTGAAAGAATTTAAAGAGAAAAACGCATAAATTTTATAACTTGCACCCCTTTAAAGGGCTGTCTAAATCCGGTAAAATGCCCTATTTAGACAGCCTTTTTTAATTTATGGAATATGAGTTTAGTGCGTCTGAATATCAAGGGAATATCATACAGTCAAACCCAGAATGGAGCGTATGCTCTTATATTAAATGAAGTTGGTGGGGATAGAAAATTACCTATAGTAATTGGTGCGTTCGAAGCCCAATCGATAGCCATTGCGCTAGAAAAAGAAATTAGGCCTCCAAGACCTTTAACCCACGATCTTTTCAAAAATTTCTCTGATCGTTTTGAAATTAACGTAAAGCAAGTCATCATTCACAAATTAGTAGACGGTGTTTTTTATTCAAGCTTAATTTGTGAACGCGATAAAATCGAAGAAATTATCGATGCTCGAACAAGCGATGCCATTGCATTGGCTTTAAGATTTGATGCTCCTATTTTTACCTATAAAAATATCCTTGAAAAAGCAGGTATTTTTCTTCAGGGTGAAGAGAAACAACATAGAGAAAAAGAGGAAGATCGTGAAGAAATTATTTCTGAAGAATTACTATCAGACGACATAGAAATTTCAAAAGAAGATAATAATTATAAGAAGCTATCCTTAAGCGAACTTGAAAGTTTATTATCACAGGCTGTACAAAACGAAGATTACGAAAAAGCTGCCAGTTTAAGAGATGAAATCTCTAAGAGACAATAACACCCCACTTAAAATATGAAGAGATTATTATGCTTTCTTTTTTTTATAATTTTGAGTTTTCCAACATTGCAGGCTCAAAGTATTACGAAAAGCTGGAAGATCGAAACGAACGTAGATAGCCTTTCTAACGACATTTTTCAAAAGGGCAGCATTCTCACCATAAACAACGGAAGATTTAATTTCACCAAAGAAGAAGACACTATTTCTCGTGGTGATTATATGTTCCAAAACGATATTTTGGTATTCTTCTATACCCAACCCAAAAAGAACATGGTGAATTATAGAGTCACTAAACTATCAGACTCTTCCATGGTGCTTAAAAGTGGAAAAAAAGGAATTCAACTTATCGAACATCAGCAAGAAATTAATGAAATTATTCCTGCTGAAACTTCAAAAAAAATTATCGCCAATCAGGGAATTACAACTACAGGAATATTACGCGGTGTATTAGGTATGTTTTCGCTGCTTTTATTAGCATTTTTATGTAGTAGTAATAGAAAAGCCATTAACTGGAAAACAGTTGGTATCGGCCTGGCAATGCAATTGTTGCTAGCTTACGGAGTTTTAAAAATTGGCTGGGTACAATCTACTTTTGAATTTGTAGGTAAGATTTTCGTGAAAATATTGGAGTTTACCGCTGCCGGGAGCGAATTCCTTTTAGGCGGACTTATGGATACCTCTAGTTTTGGTTATATATTTTTATTTCAGGTATTACCAACCATTATTTTCTTTTCGGCATTAACTTCTATTCTTTTTTACTACGGAATAATACAAATTGTTGTTAGAGGTTTTGCACTGGTACTTACCAAGCTTCTAGGAATATCGGGAGCAGAAAGTTTAAACGTAGCAGGAAATATTTTCTTAGGGCAAACTGAAGCACCATTAATGATTAAAGCTTATTTGGAACGAATGACGCGTTCTGAAATCTTATTGGTAATGATTGGTGGTATGGCTACCGTAGCAGGTGGTGTTCTTGCCGCATACATTGGTTTTCTAGGTGGCGACGATCCCGTTGCACGACTAGAATTTGCTAAACATTTATTAGCAGCTTCAGTAATGGCAGCTCCAGGAGCGATTGTTATATCGAAGATTCTTTACCCTCAACAGGAAAAAGTAAATACAGATGTCGAAGTTTCTTCAGAAAAAATAGGCTCAAATGTTTTAGATGCGATTGCCATTGGTACTACTGAAGGTTTAAAACTAGCCGCAAATGTGGGGGCGATGTTATTAGTATTTGTAGGCTTAATAGCAATGATCAATTACGGATTTGCCAAAGTTGGTGAACTCACACACCTAAACGGCTTTTTAGCTGAAAACACTCCATATCAAACCTTTTCTATTGAAGCCGTGTTGGGAACCATATTCGCTCCTTTGATGTGGCTAATTGGTGTTGCAAAGGAAGATATGATGTTAATGGGACAACTTTTAGGCATTAAACTGGCTGCAAGTGAATTTGTTGGATATATTCAGCTGGCAGAACTTAAAAATGCTGCTTCTGGTTTAAGTTTTACTTATCAAAAATCAATCATCATGGCGACTTATATGCTATGCGGATTTGCAAATTTTGCTTCTATTGGTATTCAGCTTGGCGGTATTGGTTCATTAGCACCGGGACAGCGTAAAAATTTGTCTGAATTCGGGATTAAAGCGGTAATTGGTGGAACTTTAGCTTCGTTACTTTCAGCAACTATTGCAGGAATGATTATTGGGTAGAAATTTAGCATGATCAAAGGAAAGATAAAAAGTCTTGGTGAAATTGTTATTAGAGTAAATAACATGGAAATTATGACTGAATTTTATCATAAAGCTATTGGTTTAGAACTTATTCGAAACTCAGCAAAATTCACCTTTTTCAAAATTGCAGAAGGGAATGCAGGGCATCATCAAACACTTGCATTATTTCATAATGAAAATGCAACAGCTTTCGGGGAAAAACTAAGCGACATAAATTCTAAAAATTCGTCATTACATCACTTTGCCCTTGAAATTGCAAAAGAAGATTATGATAATTTTTTGTTGAAAATTGAAGAGCTAAATCTCAAATCTACTACTGAAGTTTTCCCGTGGATTAAATGGAAATCTGTTTTTATCAAAGACCCGGAAAATAATATTATCGAATTTGTGTGTTATGATGAAAACATTCAGGAATAATTAATCTGATCTAAGTCTAATACTTTTTATATTTCTGCTTTTAAACTTATTTCTCCTTTAGATGTTTCCCCTTGCTCACCTAAAACAATAAGGACATAATCATTTACGGGTAGTGCGATTTCTAGATCATCAGAATTTTCCTTCTTTAAATTAAGAACCGGCACTGCATTCTTTTTATAAATATCGAATTCTTCTTTATTATAAATTTTCAACAATAAGGTATCTTCTAAATCGTAGTTTTTTAAATTCAGTTTATAGTTTTTAAATTCTTTTTCTGGGTAAGTATTTTTTAGATTAACAGGTATATTGTTTATCACAAAAAAGTCATTTATCTTTTTTTGCCCAGGTGGCAGTTCATCAAATGGTATTAGTGTAAGGCTATTAGCCGTTTTATCAATAATTTCAACCTGATTTATCGTCAAAGGATTTATACCAGTGATCTCCTTGAAGTAAACAGCCATTCGCTTCCCGTTCTTGGTTGGCTCTTCCAAAATATGATCGATCCCCGCGTGTACCAGGATTTTAGCTTTTGGATCATTTTCTATGGTCTCTGCAAGTTTTTTTGCTTGCCCTAATTCTCTATCTATTGCCTTATCGCTACTTTCATAAGCAATAATTTTATATCCCAATTCTTTTGCTATTCTTATAAGATGTGCAAAATATGATTCCTGAATATAGTAGCCGGAACTCAATATAGGATAAGGTCGGCTTTCATTAATCTTTGAAGCCTGAAAAGAACTACTCAAAGATTCAAGTGCCAGATAATTAAATCCGTTCTTTTTTAATTTCTTCAGTAATTGAATTGTAAATAATCGATGTTTTGGATACCAGTGATTTTCATTCACCATAACTACGTTGGTAGATTTCGATTCTTTTGCAATTTTATTCAAGGCAGAGATATTATAATAAACCTTTGAGGTATCAATACTTGCTATATTTACTTTTTGTTTACTTATTCTCTTCTGTTCATAAACATTAATCAGGCTATCATACATTGTATTATTCTGCATAAAAGAATTGATGGTAGTCAAAAACTGGTATTCCATCCAGTCTTGCCCAAGGCTATCTTCAACTGGCGCATTTATTAGTTTTTCACTTGCTCGTAGATAATTAATATCTTTCCTTACGCCTTCGAAAACACTGGAATAGGTTAAAGCATTACTACTATCTATCTTAAATTGAATACTTTTTAAAATTTCTTTTCCATCTTTAATAATACCTTCAATATTCATACTATCATCCCTTGTTAATAATAGATAAGCCCTTTTTTGATTATTAGCAGTTTGAAATAATACTGAGTTCGTTACCGTATCTTTTATGGGAAATTCTAAATTATCTATATTTTTTTCATACTCCCTAAGAAATAAATATGCCGTATATCTGGGTGCAATCGTTATTTTGGAATACGAAAGAAGATCTTTCTTATTTAGAAAAGAGTATTTCTTCAGTAAATTTCGAAGTGAAATTTTGTCAATTTGCTTTAAAGGAAGGAACTGCGTATCCCCAAAATATTGAACAGAAATCGCTGCTTCTTTATTTATAAGCTTAGCCCCATTAACATAGTTATATTCAGCTAAATGATGATAAGTACTACAGCTTGAAAGGATAAAAAAAATTAAAAGTATGAAGTAATAGTTGCGATGGCTCATGATTGATAATTTTATAGTAGCAATATACAACTAAATAATTAGTTAAAAAATCAGGGATAATAAATGCTTGAGTAATCTAGCATTACTGTAATCCAAATTCATTATTTTAGCGCCCTATTAGTTAGTTCATTTTTTGAAAAAAGGGCAGCAGAATTATGAAGCAATATCAAGACTTACTACAACATATTTTAGATAACGGTGCAGAAAAGGGCGATCGTACGGGTACCGGAACCAAAAGTGTTTTTGGTTACCAGATGCGTTTTGATCTTAGCGAAGGTTTCCCAATGGTAACCACAAAAAAAGTACATCTAAAATCCATAATTTACGAGCTGCTTTGGTTTCTAAAGGGCGACACAAATATTGAATATCTAAAAGAAAACGGCGTACGTATTTGGAACGAGTGGGCCGATGAAAATGGTGATTTAGGACCAATTTACGGCCATCAATGGAGAAATTGGAATGGTGAGGAAATCGATCAAATTTCAGAAATTATTGAAACTCTAAAGACAAATCCTAATAGTCGTAGAATGTTGGTTTCTGCATGGAATCCTTCAGTAATGCCAGATACCTCGGTTTCATTTTCAGAAAATGTAGCCAATGGCAAAGCTGCGCTTCCACCCTGCCACGCATTTTTTCAGTTTTATGTAGCAGATGGAAAATTGAGTTGTCAACTTTACCAACGTAGTGCCGATGTATTTTTAGGCGTTCCGTTTAATATTGCTTCTTATGCATTATTTACGATGATGATGGCTCAGGTTTGTGGTTACGAAGCTGGAGATTTTATTCATACTTTTGGAGACGTACACATTTACAGCAATCATATGGATCAGGTGAATTTGCAATTAAGTAGAGCGCCAAGAGATTTACCAAAAATGAAGATCAATCCAGAAATTAAAGATATTTTTGATTTTAAGTTTGAAGATTTTAAATTAGAGGGTTACGATCCGCATCCACCTATAAAAGGTAAAGTTGCGGTGTAAACTAATTCTAATTTAAAATTTTTATTATCATGAAAAGGTTATTGCTTATCGCAAGTTTTGTATTCGGAACTGTAGGAACAATCGCAGCTCAACAAACCTCTCCGGTTTGGCCAGGTTGCGAAGACAGTGAAGATGTAAAGGCTTGTTTTAATCAGAAGCTTAGTCAGCACGTAAAAGAAAATTACGAATATCCACAAAACGATGCCGGAGAATATGTTCGAGGAAAAGTAACCATCAAATTTGAAGTTGATGAAGAAGGCAAAGTAAATGTTTTGAATATCGAAGGGAATGAACCTTTAGTTAACGAAGCAGCGAAAAAAATGATTAAAAAAATGCCTAAAATGAAACCTGGAAAATTACAGGGCGAGGTGGATGCAAGAGAATTTACGGTCTCTTATAAATTCTAAAAAAATTATACTATAACTTATTACCTTCAGTTTTTATGAAAAAAATACTATTTATTGGTTGTTTGTTAGTAAGCTTGATGAGCTACGCACAAGAAAATGTAAAAACCGAAGGTAATACTGTTACCGTAAAAGAAATCGCACTAGTATGGCCCGGTTGTGAGAATGAAGACAATAAGGACAATTGCTTTAATAGCAAATTCTTAAATCACGTAAAGACCACTTATAAATATCCGCGGAAAGATTCTGGAGATTTTATTCGTGGTAAGGCTACTATAAAAATGCATATTGATGAAAACGGTAATGCTAAGATCGACAAGATCGAAACTAAAGAGCCAAAAATTAAATCTGCTGTACAAAAAATGCTCGCTGAACTGCCTAAAATGACTCCGGGTAAAAAGGCAGGAAAGCCTGTTTCTATAAAATATACGATCCCTTTGCAATTATAGATTATAGCCTAATTAACACAATACATCGGCTTTCTATCACTATTCCTTTTTTAACTTTGGATTAACGCTGGTGAAAACCGCTAGCTTCTAAAAAATTGTAAATTTGAGAGATACGCACTAACCGTATTTCTCTTTTATGCTTACACAGCCAGAATTATTAGATCTTTTTAAAAGTACACGAGCACAATCTGAACTTATTTGTTCTTTTTTAGAAACTGAAGATTACGTTGTGCAACCAATAGTAGATGTCTCACCACCCAAATGGCATCTTGGGCATACTACATGGTTTTTTGAAGAATTTGTGCTTAAACCTTATAAAAGCAATTACCTGCTTTTTGATGAACATTCTGCTTACGTTTTTAATAGTTATTACGAAAGCGTTGGTGAAAAAGTGATACGTACAGATCGCGGAAATCTTTCAAGACCTACCGTTGCCTGGGTCTATAAATATCGTGATTATGTTTCTAAAACGTTAAAACAATTTCTCGAATCTGCTAACCTAAGCAAAGAAGTTCTTGAAGTTATCGAGATTGGTTGTCACCACGAAAAACAACATCAGGAATTACTTTATACCGATATAAAATATATTTTAGGTAACAATCCTTTGTTCCCTAAATACAACGATCAATTTCAAGAAAACCCGATTCAAGATTTTCAACAAGAATGGATTTCCGTAGAAAAGGGGAACTATGAGATTGGGCATAATAACAACGATTTTTGTTATGATAACGAACTTGGCCGTCACACCGTATATTTAAACGATTATCAAATTTCAAACAAATTGGTAACCAATAACGAGTATATCGAATTTATCGCAGCCGGTGGTTATAAAGATGTTTTACTTTGGCATGCTGAAGGTTGGGATTGGGTAAATACCACTCAGATTTCAGCACCATCATACTGGCATAAAATCGATGGCCAATGGCATCAATTCTCCTTGCAAGGTTTACAAAAATTAAATCCTGACGCTCCATTAAGCCATATTAGTTATTACGAAGCTTTTGCTTTTGCGCAATGGAAAGGCTTACGCCTACCAACCGAGCAGGAATGGGAAATTGCGAGCACAAAATTTGATTGGGGTTCACGCTGGGAATG